>NZ_JBFBFF010000006.1:0-365298 GCF_040684035.1 Streptomyces sp. NPDC093018
GCCCACAACCTGACATCAGCAAGGTCCCCACCCATAACCACACCAACGACCAACCTGGCCATCAGTCACGGCAAACACCGTTGCAGTACTAGGGCGCCCCCCGCCCCCGCCCCCGCCCACGCCGCAGCGCTACGCCGACACCTCGCTCCGATCCCCGCCCCACAACGTGTGGAACGCCCCCTCCCGGTCCACCCTGCGATACGTGTGCGCCCCGAAGAAGTCCCGCTGCCCCTGGGTGAGCGCCGCGGGCAGCCGGGGGGCGCGCAGCCCGTCGTAGTAGGACAGGGCCGCCGCGAAGCCCGGCGTCGGCACACCCTGCCGTACCGCCGCGGCCAGCACCTCGCGCCAGTCGTCCTGGGCCGCCGCGATCTCCCGGGCGAACGTCTCGTCGGACAGCAGGCTCGGCAGATCGGGGCGGGCGTCGTACGCGGCGCGGATCCGGTCGAGGAAGGCCGCGCGGATGATGCAGCCGGCGCGCCAGATCGCAGAGACGGCGCCCTGGTCGATGTCCCAGCCGTACTCCTCGCCGCCCGCCGCGATCTCGTGGAAGCCCTGGGTGTACGACACGATCTTGGACGCGTACAGCGCCTGCTCCACCCGGTCCGCGAAGGCCGCCGCCTCCGCCCCGCTCAGCGGCGTCGGCCGGGGACCGGCGAGATGGCGGGAGGCCGCCCGCAGCGCGGCGTGGCCGGACAGGGAGCGGGCGAAGACGGCCTCCGCGATGCCGGAGACCGGGACGCCGAGGTCGAGCGCGATCTGGACGGTCCAGCGGCCGGTGCCCTTCTGCTCGGCCTGGTCCACCACCACGTCCACGAACGGCTTGCCGGTCGCCGCGTCCACATGGGACAGCACCTCGGCGGTGATCTCGATCAGATAGGAGTCGAGCCGCCCGGTGTTCCAGGTGCGGAAGATGTCCGCGATCTGCGCCGGTGAGTAGCCCGCCACATCGCGCAGCAGCTGGTACGCCTCGCCGATGAGCTGCATGTCGGCGTACTCGATGCCGTTGTGCACCATCTTCACGAAATGCCCGGCGCCGTCCGCACCCACATGGGTCACACAGGGCGCGCCGTCCTTCGCCTTCGCGGAGATCTTCTCCAGCATCGGGCCCAGCGAGGCGTACGACTCCTTCGATCCGCCCGGCATGATGCTCGGCCCGTGCAGCGCGCCCTCCTCGCCGCCGGAGATCCCGGTGCCGACGAAGTGGATGCCCTGCTCGCGCAGCTCGCGTTCGCGGCGCCGGGTGTCCGCGAAGTGCGCGTTGCCCCCGTCGATGATCATGTCGCCGGGCTCCAGGAGCGGTGCGAACTCCTTGATCACCGCGTCGGTGGGGTCACCGGCCTTGACCATGATCATCAGTCGGCGCGGGCGCTCCAGGGCGGCCACGAACTCCTCGGCGGTCTCGGTCGCGATGAAGTCGCCCTCCTGCCCGAACTCCTTCACCAGATCGTGCGTCCGCGACGCCGTGCGGTTGTGCAGGGCGACCGTGTAGCCGTTGCGCGCGAAGTTCCGGGCGAGGTTGCGGCCCATGACCGCGAGGCCGGTGACGCCGATCTGCGCTGAAGTGCTCATACCGCCTGCTCCCTGATCGCCTCGTGAGTACGGCCCCCGTGTGGTACGGGTCCCCGCCCATCCTGACGTGACCCCAGGGCGAGCGCACATCAGACCGGCCATTCCCGGGAGCGGAGCGTGGGCGCCGACCGTGGCGGACCGGGGAGCGCTCCGTCAACAGCCGTACGATCATGGCCAGTTGGCGCCCATGTAAGGCCGAAACGCCGTCTTGTCGTGGCATGTGCGCGGCACATAGCTTTGCCCCTCCTGACGCATGAGGGGACCTCGCGCATGGCCCTAAGCGGCCGGCACCGCCGGTATCAGCCGAACAGGATCAACCGCGCCTCGCTCACGGTCACGGCGGGCGGCGCGGGCCTCGCGCTTCCGCTGATCGCCGCGGGAACGGCGGCGGGCACGGCCACCGGGGCGGACGCCCGCACCGGCACCGAGGCCGGTTCGCCCGTCGGCCCGCGGGCCGACACCGGGGACGCCGTGTCCGGCCGGGCCCTCGACGCCTCCGCCCACGACGTGCGCCCCCAGACCACGCCCCAGTCCCGGGCCGGTCGCACCACGATGTACACGGTGGTCGGCGGCGACACCCTCTCCGGCATCGCCGACGAGCATCACGTGCCGGGCGGCTGGCAGCGGCTCTACGCGGCCAACCGTGCCACCGTCGGCGCCGACCCCGACCTGATCCTGCCGGGCGAGCGGCTCGGCCTGCACCCCGCGAAGGCCCCCGCCGGACCCGCCGAGGCCACGAAAGCACCCGTCAAGGCCAGGAAGGCACCCGCCAAGGCCACGAAGGCACCTGCCAAGGCCACCGAGACCATCAAGTCCACCGAGGCCACCAAGTCCGCAGAGAAGAAGCCGACTTCACACCAGGCGAAGCCGAAGGTCCACGACCAGGGCAAGAGCGTCGTCGCCCCGGTCCACGCGGCCATCGGCACCGGCTACCGCGTGGCCGGCCCCTACTGGTCGAAGGGCTACCACACCGGCGTCGACTTCCTCGTGCCGACCGGCACCGCCGTGCACGCCGCCGAGGCCGGGGAGGTGGTGGCCGCGGGCTGGGGCGGCTCCTACGGGTACCAGGTGGTGATCCGGCACGCCGACGGGCACTACACCCAGTACGGCCATCTGTCGGCCATCTCCGTACGGGTCGGCCAACGCGTCGCCGCCGGCGGCCGTATCGCCCGCTCCGGGGCGACCGGCAATGTCACCGGCCCCCATCTGCACTTCGAGGTGCGTACGGGGCCCGACTTCGGCTCGGACATCGATCCGCTCGCCTATCTTCGGGCCCACGGCGTCAGGATCTGACCCGCGGCCGCCGTCGGTGCGGGATCGTCCGGCGGCCGTACGGCGCCGCCGGTGCGCGCTCCCCGGGCGGTGCGGGCTCGCCCGCGTCCCCCGGGGCGGTGTCGGCCGCCGGACCGAGGAGTTCGCGCAGCCCCGGACCCGGCCCCAGCCCCTGTTCCATGGGCGGTTCGTCGGTGTGTGCGGGGCCTCGTACGTCCTCCCCGTCGACCCGCTGCCTCGGCACCGAGGAGAGCACCGTGCCGGTGATCCGCGCCCCGGCGTCCGAAGGTTCGGGGGCCGCCGTGTCCGTCTCCTCCATCCGCTCCGTGGTCAGCATGATCAGCCCGCCCGCCGCCAGCACCCCGCACCCCAGGGCGAGCAGGGTGCCCGTCGTGCCGTAGCGGAAGGTCTCGCCGAACATGAGGATGCCGACGACGGCGGCCAGGACCGGGTTGACCACGGTCAGGGTGGCGAGCGGCGCGGCCAGGCCGCCGCCCCCGTAGGAGGCCTGGGACAGCAGCACGCCGGCCACCGAGAACACGGCGATCAGCGCCAGTGAGAACAGGGTGCCGGAGGAGTCGAGACCGCCGTCCCAGCCGACGGTGACGGACTTGGTGAACACCGAGGACATGCCGAACGCTATGCCGGCCGCCGTCGCGAGCAGCACGCTGCGCACCGCGGGGTGCCGGTGCGCGGCCCGGCCCGCGCACATCAGCGCCACCACCGCGCCGCCGGTGACGATCGCGGCCGCCAGCCGCTGGGCCGCGTCCAGCGCGTGGTCCTGGGAGGAGCCGACCAGGGAGAGCAGCCCGGCGAGCCCGACGGTGGCCATCACGGCGCCCCGCCAGGCGGTCGCCCCGGCCCGGCGGCCGACGCACAGGGTGGCCAGGGGCAGGGCGAAGACGATGGTCAGCGCGCCGAGCGGCTGGACGATGCTCAGCGGACCGTACGCCAGTGCCACCACGTGCAGCAGCCCGCCGAGGCCGTTGAGCGCGAGCGCGCCCCACCAACCGGGCCTGCGCAGCGGGAGATACGCGCTGCCGGGAGAGGACACGGCGACGCGCTCCTGCACGATCGCGCCGCCCGCGTAGCCGAGGGCGGACACGAGCGACAGCAGCACGGACAGCGCGAGGGCGCTCATCGGCCTCTCCCGCTCATCGGCGTCTCCTGTGCGTGCGGCGGGGGGCCTGGGCCCGGCGCGGCCTACGGTCGGCTTCCATGGTCAACACTCTGCCCGCCCGCGCTCTTCCCGTCGTCGTCCCTGAGCACGCAATGCGTCCTACTCCCGATGGAGTACACCGGTTCGGTGATCATCCCTCAGGTGGGTTACCCAGGGGGAGCCCCCCGACAACCGGTGCGCGAACGGGCCTGGTACGAGTGTCCCCGTGGATCTCGACCCCGAACTCGCCGCCCTCCGCCCGCCGGGCCCCTTCTTCGCCCTGCGCACGGACCCGTACGGGAACCCGGCGGGGCTCCCGACCCTCGCGGCGGCCTACGCCCCGGACGGCCCCGACGACCCCCTGACCGCCCGGGTGCGTCTCGTCGCCCACCGCCTGCGCACCCCCGAACCCCGGGTCGCCGCCTCCCTCGCCCAGCAGGGCCTGGCCGCCCGGCTCTGGTCGGTCGCGCTCGGCTGCGCCGTCCTGTACGGCCGGCTGCCCGAGCTGCGCCCGAGCCTGCTGCGCTGGGACATCGCCGCTACCGCGCCCGACGACCTGTGGCTCACCGAGGTGTCCCCGGCGCCCGGGGATTTCGCCGCCACCGCCACCGCTCTCGCCGACGCCGTGCTGCACGGCCATCTGGAGCCCCTGGGGGAGACCCTGAGAGCCCATTACGGGATCGCGTCGGGGCTGCTGTGGGGCAACGCGGGCTCCGCGCTCGCCGGAGCCGCCCGGGAACTGGAGCGCTGGGCGCGCGCCGAGGGCCGTACGGACACGGCGGCCCGCACCCGCGCCCTCGCCGGTGAACTCTTCGCCCACCCCCTGCTGCGGACCACAGGAACCCGCACCGGCACCACCACCACCTCCTTCCGCCGCCGCAGCTGCTGCCTGTACTACCGGGTCCCAGGCGGCGGCGTGTGCGGCGACTGCTGCTTCTCCCGGCCCCCGACGGCACCGGGCACCCGTACCTCAACCGCCGTACCGGACAAGGGAGATGGGCCGACCGGCTGAAAGCCCGTACGAGAGGAATGCGGCCGGGCGCGTTCCTCTCACGGTCCGTCAAATCACCCTCGCCCGCGACGCGTTTACCCGCCCCGCCGCGCAATGCCCGGTTTCACGGCATTCGCCCGCCACGATGCAGGCAACGATGTCGAACCTCCGGAGGTCATCCGAGATGAGAGGGACCCGGCGCACACGGCTGTGCCTGGCCTGGGTGATGGCAGCGTCCGCGCTGATCGCCACCCCCGCGGCAGGAGCCGCCGAGCGGACCGACGGCCACCTCACCGACCTGGTGAACCCCTTCATCGGGAGCCAGGACGAGGGCAACACCTTCCCCGGCGCCGCCGTGCCCTTCGGCATGGTGCAGCTCTCGCCCGACACCGGGCACAACACCGGCTACGACTACACCCAGAGCCGGATCCGCGGCTTCTCACTGGTCCATCTCTCGGGCGTGGGCTGCCGGATCGGCGGCGACCTGCCCGTGCTGCCCACCACCGGCGACGTCACGCAGACCGACGACGCCAAGTACGCGGCCGCCTTCGCGCACGGCGACGAGACGGCGAGCCCCGGCTACTACCGCGTCGGCCTCGCCTCCGGTATCCGCGCCGAGTTGACCGCCTCCGCCCGCACCGGCGTGCAGCGCTACACCTTCCCCGCCACCACCAAGGCCAACGTCCTGCTGAACGCGGCCCAGTCGCTGCACAAGGCGAGCGGCAGCAAGGTGGAGATCCTGGACGACCGCACGGTGCGCACCGAGATCACCGGGCACGGCTTCTGCCGGGACACCGGTCCGTACACGGTCTACACGATCACCCGTTTCAGCCGCCCCTTCACCGCGTACGGCACCTGGGACGGCGCCACCGTCACCGCGGGCTCGCGCGCCGGACGGGGCGGCGCCTATGTCCGCTTCGACACCACCGGGGACCGTACGGTCGAGGCGACCACCGCGCTGTCGTACGTCGGCCCGGCGGGCGCCGCGGGCAATCTGCGGGCCGAGGGCGGCCGGTCGTTCGACGCGGTGCGCCGGGCGGCCCGCGCGCAGTGGGAGACGCGGCTCGCGGGGGTGCGGGTCCGGGGCGGCACCGACACCCTGCGCCGTACGTTCTACTCCTCGCTGTACCGCTCGTACCTCGCGCCCAACGTCGGCGGCGACGCCGACGGCCGCTACTTCGGCTGGGACCGGCGTATCCACCGCGCGCAGGGGTTCACGTACTACCAGAACTGGTCGCTTTGGGACACCTACCGCACCCAGGCCCAGCTGCTCGCCCTGCTCGCGCCGCGTGAGGCGCGGGACATGGCCCGCTCGGTGGTGGCGATCGACGAGGACGGCGGCTGGCTGCCCAAGTGGGGCTACGGCCCGGTCGAGACGAACGTGATGAGCGGCGACCCGGTCACCCCGTTCCTGACCACGGCCTATCAGACGGGCCTGCTGAAGGGGTTCGAGGAGCGGGCCTACCGGGCGCTGCGCAAGAACGCGGACGGGGTGCCGCCCGCCGCCAACCCGGGCATCGGGCGGGAGGCCAACGCCGAGTACATCAGGGACGGCTTCGCCCCGTTCGACAAGGACCGGCCACTGGCCAAGATGGGCGACTCCGACTACCACCACGGTGCCTCCGTCACCCTGGAGTACGCCCTCGCCGACGCCATGCTCGCCCAGATGGCCCGGGGCCTCGGGCATGACGCCGACGCGGCGCGGTACGCGGCCCGCTCGCGCCACTACCGCACCATCTTCGACCCCTCGACCGGCTTCTTCCGGGCCCGTGACGCCTCCGGCGCCTTCACCGGCTCCCCCGACCCGGCGCTCGGCACCGGCTTCCACGAGGGCACGGCCTGGCAGTACCAGTGGCTGGTCCCGCAGGACCTGACCGGCATGGTCGAACTGATCGGCGGCAAGCGCGCCGCCAACGACCGCCTGGACTCCTTCTTCGCCTACGACCGGCTGCTCGCCGACCCGGCGCGGACGGCCCGTGAGGTCTGGGTGCACGGCGACGCGTACGCCTACTACAACGCGGCCGTCTACAACCCGATGAACGAGCCCGATCTGATCGCGCCCTACACCTACCTCGCCACCGGCCAGCCGTGGAAGACCACCGACGTCGTGCACGCGGCCCTGACCCTGTTCACCGACGGCCCCACCGGCATGACCGGCAACGACGACCTCGGCACCATGTCCGCCTGGAACGTGCTGTCCTCCATCGGGCTGTTCCCGATCCAGCCCGGCTACGACACCTGGGGCCTGTCCACCCCGGTCTTCGACCGCGTCGACCTCGCCCTGGACCGCCGCTACTGGCCGAGCGGGGGACTGACCGTCACCGCGCCCGGCACCTCGGCCGCCGACCGCTACGTCCAGGGCGTGCGCGTCGACGGTTCGGCCCACGGGCGGACGTATCTGACGACGCGTGCGCTGCGCTCCCTGCGCTCGCTGGCGTTCACGGTCGGCCCGCGCCCGTCAGGGTGGGGTACGTCGGCCCAGGCGGCGCCCCCGGTACTGAAGTGACCTCAGGCGTCTCCTGAGTCCCGCCCCGTTCGGCGGGGCGGGACTTTATGCGTTGTTAACTGAGCGTATATCGATCACACTTGACCGTAATCGACTGTCGGGGATTGACTGAAGTTCCCTTCCGTCGACGCGCGAGGCAAGCCCGTGACCTCCGATTTGCTCGCTCCCCTCGACCTGGCCTTCTGGAACATCGAGTCCGACCGGCACCCGATGCACCTGGGCGCACTCGGTGTCTTCGGCGCGCACTCGCCCACCGCGGGCGCCCACGCCGCCGACCTGCTCGCCGCCCGCGCCGCCGCCGTCCCCGGGCTCCGCCTGCGCATCCGCGACGTCTGGGGGCCGCTCGCCTTCGGCGGTGCCACCCGCGAGGCGGACCCGGACTTCGATCCGCTGAACCATGTACGGCTGCACGCACCGACCGGTGATTTCCACGCGGCCGCCGGACGGCTGATGGAGCGTCCCCTGGAGCGCGGCCGCCCGCCCTGGGAGGCGCATGTCCTGCCCGGCGAGGACGGGGTCTCCTTCGCCGTGCTCTTCAAGTTCCATCACGCCCTCGCCGACGGGCTGCGCGCGCTCAAGCTCGCCGCGGGCGTCCTCGATCCGATGGACATGCCCGAGCGGCCGGCCCGCCCCGCGGAGCCGCCGCGCCGGGTGCTGCCGGATGTGCGTGAGCTGCCCGGCATGCTCCCCGGCCTGGTCAGGGGCACCCTGTGCGATGCGGGGCGGGCCCTGGACATCGGCGCCTCCCTTGCCCTGTCCACCCTGCGCATGCGCCCGAGCACCGCGCTCGCCTCCCGGCCCAGCGGCACCCGCCGCACCGCCGGTGTCGTCCTGGACATCGACGATGTGCACCGGGTGCGCAAGACGGCGGGCGGCACCGTCAACGATGTCCTGATCGCGGTCGTCGCCGGTGCGCTGCGCCGCTGGCTCGACGAACGCGGCGACGGCAGCACGGGGGTGGCGCCGCGCGCCCTGATCCCCGTCTCCCGGCGCCGTCCGCGCACCGCCCAGCCACCCGGCAACCGGCTCTCCGGCTATCTGATACGGCTCCCCGTGGACGAGCCCGACCCGCTCGGCCGGCTCGCCGCCGTGCGCACCGCGATGGTCCGCAACAAGGACGCGGGCCCCGACCGGGGCGCCGGCGCGGTCGCGCTGCTCGCCGACCATGTGCCGGCGCTCGGCCACCGGCTCGGCGGCCCGCTCGTCGGCCAGGCCGCGCGGCTGTGGTTCGACATCCTGGTCACGAGCGTGCCGCTGCCCGGCGTGGGACTGCGGCTCGGCGGCCACCAGCTGACCGAGGTCTACCCGCTGGCCCCGCTCGCGCCCGGCCAGTCGCTCGCCGTCGCGATCTCGACGTACCGCGGGCGGGTGCACTACGGCCTGGTCGCGGACGCGGCGGCGGTACCGGACCTGGACCGGTTCGCGCACGCGGTGTCGACGGAGGTGGCGACGCTGCTGGCGGCGTGCGACTGCTGAGGGACGGGGCCCGGCCGGAGCCGCCCCGTTCCCCGCCCGGCCGCGCTCCGCCTCAGCTCCCCGCCTGGCCGCGCTCCGCCTCAGCTCCCCGCCTGGCCGCGCTCCGCCTCAGCTCCCCGCCTGGCTGCGCTCCGCCCTGGTTCCCCGCCCGGCTCCGTTTCGCCCTGGTTCCCCGCCCGGCTGCGCTTCGCCCTGGTTCCCCGCCTGGCTCCGTTTCGCCCTGGTTCCCCGCTCGGCTGCGCTTCGCCCTGGTTCCCCGCCTGGCTCCGTTTCGCCCTGGTTCCCCGCCCGGCTGCGCTCCACCCTGGTTCCCCGCCCGGCTCCGCGCGCCCTGGTTCCCCGCCCGGCTGCGCTCCGCCCCGGCTCCCCGCCGACTCCGTTCCGTCCCCGCCTCCCCACCGGTTCCGTCCCCGCTCCGATCGGGTTTCGCTTCCGCCGCCCGCGCTCCGTTAGAATTTCGCGTTCGATAGCGGGCGTGAGTCGGAGCGCTGCGCGGGATCAGGGAAACGGCAGCGCGATGACGGTGACAGAAGACGGCTCCATGGCCACGGAGTCCATGCCCACGGACCCCATGGACATGGACTCCACGGCCACGGACCCCAAGGCCGCGGAAGAGGTCGTCCACGGCCCGGGGATCGACCCCGAGCGGCTGGCCGTCTGCCTCGGCGTGCTGGAGGAACTCGACACGATCGACGTCGACCACCCCGACGCGATCCTGGTGCGCCGGGCCACCTCGTCCCTCTACCGGACGGTCAAGCAGCGCCGCCGCCAGGAGCGCCGGGCCGCCAAGACCGCGCACGACCGCGCGGTCACCGAGGCCACGGCCACCGGCTCCGCCGAGCGCATCGACGACGAGACCGAGGGCATCCTGCCCTCCTCGAAGGTCGAGGAGGGCCGCATCGCGGGCATACTCCAGCGCCCGCGCTCCTGCTACACCTGCAAGACCCGCTACGTCGAGGTCGACTACTTCTACCACCAGCTCTGTCCCCGGTGCGCCGATCTGAACCGCGCCAAGCGGGACGCCCGCGCCGACCTCGGCGGCAAGCGCGCCCTGCTCACCGGTGGCCGCGCCAAGATCGGCATGTACATCGCGCTGCGGCTGCTGCGCGACGGCGCGCACACCACGATCACCACCCGGTTCCCCAAGGACGCCATCCGCCGCTTCAAGGCGATGGAGGACTCGGCGCACTGGCTGCACCGCCTGGAGGTCGTCGGCATCGACCTGCGCGACCCGGCGCAGGCCGTGTCCCTGGCCGAGCGGGTCACCGAGGCCGGGCCGCTCGACATCCTGATCAACAACGCGACGCAGACCGTACGCCGGCTGCCCTCGGCGTACGCCGCGCTGGTCGAGGGCGAGAGCGCCCCGCTGCCCGCCGGTGAACTCCCCGCCCACCAGGTGATCGGCGCCTTCAACTCGGGCGCCGTCGACGGCATCGCCGCGCTGCCCCTCGGCACCGGCGCCCTGGAGGCGCGGGCCGGTGGCCTGGACGCGCAGCAGGTCGCCGACCTCGCGCTGGTCGCGGGCAACGCCAGCGTCGCCCGGCACCTGGACGGGACCGCGATCGACGCGGGCGGCCTCGTCCCGGACGTCGTGGACTCCAACACCTGGGTGCAGTCCATCGAGCAGATCTCCCCGGTGGAGCTGCTGGAGACCCAGCTGTGCAACTACACGGCGCCGTTCATCCTGATCAGCATGCTCCGCCCGGCGATGGCCGACGCGGCCCGCAAGGCGGCGCGCGGACGGTCGTACGTCGTCAACGTCTCGGCGATGGAAGGGGTGTTCAACCGCGGCTACAAGGGCGCCGGGCATCCGAACACCAACGCGGCCAAGGCGGCCATGAACATGGTGACGCGGACCAGCGCCCAGGAGATGTTCGACACCGACGGCATCCTCATGACCTCCGTCGACACCGGCTGGATCACCGACGAGCGCCCGCACTACGACAAGCTGCGCCTCGCCGAGGCCGGTTTCCACGCGCCCCTGGACCTGGTCGACGGCGCGGCCCGCGTCTACGACCCGATCGTGCGCGGCGAGGACGGCGACGACGTGTACGGCGTCTTCCTCAAGGACTACGCGCCCGGCAAGTGGTAGGAAGCGCCGCGCACTGATCTCCGGGGCCCGCCCCGGGGGTCAGTCGACCGCGTCGAGCCGGCAGCGGCGGGCGGCGACCAGTTCCAGGACTGTGCGCCAGTCCTCCAGCACCCCGGCGTCGAAGCCCGCCGTACGGCCCTCCTCCCGGGCCAGCCGCAGCCGCAGGACGTCATCGGCGGCGGCGCCCGTGTCCCCGCGCACCAGCCGGAACACCCGTTCCCCGAGCAGCGGCCGTACCGCGGCGGCGGCGCGGCGGGCCGAGTCCGCCTCGTCGCCCGGGGCCAGCAGCGGCCCGATGCCCTGGACCAGCCCCGCCACCTGGAGCTCCTTGTCGGCGGGGCGGCCGCGGCGCAGCAGCGCGGCGGTCCGCAGCGCGTGCTGGGGCCGCCCCGCGTGCAGCAGGTCCATCAGCTCCTCGACGCTGCGCAGCTCCATGCGTCCGTCCTTCCGCAAGAGGGCCGTGTCGGGCGCCAGCAGACCATGGTGAGCTTGCGGCCCGGCCAACGGCACCTGAACTGCGGCGCGAACCGCGTGACGTAGGCCGAACGGGTGATACGGACCGTCGCGCCCGCGATGCGCTTTGTTATGTATAGCTCCATATTGGACGGTATTGGGTTGCCGTTCGAAACGCGATAGTTACCCCTTGTTTGCACTCCCTATCGAGCGGCAGCCCGCTCATTTGGTTAATCTGGAGTGGACGGACAGCGAAAAGGGGTCCCACCCCCACCCATTTCGTCCGTCCGGGAGCGTGCCGCAGATCACCGGCCCGCTCCGCCCGAAGTACCGGCGCCACCGCGCCCGAACTGGCCTTCCATCCAGACCCGAGCGGGCGGCGAGCGCCGGAGCGCAGATTGTCCGGTACGCCCCGAGGGTGACCCGACACATAAGGAGTGCGCGGTGACACCGGAGAAGACGAAACGCGAGCAAAGCCCCGAAGAGTACCCGGAGCGTCCGAGCCGCCGGCCCGGAGAACTCGGCAGCCTCGACGTGTGGGCCCGGTCCGCCCCCATCCGCCTCGCGGGCTACGAGGAAGACCTCGCCGAGCCCCATATCCTGCCGAGCGTGGACTGACCTCCTCGGTCACGATCGCCGCCGCGCATGGGCGTGCTGCGAGAATCACGCCCATGCCGATCAGAGAAGCCGTACCCGAGGACTGGCCGCGGATCTGGCCGTTCTGGCACCGGATCGTCGCCGCCGCCGAGACGTACGCCTGGGACCCCGGCACCGACGAGCCCGCCGCCCGCGCCCTGTGGATGAGCCCGGCCAAGCGCGTGTACGTCGCCGAGGACCCCACGGGCACCCTGACCGGCTCCGCCTACCTCACGGCCAACTACGGCGGGCCCGCCGCCCATGTCGCCAACGCCGGATTCATGGTCGATCCCGCCCACACCGGCCGGGGCGTCGGCCGCGCCCTCGCCGAGCACGTCCTCACCGAGGCCGTCCGCCACGGCTACCGCGCGATGGTCTTCAACGCCGTCGTCGAGACCAACCCCGCCGTACGCCTGTGGACCTCACTCGGCTTCACGGTCCTGGCCACCATCCCCGAGGCGTTCGAACACCCCCGGCACGGCCCGGTCGGTCTGCACGTCATGCACAGGTCGCTCGTCTGACCCTTGCGGAAATCCCCGGACCGCGCCCGGCGCGGGCGGATAGCCTCGGCGCTGTTCACATCGACGGGGAGGGGCGGGACATGCGGGAGCTGGACTGGATCGGGCAGGCGGGGGAGCTGTTCGAGGCGGCGATGTTCCGGGGGGACGCGGGCGCGCTGGAGCGGTCGGACGATGTGCTGGACGCGGTCGAGGCGCCGCTCGCGCTCGCCCGGGGCAAGGTGCTGCACCTGCGCTTCCTTGGCGACCGCGAGGAGCGGCCCGAGGAACTGGCGCTGTTCGAACGGGCCGCCGAGCTGTACCGGCGCCTCGGGGACGGTCCCGGGGAGGCGGACGCGCTGTTCTGGATCGGCTGCTGCCACCAGGTGGTGAAGGGGGACGGCCCGGCCGGGGTGCCGTACTTCGAGCGGTCGTACGCGCTGGCGCGTGAGATCGGCGACCGCAGGACGATGTCGTACGCCGTGCGGCATCTCGGCTTCGCCGACAAGGACGCCGGGCGCTTCGAGCGGGCCCGGGAGCGGCTGACCGAATCGGTGGCGCTGCGCCGGGAGATCGGCTTCCCGGAGGGCGAGGCGGCCGGGCTGGTGGCGCTCGGCTACCTCGCCGCCGAGACCGGGGACCCGGCGACCGCGTCCGGACACCTCGACGAGGCCCGGAAGGTCGCCGAGAGCTGCGGCGCCGAGACGGTCTCGGGGTGGGTCGAGGAGGCCCGGCGGCTCATCGGGGAACAGGACTGAGAGCGGCAAAGAGGTGCGGGCGGCGCGCCTGGGCGCCGCCCGCGTCAGTCGCCCGGCGGCGCCGTACGACGCCAGGGGAGCGAGCGCTCCAGCTCCGCCGCCAGGTCCAGCAGGACGGCCTCCGTGCCGGGGCGGCCCACCAGTTGGACGGCGGCGGGGGCGCCCGAGGGCAGGGTGCCGACGGGGACGGACATCGCGGGCCAGCCGGTCAGGTTCCAGGGCGGGGTGAAGGGCGAGTAGGCCGAGTTGGCGAGGACGTTGCGCAGCCAGCCGCGTTCGTGCCAGGGCCCGGCGGCGGGGGAGCGGCGGGCCAGGGCCGGGGTGAGCAGTACGTCGTGCTCGGTGAGGAACGGGGTCAGCCGGGCGCGCAGGCGCTCGCGTTCGGTGCCGGTGCGGACCGGGCCGACGAAGCGCCGCCCGATCGCCGCGTGCACCCGGGTGCGCCGGGCCAGCCGCGCCGGGTCCAGGCCCTCGGCGTCCACCGCCGTCCCCGCCGTCCAGTGCTTGAGCGCGCTCACCCCCATGGTCAGGGGGTACGGCGGCTCCGCGCGGCGCACCCGGTGGCCCGCCCGCGCCAGCGCCCCAGCGGCCTGCCGGACCGCGCTCGCGTACGGGCGGCCGACGCCCGCCACGGGGAGCGGATTGCGCAGGGCCACGGCGATCGTGCGCCGCGCGGGCTCCTCGGCGGCCGGCTCGGCGGCGGGGAAGTCCGCACCGGCCAGCACGCCCAGCGTCAGCCGCAGATCCTCGACCGTGGTGGCCAGCGGACCGTTCTCCGACATGCCGAACCAGTCGCCGTGGCCGATCCCCGCCGGGACCACCCCGAACCCCGGTTTCAGGGTGACGAGTCCGCAGTTCGCCGCCGGGATGCGCAGGGAGCCCATGCCGTCGTTGCCGAGCGCGATCGGCACGAACCCGGCGGCCACGGCGGCGGCACTGCCCCCGGAGGACCCGCCCGCCGTGCGCGTGGTGTCCCAGGGGTTGCGCGAGACGCCGTACGGCCCCTCGGTCGTACCGAAGACACACAGCTCGGGCACGTTCGTCAGGCCCACGACCACCGCGCCCGCCGCCCGCAGCCGCGCCACCGTGACATGGTCCTCGGCCGCCGGGGTGTCCGGGGTCGCGGCGGAGCCGTCGCGGTGGGACTCGCCGCGCACCGCCAGGTTGTCCTTCACCGCCACCGGCACGCCCGCGAGCGGCAGTTCGGCCAGATCGGCGCGCGCGCCCACCTCGTCCGCCTCGGCGAGCGCCGCCCGCGCCCGTACGGTGCGGAACGCCTCGATCCGCCCGTCGTACCGCTCGATCCGCGCCAGGTGCTCCGCCACCACCTCCCGTGGCGTCACCCGCTTCTCCCGCACGGCGGCGGCTATGTCGGCGGCGCTCCGCCCGGCCCAGTTCCCCACGGCACTCCTCGGTCAGTCGTCGGCTACTCGCCGGTACGCACAGGGGCGCAGGGAGAACTGTGCCCCGTCGAGCACGGTACGTCGAGGGTCCGGCGGCCGTCGGAGGGGAATGCGTTCCTCAGTGAATCCGCAGCGAGCCCGACGCGTGTCCTCGGCGAGCCCGGCGCACGGCCTTGACGAGCCCGGCGCATGTCCTGGGCGAGCCCGGCCCGTGAACGACCGGAACCCAGCAGGGAGCATCCCGTATGCATGACGACCGCACTCTGGTGGAGGACCGCCTGCGCCGCGTCCTGACCGAGCGCATCCGCCCGGCCGTGTACCCCGAGTCCGTGCCGCTCCAGGTCGCGGTGTGGCATGCGCCCGGCGAGCCCGTGCCGGTCGCCGAGGGGCTCGCCGCCGAGCACCGGCCGATCGAGGTGGGCACCCCGTGGGGCGCCCCCTGGGGCACCAGCTGGTTCCGGGTGACCGGGACCGTGCCCGAGGCGTGGGCGGGCCGGACCGTCGAGGCCCTGCTCGACCTGGGCTTCGAGCAGGACCTGCCCGGATTCCAGTGCGAGGGGCTGGTCCACCGGCCCGACGGCACCCCGGTGAAGGGCCTGAACCCGCGCAACCAGTGGGTGCGGATCGGGGCCCCCGCCGCGGGCGGCGAGCCGGTGTGCCTGCATATCGAGGCCGCCGCCAATCCGCTGGTCTTCGGGCCGGGGCCCACCCCCCTCGGCGAGAAGGAGACCGCAGGGAGCGCGCCGCAGTACACGCTCGGCCGCATGGACCTCGCCGTCTTCGACGAGACCGTGTGGCAGCTGGTCCTCGATCTGGAGGTGCTCGGCGAACTGATGGCCGAGCTGCCGGTCGACGCCGCGCGCCGGTACGACATCCTGCGCGCCGTCGAACGCTCCCTGGACGCCGTCGACCTCCAGGACGTGAACGGCACGGCGGCCCGCGCCCGCGAACAGCTGGCCGGTGTGCTGTCCGCGCCCGCCGCCCCCTCCGCGCACCGGATCAGCGCCGTCGGGCACGCGCACATCGACTCCGCCTGGCTGTGGCCGCTGCGCGAGACGGTGCGCAAGGTGGCCCGGACGGCGGCCAGCATGACCGCCCTGATCGAGGACCGGCCGGAGTTCGTGTTCGCCATGTCCCAGGCGCAGCAGTGGGCCTGGGTGAAGGAGCACCGGCCCGAGGTCTGGGCGCGGGTGCGCCAGGCGGTGGCGACGGGGCGGTTCGTGCCGGCCGGCGGGATGTGGGTGGAGTCGGACACCAACATGCCAGGGTCGGAGGCGATGGCCCGGCAGTTCGTGCACGGCAAACGGTTCTTCCTGGAGGAGTTCGGCCTGGAGAACGAGGAGGTGTGGCTGCCCGACACCTTCGGTTTCGCCGCCGGGCTGCCGCAGATCATCCGGGCGGCGGGCGCCAAGTGGCTGCTGACGCAGAAGATCTCCTGGTCGAGGACGAACAGCTTCCCGCACCACACCTTCCACTGGGAGGGCATCGACGGCACCCGCGTCCTCACCCACTTCCCGCCCGTCGACACCTACAACTGCGCCCTGCACGGCTCCGAACTCGCCCACGCCGCACGCAACTTCCGGGAGAAGGGCCGCGCCCGGCACTCCCTCGCGCCCACCGGCTACGGCGACGGGGGCGGCGGCACCACCCGGGAGATGGTCGGCAGGGCGGCCCGGCTGCGCGATCTGGAGGGCTCGCCCACCGTCGTCTGGGAGACACCGGGCGCCTTCTTCGAGAAGGCGGCGGCCGAATACCCCGACGCCCCCGTGTGGGTGGGGGAGTTGTACCTGGAACTGCACCGCGCCACCCTCACCAGCCAGGCCGGGACCAAGCGGGGCAACCGGCACAGCGAACACCTGCTCAGGGAGGCCGAGCTGTGGGCCGCGACCGCCGCCGTGCGCACCGGACACCCCTACCCCTACGCGGAGTTGGACCGCATCTGGAAGACGGTCCTGCTGCACCAGTTCCATGACATCCTGCCCGGCTCCTCCATCGCCTGGGTGCACCGGGAGGCGCGGGCGACCTACGCGAGGGTCGCGGGAGAACTGGAGGCGATCATTGCCGGGGCGCAGCGGGCACTGGCGGGGGAGGGGGACCGGGAGCTGGTCTTCAACTCGGCGCCGTACGCGCACGACGGGGTACCGGCGGCGGGCGCCCGGCCGTCCTCAGGGGCGGCGGCGGGCACGGCGTTGGAGCCGCGCGCGGCGGGCGGGTACGTGCTCGACAACGGACTGCTGCACATCGAGATCGACGCCCGGGGACTGGTCGTCTCCGCCCGCGACCTCACCGCCGACCGCGAGGCCGTCGCCCCCGGCGCGGCGGCCGGACTCCTCCAACTCCACCAGGACTTCCCGAACATGTGGGACGCCTGGGACGTCGACTCCTTCTACCGCAACACCGTCACCGACCTCACGGACACCGACGGGATCGGCGTCGGCGCGGACGGGACCTCGGTACGGATCGTCCGCTCCTTCGGCGACTCCCGTGCCACCCAGGTGTTCTCGCTGCCCCCGGGGCAGCGGCGGCTGATCGTCGACACGGAGGTCGACTGGCACGAGACGGAGAAGATCCTGAAACTGGCCTTCCCGCTCGACCTGCACGCCGAACGGTACGCGTCCGAGACCCAGTTCGGGCATGTCTTCCGCCCCACCCACACCAACACCTCATGGGAGGCCGCCAAGTTCGAGGCCTGCAACCACCGCTTCGTCCACCTGGCGGAACCCGGCTGGGGCGTGGCCCTCGTCAACGACGCGACGTACGGGCACGACGTCACCCGCACCGTACGGACCGACGGCGACCGGGGTACGACCACCACGGTCCGGGCCTCCCTGCTGCGCGCCCCGCGCTTCCCCGACCCCGAGACCGACCAGGGCACCCACCGCTTCCGGCACGCCCTCGTCCCCGGCGCCGCGATCGCCGACGCGGTCCGCGAGGGCTGGCGGATCAATCTGCCCGAACGCCGTACGACCGGCGCCCGGGACGTGGCCCCGCTGGTCACCGTGGACGACGACGCGGTCGTCGTCACGGCGGTCAAGCTCGCCGATGACGGCAGCGGCGATGTGGTGATCCGCTTCCATGAGGCCCACGGCGGCCGGGCCCGGCCCACCCTCGTGGCCGATTTCCCGTTCAGCGCTCTCACGGCGACCGACCTGCTGGAACGCCCGCTCGCCCAGGCCCCGCAACCGGTTTGCGAGGGCGAGCGGATCACCGTACGGCTGCGTCCGTTCGAGCTGATGACGCTGCGGCTGCGCAGGCCCTGAATCAGCCCTCCGGCGGCGCCAGGGCCGGGGTCGTACAGCTGCGGCCCGTACCCGACCGGGACCGGTGCCCCGTGTCCGCGCGTGAGCGGGGCTACGGCCGCTAGGGTCTTTCGTTTGGATCAGGTCGGGTCAGGGAGCGGGGTCTGGTGCCGTGCATCGCAAGGCGGAGGAGGGCGACATGGCGGAGCCATGGCAACCGACGACAACGCCGCGAGGCGCGGTGCCAGGGCCCGCGAGCCCGGCATGATCCAAACGGGAGGCCCTAGGCCGCCCCCGCCAGCCGGGTCGGCGGCAGGTACTCGCGCACGTACGTCCGGTCCCAGCACGCCCCCGTCTCCCGCAACTCCCGCCAGGAGGTGTAGCGGTAGCGGAAGAGGCGGGCGCGGACGTAGCGCGGCGGGGTGTCCGGCGGGAAGGGGGAGCGGCGCAGCAGCCGCAGCGTGGCGCGGTCGTTCTCCAGGAGGCGCTCCATCAGTCCGCCGAACCACTCCCCGGCGTACGCGGGCGACAGCGCGGCGAACCACATCAGCCAGTCCAGGCGCAGATGGTACGGCGCGAACTGGCGTGGCCAGTGGCGCGGTCGGCCCGGTTTGCCCTTGAACTCGTACTCCCGCCAGTCGGAGTCCGCCCTGGCCACCTCGTCCAAGGTGCCCTCCACGACCACCTCGTAGCGCACCCGGCTGACGCTGCCGAACGCGCCGTAGGTGTTGACCAGATGGAGCGGGTCGAAGGAGCGGTTCATCACCTGGCGCCGGGAGACCATGTTCACCACGGGGTGGTAGCTGAGGAACAGCAGCAGCGCGGCGAGGGCCAGCACCACGAACTCGTACCAGAGGGGCGCGGACGGCAGGGACGGCGCCGTCGCCGGGAGCCGCAGCGCGGAGACCGCCAGCACGACGGTGATCCAGTTCAGCCAGGAGAAGTTGCCGGAGAGCACCAGCCACAGCTGGGTCACGATCATCAGCGCGGCGGCGGCCGAGGCGATCGGCTGGGGCGTGAACAGCAGGAACGGCACCACGAGTTGGGTGACATGGTTCGCGGCGACCTCCACCCGGTGCAGCGGCCTCGGCAGATGGTGGAAGAACCAGCTCAGCGGGCCCGGCATCGGCTGGGTCTCATGGTGGTAGTAGAGGCAGGTCAGCTCGCGCCAGCACGCGTCGCCGCGCAGCTTGATCAGCCCGGCGCCGAACTCCACCCGGAACAGGATCCAGCGGAGCAGGAAGAGCACCGGCACCGGCGGCGCCACCTTGTCGTTGCCGAGGAACGCGGCCAAAAATCCGGTCTCCAGCAGCAGCGACTCCCAGCCGAACGCGTACCAGGTCTGGCCCACGTTCACGATCGACAGATACAGCGCCCACGGCACCAGCCACAGCACGATCGCCGCCCACAGCGGCAGCAGCGCGTCCGCCCCGGCGAGCAGCGCCACCGACACCGCGCACCCGAGCCATGCCGTGGCCGCGAAGAACCGGTCCGAGTAGTGCAGATGGAACAGGCTCGGCGCCCGCCGGAACCGGATCCGCGCCACATAGTGCGGGATCGGCAGCATGCCGCGTTCACCCAGCAGCGCCCGGAACTGGAGGGCGGCGGACAGGAACGCCACGAGGTACACGGCGGCGAGCGCCCGCTGGAGGACCAGTCGGCTCAGCCAGTAGTCGGGTGCGGTGAACCAGTCCACGGCCGCCTCGCCTCCCTCGTGCCGATCCCCCCGAGTTGCCAGTGAAACGGGAGCAAAGCAAATAATAGTGATAATTCACCCACAGTGATGCGGAGTGCACGGTGCGCATACCCACCGGATCCATGGTCATGGCCTGCGTGCTGCTGTCGGTGGGGCTGCTCCTCACCGGGTGTGCGGGCGCCTCCGTCAAGGAGGCCCAGCTGGGCGAGGAGGTCTTCCTCCAGCCCGCCGCTGAGCGGGGGCCCAACCCCTTCACCGCCTCCATGGCGACCGGCCCCGCCCGCACCGGCACGCCCCGGCCGGCCGGCACCGGCCGCACCGCCGACGTCAGCGCGCCGCCCGCCGGTCTCGCCGTCGCCCCGCTGGCGGCGGCCCGTGCCCTGTCCGGCGGCACCCCGGGGCTCTACAGCGGCAGCGTCCGCGTCGCCGGCTGCGATGTCGAGCGGCAGGTCGGCGGGCTGACGGCGGACCCCGCGCGGGGGGACGCGTTCGCCCATGTGGCCGGTGTCTCCCCTACGGATCTGCCCGGCTATCTGCGCGCCCTGACCCCGGTCCTGCTGCGTGCGGACACCCGCGTCACCAACCACGGCTACCGCGACGGGCAGACCGCCGGTTACCAGGCCGTGCTCCAGGCCGGCACCGCCGTGCTGGTCGACAACCGGGGCGTGCCGCGGGTGCGCTGCGCCTGCGGCAACCCGCTGGGACCGCCCGAGGAGGCCCGCGGCGGGGTCGGCGCGCGCGGCACCGCCTGGTCGGGCTACCGGCCGAACCAGGTCATCGTGGTGACCCCGGCGCCCCAGGCCGTCGGCAGCCTCACGCTGCTGGACGCGGGAACGAACACCTGGATCGAGCGCCGGATCGGCCCCGACGTCCGCAACGACCACCTCGTGGCCCCGCCGGCCGTCGCCGACACCGCGCCCCCGGACCCGGGACTGACCGGCTTCCCCCACCCGTCCCGGCCGGACACCGGCCAACCGAGCCCCCGGGAGAGCAAGTCGAACTCGGCGACGGGCGAGATCGGGGGAGCGGTGATCGACACCGGCCGGGTGACACCGGGGAGGGGTGAGGGCCGTGGCGAGCGCGCGGACGATCGCCGTACCCGGGCGGCCGGAACCGGCACAGGCGAGCGGGAGCGGAGCACACGGGCCGTGAATCGGGGGGACGGCAGGCCGAACACGGGAACGCACAGCGCCGAGGGGCGGACGGACACCGGGGGCGATGGCACCGAGGGCATGACGGCCACCGGCAGGCACACCCCCGAGGGGCGGGTGGACACCGGGACGCACACCCCCGGAGAGACGACGGGCACCGGGGGCGATGGCACCGAGGGCATGACGGCCACCGGGACGCAGACTCCCGGAGGGGCGACGGACTCCCGGACGCAGACCGCCGAAGGCACGGCGAACACCCGGACGCACGCCGCCGAGGGGAAGTCGGATACCAGTTCGCACGGCACTGCCTCCGCCGATGGACACGGCACACACGCGGCGGACGAGCGGGTGACTCCTGCGCCGGACCCGCGCGGCACTTCGGGCACGGGCGGGGACGGGACACGGACGGCCGATGGGTCCCGCGTTCCGGCTACGACGGGCGACGGGGCCCGGATGCCCGATGCGTCCGGTGCTCCGGCCGCGACCGGTCACGGTACTCGGACGGCCGCCGCGTCCAGCGCCCCTGCCGCGACCGGCGCCCCCGCCGCGTCCAGCGTTCCTGCCGCGGCCGGTGACGCGACGCGGGTAGCCGACGCGTCCGGTACTTCGGGTACGACCGGAGACGCGACGCGGACCCCCGACGCGTCCGGCACTCCGGCCGTGACCGGTGCTCCGGCCACGACCGGCGATGCGGCTCGGGCAGCCGGTGCGTCCGCCGCTTCGGATACGACCGGCCACGGCGCTCGGACGGCCGACGCGTCCAGTGCGCCGGCCGCGACCGGCCACAGCACCCGCACGGCCGATACGTCCAGGCCCCCTGCCACGACCGCCCAGAGCAACCCGATGGCCGACGCCCCCGGCCGGGGCACGCCCGCGCCCGCCACCTCCGCCGAGGCACGCGCCGTACTCCCCGCCCCTGCCCTCCCGGCGACCCCCTCGGCCCCACCGGCTGCCCCCGATTCCACCCCCTCCGCCGCCCCCTCCCTCCTCGACCCCCTCGCCTTTCCCCCCGGCACCTCCCTCTACGACCCGGCCCCCTTCGGTGATTCGCTCACGCCCCAGGACCCCGACGAGATCGGTCCGCCCAACGTCACGGACACGCCCGCCATGCCCGACCCCCGCGGCACCGACGCGACGGTGGTTCCCGGTGACCAGCCCGGACCCGGCGCCGCCGACGCGCTCGGCGGCTGACCGCGGGCCGGGCCGTGGCCCCGGGACCGGTCGAAGAATCCGGCGAATCCTGGCAAGGTGGCCCCATGGCTGATCGGGGAGCGAGTGCCCTGTCACTCCCGGAGGACTGGCCCGCCCACCCGGACCCGATTCTGGCGCTCAACCACATGGGCACCTTCGACTGGGACCTGGACAAGGGCCAGTTCCACATGGACGCCGAGGCGCACGAGGTCTTCGACCTGCTGCCCGAGGAGTTCGACGGACGCCCCGGATCCCTGGTCCTGCGGGTGCCGCAGCCCGAGGCGGCCCGGCTCGACGCCCTCATCGCCCAGGTCATCAAGGAGGGCGGCGAGAACTACGGCGCCTACTTCCGCATCCGCTGCCGCGACGGCACCCCGCGCTGGACCCACACCCAGGGCTACATCCGCCGCGACGACTCCGGGCGGCCCCGCCGGGTCGTCGGCATCGTGCGGGACGCCACCGAGGAGTTGGCCGACAGCACCTCCCGCAGCATGCGCGCGGCGCAGGAACTGGCCTTCCGCCAGCAGACCAACATCGTCCAGGTCGTCTCCGCGGCCCTCGCGCACGCCCGTACCGTGCAGGACGTCATCGACGTGCTCAAGGACACCCACGGCATCCGTCGCCTGGGCGCGGCCAGCTTTGTGATGGCCCTGGTGGAGGCCGGGCGGATCCGGCTCGTCGCGGAGGCGCCGCCCGGCAGCTTCGTACCCGCCAGCCAGGTGAACCGGATCGACGAGCCGTACCCCATGAGCGAGGTCGTACGCACCCTGAGCCCCCGGTTCGTCGAGACGCCGGAGGAGTTCGCCGAGGAGTACCCGCTCCTGTGGCCGCAGATCACCCATCTGGGCATCGCCTCGGCCGCCTATCTGCCACTGATCGCCCAGGGCCGCCCGATCGGCGCGATGGGCCTGCTCTACAGCGACCGGCGCGGCTTCTCCGACGAGGAGCGCGGCGTCCTCGTCGCGCTCGGCAGCAGCATCGCGCAGAGCCTTCAGCGGGCCATGTTCTACGAGCAGCAGAAGGACCTGGCCCAGGGCCTCCAGCAGGCCATGCTGCCGCGCACCATCCCGAACGTGCCGGGCGCCGACATCGCCGTGCGCTACCGTTCGGCCGCGCTCGGCCGGGACATCGGCGGCGACTGGTACGACGTGATCCCGCTGCCCGGCGGCCGGGTCGGCGCGGTCATCGGCGACGTCCAGGGCCATGACACCCACGCGGCGGCCGTGATGGGCCAGCTGCGGATCGTGCTGCGCGCCTACGCCGCCGAGGGGCACACCCCGGCCGCCGTGATGGCCCGCGCCTCCGTCTTCCTGCACGAACTGGACACCGACCGCTTCGCCACCTGTCTGTACGCGGAGGCCGACCTGTCCACGGGCGTGGTGCAGATGGTGCGCGCCGGCCACATCGACCCGCTGACGCGCGGGCCCGACGGATGCCGGCGGGTCCAGGTGGAGGGCGGACTGCCGCTCGGCCTCTCGGCGGAGTTCGGCGGTCTGGAGTATCCCGTCTCCACCCTCGAACTCGACCCGGGCGAGACCCTGTTGCTGTGCACCGACGGGCTGGTCGAACAGCCCGGCGCCGACCTGGACGACGGCATGCGGGGGCTCGCGGAGCAGGTCTGCGCCGGGCCCGAGGACGTCGACGACCTCGCCGACGGGCTGATCCGGCTGGCCGAGGAGCGCGGCGGCGAGGACGACGTGGCCCTGCTTCTGCTGCGCCGCCGGGAGCCGGAGACCGCGCGGTCCTGCGGCCGGCTCCAGCAGCATGTGGCGCCCGGCGATCCGGAGGCCCTCACCCAGGCCCGGCACATGATCGGATCGGCGGTGCGGGCGTGGGGCGCGGGTGAGCGGGCGGACGAGATCGAGCTGGCCGCGGACGAGCTGATGACCAATGTCCTGGTGCACACCGAGGGCGCGGCGATCGTCACCCTGCGGTCCCTCGTCGGCGCCGGGCACCGGCTGCGGATCGAGGTGGAGGACTCCTCCAGCGCCCTGCCCCGGCGCCGGGACGCGGGCGAGGAGGGCGTGTCCGGGCGGGGGCTGCTGCTGGTGGAGATGCTGGCCGACGACTGGGGCGTGGAGGCGCGGGGCAGCGGCAAGGCGGTGTGGTGCGAGTTCCGGCTGGGCGACGGCTGAACGGGTGACGGCCGACGGAGTGCGGGCCGACCGGGTGGGCCGGGGGGTGTTGTCGGTGCCGGGTGGCACTCTGGACGTATGCCGGAACTGCCCGAGGTGGAAGCGCTGACGGATTTCCTCACCGAGCACCTGGTCGGCTCCCGGGTGGCGCGGGTGCTGCCGGTCGCCGTCAGTGTGCTGAAGACGTACGACCCTCCCGTCACCGCCCTTGAGGGCGCCCGGGTGACCGAGGTGCGCCGGCACGGCAAGTTCCTGGACCTCGCGGCGGACAGCGGGCTGCACCTGGTGACGCATCTGGCCCGCGCCGGCTGGCTCCAGTGGCGGGACCGGCTGCCGGACGGACCGCCCAAGCCGGGCAAGGGCCCGCTCGCGCTGCGGGTGGCGCTGGAGACCGGCGAGGGCTTCGACCTCACCGAGGCGGGCACGCAAAAGCGCCTCGCGGTGTACGTGGTCCGCGATCCGGCGCAGGTGCCGGGGATCGCCCGCCTCGGTCCCGACCCACTGGCCGCCGACTTCGACGAGCCCCGCTTCGCGGCCCTCCTCGCGGGCGAGCGACGGCAGCTCAAGGGGGCCCTGCGGGACCAGTCGCTGATCGCGGGGGTCGGCAACGCGTACAGCGACGAGATCCTGCACGCCGCGAAGATGTCCCCCTTCAAACTCGCCGCCTCCCTCACCCCGGAGGAGACCCACCACCTCTACGAGGCGCTGCGCGGCACGCTGACCGAGGCGGTCGCACGCTCCCGGGGCGTGGCCGCGGGCCGCCTGAAGTCCGAGAAGAAGAGCGGCCTGCGCGTCCATGGCCGCACCGGCGAACCCTGCCCGGTCTGCGGCGACACCATCCGCGAGGTCTCCTTCAGCGACTCCTCCCTCCAGTACTGCCCCACCTGCCAGACGGGCGGCAAACCCCTGGCGGACCGAAGAATGTCCCGCCTGCTGAAGTGAGGGGCCGGGCGGTGGCCCAGGGGCGCGCGGGTGCCCTCGGGCCGAACCGGCGGCGTGACACGTGACAGACGACGACACCGATGGGCCCCGCGACACGGGCCGGGCCTCGCCTCCTGTCTCCGCGGCGCTCGCGGCCGCGGCCCGGTGAGGCGAACGGCGGCGCCAGGCCCGCTCCCGACGGTCGTCGTGGCCCCCCGAGGCAGGCGACCACGGCCGAGGCGCCCGCCTCCGGGGCCCGCAATCGGCTGCCCGCGCACCCGGCGAGGACCCGCCCTCGGGCCGGTCGGACCCGCCCCCACCGAGCGCCAATCCGCGTGGCCCCCGGAGTGGTCGAGCGGGCCCCGGCCTCAGAACAGATGGATCGCCAAATGCCCCAGCGGCAGACCCAGTTGCCAGGCCGGGGTCCACACCTTCGGGCCGTCGTCCTCGTCGGCCGGGGTGCCGGCGCCCGGTACCGCGTCCAGGTCGGTGGCCAGGAGTTCGGTTTCCTCCAGCCAGCGCCAGGCGTCCTGGGCGAGGGCCAGATCGGGCGAGGGGGACCCGGCGGCGCGGGCGGTCAGATCGGCCATCCGGGTGCGGACCCAGTCCTGCCACGGATGGTCGCAGGCGGTCAGCGACAGCCAGTTCTCCAGCTGGGAGACGACCCGGATGCCGGACAGCTCCCCCTCGGTGTCGGACAGGAAGACGGTCAGCGCCAGCGCGTCCCGGCCCGCCCGGAACTCGAAGGACGTCGGGGGCATCAGATCGCCGGTGCGCAGCAGCTCGTCGGCGATGTACTCGGCGTACAACCACGCCATGGGGACGACCAGTTCACCACCGACGCCGTCCGCGCCGTCGGTGCTCTCGTGACCTGTGTGCGGCATTTCCTTCCTGCCCTTCCTCCGGTGCGTACGGGTCGCCCGATCCCCGGGGACCCGCCCTCGCCCGGAACGCGGATGAGGACAGCCCATTGCCCCAACGGGGCCCACAGCAAGGCGCTTTGCCAAGGTTTGACCTGACCCCCGGTTTCATCACGGTACCGGGCGGAACGGCGAGGGTGCGCGGCGCTTCCGTCCCACCGGCCCCGCGGGCGTACACGAGCACAAACGCGTCACGGCGCCGCGGCGTGAGAGTCTTCACAGCCACCCGGCGGCCCCTTGTGGAGGCACCGGATGGGTCAATGAGAGGACCCGGCCCGTTTGGACGGAGAGTCGGCTTCATACCCATATGCCCGTCACGGCAAGGTCGGTAAATACGACAGCCGTGCTGACGTGCTGACGCAGATCCCGAGGGGTGAGCCGATGATCGGACGCAGACACCAGGTGGCCCTGGCCCTGACCGTTGTCCTCACGGCGGCGGCCGCCTGCTCCCAGCAGGTCCGCCAGGACTCCGGCCGCAGCGGCGCCGCCGGGCCACCCGGGGGCCGCGGCTTCACCCTCGTCGCCACCGGCGACATCCTCACCCACCCCGCCGTCCTCGAACGCGCCTCCTCCGACGCCTCCGGCGGCGGCTACGACTTCCGGCCCATGCTCTCGGGCGTCGAACCCCTCGTCCACGGCGCCGATCTGGCGCTGTGCCACCTGGAGGACGGCGCCGGGGGCGCGGCCCCGCTGTCCCCGCCGCAGCTCGCCCAGGACCTCGCCATGACCGGCTACGACGGCTGCGCCACCGCCTCCGAACACGCCCTGGACAACGGCGCCGACGGCATCCGGGGGACCCTCGACACCCTGGACGCTGCGGGCCTCAAGCACGTCGGCACCGCCCGCAGCGCGGACGAGTCCCGGCGCCCGGCCCGCTACCGCGCCGGTTCCGCCACGGTCGCGCAGCTGTCGTACACCTTCGACACCGAGCAGCCGCTGCCGGACGGGCAGCCCTGGGCGCTCGGTCCCATCGACGCCGACCGGATCACCGCCGACGCCCGCGCCGCCCGCAAGGCCGGCGCCGATGTGGTCGTCCTCTGTCTGCACTGGGGCACGGGCGCCGACGACGCCCCCACCGAGGACCAGGCCGCCCTCGCCCGCAAACTGACCGCGGCCGCCGACGGACACCGCCCGGACATCGACCTGATCCTCGGCGCCCACACCCATGTCCCGCAGCCGTACGAGAAGGTCAACGGCACCTGGGTGGTCTACGGGCTCGGCGACCAGATCTCCGACGAACTGGACGACGGCGACGGCTCCCGGGACCCGCGCGGCAACGAGTCCACCCTCGCCCGCTTCACCTTCGCCCCGCCCGCGCGGACCGGCGAGCGCTGGCGGGTGACGCGGGCCGAGTTCGTGCCGCAGCTGTACGACCTCGACGCCGGGCGCGTGGTCGACGTGGACCGGGCCGTCGCCGGCGGCGCCGACCTCGCCGGGGTCCGGGACCGGATCCGGGACGTGGTGCTCAGCCGGGGCGCCGCCCAGGACGGCCTGGTCATGGGGGAGTGATCAGTCGGTGGTTCGCTCGGCCAGCGCCGAACGCCGGTAGGAGTAGGTGAAGTAGACGACGCAGCCGATCACGAACCACACCGCGAACCGCACCCAGGTCTGCCACTGCAGGAACGTGATCAGCCAGATCGAGAAGACGACACCCAGCGCGGGCACGAACGGCACCCCCGGCGTACGGAAGGCGCGCGGCAGGTCCGGGCGCCGCCGGCGCAGCACGATCACCGCCACGCAGACCACCACGAACGCCAGCAGGATGCCGATGTTGGTCAGCTCGGCCGCCTCCCCGATCGGCAGGAACCCGGCGATCAGCGCGGACGCCGCCCCGACGATCCAGGTCACCCGGGTCGGCACATGCCGCGTCGGGTGCGTCTTGGCGAACCAGCGGGGCAGCAGCCCGTCCCGGGACATGGAGAACCAGACCCGGGTCACTCCCAGCATGAACGTGAACATGACCGTGAGGATGCCGATGATGGCGCCCACCGCGATCACGTCCGCGAGCGCGTTGAGCCCGACCGACTTGAAGGCCGTACTGAACCCGCTCTCCTTGTCGATGTCCTTGTAGTTCTGCATACCGGTCAGCACCAGACAGGCCGCCACGTACAGCACCATGGCGATCACCAGCGAGTAGATGATCGCCCTCGGCATGTGCCGCTGCGCGTCCTTGGACTCCTCGGCGGCGGTCGACATCGCGTCGTAGCCGAACACCGCGAAGAACACCGTCGCCGCGCCCGTGAACGCGCCGCTGATCCCGTAGGGGAAGAACGGGTGGTAGTTCGCGCTGTCGATATGGAACATGCCGACCCCGATGACCAGCAGCACCACCAGCACCTTCACCCCGACCACGATCGTCTCGAAGCGGGCCGCGCTGCGGATGCCGAGGGTGAGCAGCCAGGCGATCAGCAGGCAGAGCAGCACCGCGAACAGGTCCACCCGGTGCCCGGCGCCGGTGCCGGGCGCGCCCATCATCCAGGGCGGCAGCTTCGCGCCCATCTGCTCGACCAGGAAGCCGAAGTAGCCGGAGATGCCGATCGCGACCACCGCCACGATCGCCGTGTACTCCAGCAGCAGGTCCCAGCCGATGAACCAGCCCGCGAACTCGCCGAGCACCGCGTAGCCGTAGGTGTACGCCGAACCCGCCTTCGGGATGAGCCCCGCGAACTCGGCGTACGACAGCGCCGCGCACGCGCTCGCCGCGCCGGCGATCAGGAAGGACACCAGCACCGCGGGCCCGGCCGTGCCGTTGGCGACCGTACCGGCGAGGGTGAAGATACCGGCGCCGATGATGCCGCCGACGCCGATCGCGGTGAGCTGCCACAGCCCGAGGGACCGCTCAAGGCGGGGCCCCTCGCCGACCTCCGTCTCCTCGATGTGTTCGATGGGTTTGCGGCGGAGAATGCCCTCACCCGCGCGGAGTCTTGCCATACGCCTCACCTCTTCGCCGACGGCAAACGGCTGACGGCGGATCATGATGGCTCAGGGGCGGCGCGCAGGGAAGGCGCCACGCACGGCCCAGGCCGGGGTCCACGCACGCGAGGACGGGCGGGCGAGGGGCCGCTCGGCGAGATGGGCGCGCAGCGCGGCGAGCCCCGGATGCGTGTTCGCCGCGTCCCACACCAGGGAGTGCGGATAGACCGGCGTCGGGTCGCTGAGCGGGATCCGCCGCAGATCGTGCCCCTGCGGCCACACCAGCCGGATGCCCTCGGCGACCAGGGTGGCGAGCGTCGCGGAGTCCGCGACCGTGTCGAGCAGCGCCTCCGAGCCGAAGTCGGGGCCCACCGAGTCGATGGTGAGCCCGAACTCGGCGGCCAGCGCCGCGTAGTAGGCGGCCCACTCGGTGCCGGCCACCAGGCCCGGCATCCAGATCCGGTGCCCGGCCAGCTGCGCAGGGGTCACCGAGCGGGCCCCGGCGAGCGGATGCCGGGGGCCGGTCAGCAGCTGCACCGGCTCGTCGAAGACCCGGGCCGCCCGCAGCCCCGCGGGCAGCCGGGTGCCCACCGCGCGGAAGGTCGCGTCGATGGTGCCCGCGCGTACGGCGGCGACGGCCGTGTCCGCGTCGAACAGGGTCACCACGTCCAGGGCGGTCTCCGGATGCGCCCGGTGGAAGTCGCGCAGCAGCCCCGCCGGGCCGAGCCGGGCCCCGACCACATCGACGCGCAGCGCCCGCCGGCCCGGCCGCACCGAGGCCGCGGCGCGCTCCTCGGCCAGCAGCAGCTCGCGGGCGTGCGGCAGGAACGCCTGCCCGTCGATGGTCGGCCGCGCGCCGCGCGCGGTCCGCGTGAACAGCCGTACCGCCAGCTCCTTCTCCAGCGCCGCGATCCGCTTGGAGACGGCCTGCTGGGTGATGCCGAGGACGGCCGACGCCTCCTGGAACTGCCCGGTGTCGGCCACGGCGACGAAGGTGCGTACGGCCTTGAGATCCACGCCGTCATCGTAGCCACCGTCCCTCGCTGTACAACCTGTGGTTGTGGCTGTGGTCGTCCCGGTTGTTTGATACGCACCCCACCTGGTGGTTTTCATGTCCCGGGTCAACGGGAGGTTGTGGATGAAGCTGGGTCGGCAGTTCGGATGGCTGTGGGCCGCGTACACGGTCAGTACCTTCGGTACCTGGCTCGCGTTCGACGCGCTGGCGCTGATCGCGGTCATCGTGCTGCACGCGGGCGCCGCCCAGGTCTCGCTGCTCGCCTCCATCGGCGTGGCCGTCGGCGCGGTGGCCGCCGTACCGCTCGGGCCCTGGATCGAGTTCCGCCGCAAACGGCCGGTGATGATCACCGCGGACCTGGTGCGCGGGGCCGCGCTGCTCACCCTGCCCGCCGCCTACGCGCTCGGGGCGCTCGGCTTCGGGCAGCTCCTCGTGGTCTCCGTGGTCGTCGCGGCCGCCGACATCACCTTCACCGCCGCCTCCGGCGCCCACCTCAAGGCGCTCGTGCCGCCCGACGGCCTGCTGAGAGCCGCCGGCAGATTCGAGTCCACCACCTGGACCGCCAGCGTCCTCGGCCCCCCGGTCGGCGGCGCCCTCGTCGGCCTGCTCGGACCGGTGACCACGGTCGCCGCGGACGCCGTCAGCTATCTGCTCTCCGCGTTCGGCATCCGCGCCATCGGCCACGAGGAGACCGTCCCCGAGCGCACCGGCGCACCCCGCGCCGGAGAACTGCTCGACGGCTGGCGGCACCTGCTCACCAGCCGCGCCCTGCGCCCGCTGTTCTTCAACGTGCTGCTGAACAACGCGCTGATCATGGCCGGCTCGCCGATCCTCGCGGTCCTCCTGCTCGGCCGTCTCGGCTTCACGCCCTGGCAGTACGGCCTCGCCTTCGCCGTGCCCTGCCTCGGCGGACTGCTCGGCTCCCGGCTGGCCCGCCCGCTCGCCGCCCGGTACGGCAGGCAGCGGGTGCTGCGCGCCTCGGGCGTCCTGCGCGCCTGCTGGCCGGTCGGCCTCGCCTTCGTCGGGCCCGGCTGGAGCGGACTGCTGGCGGTGATGGTCGTCGAGGCCGGACTGATCACCTGCTGCGGCATCTTCAACCCGCTCCTCGCGACCGAGCGCCTGGAGATGACCCCGAACGACCGGGTGGCCCGTGTCCTGGCCGCCTGGTCGGTCACCGGCAAGGCGGTCACGGCCGCGCTCACCGCGCTGTGGGGGCTGCTCGCCGCCCTCCTCGGCGCGCGCACCGCGCTCGGCCTCGCCGGGGTGCTGCTGCTCGCCACACCGCTGCTGCTGTGGCCGCGCCCGGCCGCTACGGAACGACCGTCACCGGCCACCGTCCCGCCTTCACCAGCCGCACCGCCACCGACCCGATGATCCGGTGCCCGGCCTGCTCCGAGGCGCCCACCACCACCGCGTCCGCCTTCAGCTCCTCGGCGGCCGTCACCAGTCCGGCGTAGGGGTCGCCGCGGAAGGTGTGGAACTCCCAGCGCACCTCGAATATCCCGCGGACCCGCTCGGCCGCGTCCCGGATCTGCGCCACCAGGTCATCGGCGATCTCGTCGGTCGTCTCCAGCACCGGCGCCCCGAGCGCCGCCCCGGCGGCCAGTACCGGCTGCACGTACACCACCGCGAGCAGCGCATGCTGCCGCCGGGCCAGACCGCCCGCGTACGCGGCGGCGCGCATCGAGGACTCGGAGCCGTCCACGCCGACCAGGATCACCTTCGGCCCGTCCGTGCCCCGCTCGAACTGCTGTGCATGCTCTTCGTGCTGCTCCGTCACGTCCCGAGGCTATCGGAACCGTTGCTTCCCGTGGACCGCCAGGGCGCACCGAGATCACGCCTCGACGCGCGCATCCCCCGCCCCCCTCCCTACAGTCGGAACCATGACCGCCACCGCGGAGCCCGCCGCGCGCAAGGACGGCGCGGGGGAGGAGCCCCCGGCCGGCGGCGGGCGGCTCGGCCGGGTGCCCGGGGCGTTCGGGGGGCTGTTCGCCGGGCTGGGGCTGCTGTGCGCGGCGATCGCCCTGGTGGAGCCCCTGCGCCGGGTGCTGCGCCCGCTCGTGCGGGGCATCGATCTGCTGCTGGTCCCCATCAGCGCCAACCTCGCCTACGCGGTCTTCCTGTTCCTGCTGGCCGGGGCCACCGCCGCCCGCAAGAAGGTCGCCTGGTGGCTGGTCGTCGTCTATCTGGGCCTGCTCGTCCTCAGCGACGCGCTCGGCCTCGCCCTCGGCCTGTACGCCCAGTCGCTGCCCTCCCTGATCCTGTGCGGCCTGCTGCTGGCCCTGCTGCTGACGGCCCGGGGCGAGTTCTACGCCGCCTCCCGCCGCGGCGCGGTGTGGCGCGCCCTCGCCGTGCTGCTCGGCGGGCTCGCCGTCGCGATCCTGCTCGGCTGGGGCCTGGTCCTGCTGTTCCCGGGCACCCTTCCGGCCGACGAGCATCTGGCCTGGGCCGCCGACCGGGTCTGCGGCGGCCTCGTCTCCAGCAGCTCCTTCGCCGGGCACCCGCCCCGCGAGGTCACCTTCGTGCTCGGCCTGCTCGGCGCCCTCGCCCTGCTCAACGCCGCCGCCGCGCTGTTCCGTTCACAGCGCCTGGAGGCCGCCCTGCACGGCGACGAGGAGGCCCGCATCCGCGCCCTGCTCGCGCGTTACGGCGACCGCGACTCCCTCGGCTACTTCGCCACCCGCCGCGACAAGGCCGTCGTCTTCTCGCCCAGCGGCAAGGCCGCCGTCACCTACCGGGTCGAGGTCGGGGTGTGCCTGGCCAGCGGTGACCCGGTCGGCGACCCGGAGGCCTGGCCGCACGCCATCGCCGCCTGGCTGGACCTGGCCCGCCGCTACGCCTGGGTGCCCGCCGTGATGGGCGCCTCCGAGGACGGCGCCCGCGCCTACGCCCGCGCGGGCCTCGGCGCCCTCCAGCTCGGCGACGAGGCGATCCTGCACGTCGCCGGGTTCGATCTGGACGGCCGGGACATGCGCGTCACCCGGCAGGCCGTGCACCGGGTCCGCCGCAGCGGCGCCACCTGCCGCGTCCGCCGCCATGCCGCGCTCGGCGAACGGGAGATGGAGGAGATCGTCGACCGGGCCGACGCCTGGCGCGACACCGAGACCGAGCGCGGCTTCTCCATGGCCCTGGACCGGCTCGGCGATCCCGCCGACGGCGACTGCCTGCTCGTGGAGGCCTGCGGCGAGGACCGCCGGCTGCTCGCGCTGCTCTCCTTCGTGCCCTGGGGCACCGACGGCGTCTCCCTGGACCTGATGCGCCGCGACCGCGCCGCGCCCAACGGCGTGATGGAGTTCATGGTCACCGAACTGTGCGCCGCCGCCCCGAAGCTGGGCATCCGCAGGATCTCCCTGAACTTCGCCGTGTTCCGCTCGGTCTTCGAGGAGGGCGCCCGGATCGGCGCCGGGCCCGTCCTGCGGCTCTGGCGCCGCCTGCTGCTGTTCTTCTCCCGCTGGTGGCAGCTGGAGGCCCTGTACCGCTCCAACGCCAAGTACCACCCCGAGTGGTACCCGCGCTTCATCTGCTACGGCGAGACCGCCTCCCTCGCCCGGATCGGCCTGGCCTCCGGCATCGCCGAGGGCTTCGTCCCCGTACCGTCCCTGCGCACCCTGTGGGGCAAGGGGCACCGCGTGGCCGACCGGCCCCCCGCGCCCCTCGCCCCACCGCTCACCACCGCGCCCGCCCCGGACACCGGCGCCGCGCCCGCCGCCCCGGACGCGGGACTGCCCGACCAGGTCCGCGTCCGCCACCGCAAGCTCGGCCGGCTGCGCGCCGACGGCACCGACCCCTATCCCGTGGGCGTCCGCCCCCCGACCCACGCCCTCGCCGACGTCCCGCCCGGCGAGCGGGTCACCGTCGCCGGGCGGATCATGCTGGTCCGCGACCTCGGCGGGATCGTCTTCGCCGTGCTCCGCGACTGGTCGGGCGACCACCAGATCGCCCTCACCCGCGAGGGCAGCGGCGCCGCCCTGCGCCGCTTCACCGCCGACGCCGACATCGGCGACCACATCACCGTCACCGGGACGAGCGGCCTCAGCGACCGGGGCGAGCCCACCGTCTTCGCCGCCGACTGGCAGCTCACCGGCAAGTGTCTGCGCCCGCTGCCCGACAAGCGCCGGGGCCTGACCGACCCCGAGGCGAGGGTCCGGCTGCGCCACCTCGACCTGGTCACCCGGCCCGCCGCCCGCACCGTGCTCCGCGCCCGCTCCGCCGCCGTGGGGGCCCTGCGCCAGGGACTGCTGAGCCGCGGCTACGTCGAGGTCGAGACCCCGGTCCTCCAGCAGATCCACGGCGGCGCCAACGCCCGCCCCTTCACCACCCACAGCAACGCCTACGACCTCGACCTGTATCTGCGCATCGCCCCCGAGCTGTACCTCAAACGGCTGTGCGTCGGCGGCCTGGAGAAGGTCTTCGAACTCGGCCGCACCTTCCGCAACGAGGGCGTGTCACCCAAGCACAACCCCGAGTTCACCATGCTGGAGGCGTATCAGGTGTACGCCGACTACGACGTGATGCTCGACCTCGCCCGCGAGCTGATCCAGGGCGCCGCCACCGCCGCCCACGGCGCCCCGGTCGCCCGCAGAGGCACCGAGGAGTACGACATCTCCGGGCCCTGGCCGGTGAAGACGGTGTACGGCGCCCTGTCCGAGGCCCTCGGCGAGGAGATCGGCCCCGGCACCGAGCTGCTGCGGCTGCACCGGCTGTGCGACCGCGCCAAGGTGCCGTACACGGCGGACGACCAACCCGCCGACGTCGTCCTGGAGATGTACGAGCGGCTGGTCGAGGAGCGCACCCAACGGCCCACCTTCTACAAGGACTTCCCGACCGCCGTCTCCCCGCTGACCCGGCAGCACCGCACCGACCCCCGGCTCGCCGAACGCTGGGACCTCGTCGCCTTCGGCACCGAACTCGGCACCGCCTACTCCGAGTTGACCGACCCCGTCGAACAGCGCCGCAGGCTCACCGAGCAGTCGCTGCGGGCTGCGGGCGGCGACCCGGAGGCCATGGAACTGGACGAGGACTTCCTCCAGGCCCTGGACTACGCGATGCCCCCGACCGGCGGCCTCGGCCTCGGCGTCGACCGGCTCGTCATGTTCCTCACCGGCCTCACGATCCGGGAGACCCTGCCGTTCCCGCTGGTGCGCCGCCGCTGAGCCCGGGTTCCGGCTCGGGGGCCACGGTGATCCCGGTGAGGGCCGGCGACACCGCCGCACCCGGCCGCCCGGACGCGCCTGGACCCCGCGGCACGGCACCACCGCGCCCGCCCGTTCCCCCGGCGGCGCCAACTCGGCTCGCCGCCCTGACCGTTGCCATGACGAGGTCCGCGCCGACCGGGACCCCCAGAGCTGCCCCGGAGGTTCCATGGGGGCGCCCCCGCTGGTCCGACCGGGTGGAAATACCGCCCGCACGCCGCGCCGTTCCGGTGCGGCGACCCCTTGTGGGGCGACTGATGAGTCATGCAGAAAGATCAGTTGTTCACACGCCGTCGCATGCTCCTCGCCGGTGCCGCCGCCCTGGGCGCGGCCGGCACCGCCGGACTCATCGTGGCGGGCAGCGACGAGGAGGGCGCCCGGATCGCCGCCCATGCCCCCGCGCCCGCCCCCGGCCCCCAGGCCCGCCAGGCCCCCCTGAAGTCCTCCGCCTTCCGGCTCCAGCCGCTCACCGGAGGCGCCCCGCCGCACTCCGCGCCGCGCAAGCTGAAGGTGCGCACCGAACCCATCTTCCGGATCCCCGAGCACGGCCGGCAGATGATGCTCACCTTCGACGACGGCCCCAATCCCGATTACACCCCGCACATCCTGGACACCCTCGCCAAGCACGACGTACGGGCGATGTTCTTCCTGTGCGGCGAGTGCGTCGAGGTCAACCCGCACCTGGTGGCCCGGATGGCGGAGGACGGCCATGTCGTGGGCAACCACACCTGGACGCATCCCCTGCTGACCACCCTCGACCGCTCGGAGATCAAGTCCGAGATGGAACGCACCAGTCACATCATCGAGAAGTTCTACGGCGACCTCCCGCAATGGTTCCGCGCCCCCTACGGCGCCTGGAACAAGGCCACCTTCCAGCTCGGCGCCGAGATGGGCATGGAGCCGATGGCCTGGACGATCGACACCACCGACTGGGACACGCCCGGCACCGACGTCATCATCGACCGGGTGGAGAGCGGCGCCGCGCCGGGCGTGGTGATCCTCTCGCACGACGCCGGGGGCGACCGTTCGCAGACCGTGGAGGCCATCCAGGAGTGGCTGCCCCATCTGCTCGACAGCGGATACCACCTCACGGTGCCCAGCCGGCGCGTCTGAACCTCGCCCGACCGCCCGCCGGGCCGCGGTGGTTCAGGCGACCGCGACCAGGCGGGCGAAGACGACGACATTGCCGTCGTAGCCGTTCTGCTTGGAGAAACCGCCGCCGCAGGTGATGACCCGCAGCTCCGGGGTGCCCTTCGAGCCGTACACCCGGTCGCCGGGGAAGCCGGCCTTGGAGAAGACCTCCACGCCGTAGATCTCGAACACCGCCGTCCTGCCGTCCTTGCGCAGGACCTCGACGCGGTTTCCCTTCTTCAGGGCCCCGAGTCCGTAGAACACGGCGGGGCCCTGCTGGTTGTCGACATGGCCGACGATGACCGAGGTGCCCTTCTCGCCGGGGGAGACCGCGCCGGTGAACCAGCCCGCCAGATCGGGGTCTTCGGGCGGCGGCGCGCTCACCGCGCCGGTCGGGTCCAGGCCCACGGGGGTGACCGGCGCGTCCACATGGATCGCCGGGATCCGCACCCGGTCCGCCGCGGAGAACGTCAGCGGTACGGGTCCGGTGGGCCCCGGGCTCTGCGGGGCGCGGGTGTCCGGGGCCGCCGCCGAGGCGGGCTGCGGCGGGCCGACGTCGAACTCGCCCGAGCCGTTGCGGAGGAGTGCCAGACCGGAGAGCAGCAGCAGCGCCATCACACCCCACGGGGCGCGCCGCCGGCGCCGTACGGCGTCGTCCTCGTCCTCCTCGGCGAGCCGGGCCGGCTGGTACAGCCGGGGCGCGGACATGCGCCGTCCCGTCTCGAAGCGTCGGTCGTCCCCTGCGTTGCGCATGGGAAAAAGCTAAGTCCCGCGCGGGCACCCGGCGACGGGCCGAGTGGCGAACGGGTGGCCCGTCACCCGTGTGGTGCGCCATCCGAGTTGCCGTTCCCAGGAATTTTCTGACGGTCCGTGACCTGCGGCTATATCCGATTGTCAGGTTGTCGTGCGGTGTGTCGGATCACCAGGACGGACCATTCTCGACATGCGGGCGTGTTCCGTGCGCCCGAGGGTCTTTGCTGGGAGGTGCTTTCTCGCCGATCGACCGGGGACGGGCCCCGGGGTGCCTTCCGCGGAGGATCACATGCGAAACCAACGCGCCCTGGCGGCCGCGTGCACCGCGGTGGCCGTGCTCGGGCTCGCCGCCCCCGTGGCCGTCGCGGACGGCATGGGCAACGGGGGCGGCACCACGGGAGGCACGGGCACCGGCTCGGGGACCATCGTCGGTCCCGGTACCGGTGTCGGCAACTTCGGGAACGGCAATGTCGGAATCGGTGGCGGGGGCGGAAATCTCGGTGGCGGAGGCGGGGGTGGCGGAGGCGGGAACTTCGGCAACGGCGGTGGGGGCGGCGGAGGCGGGGGCGGCAACTTCGGCAACGGCAACGGGATCGGGAACGGAGGCGGCAACTTCGGCAACGGGAACGGCAACTTCGGGAACGGCAACGGGAATTTCAACGGCAACGGCGGCTTCAACGGGAACGGCCGTTTCGAGGGCCACTTCAACGGCACCATCAGCGGCAACGGCCGTATCAGCAGCAACGGCCGGGGCGACGACTTCGGAAATGGCCGGGGCGACAACTTCGGACCCGGCGGGGGCGGCCTCGGCGGTGACTTCGGCAATGGGCCCGGCGGCGACAACGGACTGCGCAACATCGTCGTCTCGCCGAGCGTGGTCGCGGCCGGGGGCCGGCTGACGGTCACCGTGCAGGGCTGCCGGCGCGGCGGCGAGATGGCCTCCCGCGCCTTCCGCACCGCCCCGCTGACCCCCTTCCGGGACGACACCTCGCGCGGAGTCGTCTACGTCAACCGCAACGCCCGCGCGGGCCGGTACGACATCTCCGTGCGCTGCGACGGCCGCACCATCACCCGGCCCCGGGCCTTCACGGTGATCGGCGGGGTCAACGGCGGGCTCGGCGGCAGCAGCACCAGCGGAGCGACGATCACGGACATGGCCATCGGCGGCGCTCTGGTCGGCGTGGCCCTGATCGGCGGCGGGGCCTACTGGCTGCGCCGCAGGGGCGAGCGGCGGGCCTGAGGGGGGGAACCCGGGAAACGCCCGGACCGGCGGCCACTGTGCGCGGGCCGCCGGTCCGGGACTTCGGCCGTCGGGCTGTCCGGTCCGGTCAGCTCTTGATGCCCGGGAACAGATTGAGGAACGGTTCGGCGGTCACCGCGATGCCCCGGCTGTAGGGGGCGTCCAGGTCCCAGATCAGGAACAGCATGAAGGCGATGGTCGCGGAGAACAGCCCGGCCAGGAGCAACTCCCGCTTGGTGCGCCGGATCTGGAGCGCGAATACCATCCCGACGGTGACCACCGCCCCGGTCAGCAGCCCCCACCACACCACCGAGGGCATGGTGGCGCCCGTCGAATCGCCCCGCGCGTTGCGGGCCTGGTCCGCGGCGGCCATCTGATCCAGCAGCGGCTGGTACGCCTGCGCCTCGAAGTCGTTCTTCGGCTGGTAGTCGGTGACGTCCTCACGGACCTTCTGGAGCAGCGCGGTCCCATGGTCGGTGATGCGTTCCTGGCGGGCCATCGTGGGCCACTCGGAGTGCACGACATAGCTGACATAGGAGTTGACATCGGCCCGGATGAGGTCTCGGGTCTGAGGCGGATACACCCGTACCCGCTCCGAGATCTCGTGCAGCGCCTGCGCCTCGGACTGCACATAGTTCTGGGCGGAGTCACGCGCCTCCCACACGCCCGCGATGGCCAGACCCAGGACGATCGCGTACACGACGCCGATCCACATCGTCATGTACTCGATGACGTCCGGGGTCTCATTGGGGTCCTCGTCCTCGGGTGCCCGCCGGTGCCGTACGAAGGTCACGAGGACCACCACGACACAGGCGCCCAGCATCCCGAGGACGAGAACAAGCCAATCCGACAACGGATACCTCCAGAGGTGAACTGCCCGACGGGTCAGCGCGGGCGCAGGGCCACGACGGCGACGATCGCGGGTACGGCGATGAGCAGGACGTAGGTGACGGGCGCGGTGTGGCCCGGGGCGGGCCGGTTGGCCGGATGCGGGTGGTAGGCCGGGAAACTCACCGGCGTCAGTGAAGGCCGTGGCGTGGGTTCGGGCCTGGGCGCGGGCTTCGGGGCCGCTGCGGGCTTCGGCGCGGGCGGGGGAGTCGGGGTGGGGGTAGGCCGGGGCGCCCGGACGGGCGGCGCGGGCTTCGGCGTGGGCGGCTGCCGGGGCGTCGGCTTCGGCGCGGGCGGCGGCGTGGGGGTCGGGGTCGGCGTGGGAGTCGGCGTCGGGGTCGGAGTCGGGGTCGGCGTGGGCGGGCATGTCGGCGGGGGCGGCGGCGGTGGGCAGTGCCGGTGCGGCGGCCGGTGGTGGCGGTACGGGGGAACGGGCCGGTGGTGCCGGCCGCCGGAGAGGGTCACCGAGGCGTCCCCCGTGAAGACCGAGGCACCGCCCGCCGTAACCGACGGGCCGTCGGCGGAGGCCGAGTCGGCACCCGCGAAGGCCCAGGCACCACCCGCGAAGGCCGAGCCGCCACCCCCCGAGGCCACGACCGAGACATCGCCCGCCGAGGCCACCGCCACCGTGCCGTCCGGCCCCGTGGAGGCGTACGCGCAGGCGTCGGCCGACGCCCGGCCGACCGGGCAGCCCGTCAGCGCGCAGGCCAGCGCCAGCAGGGCCAACACCCTTGGGGCGGGCGCGCGTCGGGTCACGTGGAGTCCATGCACCCGAAGATCATGGGACGCGCGGGGCGGCCGTAACCCGGACTGCGGCGGTATTGGTCCGAAGGAGGGATAAAGCCGATCAGCGGTTTGACGATCGGATGAGTCCGACATGGCCGAAAAGGCACCTCAGTTCGACCCTTGATCCGCGCGACGAAGTCACCGGATCGTCAAACACAGGGCCCCGCGAGGCGTCACTCGTCCCGATGGCGTGCGGTGGACGGCGGTCGACGCGGTCCCCGGCCCCGGACGTCACCGAGCGGGGTCGGCCGGGCACTTCCCGCAGGCAGTGACCGGGAACGGATGGTCAATTTCCGGTTCGGGTCGCTCCTTTGGCGGGCGATCAGTAGCCTCTGCTCGAACACCGGATCGCCTACGTCCACGTCCCCGCCTTGGAGAGATAATGGAGCGTCCCGCCTGGGCCCCACGCAGCATCGACATCTCGGTGCCGAGCGTCTCGCGCATCTACGACTACTACCTGGGCGGTTCGCACAACTTCGAGGTCGACCGGGAAGCCGCCCGCAAGGCCATGGACTTCATGCCGGGGCTGCCCAAGACGATGCAGGCCAACCGGGCTTTCCTGCGCCGGGCCGTGCGCTTCGCCGGACAGGAGGGCATCACCCAGTTCCTGGACATCGGCTCCGGCATCCCGACGTACGGCAATGTCCACGAGATAGCCCAGGCCGCCGTCCCCGGCGCGCATGTCGTCTACGTCGATCACGACCCCGTCGCCGTCGCGCACAGCCAGGCCGTGCTCGCGGGCAACGACACCGCGGACGTGGCCGCGGCGGACCTGCGCAAGCCGCAGGAGATCCTCGCCAGCCCCGAAGTGGGCCGGCTGATCGACCTGAACCGGCCAGTCGCCCTCCTCCTCGTTGCCATACTGCACTTCGTGGAAGACGCGGACGACCCCTACGGGGCGGTGGCCGAGCTGCGCGAGGCGCTCGCGCCCGGCAGCATGCTGATCCTCACCCATGCCTCGTACGAGGGAATCCCCGTGTCCGCGGAGCGGGCCGAGGGCGCGGTGGACGTATACAGGGACATTCGCAACCCGCTGATCATGCGCTCGCGCGACGAGGTCGCGCGGTTCTTCGAGGGGTACGACATGGTGGAACCCGGACTGGTGCCGATGCCGCTCTGGCGCCCGGAATCCGCGCCGGCGGACGAGGATCCGTTCGCCTTCGCCGGATACGCCGGCGTGGGGCGTACGGCGTGAGCGCGGAACCGGACGGGCCGGAGGACAGACTGCGCCGGCTGACGACGATCTGGAGCCGGGCGCTGTACCCGGTGACCTCCACGTCGCTCACCCGCGCCGAGTTCGAGGAACAACTCCTTCCGCTCGGGCGCCGGTTGAGCGAGCTGCTGCGGGCCCGCAGCTTCGACGCGGACGCCGCGAAGGCGGTCGGCGCCGCCCTGGTCGAGGCGCACTGCACCGACCCCGAGGCGCTCTCGCGCACCCTGGACTGCGTGGACGCCTACCTGGTGCTCTACTGCGGCGGGGACGGCCCGCAGGACGAACTGCGCATGCGTTCCTCGCGGTTGCAGCACGCGATGGCCGCGGGCTACGCGCACGCGCTGCGCCGGCGCACCCTCGCCGAGCAAGAGGCCATCGCCCAGGCCGCGTTGCGGGCCCAGGGCGTGGTGGCGCAGGCGCTGCACGCGAGCGAGGCCCGGTTCCGCGCGGTCTTCGAGGGCGCCGCCATAGGGATCGGCATCGCCGACCTCGACGGCCACATCCTCCAGGTCAACGAGGCGCTGCTGCGCATGTTCGGGCAGCCCCAGCAGTCGCTGCGCGGCCGCCGGGTGCAGGACTGGACCCACCCCGACGACGCCCCGCAGACCTGGCGGCTCTACGACGAACTGGTCCGCGGCGAGCGCGAGCACTACCACCTGGAGAAGGCCTTCAACCGGCCCGACGGCACGGTGCTGTGGACCAATCTGACGGTCTCCCTGCTGCGCGACGCCGACGGCAGACCGCAGTACCAGCTCGCGCTCATGGAGGACACCACCGAGCGCAGGCTGCTCAATCTGCGGCTGCGGTACGAGGCGACGCACGACGCGCTCACCGGACTGCCCAACCGCACGCTGTTCTTCGAGCGGTTGGAGAAGGTCCTCGCCGCCGGGGACGGCCAGCGCTTCGGGCTGTGCTACCTCGACCTGGACGGCTTCAAGACCATCAACGACAGCCTCGGCCACGCGGCCGGCGACCGGCTCCTGGTGGAGGTCGCCGACCGCCTCCAGTCCTGTGCGACCGCGCCCGGCGAGATGGTCGCCCGGCTCGGCGGCGACGAGTTCGTGGCGCTGACCACCGGCCCCGGCACCGACCGCACCGTGGACGAGCTGGCCGAGCGCATCATGAACGCGCTGGTCACCCCGATCAGCATCGACGGCCGGGACCTGCTGGTGCGCGGCAGCCTCGGCATCGTGGAGGGCCCGGCGAGCGAGCGTACGGCCGCCGAGGTGCTGCGCAGCGCGGACATCACCATGTACCGGGCCAAGTCGGCGGGCGGCAACCGCTCCGAGCTGGCCGACCCGGAGGCGGACGCCCGCGCCATCACCCGGCACGGCCTGACCACGGCCCTGCCCACCGCCCTGGAACGCGGCGAGTTCTTCATCGAGTACCAGCCGCTGGTGCACCTCGGCGACGGCAGCGTGCGCGGCGCGGAGGCGCTGGTGCGCTGGCTGCACCCGCAGCACGGAGTGCTCGGACCCGACCGCTTCATCCCGCTCGCCGAGCACACCGGGCTGATCGTCCCGCTCGGCCGCTGGGTCCTGGAGGAGTCGATCCGGCAGGCCCGCGCGTGGCGGGTGCGGCACGGCGGCCAGGACGCTGGGCCGCTGCGGATCAACGTCAACCTGTCCCCGTGCCAGCTCAGCCACCCGGGCCTGGTCCAGGACACGGTGGACATCCTCGAACGCGCGGGGGTCACCCCCGACGCGCTGTGCCTGGAGGTCACCGAGTCCGCGCTCATCGGCGCCGACGACGATCTGCTCAAACCCCTGCGCAGACTCGCCGAGATGGGCGTGGACATCGCCCTGGACGACTTCGGTACCGGCTACTCGAACCTGGCCAACCTGCGCCGCCTGCCGGTCAGCGTCCTCAAACTGGATCGGTCCTTCACCCAGGGCATGCAGCAGTTCCCCGCCGACCCCGTGGACCTGAAGATCGTCGAGGGCATCGTCACCCTCGCCCACAGCCTCGACCTCGCCGTCACCGTCGAGGGCGTGGAGACCGGCGCCCAGGCCGAACAACTCCGCGTCCTGGGCTGCGACACGGCCCAGGGCTGGTACTACGCCCGCCCAGGCCCCCCGGAGCGGCTGCATGACCTGGCGTTGGCGGACGCGAAGGGGTGATCGCGGGGGTGTGGGGGGCGCAGCCCCCCACAGGGGCGCGGGGAACTGCGCGACCAGCCACCACGCACCCGCACTCGGCAACGGCGATCAATACGGCAGACGCGTTTCCGTGCAAAAGCCCCCTCACCGCTCCAACAACATCCGCTGCAGCTCCCGCGCAGCCCGCGGCGGAGCCACATCGCTGCGATGCGCCAACGCGATCACCCGGTCCAACCCCGGCCGGGCGAGCGGAGTGACCCGCAGGTCCAGCCCCGCCCTGGTCGCGACCATCCGGGGTACGACCGCCACCCCGAGCCCCGCCCGCACGAACCCCAGCACCGCGTCCATCTCACCCCCCTCGACCGCGAACTCCGGCTCGAACCCGGCGGAGCGACACGCCGCGACGGTCAGCTCCCGCAGGTCGTACCCGTGCCGGAACATCACCAGGCGCTCCCGCTCCAGGTCGGTGATGTGCACGATCCGCCCGCCCCGGCCGGGCGCCGGCGATTCCGGGGAGGAGACGACGACCAGGTCCTCGCGCAGCACCTCCCGCGTGGTCAGCGCGGGCGACGGCGTCGGCAGCGGCAGCACGATCAGCGCGAGGTCCAGCGCGCCCCGGGCCAGCTCCCGCACCAGGTCGTGGGAGCCGCCCTCCTCGATCATGAGCCGGATGCCCGGATAGCGGTCGTGGAAGGCGCGCAGCACATCCGGCAGCAGTCCCGTGCACAGGCTCGGCGTCGCCCCGAGCCGCACCCGGCCGCGGCGCAGCTGCACCAGCTCCTGCACCTCCTGCCGGGCGGTGTCCGCGTCGGCGAGGATCCGCCGGGCCAGCGGCAGCAGCGCCTCGCCCGCGTCGGTGAGCGTGATGTTGCCCCGCGCGCGCAGGAACAGATCCGCGCCCAGCTCCCGCTCCAGCGCCTTGATCTGCTGCGACAGCGACGGCTGGGCCACATGCACCAGCTCGGCGGCATGGGTGAAGTGCCGGGTCTTGGCGACGGCCACGAAATACTGGAGCTGCTGTAGCTGCATACAGCAACGATAGCCCCAGCCTATGGAAACGAGCCGCACCATGTCTTGGACCGATCGGGACGTTCGGCCCTAGCGTGCTGTTCCATGGCTCTGGCAACGCGGACGGACCGACGGCCGTCCATGGCGCGCACGATGTGGGACTCCTCCGTCGGCAAGAAGACGGTGATGGCCGTCAGCGGTCTGATCATGCTGCTCTACCTGGTGGTGCACATGATCGGAAACCTGAAGATCTACTTCGGGGCGGGTGAGTACAACCACTACGCCCACTGGCTGCGCACCGTCGGCGAACCCTTCATGCACTACGAGTGGACGCTCTGGATCGTCCGGATCGTCCTCGTCGTCGCCGTGGTCGCCCACGCCACGTCCGCGTACCAGCTCAGCCGCCGCGACATCAGGGCACGGCCCAGCAAGTACGTCCACAGCAGGCCCCGGGCGAGCTACGCCACGCGCACCATGCGCTGGGGCGGGATCATCCTCGGCCTGTTCATCGTCTGGCACATCCTGGACCTGACCACCGGCACCGTGCACTCCGGCGGCTTCCAGCCCGGCCATCCGTACCAGAACGTCGTGGACACCTTCTCCACCTGGTACGGCGACGTGATCTACATCGTCGCGATGCTCGCGCTCGGCCTGCACGTCCGGCACGGCTTCTGGAGCGCCGCGCAGACCCTCGGCGTCGGCAGCCGCGCCCGCGACCGCGCCCTGAAGACCACCGCGAACGTACTCGCGCTGCTGCTCACGGCCGGTTTCATCGCCGTACCCGTGGGCGTCATGACCGGAGTGGTGAGCTGACATGACCGACTACGTGAACTACTCGACCGGCGAACCCGTCGCCGACACCAAGGCCCCCGGGGGCCCGATCCACGAGCGCTGGGACACCCGCCGCTTCGAGGCCAAACTGGTCAACCCGGCCAACCGGCGCAAGCACACCGTCATCGTGGTCGGCACCGGACTCGCCGGCGGCTCCGCGGGCGCCACCCTGGCCGAACAGGGCTACCACGTCGTCCAGTTCTGCTACCAGGACTCCCCGCGCCGCGCCCACTCCATCGCCGCGCAGGGCGGCATCAACGCGGCGAAGAACTACCGCAACGACGGCGACTCGATCCACCGGCTGTTCTACGACACCGTCAAGGGCGGCGACTTCCGGGCCCGCGAGTCCAACGTCGCCCGCCTGGCGCAGATCTCGGTGGAGATCATCGACCAGTGCGTGGCCCAGGGCGTGCCCTTCGCCCGTGAGTACGGCGGCCTGCTCGACACCCGCTCCTTCGGCGGCGTCCAGGTCTCCCGCACCTTCTACGCCCGCGGCCAGACCGGCCAGCAGCTGCTCCTCGGCGCCTACCAGGCGCTGTCGCGGCAGATCGCCGCCGGGAACGTGGAGATGCATCCGCGCACCGAGATGCTGGACCTGATCGTGGTGGACGGGCGGGCGCGCGGCATCGTGGCCCGGGACCTGGTCACGGGCCGTATCGACACCTACTTCGCGGACGCGGTCGTCCTCGCCTCCGGCGGCTACGGCAATGTCTTCTACCTGTCGACGAACGCCATGAACTCCAACGCGACCGCGATCTGGCGGGCGCACCGGCGCGGCGCCTACTTCGCCAACCCCTGCTTCACCCAGATCCACCCGACGTGCATCCCGCGCACCGGCGACCACCAGTCCAAGCTCACCCTGATGAGCGAGTCGCTGCGCAACGACGGCCGGATCTGGGTGCCCAGGGCCAAGGGCGACGACCGCCCGCCGAACCGGATCCCCGAGGACGAGCGCGACTACTACCTGGAGCGCATCTACCCCTCCTTCGGCAACCTGGTCCCGCGCGACATCGCCTCCCGCGCCGCGAAGAACGTCTGCGACGAGGGCCGAGGGGTCGGCCCCGGCGGCCAGGGCGTCTACCTGGACTTCGCCGACGCGATCCAGCGGATGGGCCGGAAAGCGGTGGAGGCCAAGTACGGCAACCTCTTCGACATGTACCAGCGGATCACCGACGAGGATCCGTACGAGGTGCCGATGCGGATCTACCCGGCCGTGCACTACACGATGGGCGGACTGTGGGTCGACTACGACCTCCAGACCACCGTCCCCGGCCTGTTCGCCGTCGGCGAGGCCAACTTCTCCGACCACGGCGCGAACCGGCTCGGCGCCTCCGCCCTGATGCAGGGCCTGGCCGACGGCTACTTCGTGCTCCCGGCCACCATCAACGACTACCTGGCCCGCAACCCCCACCAGGACCCGGTCACCCCCGAACACCCCGCCGTACAGGAGGTGCTGGCGGAGACCGAGGACCGGCTGAACCTGCTGCTCGCCGTCGACGGCGACCGCACCCCGGACTCCTTCCACCGTGAACTCGGCGAGATCATGTGGGAGTTCTGCGGCATGGCCCGCACCGACGAGGGGCTGCGCAAGGCCCTGGAGCGCATCCCGCAGATCCGCGAGGAGTTCTGGCGGCGCATCAAGGTCCCCGGTACCGGCGAGGAGTTCAACCAGTCGCTGGAGAAGGCCAACCGCATCGTCGACTACCTCGAACTCGCCGAACTCATGTGCCTCGACGCACTGCACCGCGCCGAGTCCTGCGGTGGCCACTTCCGTGAGGAGTCCCAGACCCCGGACGGCGAAGCCGCCCGCAGGGACGAGGAGTTCGCCTACGCGGCCGCCTGGGAGTTCGCCGGTACGGGCTCCGCTCCCGTCCTGCACAAGGAAGACCTGGTCTTCGAGTACGTCCACCCCACTCAGCGGAGCTACGCATGAAGCTCACCCTGCGCGTCTGGCGGCAGCAGAACGCCGACGCCGACGGCACGATGTCCACCTACGAGGTGGACGGCATCTCGTCCGACATGTCCTTCCTGGAGATGCTGGACCTCCTCAACGAGCGGCTCATCCTCTCCGGCGAGGACCCGGTCGCCTTCGACCACGACTGCCGCGAGGGCATCTGCGGTGCCTGTTCCCTGGTGATCAACGGCGATGCGCACGGACCCGAGCGGACCACCACCTGCCAGCTGCACATGCGGTCCTTCGAGGACGGCGACACGATCGACATCGAGCCCTGGCGGGCCGCCGCGTTCCCGGTGATCAAGGACCTCGTGGTCGACCGGTCCGCGTTCGACCGGATCATCCAGGCCGGCGGCTATGTCACCGCGCCCACCGGATCCGCGCCCGAGGCGCATGCCACGCCGGTGCCGAAGGCCGACGCCGACTTCGCGTTCGAGCATGCCGAGTGCATCGGCTGCGGGGCCTGCGTGGCGGCGTGCCCCAACGGCGCGGCGATGCTGTTCACCTCGGCCAAGATCAACCATCTGAATGTGCTGCCGCAGGGCGCGCCCGAGCGGGAGACCCGGGTGCTCGACTTGGTGGCGCAGATGGACGAGGAGGGCTTCGGCGGCTGCACGCTGACGGGGGAGTGCGCCACCGCCTGCCCCAAGGGCATTCCGCTGATGTCCATCACCGGCATGAACCGGGAGTGGCTGCGGGCCACCCGCAAGGCGGGCAAGCGGTAACGCCGCTCGCACACACAGCCGTTCGCCGACAGGGGCGAGCGGGCGGGGCCGGGAGGGTGGTGCTCACCCGGCCCCGTCTCGTGTTTTTCGCCGACCGGCGGCGGGGCCACCTCCCTGGCCGGCCCCCTCCGCCGAGGAGGCCGCACGGCTGCTCGCCGGATGCGTGACCAAGGAGTCGCCGGGCGAGCAGCCGTCCGGCGGCCCCGGCCGTTCAGCATCCCCACATCCGCTCTCCCGGCACCCGTCACGCGCCGGCCAACCGGCGTCGGAAGAACAGGAACGGCGGGCCGTGGACCACCGGTCCGCCGCCGCTGCCGCCGAACCGGCCCCGTGACCAGGAGAGAGCCATGACCGGCGTTTCCACCCTCGACCGTCCCCCGCAGCCTGCCGCACCCGCCCGCTACACCGTCGCGCTCGCCCGCGACGAGGACGATGTGCGGGCCGCGCAGCGGCTGCGGTACGACGTCTTCGCCGGGGAGATGGGCGCCGTACTCGCCACCCCGCGACCGGGCCACGACATCGACGCCTTCGACGCCCACTGCGACCATCTGCTGGTCCGCGACACCGTGACCGGGCAGGTCGTCGGCACCTACCGGCTGCTGCCGCCCGAGCGGGCCGCGGCCGCCGGACGGCTGTACTCCGAGGGCGAGTTCACGATCGACGCGCTCGATGCCATCCGGCCCGGCCTGGTCGAGGTCGGCCGCTCCTGTGTGCACCCCGAGCACCGCGACGGCGCGGTCATCGGCCTGATCTGGGCCGGCATAGCCCGCTACATGACCGACCGCGGCCATGAGTGGCTGGCCGGCTGCTGCTCGGTCCCGCTCGCCGACGGCGGCGCCCTCGCCACCGCCACCTGGGACCGGGTGCGCGCCAAGCACCTGGCGCCCGAGGAGTTCCGGGTACGACCGCGCACGCCCTGGACCCCGAACGCCGAGGCCCCCGCCGGACGCACCGAACTGCCCGCCCTGCTGCGCGGCTACCTCCGCCTCGGCGCCTGGGTGTGCGGGGAGCCCGCGCACGATGCGGACTTCGGGGTCGCCGACCTGTACGTGCTGCTGTCGATGCGCCGGGTCAACCCACGCTATCTGCGGCACTTCCTCTCCCTCGTGCCGGCCTGATGAGCGTCTGGCTGCCCACCGCGCCCTGCACCCCGGACGCCTGTGTGGAACCGGCGCCCGGCACCGTCCCCGCACCCCGGGCCGTGCTGCGGCTGGCCGCCGTCGCCGCCTTGGTGCTGGCCGGGATCGCCCTGTCCCCGCTCGGGCGGCGGATCCCCGCCGAGTGGATCGGGCGCTGGTGCCGGGCGGTCGTACGGGCCGTCGGGGTACGGGCGAGCATCACCGGCGCGGTCGCGCCGGACGGCGGGCTGCTGCTGGTCGCCAACCATGTGTCCTGGCTGGACATCCCGCTGCTGACCGCCGTACGGCCGGCCAGGATGCTCGGCAAGACGGAGATACGGCGATGGCCGGTGGCGGGCGCGCTGGCCGCCCGGGGCGGGACCCTGTTCATCGAACGGGACCGGCTGCGGGCGCTGCCCGGCACGGTCGCGGTGATCGCCGACGCCCTGCGCACCGGTTCCGCGGTGGCCGCGTTCCCGGAGGGCAGCACCTGGTGCGGGCGCGCCCACGGCCGCTTCCACCGGGCCGTCTTCCAGGCGGCGCTGGACGCGGGCGTGCCCGTGCAGCCGGTCTGTCTGCGGTACCGGCTCAAGGACGGCGGTACGGGCACCGCCGCGGCCTTCGTCGGCGAGGACACCCTGCTCGCCTCCCTGTGGCGGGTGGCCCGCACCAGGGGGCTGGTCGCCGAGGTCCAGGTGCGCCCGCTGATCCCGCCCGACACCCACTCCGACCGCCGCGCCCTCGCCACCGCGGCCCAGCCGATCACCCCCGCCCCGACTTGGGCCCACGCGGCCCTGGTCAACGACCGGGGATGACCAGGAGGGGATGACCGGGAGGGGATGACCGGGAGGGGGCAGCCCCCAGGGGGTGTCCCCTACGGCAGCACCCGGGCCAGATACGGCGCCGTCGCGCTGCCCTCCGTCCGGGCCACCCGCTGCGGCGGCCCCGCGGCGACGATGCGGCCGCCCTGGTCGCCGCCGCCCGGGCCGAGGTCGACGACCCAGTCGGCGGCGGCGACCACCGTCATGTCGTGCTCGACCACGACGACCGTGTGCCCGTCGTCGACCAGGCCGTGCAGCCGGTCCATCAGGACCTCGACGTCGGCCGGGTGCAGCCCGGTGGTCGGCTCGTCCAGCAGATACAGGGTGTGGCCGCGGCGACCGCGCTGCAGCTCGCTCGCCAGCTTGATCCGCTGCGCCTCGCCGCCGGACAGCTCGGTCGCGGGCTGGCCGAGGCTCAAGTAGCCGAGGCCCACGTCGAGCAGGGTGCCGAGGCTCCGGGCGGCGGCCGGGACGTCCGCGAAGAACTCCGCCGCCGCCTCCACCGTGAGGTCCAGCACCTCGGCGATGTTCCGCCCCCGGTACGTCACCTTGAGCGTGTCGGGGTTGTAGCGGGCGCCGCCGCAGTCCGGGCAGGGCGCGTACGTGCTCGGCAGGAACAGCAGCTCGACGCTGACGAACCCCTCGCCCTGGCAGGTCTCGCAGCGGCCCCCGGCGACATTGAAGGAGAACCGCCCCACACCGTACCCGCGCGTCCGCGCCTCGTCCGTCGCCGCGAACACCTTGCGCACCACGTCGAACAGCCCGGTGTACGTGGCCAGATTGGAGCGCGGGGTACGGCCGATCGGCTTCTGGTCGACCCGCACCAGCCGGTCGACGCCCGCCAGCTCCTGCGTCAACTCCCCGATCAGCGTGGACTTCCCGGATCCGGAGACTCCGGTGACGGCGGTGAACGCGCCCAGCGGGAACGCGGCCGTCACCTCGCGCAGGTTGTGCCGGGTGACCGGGCCGACCTTCAACCAGCCGCGCGGCTCCCGGACTTCACGCGGCGGACCCGGCGCCTCGTCGAAGAGGAACGCGGCCGTCGCCGACTCCTCGACCGAGGCCAGTTCGGCGGGCGGCCCGCTGTACAGCACCCGGCCGCCGTGCTCGCCCGCGCCGGGCCCCACGTCCACCAGCCAGTCCGCGCCGCGCACCACCTCCAGATGGTGCTCCACCACGAACACCGAGTTCCCCGCCGCCTTCAGCCGGGCCAGCACGGTGAGCAGCGCCTCGGTGTCCGCCGGGTGCAGTCCCGCGGACGGCTCGTCCAGCACGTACACCACACCGAACAGTCCGGACCGCAACTGGGTGGCCAGCCGCAGCCGTTGCAGCTCGCCCGCCGAGAGGGTGGGGGTGGAGCGGTCCAGGCTCAGATAGCCGAGGCCGAGTTCGACCACCGGCGCGATCCGCGACTTCAGATCCTCGGTGAGCACACGCGCCGTCTCCGAGTCGCCGTCCAGCAGCCGGGCGAGGGACGTCAGGGGCAGCGACGCCAGCTCGGCGATGGTGCGGCCGCCGACGGTCACCGCCAGCGCCTCGGGCCGCAGCCGGCTGCCCCCGCACCCCGCACAGGGCGCGCTGGTCAAAAAGCGCTCCGCCTTGGTACGCAGGGTCGGCGACTTGGTGTCGGCGAACGTCTTGAGCACATAGCGGCGGGCGCTCATGTACGTGCCCTGGTACGGGCGTTGGATACGGTCCGCGTCCCGCACCGGATGCACCGTGACGACCGGCTGCTCGTCCGTGAACAGGATCCAGTGCCGCTGTTCGGCGGGCAGCTCACGCCAGGGGACGTCCACGTCGTAGCCGAGCGCGTCCAGGACGTCCCGCAGGTTCTTGCCCTGCCAGGCGCCCGGCCACGCGGCGATCGCGCCCTCGCGCACCGACAGCGAGTCATCCGGCACCAGCAACTCCTCGCTGGTGTCGTGCACCTGCCCCAGACCGTGGCACCGGGGGCAGGCGCCCGCCGCCGTGTTCGGCGAGAACGCGTCGGAATCCAGGCGCGCCGCGCCCGGCGGGTACTCCCCGGCACGCGAGAACAGCATCCGCAGGGAGTTGGAGAGATTGGTGACCGTGCCCACCGAGGAGCGCGAGGTGGGGGCCGCTCGGCGCTGCTGGAGCGAGACCGCGGGCGGCAGCCCGGTGATCTCACCCACCTTGGGCGCGCCGACCTGGTGGATCAGCCGGCGTGCGTACGGCGCGACCGACTCGAAGTAACGGCGCTGGGCCTCGGCGTAGATGGTGCCGAACGCCAGGGACGACTTCCCCGAGCCGGACACCCCGGTGAACACGGCCAGTACGTCACGCGGGACGTCCACGTCGACGCCCCGGAGATTGTGCTCACGGGCGCCGCGGACGCGGACGTAGGGATCATGGGGGCTGTGGTGCATGGAAGACACACCCTATCCGCCCCCGCCCGCTAGGTTCGCGGAGGGTTGCCCGGGTCCTGCCGGGTGCCGAACTCGTCCCGCGCCTTGTCCTGGGCGGTGTCGACCTGCTTCTGGTACTTGTCGCCGGTGCGCTGGTCGATGTAGTCGCCACCCTTGTCGATGCCCTTGTCGGCCTGGCTTTCGTGGCCCTTGATCATGCCCTTGAGCTTGTCCATGAAGGACATGGCGGTCCTCCTCCTCGCTTACGTCCTTGCCCTCCCAGGGTCACCGGCGCGGGCCCGCCTCGCATCTCGGGGCGCGCCGCCCCGGGGTCAGGGCGCGGGAGCGAAGAGCGCGGCCAGCGCCCGGTAGGAGTCCAGCAGCGCCGTACGGTCGTAGCCGCTGGTGGTGACCAGGACCTCGGCCGCGCCGGTCTCCTTCAGCGCCGCCTCCAGCTCGTGCGCGACCTGGTCCGGCGTGCCCGCGAGCTGCCCGGCGAGCTGGGTGTCGTACGCCTCGCGTTCCCGCGGCGTCAGCGCACGGGCCTCGGTCTCCTCGGCCGGGGCGAGCGGTGGGAAGGTGCCGTGCGTGCGGGCGTACGCCATCGACCACGCCTCGGGGACCAGCAGCCGCCGCGCCGCCTCCTCGGTGCCGGCGACCGCGACCGTCCCGGAGATCACCACATACGGCTCGGCCGCCCAGACGGAGGGGCGGAATCCGGCGCGGTAGCGCTCGACACCGCGCAGCAGCCGCTCCCGGCCGCGCAGGTCCCCGATGACCAGGGGCAGTCCGGCCCGCGCCGCGATCGCCGCGCCCTCGCCCAGGGCCAGCACGAACGGCGGCACCCGCAGACCGTCCGCGGGCCGGGCGCGCACTCCCGTAGGGGACGCCCCGGAGAACCAGCCGAGCAGCTCGTCGAGCTGGGCCCCGAAGTCCTCCGCGTCCTCCTTGTCCCGGCCGAGCGCCCGGCGCACCCCGTCGGTGAAGCCCACCGAACGCCCGAGACCCATGTCGATCCGCCCCGGGAACAGCGACTCCAGCACCCCGAACTGCTCGGCGACGACCAGCGGCCGGTGGTTGGGCAGCATCACCCCGCCGGTGCCCACCCGGATCGTGCGGGTGGCGGCGGCCACGGCGGCGGCCAGCACGGTCGGCGCGGAACCCGCGACACCGGGCACACCGTGGTGCTCGGACACCCAGAACCGGTGGTAGCCGAGCGCCTCCGCCTCCCGCGCCAGCGCCACGGTGTCCCGCAGCGCCTCGGCGGGCGCGTGCCCCTGCCGGACGCGCGAACGGTCGAGGACGGAGAACCGGGTCCGGGCGATCACTGAACTGCTCATGTACGGTCCACTGCTCACGTACGGTTCAACGCGCTGATCGCCCACGGATTCCCGCAGGTGGCTAAGGTCTTGGTGTGAACGACGACAACGCGCGGCCGATCGCCGTGTTCGACCTCGACAACACCCTGGCGGACACCGCCCACCGGCAGCACTTCCTTGAGCGGCGGCCCAAGGACTGGGACGGGTTCTTCGGTGCCGCGCCCGCGGATCCGCCGCTCGCCGAGGGTGTCGAGCTGGCCCGGCGCAGCGCGCGGGACTGCGAGATCGTCTATCTGACCGGCCGTCCGGATCGGTACCGGCGCGACACCCTGGACTGGCTCGCCGCGCACGAACTGCCCGCGGGAGACCTGTACATGAGGGGCGACGCGGACCGCAGACCCGCCCGGTTCACCAAGCTCGCGACCCTGCGCCGGCTCGCCCGGAGCCGCGAGGTGCGCTTCCTCGTGGACGACGACGCGGTGGTGTGCGACGACGCCGAGCGCGCCGGATTCACCGTGGTGCGGGCCCGCTGGGCCGAGGACTCCGCCGCGCTGCGCGAGGCCCAGGAGAAGGAGGGCCGTACCTGAGGCGGTGCGGTCAGTCGCCGTCCTCGATGCGGAAGCCCACCTTCAGGCCCACCTGGTAGTGCTCGATCCGCCCGTCCTCGATCTGGCCGCGGACCTGCGTCACCTCGAACCAGTCCAGGTTGCGCAGCGTCTGGCCGGCGCGGGCGATGCCGTTGCGGATGGCCTGGTCGAGGCCCTCGTGCGAGGTGCCGACGATCTCGGTGACCCGGTAGGTGTGGTCCGTCATCGGGGGCTCCTTGGGCCGGGGACACGTCGTACTCCACGGTGCCGCATCCCGGCCCGCTCCGCACGGCGTAGCGACCGTGACCTCGCGTAATCACCGATACCCCTTGACCTCGGCATTGGTCCATACCAAAATCCAGCCACACCCGTACGAGCCTGTGCGCTCGTCCCCCCACGTCGGGTCTTCACCCCTGTGCGCATGCGCCATGCCAGACAGAACAGGACCCCTCGTGAGACGTCGTCTGCTCGCCCTCGGCTGTGTCACCGGCTGCCTCGTCAGCGGCTGCGGGATGCTCCCCGGCACCCATCAGCGCGAGACCGTCACCGTGTGGCTGATGAAGGACAGCGCCTCGGCGGACTTCCTCGACCGCTTCACCAAGGACTTTGAACACACCCATCCGGATCTGCGCCTGGACATCCGCGTCCAGGACTGGACCGGCATCGTGGCCAAGGTCCGCAAGGCACTCGCGGAGACCTCCGGCGACGCGCCCGACGTGATCGAGGTCGGCAACACCCAGGTGCCGCTGTACGCCGACGGTGGGCGACTCGCCGACCTGACCCTGGAGTCGATGCGCGACTGGGGCAAGGACAAGTGGCTGCCCGGCCTCGCCGAACCCGGCAAGGACGGCAGCTCGCAGTACGGCATCCCCTGGTACGCCGCCAACCGCGTCGTCATCTACCGCAAGGACCTGTTCGCGCAGGCCGGCATCGCCCGGCCGCCGCGCACCCGCGCCGAATGGCTCGCCGACACCGAGAAGCTCGACTCCGGCCCGAACCAGGGGATCTACCTCGCCGGACAGGACTGGTACACGCTCTCCGGCTTCATCTGGGACGAGGGCGGCGACCTCGCCCGCAAGGTCGGCGACTACCAGTGGAAGGGCGCCCTGGACACCCCCGCCGCGCTGCGCGGCATGGACTTCTACCGGCAGCTCCAGTCGCTGGGCGACGGACCCAGGGGCGCCGACGAGGAACACCCGCCCCAGGCCGGGGTGTTCGCCGGCGGCAAGGTGGCGCAGATCGTCGCCGTACCGGGACTCGCCCAGGCGATCGTCAAGCAGAACCCGGAACTCAAGGGGAAACTGGGCTACTTCCCAGTGCCCGGACCCACCGCCGCCCGGCCCGGCGCCGTGTTCACCGGCGGCTCCGACCTCGTCGTCCCGCAGAACACCAAGGACCAGTTCGCGGCGACCGCCGTGGTCGGGGCGCTCACCGGCGCCAAGTGGGACACCGAACTCGCCCGCACCATGAACTACGTGCCCAACAAGACCACATTGGCCGCCGCCGTCTCCGGCGAGGAGGGGGTCGCCGCCATGGCCGCGGGCGCGGCGCACGGCAGGGCGACCCCCAACACCCCTCAGTGGGCGGACGTCGAGGCCGACAACCCGATCAAGCAGTACATGACCCGGGTGCTGAACGGGGCCGACCCGGCGACGGAGGCCCGCCGGGCGTCACAGAAGATCACCGAGAAGCTCACCCCGAACCTCTGAGCAGCTCACCGTGCCATGCCCTCGCTCGCCGGGCCGCCACCTCGCCTCGCCTCACCGCGCCACGCTCAGCGACAGCGCGAACCGGTCCTGCGCATCGGTCCACCAATGGGTCAACCCCAGCCCGGCGGCGGCCAGTTCCCGGCTCACCCCCTCCTCGCGGAACTTCGCCGACACCTCGGTGCGCAGCTCCTCGCCCGCCGCGAACTCGACCGCGAGGCCCAGCGCGGGCACCTTCACGGTCTGCGCCGTCCGCGAGCGCAGACGCATCTCGATCCACTCCCGGCGGGCGTCCCACAGCGCCACGTGCTCGAAGGCGTCCGGGTCGAAGTCGGCGCCCAGCTCGCGGTTGACGACGTTCAGCACGTTCCTGTCGAACGCGGCCGTCACCCCGGACGCGTCGTCGTACGCCCGCACCAGCACCTGCTCGTCCTTGACGAGGTCGGTGCCGAGCAGCAGGCCGTCGCCTGGTTCCAGCAGGGCGCGTACCGAGGCGAGGAACGCGGCGCGCTCGGCGGGCAGCAGATTGCCGATGGTGCCGCCGAGGAACGCCACCAGCCGGGGGCCCGGCGTCGGGGGCAGGTCGAGCGGCGCGGTGAAGTCGGCGATCAGCGCGTGCACATCGAGGTCCGGGCGCTCCGCGACGAGCGCCCGCCCGGCCTGGGTGAGGGCGCTCTCGCTGACGTCGACCGGGACGTACGCGGCCAGCGAGGTCAGGGCGTCGAGCAGATAGCGGGTCTTCTCCGAGGAGCCCGAGCCCAGCTCGATCAGCGTCCTGGCCCCGCTCGCCGCGGCGATCTCACCGGACCGGGCGGCCAGGATCTCCCGCTCGGCACGGGTGGGGTAGTACTCGGGCAACTCGGTGATCTTGTCGAAGAGTTCGCTGCCCCGGGCGTCGTAGAACCACTTCGGCGGCAGCCACTTGGGATCGTCGGTCAGGCCGTGTTCGACATCGGCGCGCAGCGCGGCCTCCGTCGCGTCCTCGGGGAGGGTGCGGGTGACGTGCAGAGGGCTCACGTGCAGGGCTCCTTAGGTGGTACGGCGGCCGGTCGCGCCGCCGGGGCGAGCAGCACACCGGTGCTGTCCGCGGTGAGCACGGTGCGGTCGGGTACCTCTTGCCACAGCGGGTCGTCGTCGTAGGGCTCGGAGGCGACGACCGTGCCCCGTCCGGCCTCCGTGCGGTACCAGAGGCTGTCGCCCCAGGCGGTGGCGGCGATGCTGGTGCCATCCGTCAGCAGCAGGTTCAGCCGGGAGGCGGGGGCGGCCCGCGCGACCTCCCGCACCGCCTGGGCCAGGGCCCGCTCCGGGCCCGCCCCGGTGCGCAGCCGGTGCAGCACCAGCGCCCAGACGAACGCCGAGTCGGTGCGCGCGGGCAGCGACAGCAGATCGACCGGGGGCAGCGTGGGCACCAGCGGCGCCGCCGCGTCCGGCCAGCCCGCGACCGCCCCGTTGTGGCTGAACAGCCAGCGCCCCGCGGCGAACGGCGCCGCCGCGGCCTCCGCGTCCGCCCCCGCGAGGGTGGCGTCCCGCACGGCGGCGAGCACCGCGCCGGAGCGCACCACCCGGGCCAGATCGGTGAAGGACAGGTCCGCCCAGATCGGCCCGGCCCGCCGGTATCGGGCCGGCTCGGGATCACCCTCGGCGTACCAGCCCACGCCGAAACCATCGGCGTTGACCGTCCCGTACCGCTGCCGCCGCGGCGCCCACGACTGCCGGAACAGGCTGTACGGCGGCTCCGTCAGCAGCCGCCCCAGCGGCAACTCAGGCCCCACATAAGCGAGGTGACGGCACATCAGACAGCCTCCGAACGGGCCGTGCGGAAACCGGAGAAGATCTGCCGCCGGATCGGATAGTCCCAGTTGCGGAAGGTGCCCCGGCAGGCCACCGGGTCCACGGCGAACGAACCGCCGCGCAGCACCTTGTGCTCGGCGCCGAAGAACACCTCCGAGTACTCCTTGTACGGGAACGCCTGGAAGCCCGGGTACGGCAGGAAGTCGCTCGCCGTCCACTCCCACACGTCGCCGATCAACTGCCGTACCCCGAGCGGGGATTCCCCCGCCGGGTAGCTGCCGGCCGGGGCGGGGCCCAGGTGCCGCTGGCCGAGGTTGGCGTGCTCCGGACCCGGGTCGGCGTCGCCCCAGGGGTAGCGCCGGGAGCGGCCGGTGGCCGGGTCGTGCCGGGCGGCCTTCTCCCACTCCGCCTCGGTGGGCAGCCGGCGCCCGGCCCAGCGGGCGTACGCGTCGGCCTCGTACCAGCACACATGCAGCACCGGCTCATCGGGCGGCACCACCTCGGTGGTGCCGAAGCGGCGCCGCAGCCAGCGCTCGCCCTCCCGGCGCCAGAACAGCGGCGCGTCGATGCCGCCCCGCCGGATGTGCGCCCAGCCCTCCGGCGTCCACCAGCGCTCGGTGTCGTAGCCGCCGTCCTCGATGAACGCCTGGTACGCCGCGTTCGTCACCGGGGTGGTGTCGATCCAGAACGGCGCCACCTCCCGTGGATGCGCCGGGCGTTCATTGTCCAGCGCCCACGGCTCACCGGAGGTGCCCATGGTGAACGGGCCGCCGGGGACGAGGACTTCGGCCGGACCCATGAACGGCGGGCCCGGCTCCGGGTCCGGCGCGGTCAGCGCCGCGGGACCCTTGCGCAGCTGATGGGTGATCAGCATCGTCTCGTCGTGCTGCTGTTCGTGCTGAGCGATCATCCCGAAGGCGAACCCGGCCTCGGTCAGCCGGTTGCCCCTCAGGTCGGCGGACTCCAGCACGTCCATGACCCGGCCGCGCACCTCGGCCGCGTAGTGCCGGGCCTCCGCGGGCGGCAGCAGCGGCAGCGAGGGCCGCTTCGCGCGTGGATGCTCGAAGGCGTCGTACAGGCCGTCGATCTCGGGGCGCATCGCCTCCCGCCCGCCGACCGCCCGCAGCAGCCACAGCTCCTCCTGGTTGCCGATGTGCGCGAGGTCCCACACCAGCGGGGACATCAACGGCGAGTGCTGCGCGGTGAGATCGGGCTCGTCCACGCAGGTGGTCAGCAAGGTGGTGCGGTCCCGGGCGGTGGTGAGCGAGGCCAGCGCGCGCTCGCGCAGCGCCTCGGTGTCCGGCTCCGCGGTCGTGGCCTCGGCCTTGGCTGCGGTCATGAGGGAATGTCCTTCCTGCCCCGGGCGGCGGGGCCGCTCCCGGCGGGGGCGGCAGGGGTGCCGGGCAGCGCGTCCAGCAGATCGTCGGCCGGGCAGCGGCCCCGGGCGACATGGCGCTCCAGGTACCCCGCGACGGCGTCCGTCACCCCGGTGTCGGCGCCGAGCCGGGGCAGCGCGTCGAGCGCCGCCGCGAAACAGGCGGCGGCCACCTCCCGCAGCTCCGGGTCGGCGAGCCCGAGCCGGGCCGCGTCGCTCCACAGCGGATTGTGCGGGGCCGGCAGGTTCAGGGCCCGCTCGGCCAGCGGCTTCACACAGCGGTAGGCGGTCTCGGCGGCCTGCGGATCGTCGAAGAGCGCCGCCGTCACCGCGAGCGGCACGATCCAGCCGTCCTCGCCCGGCTGCGCGTCGATCATCCGCAGCTCCAGATGGCCACGCGGTCTGACCGGCGGGAACAGGGTGGTCAGGTGGTAGTCGAGGTCCGCCCGGGTGGGCGGCCGGGACCCCTGACCGCGGGTCCACTCCCGGAAGGTCAGCCCCTCGGGGACCTCCCAGGGCCCGCCGTCTTGGCGCACGCACATCACCGGGGAGTCCAGCACATGCCGGGCCCACGCGGACCGCGGCTCCTCGCGCGGCGGGGGCGCGCCCGCCCGGGCCGCGCCGATCTTTGCCCACATCAGCTGCCGGGTGGACAGCCAGCCGGTGGGCAGCCGGTCGACCAGCGGGGAGTTGGCGAACGCGGCCACCAGGACCGCGCCCAGCTGATGCGCCAGCCACCAGCGCCGCCCGTGCCCCAGCGGGCCCGGCTCCTCATGGCCCGCGTCCACGCAGACCTGCACGGAGGCGGAGGCGCGCATCATGTGCCGCCCGGCCGGTCCGGTGCGGTCCAGGCAGGTCTCCATCGCGTCGTAGCGCGGCTCGCGCAGGAACCGGTCCGGGACGCGGAAGGGATCGTGCCCGAGGCCGACGAGGACGAGCCGCTGCTCGTCGAGGACGGCGCGGACGGCCGCGAGGTCGGCGGAGACGGTGCCGACGCACTCCATCAGGGAGGCGGCGGGCGGCGAGCTGAGCTCCAGCTGGCCGCCGGGTTCGACGGTGAGCGCCGAACCGAGGGGTACGGCCCGCACGGCCGCGTAGGCCGCGCGCAGTCGGTCGGGTGTCACGGGACGCTGCGGCAGGTCCCGGTCATGGATGAGCCACTCCAGCTCCACACCGAGGGTGCGGGGCGGCCCGGTCTTGAAGCAGATGCCCTGGACCAGGGCGTCCACCTCGGCCTCGGTGACGGTCGCACGGCGCCCCGTACAGTCGCCACCCTCGTCTGTCGCATCGGACATGTCGGGATCCTCCTGAGATTCCACCATGTCTGCGGTCCGGCGTCGGTCGGCCGGACCGGCACTCGTCCCAGCCAAGACCCTCGTGCCGGATCGCACAAGAGCGCCCTTCCGGGCGTTCCGGAACGGTCATCTTCGTGACCGTGCGCGTTCGCGGCGGATTCCGGGGCCGGGAAACTCCGTTGCACCGCCTCCCAGCATCACCCAGGATGACGACATGAGCACAACGGGGGAGACCGCGCGGGCCGCGGTCATGGCGTCCACGGGGGTGGCGCCATGAGCGCACGCCTGCGCGGTATCGCCTCAGAGACGGAACAGATCGTGGCGGCGGGCCGCTACCGGCTCCCGGGAGGCCGGGAGGTGTCCCTCGCGGACGCGACGGCGGCCGCCCGCACCGGCACCCGGATGTACGGCCCCGGGCCGGTCCCGGTGCCGTCGGCCCCGGGCCTCGCCACGGTCGTCGAGGTGACCGGCGAGAGCAGCACGGAGGCGGCCCGGCGGCTGGCGGACGCGCCGGTGGCCGTCCTGAACTTCGCCTCGGCGAGAAATCCCGGCGGCGGCTATCTGAACGGCGCCCAGGCCCAGGAGGAGGCCCTGTGCCGCGCCTCCGCGCTGTACACGTGCCTGCTGGAGGCCCGGGAGTTCTACGACCATCACCGCGCCGACCGGGACCCGCTCTACTCCGACCGGGTGATCCACACCCCTGGCGTCCCCGTCTTCCGCGACGACCGCGGCCGGCTCCTCGCCGAGCCCTACCGCGTGGGCTTCCTGACCGCCGCCGCCCCGAACGCGGGTGTCCTGCGGCGTACGGCACCCGAACGCGCCGCCGAGATCCCGGCCGCCCTCGCGACCCGCGCCGAGCGGGTCCTGGAGACCGCCGCGGCCCACGGATACCGGCGGCTGGTACTGGGCGCCTGGGGCTGCGGAGTCTTCCAGAACGACCCGGAGCAGGTCGCGGGCGCGTTCCGGGAACTGCTCGGCACCGGGGGCCGGTTCGAGCGGACGTTCGAGCGGGTGGTGTTCGGAGTCCTGGACCGGACGCCGCAGGCGACGGTACGGCAGGCGTTCGTACGGGTATTCGCGTCGGCCGGGGTCTAGCCGGGCCGGGGTCTTGTTGGCCAGGGTCTGAGGGGGCCGGTGCGGTGCGGTTCCGTCCCGGCGTCGGGCGGGGTGGGCGCCTGTCCTCGTGACCTGGCGCCCCCGCAGCCCGGAGTCGGCCGTCAGGTCCAGCCGTACCGCTCGTGCAGCCGCTGCCGGACCAGGTTGAACCGCATCCGGTCCAGGGCGCAGGCCTCGCGGCGCATGCCGTCCTCGTGGAGGCGCAGCACCCGGTCCACGTCCACCCAGGAGTCCCGGCCCGTGCGGTCCCAGGGGCCGCTGCCGATGGCCACCCACTCCCGGTCGCCGTCGTGCCGCTTGCTGGAGAGCTGCACCGCCAGGAAGGTGCCCGCCGCCTCGCGGGCGACGACCAGCACCGGACGGTCCTTGCCCCGGCCGTCGTTCTCCTCGAACGGCACCCAGGTCCACACGATCTCGCCCGGGTCCGGGTCGCCGTCGTGGGCCGGGGAGTACTCGGTGCGCACCCGGCCGACCTCGCGCGGGTCGGCCTCGGCGGTGGCGTGCGGGCCGTGGCGGCCGGGGACGTTCTCATCGGTGTCGGTAAACGTGCTCACGGGGGCACCTTAATGGCACGTCCCGCAGGGGCAACGGGTGCCTGCCGCATCCCGGTTGGGGCCTGTCCGGATCGGTCCGGATATGGGTCAGGACGGTCCGTCCGCGGGCCGGGCGGTGATGCCCATGCCGGGGCGGCGGTTGTGCACGGTGAGATAGGTCAGGCCCCGCTCCCCGGCGCTGATGCTGCGGGTGGAGCCGCGCGGCAGCCACACCAGGGCGCCCTCGGCGACCGGCCGGGGCGCGTCCGAGGCGCCCCCGCCGAGCACCCCGGCCCCGGCGACGACCAGCAGCAGCACATCCAGTCGCCCCTCCGCGTGCGCCGCGATCCGCTCGCCCGGCGCGATCCGCACCACGTTGGCGTCCAACTGGCGCCCGCTCTCGGCGAGTTTCCACAGCACCCCGGACGGCACCGGCGGCTCCTCGGCCAGTGCCCGGGCATCGCACAAGAGCTCCGGAACCGGTTTCGCCCCTTCGGCCTCTGACGTCATCTCTACCCCTCGCTGTCCTCGGTCTCCGAGACCCGGCGTACAATTTTTACACGTAGAATTCATGAAAAATATGCGCAGGTCAGGGGAGGCGGAACATGGCGGAGAGTCCGCGTCGGCGTGCCGTGCTCGACGTGCTGCGCGCCGCGCCCGCGCCGCTCGGGGTGACGGAGACGGCCGAGCGCCTCGGCGTGCACCCCAACACCGTCCGCTTCCATCTGGACGCCCTGGTGGCCGAGGGCCTGGTCGAGCGCCGGGCCGAGGCGTCCACCGGCCCCGGCCGCCCGCGCACCGTCTACACCGTCCGCCCCGGCATGGACCGCGGCGGGGTGCGCGGGTATCTGCTGCTGGCGCGGATGCTGCTCAGCCGCTGGACGTCCGCGGATCCGGCCGAGGCGCGCGAGCAGGCCGGGGAGACGGGCCGTGAATGGGGCCGCTTCCTCGTCGACCCACTGCCGCCGTTCGAACGGCCGACGGCCGAGCGGTCGGTCACCCGGCTCCTCGCGCTCCTCACCGACCTGGGCTTCGAGCCGGAGCTCGTGCCGGGGGCTGCGGCGGACGAGAACACCCCGGAGCGGATCCGCCTCCGCCACTGCCCCTTCCTCGAACTGGCCGAGGAACACGGCGAGTTGATCTGCCCCCTCCATCTCGGCCTGATCCAGGGTGCCCTGGACCGGCTCGACGCGCCGCTGACGGCGACCCGTCTGGAGCCGTTCGCCGAACCCGACTCCTGCCACGCCCACTTGAGCGCGGCGAGCCCCGCACCACGGGACACGAGAAAGGGCACCCACCGATGAACACCACGGCCGCGGCCGTCGCCACCGCCATCACCTTCGTCTGGCTCGGAATGGTGCTGGCGATCTCCTTCCTGGAGGCGCCGCTGAAGTTCCGCGCCCCGGGCGTGACCGTCCCCGTCGGGCTCGGCATCGGCCGACTGGTGTTCCGGGCGCTGAACACGGTCGAGGCGGCGTTCGCGGTCATGGTGATCGTCGCCGTCGCGGTCGGCGCCGCCCCCGCCTCGATCATCGGGCTGACGGCGGCCGCCGCGGTCCTCCTGCTGGCCCAACTGGCCGCCGTCCGCCCCTACTTGAACCGCCGCTCCGACCGCGTCCTCGCGGGCGAGGAACTGCCCCGCTCCCGCAGCCACCTGTGGTACGTGACCCTGGAACTCCTCAAGGTCGCCGCCCTGCTCGCCCTGGGCATCGGCCTGCTCACGGTCTGACCCCTCACCCGGCCGGATCCGGCGGCCACCGCTCGTGCCAGCGCAACTCCGCCTCCAGCTGGGCCGCGAGCGACACCAGCAGCGGCTCACTTCCCGCGGGCCCGAGCAACTGCGCCCCCACCGGCAGTCCGTCCCCGGCGAACCCGGCGGGCACATTGACCCCGGGCCAGCCCAGCACATTCCACGGCCACGCGTACGGACACGCGCCGATCATCGCCCGGTCCGTGGCCGCCCCGCCGAGCCCGTACAGCGCGCCGATCCGCGGCGGGGGCGCCGCCGTGGTCGGGGCGAGGATCACGTCGTACGACCGGAAGAAGGCGCCGATCCGCTCTTGCAGCGCCGCCTCCGCGCGCCGGGCCGCCCGCAGCGGGGCCCCGCCGAGCAGCCTGCCCAGCCGGGCCGCGCCCCGGGTGCGGGGGTCGAGCAGCGCGGGGTCGGGGGCCTCGGCGACCAGTTCGGCGATCCCGGCGGTGGCGCGGGGCACGAACGCCAGCCCGATCTGCCCGTAGGGCGGGTCGTCCTCCGTCACCTCGTGCCCCGACGCGGCCAGCTGCCCGGCGAGTTCGGTGACCCGCGCGCGGATCTGCGGATGCAGCCGGGACGGTACGGCGGTGAACGGCGGCTTCAGGGACAGCGCGATGCGCAGCCGGCCGGGATCGCGGCCGACCGCGTCCGCGACCGTCAGCGCGGGCGGCCGGTGCACATCCCGGGCGTGGCTGCCGCTCGCGGCGTCCAGCAGCAGGGCCGCGTCGGCGACCGTACGGGCCAGCGTGCCGTTGACCGTGATCCCCTGGAAGGGGTCGGGGCGCGGCCAGGTGGAGATGCGGCCGCGCTGCGGCTTGATGCCGATCAGCCGGGTCCAGGCGGCCGGTATGCGCACCGAACCGGCGCCGTCGGAGCCGAGCGCGGCCGGGACGAGGCCCGCCGCCACCGCTGCCGCCGAGCCGCCCGACGAACCGCCCGGGGTGTGCCCGGGATGCCAGGGGTTGCGGGTGTCGCCGAAGGCCCGCCCCTCCGTGAACGGCCACTGCCCCAGCTCACAGGTGTTCGTCTTGCCGACGATCACCGCGCCGGCCGCGCGCAGCCGCCGTACCGCCTCCCCGTCCTCGGCGACCGGCGGGAAGTCGCCCGCGCAGCCGAACGCCGTCGGCTCGCCCGCCACGTCCGTGTCGTCCTTCACCGCGACCGGCACCCCGAGCAACGGGCGCCGCCCGCCCGCCGCCAACTCCCGGTCGGCGGCGTCCGCTTCGGCGAGCGCGGCCTTGGCGCGCACGACACGGAAGGCGTTCAGCACCGGCCGACCGGCCTCGATCCGGGCCAGGGTCCGCTCCACCAGGGTCCGGGAGGTCACCTCCCCGGCGGCGAGCGCACGGGCGGACTCGGCGAGACCGGGGGAGCGGTCGGGCGTCATGGGCGAGTACCTCCGGGAGGCTCCGGACACGGGGTCTACCGAACGGTAACGTCAACGAGCGGGGCTGGGGAGGGGGTTGCCCGCCGGGCCGGCCTCGTGCCTCACCGCGCGAACAGCCGCCGCAGCCAGTCGAGTCGGGCGGCGCGCGCCGTGCGGGACAGGGCCGCGTCCGGGGCGAGGGTGTCGAAGCCGTGGAACGCGCCCGGCCAGACGTGGAGTTCGGCCCGGCCGCCGGCCGCCCAGAGGCGGGACGCGTGAGCGACCGTCTCGTCCCGGAAGGTCTCCGCCGAGCCGACGTCGAGGTAGGCCGGTGGCAGCCCGGACAGGTCGGTGGCGCGGGCCGGGGCCGCGTACGGGGAGACGTCCGGGCCGCCCCTGCCCGTGCCCAGCAGCGCCGTCCAGGCGGTCTCGTTGGCGGTGCGGTCCCACAGGCCGCGGCCGGTCATCTGCCTGCTGGAGACGGTGTCGTTGCGGTCGTCCAGCATCGGGCTCATCAGCAACTGGCCGAGCAGGGAGGGGCCTTGCCGGTCCCGGGCGAGCAGGGCGGCGGCCGCCGCGAGCCCGCCGCCCGCGCTGGCCCCCGCGACGACGATCCGCCGCGGGGCGCCGCCGATCTCCGCCGGGTGCGCCGCGGTCCAGACGAGGCCCGCGTAGACGTCCTCGACCGGGGCGGGGTGCGGGTGTTCGGGGGCGAGCCGGTAGTCGACCGACACCACCACCGCGCCCAGCTCCCGCGCCCAGTCCAGCGGGACCTCCACCCCGGCCCGGTCGGTGCCGGCCATCATGCCGCCGCCGTGTACGTGGTAGAGCACCGGCAGCGGGGCCGTCGTACCCCTCGGACGGCAGACCAGCAGCGGGACTCCGGGGTCACCGGGCGGACCCGGCACCGCGTACTCGCTCACCTCGAAGGCGCCGCCCAGGGTGAGGTCCGGTGCCGCCAGGCAGGCGCCGCGCCGGGCGGCGTCGAGGTCCGCCAGCCGGAACCCGGGCGCGGCCGCGTCCCCGAGCGACTCCAGGCACGCGGCCAGTTCCGGGTCGAACGGGGGCGGGACCAGGGACACGGCTTCCTCCTCGGGCGACTGACACGATCATGGCCGTACGGCCATCGTCCGCATACCCCCGACCACTCCCGGAAGTCGAGCCCGACGCGGAGTCGTACCCCCGGCTGCCGTAATGGGCCCGGAGGATCCGGAGGGGGCGGAGTCGCCGGAAACCCACTTAGGGGGCGGAGGGGCCGGGGAGGGGCCCTATTAGGGCTGGAAGAAACCCGTAGGGGCTTGGAGAACCCGTACGGGCCGGTAGGCACCCGTAGGGGCTGGAGAACCCGTACAGGCTGGCAGACACCCGTAGGGGTCGGAAACCCACTAGGGGTCGGAAACCCTCTACGGGCCGGAAGAGCCCGCAGAGGTCGGCCCCAGAGGTCAGCCCCCCGGGGTCGGAAAAAAACCCGTAGGGGCCGGAGGCCGCTCGGCTTCGGTCCCTACGGGTGGTTCGGGTGGGGCTCAGGCGGCCGTGATCTCCGCCGCGGTGCCGTGCAGACGCGCCACGACCTCGGTCAGCTGGGCGGCGACCTCGGCGTCGTCGACCGGGTGGGTCTCGGCGAAGCGGGTCATGGAGCCGGGGATCGAGAGCTTGATGTCCTCGATCACCTTGCCGCCGGCGATGCCGACCGACTTGCGGGTGTCGTCCTGCGCCCACACGCCGCCGAACTGGCCGAAGGCGGTGCCGATCACGGCGACGGGCTTGCCGCCGAAGGCGCCGGCGCCGTACGGGCGGGACAGCCAGTCGATGGCGTTCTTCAGGACGGCCGGCATGGTGCCGTTGTACTCGGGCGAGAACAGCAGGAACGCGTCGGCGCCCTGAGCGGCCTCACGCAGCGCCGCGGCGGCGGCCGGGACACCACCCTCGACGTCGATGTCCTCGTTGTAGAAGGGCACATCGGCCAGGCCCTCGAAGAGCACGACCTCGGCGCCCTCGGGGGCGAGCTTGGCGGCCGCCTCGGCCAGCTGACGGTTGTGCGAACCGGCACGCAGGCTGCCGACGAGCGCGAGGATACGAACAGACATGGGAAATCTCCAGGGGCTGAAACATCGCCGTTACGATCCGGACCAAGGTCCGTTTAAATTTCTACCACTCTAACCGGACCGGGGTCCAGTTCTGTTCCCGGTGCTTTACCCTGTCTTCATGTCCAGCGCGCCGCAGCCCTTCCCGACGCCGCAGGAGCCCTCCGACGCGCCACCCCTGCTGGAGCTCGGCACGGCTCCCGAGGAGCCCTGTCTGCGCGCCGACGCGGCCCGCAACCGGGCCCGGCTGCTGGAGGCCGCCGCCCGGCTGATCGCGGAGCACGGCGTGGCCGGCGTCACCATGGAGGCCGTCGCCTCGGCGGCCAAGGTCGGCAAGGGTACGGTCTTCCGGCGCTTCGGCGACCGCACCGGACTGCTGATGGCCCTGCTCGACCACTCGGGCAGGCAGCTCCAGGCCGACTTCCTCGGCGGGCCCCCGCCGCTCGGCCCCGGCGCGCCGCCCCTGGAGCGGCTGCGGGCGTTCGGCATCGCGGTGCTCTACCGCTCCGCCGAGCAGCTGGAGCTGCAACTCGCCGCCCAGCCCGAGGCGTGCCGCCGCTTCTCCCACCCCGCGACACAGGCGCTGCGCACCCATGTCACCATGCTGCTGCGCCAGATCATGCCCGACGCGGACTGCGAACTGCTGGCCCAGACCCTGCTGGCCTCCCTCGATCCGGCGCTCATCCACCATCTGACCCGGCAGTGCGGGATGCCCATGGCCCGCCTGGAGTCGGCCTGGGTGGACCTGGTCGCACGGGTGACGCGCACCCAGCCACCCGCCTGACCCCGCCCACCCGGCAAGGGCCGAACGTCCCTGCCGTACACGGGAGTTGTCAAAAAGCGAACCACGTTCCCCCGCCCGCCGCACCCCCGGGCCGCTCTGCCAAGATGCGGTCTGTCATGGTGCAGATACCGAACACTCCCACGAGTGCCGATGTGGCCCGCCTGGCCGGCGTCTCGCGCGCGACCGTCTCCTACGTCCTCAACAACACCGACGCCGTGCGGATCAGCGAAGCCACCCGGCGGCGCGTCCACGAGGCCGCGCGGGAACTGGGGTACGTCCCCCACGCGGCCGCCCGCAGCCTGCGCGCGGGACACAGCCGTACGGTCCTCATGCCCGCCCCGGCGATCCCCGTCGGACCCCTCTACAGCGCGTTCCTCAATGAGGTCCAGGGCGCTCTGAACCGACTCGACTACACCGTCGTCCAGCACGGCTCCGTCGGCCTCCAGGGCGACGACGCCGCCCGCGCCTGGGCCGAGTTACGGCCCGTGGCCGTCCTGGTGCCCGGCACCGGGATCGGCCCGCGGGGCGTCGCCGTCCTCAAACGCTCCGGCGCCCGCGCGGTCGTCACCCTCGGTCCCGAACGGGTCGAGGGCGCGCACGCCCTGCTGATGGACCATGACGCGGTGGGCCGGTGCGCGGCCGCCCACCTGTACGAACGCGGCAGGCGGCGGATCGGCGTCGTCGTACCGGAAGAGCCCGGCCTGGAGATCTATTCGAGACCCCGGCTCGCCGGCGCCCGGCAGGCGCTGCGCGGCACCGGGGCGAGCGTCATCGGGGTGCCGCTCGCCTACACGGAGCGGGCCGCCGCCGAACTCGTCAAAAACTGGCCCGAGTTGGACGCGGTGTTCGCCTACAACGACGAGTACGCCATGCTGTTGATGCGCGCCCTGAAGGACACCGGGCGGCGCATCCCCGAGGACGTGGCCGTGATCGGCGCCGACGACCTGATGCTCGGCCGGCTGCTGCGGCCCCGGCTGAGCACCGTCCGCATCGAACTGCCCTCGGGCCGCGCCCTCGCCGCCCTCGTCGACCGCGCGGTGCGCGAGCCGGGCGGCGAACCGGAGGTGCACCGGGTCCTCGGCTCCTCGGTCGTACGGCGCGAGTCCACCTGAACCCGGGCCGTCACCCCGTCCAGGCGGCTACTGCGCCTGGCCCTCCTGGGCGGCGATGCCCTTGCGGACCTCGTCCATGTCCAGCTCGCGTGCCTGCCCGATGACGTCCGTGAGGGCCGCCTCGGGCAGCGCGCCCGGCTGGGCGAACACGGCCACCCGGTCCCGCACGATCATCAGCGTCGGGATCGACTGGATGCCGAAGGCCTGTGCCAGTTCCGGCTGCGCCTCGGTGTCCACCTTGCCGAACACCAGGTCCGGGTTGTCCTCGGCGGCCTTCTCGTACACCGGCGCGAACTGCCGGCACGGACCGCACCAGGACGCCCAGAAATCGATGAGCACGAAGTCGTTGTCCGTGACCGTCTGGTCGAAGTTGTCCTTGGTCAGTTCCACGGTGCTGCTCATGGCCTGGTTCCCTCTTCCTGGTCCGGGGTGTGCCGACGGCGGAAACACGGCCGCTGGGCCGCCTATTCCGGGCGGTGTCCGCGCTGGTGCGGGCATCGCTCACGCGCACCCGGCTGCCTCTCGCGCACCGGGCGCCCGTGTGCGCGCTCGTACCCATGTGGCCGCCACGCACACCACCCACCAGACTGACCCCATGACGGAATCGACGGAATCGGAAACCATCGCGTACGACGTCGTGGTGCTCGGGGCCGGGCCCGTGGGGGAGAACGTCGCCGACCGCACCCGCGCGGCCGGCCTCACCACCGCGATCGTGGAGAGCGAACTGGTCGGCGGCGAGTGCTCCTACTGGGCGTGCATGCCCAGCAAGGCGCTGCTCAGGCCGGTCATCGCCCAGGCCGACGCCCGCCGGCTGCCCGGCCTCGCCGCGGCGGCCCGGGGGCCCCTGGACACCCCGGCCGTGCTGGAGCGCCGCGACAACTTCACCTCCCACTGGCAGGACGACGGGCAGGTCGACTGGGTGGAGGGCATCGGCGCCGACCTCTACCGGGGCCACGGCCGCCTCGCGGGACCGCGCACGGTCACCGTCACCGTGTCCGACGGGGGCGTCACCACCCTCACGGCCCGGCACGCCGTCGTGGTCTGCACCGGCACCCGCGCCCAGCTGCCCGACCTGCCCGGACTCGCCGAGGTGCGGCCGTGGACCAGCCGGGAGGCCACCAGCGCCGACTCGGCCCCCGGGCGGCTGCTCGTCGTCGGCGGCGGTGTCGTGGCCACCGAGATGGCCGACGCCTGGGCGGCGCTCGGCTCCCGGGTGACCCTGCTGGTGCGCGGCAAGGGACTGCTCAGCCGGATGGAGCCGTTTGCCGGGGAACTGGTCGCAGAGGCGCTCACCGAGGCCGGGGTGGACGTGCGCACGGGGGTGTCCGTCGCGTCCGTCACCCGGGAGGACGGCACCGTCGTGGCCCTCACCCGTACGGGTGAGAGGTTCGAGGCCGACGAGATCCTCTTCGCCACCGGCCGCATCCCGGGAACCGATGACATCGGCCTCGACACGGTCGGTCTGGAACCCGGCTCCTGGCTGGAGGTCGACGACACCCTGCGGGTCACCGGGACCGACTGGCTGTACGCCGCCGGCGACGTCAACCACCGCGCGCTCCTCACCCATCAGGGCAAGTACCAGGCCCGTATCGCCGGTGCGGCCATCGGTGCCCGCGCGGCCGGCACCCCGCTGCTGGACGGCCCCTGGGGCCCGCACGCGGCCACCGCCGACCACGAGGCCGTACCGCAGGTCGTGTTCACCGATCCCGAGGCCGCCGCGGTCGGGCTCTCCCTCGCCGAGGCGGAGGAGGCCGGACACCGGGTCCGCGCGGTCGACGTCGAGTTCTCCTCCGTCGCCGGGGCGGCGCTGTACGGCGACGGCTACAAGGGCCGCGCCCGCATGGTCGTGGACCTGGAGGACGAGATCCTGCGGGGCGTCACCTTCGTCGGCCCCGGCGTCGGCGAACTCATCCACTCGGCCACGATCGCCGTCGCGGGCCATGTCCCGATCAGCCGCCTGTGGCACGTCGTCCCCTCCTACCCGACCCTGAGCGAGGTCTGGCTGCGCCTGCTGGAGGCGTACCGGGACAACTGAGGGCGCCCTCGGGGGAATTGCCGGGACTCCGACGCGCGGAAGGATTACGGCAGTTCGAAGCCGAGGGCGGTCGCGGCCGTGGCCGGGGTCGGCTGGGCCCACAGGGCGGCGACGGCCTCGTTGGTGGACAGGGAGCGCAGCTCGGCGCGGTCGAGGTAGAGCATGCCGTCGAGGTGGTCCGTCTCGTGCTGCACGATGCGGGCGGGCCAGCCGGTGAACACCTCGTCCACCGGGCGCCCCTGTTCGTCCTCGGCGCGCAGCCGCACCTCGGCGTGCCGGGCCACCACCGCCTGCCAGCCGGGCACGCTGAGGCAGCCCTCGAAGAACGCGGCACGCGCCGTACCGACGGGCTCGTACCCGGGGTTGACCAGCACCCGGAAGGGCTGGGGCCGCCGGCCCCTGATCGCGGCGATCTCCTCCGGCACCGGCGCCGGGTCCTCCAGGACCGCGATCCGCAGCTCCACGCCGACCTGGGGCGCGGCGAGGCCCACGCCGGGCGCCGCGTGCATGGTCAGGCGCAGCGCCTCGACGAAGCGGGCCAGCAGGGCGGGGCCGAGCTGGCCGTCGTACGGCTCGGTGGGGCGGCGCAGCACCGGCCGCCCGGCGGCGACGATGGGCAGGGGGCCGCCGGCGGCGAGGAGTTCCTCGACCCGTTCGGCGAGCGGCGCGTGATCACGGTCGGGTGCCATCGCGCCAGGATGCCACGGTGGGCCACCCGGGCACGAGGCGCGCGGCCCGGTGCCGCGGCGGCCGTCGCCCCGGTGCCCGCGGGAATCCGCCGCAATCCGCGTCAGTGCCGCCGCATGTCGCCCCGGCCCTGCGGAGGGTCGCTCCGGTCCTGAGGGAGGTCGCTCCGGCCTTGCGGGAGGTCGCCCGTGAGCGCGGCGGCGATCCGCAGATGCCGCTCCGCCTCCTCGTGCCGCGACTGCCGTTCGAGCGTGCGGCCCAGCATCAGCCGGGCGTAGTGCTCCACCGGGTCGCGCTGCACGATCGTCCGCAACTGGCCCTCGGCCCGCCGCAACTGCGCCGAGTGGTAGTACGCACGGGCCAGCAGCAGCCGGGGCCCGGTCTGCTCCGGCACCTCCTCCACCAGGGCGGCCAGCACGCGTGCCGCCCCCGCGTAGTCCTTGGCCGCGAAGAACGCCTGGGCACGCTCCCAGCGCTCGGCCGGGGTGCCATGGTCGTAGTACGTGGTCTCCACTTGTGACCTCCTTCGCCGGACACAACGGCACCAGGTAGTTCAATATTCCACTACTGGCTTCCGTGGGTCCGGCCTGCGTCCGGCCGACCTCCCGAATGCGGAGAAGGGGGATTGATGGCGTGTCAGCTCCGCGCCGGGCGCTCGCGCGGATCCCGGACCGCGTCGACGACTGCCGGTGTCAGCGATGGATCGGCAGCGGAGTCATCTCCACCAGTCGGCGGCCCGTGCCGCCCCAGCGCAGGGCGATGACTTCGGCCATGATGGCCACCGCCGTCTCCTCCGGGGTGCGAGCGCCCAGGTCGAGGCCGATCGGGGCGGAGAGTCTGGAGAGTTCCGCCTCGGTCATGCCCTCCTCGCGAAGTCGCCGCAGCCGGTCCTCATGGGTGCGGCGGCTGCCCATCGCGCCGATGTAGCGGGCGGGGGTGCGCAGCGCCCGCCGGAGCAGCGGCACATCGAACTTCGGGTCGTGGGTGAGGACGCAGATCACCGTGTTCTCGTCCACCTCGGTCGACTCCAGATAGCGGTGCGGCCAGTCCACCACCAGCTCGTCCGCGTCCGGGAAGCGGCGGCGGGTGGCGAACACCGGGCGGGCGTCGCACACCGTGACGTGATAGCCGAGGAACTTTCCGATCCGGGCCACCGCGGACGCGAAGTCGATGGCGCCGAACACCAGCATCCGCGGCGGTGGCGCGAAGGACTCCACGAACACGGCGACATCGTCGCGCCGCTCCTCGCCCGCGCGCCCGACCCGCACCACACCGGTACTGCCCTGCGCCAGCAGCCCCTGCGCCCGCTCGACCACGGCCGCGTCGAGACGGGGGTCGCCGAACGAGCCCTGCGCACCGGACGGCGTGACGATCATCTGACTGGCGGGCGCGGCCGTGGGATCCGGCTCCGCGCCGCCGCCCTCGTCCGGCAGCGGCGACACCACCGCCACCGGCCGCCCGGTGTCCATCGCCGCCAGCACCCCCGGCAGCCCCGGGAAGCGGCCCGCGCCCGCCGGGCGTACCAGGATCTCGATGATCCCGCCGCAGGTCAGGCCGACCGCAAGCGCGTCGTCGTCGCTGACGCCGTAGGTCACGAGGGCGGGCTCGCCGCTCTCCCGGACCTCGCTCGCCAGCTCGTACACGGCGCCCTCCACGCAGCCGCCGGAGACGCTGCCGATCACCTCGCCGTCCTCGGCGACCGCCAGCGACGAGCCCGCCTGGCGCGGCGCCGACTTCCAGGTCCGTACGACCGTCGCCACCGCGAATCGCTTGCCCGACGCACTCCAGGAGGAGAGGCCCTGCGCGATGTCCCGCATCCGTGTGCCTCCTTCGGCGGCGGCCACCACCGCCACACCCACCGAATACCCGTTCGGTCCTCTGTGCAGGCCGTACGGCGGTCCGCGTCTTGGCGTCCGACCCCGGCCCGAACGCCGTGGCAGCCGTTTTCACCCGCCCGGCGTCCGGATCATGCGAATGCCGTCCGTCGCATGTCAACGGCAGCTTAAGTCTTCGCTTAAGTGACCGTGCCCGCCGCGGTGAGCGAGTTAAGCAAAGGCTTAAGCCGCGATTGACACCCCGCCCCGGACGGAGGCGCAATGATCTTTGGACAACGGCGCCCGACGCGCCCGGCTGCCCGCCGGGCGAGACAGGGGAGTGCGGCATGCAGGTTCCCGCTCCGTTCGAGTACCAGCGGGTGGGCACGGTGGACGAGGCGGTCACGCTCCTGGACCGGCTCGGCGACACCGCCCGCTTGGTGGCCGGCGGGCACAGCCTCATCCCGATGATGAAACTCAGGCTGGCCAATTTCGAATATCTGATCGATATCAATGAGCTGCACGACGAGCTGGGCCATATCCGTGTCGAGCCCGGCCTGATCCGCATCGGCGCGATGACCCGGCACCGCGAGCTGCTGGAGTCCGACGAACTCGCCGCCGCCTTCCCGATCTTCCGCGACGCCGAACGGGTGATCGCCGACCCGGTGGTGCGCAACCGCGGCACCCTGGGCGGCTCCCTGTGCCAGGCGGACCCCTCCGAGGACCTCTCGGCGGTGTGCACCACGCTGGACGCCTCCTGCGTCATCCGCGGCATGGACGGCGAGCGCGTGGTCTCCATGGAGGACTTCCACCAGGGGCCGTACGAGACCGCCGTAGGCGACGCCGAGATCCTCACCGAGGTCCGCTTCCCGGTCCGCCCGCGCGGATCCAGCGCCTACGAGAAGGTCGAGCGGCGCGCCGGGGACTGGGCGGTCGTCTCGGCGGGCGCGGCGCTCTGGCTGGACGAGTCCGGGCGGATCGCGGACGCCCGGGTCGGCCTCGCCGCCGTCGGCCCGAACACCGCCGGCATCCCCGGGATCGCCGATGCCCTGCGCGGACAGCCGCCCGCCGAGGAGCTGTGGGCGCGGGCCGGCGACATCGCGGCCGAGTCCTGCTCCCCGGCCACCGACCGGCGCGGCAGCGCCGAGTACAAGCGGCATCTGGCCCGCGAGCTGACGATGCGCGTACTGCGCAGGGCCGCGGCCCGGATCAACGGACAGGAGGTGTGATCGTGCAGGTCACCATGACCGTCAACGGCGAAGAGGTCACCCGGGAGATCGAGGGCCGGCTGCTGCTGGTGCACTTCCTGCGCGACCACCTCCAGCTGACCGGCACCCACTGGGGCTGCGACACCAGCAACTGCGGCACCTGCGTGGTCTGGCTGGACGGCGAACCCGTCAAATCCTGTACGGTACTGGCCGCGATGGCGGGCGGCCACGAGGTACGCACCGTCGAGGGCCTGGAGCAGAACGGCGAACTCGACCCGATCCAGCGCGGGTTCATGGAATGCCACGGACTGCAGTGCGGCTTCTGCACCCCCGGCATGATGATGACCGCCCGCGCCCTCCTCGACCGGGAACCGGACCCCTCCGACGAGGAGATCCGCGAGGCCATCTCGGGCCAGATCTGCCGCTGCACCGGCTACGCCACCATCGTCCGCTCGATCCGCTGGGCCGCCGCCGAACAGGCCGGCACCCGCACCACCGCCGAGGAGCCCGAGCGGACCGTCGCACCGGCCGACGCGCCCGGACCGTCCGTCGCGTCGACCTCGGGGAGCGCCTCATGACCACCGTCGCCGCCAACGGCCACCGCACCGCCTTCGTCGACAACGACCAGAAGCCCAACGGCCACGGCCGGATGCTGCGCAAGGAGGACCCCCGCTTCGTCCGCGGCCGGGGCCGCTACGTGGACGACCTCCAGCTGCCCGGCATGCTCCACCTGGCGATCCTGCGCTCCCCGCTCGCCCACGCCCGCATCCTGTCCGTCGACACCACCCTCGCCGAGGCCCACCCCAAGGTCCGCCTGGTGGTCACCGGCGCGATGCTCGCCGAGAAGGGCCTGGCCTGGATGCCGACCCTGTCGAACGACGTGCAGGCCGTCCTCGCCACCGACAAGGTCCGCTTCCAGGGCCAGGAGGTCGCCTTCGTCGTCGCCGAGGACCGGTACGCGGCGCGCGACGCCCTCGAACTGATCGACGTCGAGTACGAACCGCTGGACGCGGTGATCGACGTACGCACCGCCCTCGCGCCCGAGGCGCCGGTCATCCGCGACGATCTGGAGGGCAAGGCCGACAACCACGTCTTCGACTGGGAGACCGGTGACGCGGCCGCCACCGACGAGGTGTTCCGGCGCGCGGACGTGGTCGTCTCGCAGGACATCGTCTACCCGAGGGTGCACCCGGCGCCCATGGAGACCTGCGGCGCGGTCGCCGACTACGACGCGGTCGACGGCAAGCTCACCCTGTGGTCCACCACCCAGGCCCCGCACGCCCACCGCACCCTGTACGCGATCGTCGCCGGACTGCCCGAGCACAAGATCCGCGTGGTCTCCCCGGACATCGGCGGCGGCTTCGGCAACAAGGTGCCGATCTACCCGGGTTATGTGTGCGCGATCGTCGGCTCCCTGCTCACCGGCAAACCGGTGAAGTGGATGGAGGACCGCGCCGAGAACCTGATCAGCACCGGCTTCGCCCGCGACTACATCATGCGCGGCGAGATCGCGGCCACCCGCGAGGGCAGGATCCTCGCCATCCGCACCAACGTCCTCGCCGACCACGGCGCGTTCAACGGCGTCGCCGCGCCCGTGAAGTATCCGGCCGGCTTCTTCGGCGTCTTCACCGGCAGCTACGACCTGGAGGCGGCCTACTGCAAGATGACCGCCGTCTACACCAACAAGGCGCCGGGCGGGGTGGCGTACGCCTGCTCCTTCCGCATCACCGAGGCGGTCTACCTGGTCGAGCGGATCGTCAACTGCCTCGCCGACGAACTGCGGATGGACCCGATCGAGCTGCGGATGAAGAACTTCATCCGGCCCGAGCAGTTCCCGTACCGCACCAAGACCGGCTGGGTCTACGACTCCGGGAACTACGCCCCGACCATGGAACTGGCCAAACAGCTCGCCGGATACGACGAGTTGCGCGCCGAGCAGGCCGAGAAGCGGGCCCGCGGCGAGATCATGGGCATCGGCGTGTCCTTCTTCACCGAGGCGGTCGGCGCCGGACCTCGCAAGGACATGGACATCCTCGGCCTCGGCATGGCCGACGGCTGCGAACTGCGGGTCCACCCCACCGGAAAGGCCGTCGTACGGCTGTCGGTGCAGACCCAGGGGCAGGGCCATGAGACGACGTTCGCGCAGATCGTCGCCGAGGAGCTCGGCATCCCGCCCCAGGACATCGAGGTCGTGCACGGCGACACCGACCAGACCCCGTTCGGCCTCGGCACCTACGGCAGCCGCTCCACCCCGGTCTCCGGCGCGGCCGCCGCCCTGGTCGCCCGCAAGGTCCGCGACAAGGCGCGGCTGATCGCCTCCGGGATGCTGGAGGTCTCGGTCGCCGACCTGGAGTGGGAGAAGGGCTCCTTCAAGGTGGCCGGCGACCCGAACGCCTCCGTGACCATCCAGGACATCGCGATGCGGGCACACGGCGCGGGCGATCTGCCCGAGGGCGTCGAGGGCGGCCTGGAGGCGCAGATCTGCTACAACCCGGAGAACCTCACCTATCCGCACGGCGCCTATATCTGCGTGGTCGACATCGACCCGGGCACCGCGAAGGTGACGGTACGGCGGTTCGTGGCGGTGGACGACTGCGGCACCCGCATCAACCCGATGATCATCGAGGGTCAGGTGCACGGCGGGCTCACCGACGGCGTCGGCATGGCGCTGATGGAGATGATCGCCTTCGACGAGGACGGCAACTGCCTCAGCGGTTCCCTGATGGACTACCTCATCCCGACCGCCCTCGAAGTGCCCGACTGGGAGACGGGATTCACGGTCACCCCCTCCCCGCACCACCCGATCGGCGCCAAGGGTGTGGGCGAGTCCGCGACCGTCGGCTCCCCGCCGGCGATCGTCAACGCGGTGGTCGACGCGCTCTCCCCGTTCGGGATCCGGCACGCGGACATGCCGCTGACCCCCTCCCGGGTCTGGGAGGCGATGCAGGGCCGGCCCCTCCCGCCGATCTGACCGCAGGCGGCACACAACAGGAGACGGTGACGGAGTCGAGGAGGTGACCGGGGTGCCCAAGACGGTGAGCGCGCGTGCGCTCGAACTGGCCCAGCGGCGCGTGCCGTTCGTGCACGCCCGCGTGGTGCGCGCCCAGCCGCCCGCGTCCGCGCACCCGGGCGACGAGGCGATCGTGTACGGCGACGGCACGATCGACGGATTCGTCGGCGGGATGTGCGCCGAGGGCTCGGTGCGCACGGCGGCGCTCGGCGCTCTCAACGGCGGCGGACCGCTGCTGCTGCGGGTGCTGCCGGCGGGCGAGGTGGCCTTCCCGGACACCCCGGGCGCAAAAGTGGTGGTCAACCCCTGCCTGTCCGGCGGGGCGCTGGAGATCTTCCTGGAGCCGGTGCTGCCGCCGCCCCTGATCGAGGTCGTCGGCACCACCCCGATCGCGGAGGCGTTCATCGCCCTCGCCGACGTCCTCGGGTACGCCACCGCGCGCTCCCTGCCCGACGGGCCGCCCGCCGAGTACACCGGCGCGGTGATCGTGGCCGGGCAGGGCCGCGGCGACGCCGAGGCGCTGCGCGCCGCCCTGGACGCGGACGTCCCGCACATCGCCCTGGTCGCCAGCCGCCGCCGGGGCGCCGCCCTGCTGGACGAACTCGGCCTCGGCGAGGCGGAGCGGGCCCGTGTGCACACCCCGGCCGGCCTCGACATCGGCGCCCGCACGGCACCGGAGGTGGCCCTGTCCATCCTCGCCGAGGTGGTGGAGGCCGTACGCGCGCGCAGCGCACCACCGCCGACGGCCCTGCCCGAACCGACGGCCCAGGTCGTCGACCCGGTGTGCGGGATGACGGTGACCGTGACCGCCGACACCCCTCATCTCGCCGCCGGGGACAAGGAGTTCTGGTTCTGCGGCACCGGCTGCCGGGACCGCTGTGCGACGGGACTGGTGGGCGGGTGAGCGCACTCTTCCTGGACGCCGAGGACGTACGGCGCCGTCTCGCCGAGGTCGGCCACCTCGTGGACGAGGGCACCGCCACCGCCCTCTACCTGGCCACCGTCCTCGACCGGCCGCTGCTCCTGGAGGGCGAGCCGGGCGTCGGCAAGACCAGCGCGGCCAAGTCGCTCGCCGAGGCCCTCGCCACCCCGCTGATCCGGCTCCAGTGCTACGAGGGCCTGACGGCCGGCGAGGCGCTGTACGAGTGGAACTACCAGCGCCAGCTGCTCGCCGTGCGGCTCACCGAGGCGCGCGGCGAGCATCTGGCCGACGCCGACCTGTTCACCGAGGACTTCCTGCTGGACCGGCCGCTGCTGCGCGCCGTACGCCATCAGGGGCCGTTGCCGCCGGTGCTCCTGATCGACGAGATCGACCGCGCGGACGACGAATTCGAGGCGCTGCTCTTCGAGTTCCTGGGGGAGTGGAGCATCACCGTCCCGGAGCTGGGCACCTTTGCCGCCGCCCGGCCCCCGGTGGTGGTCCTCACCTCCAACCGCAGCCGCGAACTCCATGACGCGCTGCGCCGCCGCTGTCTCTACCACTGGATCGACTACCCCGGCCCCGAGCGCGCGGCGGAGATCCTGCGCCGCTCGGTGCCGGCCGCGAACGAACCGCTGATCGCGTCCGCCACCGCGTTCATCGGACAGGTCCGCGCCATGGACCTGGACAAGGCGCCCGGCCTGGCGGAGGCGATCGACTGGGTGTCCGCGCTCGCCGCGCTGCGCGTGTCCCGGCTGGCCCGCCGCGATGTGATCAGCACCCTCAGCGCGGTCGCCAAGAGCCCCGACGACCGCACCGCCATCACCGGGGCCCTCGGCGAACTCGGCTACCCCGAAGAAGCGAGGAGACCGTAAGCCATGAAGATCGACAACGAGTTCCGGGTGGACGCGCCCCTGGAGCGGGCCTGGCAGGCGCTCACCGATCTGGAGGGCCTCGCCCCCTGTATGCCCGGTGCCCAGCTCACCGGGGTCGACGGCGATGTCTACCGCGGCAAGGTGAAGGTCAAGGTCGGGCCGGTGATCAGCCAGTTCCAGGGCACCGCCCGCTTCACCGAGCAGGACGAGGCCAGCCACAGCGCGGTGATCAGCGCCTCCGGCAAGGACACCCGGGGCCAGGGCAACGCCTCCGCGACCGTGCACGCCCGGCTGCGGCCCGACGGCACGGGCACCGCGGTGAGCGTCAGCACCGACCTCAACATCAGTGGAAAACTGGCCCAGTTCGGCAGCGGCATGATCAAGGAGATCTCCGAGAAGCTGTTCGCGCAGTTCGTGGCGAACGTGGAGGAGCAGCTGCTGCACAAGCCGGAACCTGCGGAGCCGACGGAACCGACGGAGTCGACGGAGCCGACGGAGCCGGAGGCATCCGAGGCACCGGCGGCCGCGCCCGCACCCTCGCCCGCGACCACCGCCGAGCAGAGCGCCGTGGAGCAGAGCCCCGCCGAGCCGACCGCCGCCGACACCCATGCCCCTGCGGACGCCCATGCCGTACGGCCCTCACCGCCCCCTCGGCCCGAGTCCGCCGCAGCGCCCCGGCCCGCCGCCCGCCCGCAGCCGACCGTGCGCGAGAACGAACCCCTGGACCTGATGCAGTACGCCGGGAAGTCGGTGTACAAGCGGCTCGTCCCGGTGGCCGTCGGCGTGGTCGTCGTCGGCGTGGTGATCTACTGGGCGGTGCACTGAGCCCGGCGATGACACGGGAGCCCGTGTGAGGACGCCGACCGAGCCGTTCCTGCCCGCCGTCGACCGGGCCGCGTTCGCCGTGGCGCTCGCCGACCGGCTGCGGAGCCGGGGCGTGCCGGTGGGCCTGACCTCGGCCCGGGACTTCGTGCGCGCGCTGGCCGCGTCATGGCCCACGACACGGTCCGCCCTGTACTGGACGGCCCGGGTCACCCTGGTCCGCGACCAGCCGTATCTGACCCGCTTCGACGAGGTCTTCGACGCGGTGTTCGGGGACGCGGTGCTGTCCCTTGACCCGCACGCCCGCCGTACCGGCCGGGGCGCCGTGCCACCCGCCAGGGACGACGTCCGCGCCCCGCTGCCCGCCGGTGCGGACGGCGATCCGGTGGAGGACGCGGGGCTGCCCTGGGTGACGCTGCCGCCGGTGGTGGGGGCGGCCGAGCCGAGCGAGGAGCACGTACTGACCGTGCCGCAGCGGCTGCCGACCGAGCTGGCCGGTGCCGTGGACACGCCGTTCGAGCGGCTGGGCGACCGGGAGGCGGCGCTGCTCGGGCAGTGGCTGGAGACGGGGCTGCGGCAGTGGCCGACGCGCCGCTCCCGCCGGTACGCGCGGCGTCCGGGCGGGCCCCGGGTGGCGATCCGGGAGACGGTGGCCCGCTCCCGGCGCACCGGCTGGGAACCGGTCCGGCTGGTGCGCACCGGGCCCCTGGACCGGCCCCGGCGGGTGGTGGTGCTGTGCGATGTGAGCCGGTCGATGCAGGCGCAGGCGGTGGCCTATCTGCATCTGATGCGGGCGCTCGCGCTGACCACGCGGGCCGAGGTGTTCGCCTTCGCCACCTCGCTGACCCGGCTCACCAACGTGCTCGCGCACCGCTCGGCCAAGACGGCGTTCGAGGAGGCGTCGGGGCGGGTCGAGGACCGGTTCGGCGGCACCAGGATCGCGCACTGCCTGGAAACCCTGCTCGCCTCCCACCACGGGGGCGCGCTGCGCGGCGCCGTCGTCCTGATCGCCTCCGACGGCTGGGACGGCGACCCGCCCGAACGCCTCGCCGCGGCCATGGCCCGGCTGCGCCGCCGCGCCCATACGGTCGTCTGGCTCAACCCCCGCGCGGGCGCCCCGGGTTACCGCCCCCGCACGACGACGATGACCGCCGCGCTCCCGTACATCGACCTGCTCCTCCCGGCGGACACGTTCGCCTCCCTGCTGCGGGTGGCCCCCGAGGTGGCCCGGCTGACGGGGCGCGGCGGCCCGCCCCGGCGTCGGACGAAGGTGTGGGAGTAGGCCCCCACGGCGCGTCCCCCACGGCCGTCCCCGGCGCTGACCCGGTCGGAGCCGCGATCCTCGGCGTTCATAGGATCGGACGTTCTGGATCGTTCCGGCACGCACAGGGAAGGGAGGCCGTCGATGCTGGCCGCCGTCGTCGACTCGCCCGGTCGCCTCGCCGATGTCCTGGCCGTACGCGAGGTGGCCGGGCCCCCGGTTCCCGGCGCGGGCGAGGTCGTGGTGCGGATGATCGCGTCGACTGTCCATCCTTCCGACGAGGTCACCGTCTCGGGCGCCTACGGGACTCGGACGTCGTTCCCGCTGGTCCCGGGGTTCGACGGCGTCGGTGTGATCGAGGCGGCCGGACCGGGGGTGCCCGCCGCGGTGCTGGGCCGCCGGGTGCTTCCGCTGGGTTCCGCGGGGGCCTGGCAGCAGTACAAGCGGCTCGACCACTCCTGGTGCGTCCCGGTCCCGGACGATCTTCCCGACGACGTCGCCTGCTTCGCCTACATCAACCCCCTGACCGCCGTGACCATGGTCGAGCGGTTCTGCCGGCCGGGGGTGCGCCAGGTGGTGGTCACGGCGGCGACATCGGTCATCGGCGGGCAGCTGGCGGAACTCCTCACCGCGCGCGGTGTCGCGCCGATCGGGGTCGTACGCGGAACGCCGGGGCGGACGGTCGCCGATCCGTCCCGGTGGCGGGCCGTGCTCCGGACGGACGAGCCCGGATGGCGCGCACGTCTGCGGGCGCTGACCGGGCCCCGGGGGATCGATGTGGCCTACGACTGCGTCGGCGGCGAGGTGAGCGCGGACGTGTGCGCGCTCACCTCGGGCGACGGCGTGTTCGTCCACTACGGCCTGCTGTCGGGAACACCGCTGCCCGCGAGGTGCTTCACCGGACCCGGGGGCCCGCGCGTGGAGTTGTTTCGGTTGCGTGACACCGTCCACGGGGACGGGCGGTGGCAGCTGCCCGAGCTGTTCGCCCCGGTCTTCGAGCAGCTGCGCCGCGGCCTTCTGCGCACGGCCGTGTCCCGCCGGGTCGGGCTCAGCGCACTCGCCGAGCATCTCCAGGACCCCGCCGCCGGGCACAGAAGCGGAAAGATCCTGATCGAACCGCAGCGGTGACGCCGCGGCTCAGCTCCACAGCGTCACATGGATCGCCGGACGGAACCGGCCCGCCGTGACCCCCGCGCCGCGCAGCATGGCCTGGGTGGCGCGCGGGTTGGTGACGAAGCGGCGGAGTTCGGCGGCGGCGGGCGGGGCCTCGCGGTCGCCGAGGGTGAGGAGGTTCCAGGAGCCGCGCGCGGGCAGCTGGGGGCCGCCGAGCTGCCGGAGGTCGCCGTCGGCGAGGTCCTTGCTGACCGCGAACGTCACCGCGAGCGCCACCCCGGTGCCGTGCTTCGCCTCGTCCACCGCCGCGGTGTGGCTCTGGAAGATCCGCTGATGGTCCTCGGGGATCTGGAGCCGCCGCAGCACCGACGGCACTATCCCGGCCCGGCCCACCGCCGAGGGCCCGAGCAGCCAGGTCTGCTCGCGCAGCTCCGCGACCCCGGCGGGCCCGGTGCGGGCGGCGAGCGGATGGGTGGCGCCGACGACCGCGATCATCTGGTAGTTGAGGAAGTGCGTACAGCTCATCGAGGCGTCCACGGTGGCCGGCCGGGGCCCGATGGCCACGTCCACCGCCCGCTCCGACAGCAGCAGCGGGAAGCGCTGCGGATCGTGCACGCTCAGTTCCACGTCGAGATCGTCGGCCCGCCCCGCGAACAGTTCGATCAAGCCGGGCGCCGCGTACTCGGCGAACAGGCTGGAAGTGGCGACCCGCAGCAGCCGCCGCCCGGATCCGGCCTGCTGCACCTCCAGCACGGTCTGGTCCTGAAGGCCCAGCATCTGCGCCGCGCGGCTGGCGAGCCGCAGCCCGCCCGGGGTGAACGCCAGCCCGCTGCCCGTGCGCGTGAACAGCTTGTCGCCGAGCTCCCGGCGCAGATGGGCGATGTGCAGCGAGACGGCGGCCTCGGTCACCGCGAGGTCCGCCGCCGCTGCCTTCACGGAGCCGAGCCGAACGGTCGCCGAGAACGCCCGCAGCTGTGCCGGGGTCAACCAGAACCTCCCCTGATCACCACGGATGCGTCTATGCATGTGTGGCGGGTGTGACCTGCGTCTCAAACTACCGCACAGATCGTTCCGGGGCCATGAAACCGGCCGAATCACCGGGTCTCGCCGCATGCCTCGCACACCTGTGCCCGGCGCATCGCGGACACCGCCGTCCATGGGCCGTTCGGCCCCGGAATCTCTGCCGACAGGCCCCTGTGCCCGGCGCCCGCGCATGACGATGATCAGCGCATGCGAGGAAGGGAATGTCAGGAGTGATCGCCGTCGTCGGACATCCGGATCTCACCGTGCCGACGCTGGCCCTCCTGGAGGAGGAGCTGCGCTCGCGGCTGACCGACCGCGCCCGCGGTGGCCGCGCCGGGCTGGTCAGGGCGGGCAAGGGCCTGCCCGTGGCGTTCGGGCGGGCCGCGCGCAGGGCGGGGCTGGCCCTGGTGACCGTACTGCCGTCCCGCAGCGGCGTGCCCGCCTACGTCGCCGAACCGGACCGCAAGGCGGCCGGTGAACTGCTGCTGCTGTCGCAGATGGTGCGCCTGGTCGAGTACGACCCCGGGGACCGCGCCTCCTGCATCGGCGCCGACGAGGCCCTGGTCCGCTCCTGCGCCCGGGTGCTGGCCGTCTGGGACGGCTCACCCTCCAACGGCGGTGACGCGACCGCCCACTTGGTGGCCTACGCGCGCAGCCACGGCGTCGATGTGGAGGTGCTGTGGCCGCGCGGCGCCGAGCACCGCGGCGTCCGGTCCGCCGAGGCGCCCGGGACCTGCGGGCTCACAGGTCGTTGCCCGCGTACGACAGATTGAAGCTCTTGTTGGTCAGCGGGAAGTCCGGCACGATCGTGTCGGTCAACGCGACCGGCAGCGCGGGCCAGTTGAAGAAGGACGGGTCGACGGGCTTGACCCGGCGCAGCGTGCCGTCCGGGCCGAGTTCGACCCGGGTGGCGATGGTGCCGCGCCAGCCCTCCACCAGGCCCACCCCGCTGCGGGGCCCCGTCCCCGGCACCGGTGGCGCGCCCAACGCGGTGACCGGACCGGCGAGTTCCTCGGCGAAGTGCCCGATCATCGCGAGGGAGACGTCGATCTCCTCGGCCCGCACCAGGAAGCGGGCCAGTACATCGCCGCCGCCGCGGACGGCGCCCTTCGGCGCGCAGTGGTCGAGGAACGGATGCGCGCGGCGGGCGTCGTAGGCCAGGCCGCTGGCGCGGGCCACATAGCCGAGGCAGCCGATCTCCCGGGCGGCGTCGGCGGGCAGCACGGCGGTGCCGGTGAAGCGGTCGCGGACCGTGGAGTGGCCGAGGGCGAGGCCGGTGAGCTCGCGGATGTCCTCCCCGATCGCCTTGAGCCGTCGTACCTCCGGCACGGAGCGCAGGGCCGCGCCGCCGGGGACGATGCCGCCGCGCAGCAGCCGATGGCCGGTGATCTCCCGGTTGAGGCGCAGCAGTTGTTCGCGGACCCGCTGGGCGTGGGCGTTGAGGATGCCGTGGCCGACGTCGTTGCAGAGCATGCCGAGGTCGGCCACATGGTTGTGGACCCGCTCCAGTTCGAGGAGCAGGGCACGGGCGCGCCGGGCCTCGTCGGGTACCTCGGCGCCGGTCGCCTCCTCGACGGCGAGGCAGTACGCGAGGGCGTGGCCGACGGCCGTGTCGCCGCTGATCCGCTCGGCCAGCGGCAGCCCGGCCGCGACGGTGCGGCCCTGGAACAGCTTCTCCACGCCCTTGTGCACGAACCACAGGCGGGCCTTGAGCCGGAGGATGGTCTCGCCGACCACGGAGAACCGGAAGTGGCCCGGCTCGATCAGCCCCGCGTGCACCGGCCCGACCGGGATCTCGTACACCCCGTCGCCCTCGACCTCCAGGAAGGGGTACGGCCCCTCCTGCTCCCCGAAGGGCGGCGGGGGCCCGGCGTCCGGGCGCATCGGATACCAGCCGCGCGGCCAGTGGAAGTGCCGTACCAGTCGGCGCGGCAGCGGATGCCCGAGCGGTACGACGCCGAACAGGTCCCGCATCTCCCGCTCGAACCGGCCCGCGGGGTACGAGAGATGGGCCAGCGTCGGCAGCTCGGGGCGGTCGGGATCGAGCAGCACATGAAGTTCGGTACGGGTGTCGGGCGGTCCGGCGACGAACAGGTACACCACACGGATGCCGAGCTTGTCGTGATGGGCGGCGACCAGCGCGAGCCGATGACCGCCCGTCAGCAACTCGGATGCGCGGAGCGGGAGTTGGGACAGGGCGAGGATTTCCGTGGTGCGCATGGGGTCAGCGCCCTCCGATCGCGCCGGCGGCGGCGCGCAGCAGGCCGGTGAGGGGTCCGGTCGTGGTGCCCAGGACCGCACAGGCGACCAGGGCGAGCAGCAGGGGCCAAGTACCCTTACGGGAATGGCTCGTTGGACTGTCGGGTGCCGGGCCGAGCAGCATATGGGCGGTGCGGGCGGCGAGCGCCGCGAAGGCGGTGAGCACCAGCAGCAGGGCCGCCGCCGTCACCAGGGCGAAACCGGTACCGGCGGCGAAACCCGCGCGGGCGATGCCGAGTTCGGAGGCGAAGAGACCGAACGGCGGGAAGCCCAGCAGCGCCGCCACCGCGCAGCCGAACACCCCGCCCAGCAGCGGTGCCCGGCCGAGCAGCCCCCGGATCCGGCCGATGCGCGAGGTGCCGGTCAGCTGGAGGATCCGGCCCGCGGCACAGAACCCGGCCGACTTGGCCAGGCCGTGCCCGGCGATGTGCAGCAGCGCCGCCGACAGGGCGAGCGGGCCTCCGACCGCCGTGGCCAGGGCGATCAGGCTCATGTGCTCCATGCTGGAGTAGGCCAGCATCCGCTTGTGGTCGCGCTGGGCCAGCAGCAGAGCGGCGGCGAGCGCCAGGGTGAGCAGGGCGATCCCGGCCAGCAGCACCCGGGTGAAACCGGCGCCGAGGGCGGCGTCCGCGATGACCCGGTAGCGCAGGATCGCCGAGAACGCCACGGACAGCAGCACCCCCGACATCAGCGCGGACACCGGCGCGGGCGCCTGGCTGTGCGCGTCCGGCAGCCAGGCGTGCAGCGGGACCAGGCCCGCCTTGGCGCCGAAGCCGAGGACGACCAGGGTGACGCCGAGCCGGGTGACCCCCGGGTCGAGGCGGCCGGCGTGGGCCACCAGCGTGGGCCAGTCCAGCGCCCAGGACTCGGCGACGCCCGCCTGCCGGGCCGCGTAGTAGATCAGCACGGTGCCGAGGAAGGCGAGCGCGATGCCCGCCGAGCAGATCACCACGTACTTCCACGCGGCCTCCACCGAGGTGCGGGTGCGGCGGTGGCCCACCAGGAACGCCGTGACGATGGTGGTGGCCTCCACCGCCACCCACAGCACCCCGAGGTTCGCGGTCACCACGGCCAGGCACATCGCGGCCAGGAACGCCTGCACCAGCACCTGGTACCGCCAGGCGGTACGGCGGCTCGCCCGCCCCGCGGCCCGCTCGCCCGCCAGGTACGCGGGCCCCGACCCGCACGCGATCAGCGCCACGGCGCCCACCACCAGCAGCATCCAGACACTGAGGGCGTCCGCCCGCAGCAGCCCGGAGCAGGCGGTCAGCGGACCCGTACGGGGGACCCGGACGGCGAGGAGGCACCCACAGAGGAGGATCGCCAGCGGGGAGACGAGTCCGGCCCAGGTGGCGGGCTGCCGTCCCGGGGAGCCGGGGGTGGCGCCCGGGGACCTCGGAGGCGTGCCGAGGAGGCCGCCGTCCGGTGCCTCGGCGGCCTGGCCGGGCAGCATCCCCCGGCCCCGGCCGGGCAGCTCACCGGCGCCCCGGCCGGGCAGCTCACCGGCGCCCCGGCCGGGCAGCTCACCGGCGCCCCGGCCGGGCAGCTCCCCCGTGTCACGACCGGCGAGCACCCCCGTGTCCCGGCCGGGGAGCGGATCCGCCGCGCCCGTGTGCGCCCCCACTCCTACGGGCTGCCGTACCCGCACCCGCGCCGGGACCGGTCGGGGCGCCCGTACCGGGGTGAGCGCGTACGCGGCGGCGGCCAGCAGCGGTACGGCGGCGGGCGCGATGAGCAGGGCGGCGGTCGGCGTCGCGTTCATCAGTCGTGCAGCTCCCGCAGGTCGTCGATGTCGGTCGTGCCGAAGGCCGCCCGCATCCGGGTGGTGAGGATCTCCAGCACCAGCACCGCCAGCAACACATCGAAGGAGACGCCCAGTTCGACGATGAGCGGCACTCCGGAGGTGGCGAGGAAGGCGGTGGCGGTGATGCCGTTGTCCAGCAGCAGGAACCCGACCACCTGGGCGAGCGCCCGGCGCCGGGTCACCAGCACGAAGAACCCGATCAGTACGACGGCGAGCCCCACCGGCAGCGCCCGGGTGGCCGGGGTCGGATCGAGCAGGGTCAGCGGCCGGGACACCGCGTAGGCGAGCAGGGTGAGCAGGGCCGCGGTCAGCAGCGAGGCCGCCACATTGACCAGCGGCCGGGTCTCGCGGACCTCGTCGCCGCCCCGGCCCGCGGACAGCGCGGCCAGCGCGCGCCGCATCAGGTACGGCAGGAGGCCCGCCCGCAGCAGTCCGACGCCGAGGCCCACCCCGACCAGGTCCCACCGGCCCTCGTGCGCCCCGAGCAGGACGGCGAGGACCGTGAGAGCCGCCCCCTGGAGGGCGAACACCCGGATGATCGCGGCGAGTTCGCGCCGCCAGAGCACCAGCACGGCCGCCAGCAGAAAGACCCCGCAGGCCAGATCGAGGAGACGCGGGTACAGACCGCTGCTCATGACGCTCCGTTCAGGAAGTACGACGCGGACACCGAGAGCAGCGCCAACAGGAAGGAACCGGCGAGGAGTTCGGGCACCCGGAACAGCCGTACCTTCGCCCAGCACACCTCGGCCGCCGCGAGCAGCGCGCCCAGCACGGCCACCTTCACCGCGCACAGCACCGGGGCCGCGGCCAGCGCCGCCCAGGAGGCGCCGGTGGCGATGCCCCAGGGCACGAACAGCGAGGACAGCAGCCCGAGCAGCAGCGCCAGCCGCAGCTGCGCCCCGAGTTCGACCAGCGCCAGGTCGGGGCCCGCGTACTCCAGCACCATCGCCTCGTGGATCATGGTGAGTTCGAGGTGTGTGGCGGGGTTGTCCACCGGGATCCGGCCGGTCTCGGCGAGCACCGCGACCGCGAGCGCGGCGACGGCGAGCAGCCCGGCCGGCGAGGCGAACCGGGCCGGCTGTCCGACGGCGTCGGCGACGATCGCCGGGAGGTTGGTGGTCCCAGCCGGTAGCGACAGCGCGAACACCGAGAGCAGGATGGTCGGTTCGACCAGCGCCGCGACCGTCATCTCCCGGGAGGCACCCATCCCGCCGAACGCGGTGCCGGTGTCCAGGCCCGCGAGCGCGAGCGCGAGCGTGCCCAGCGCGAACAGCGCCACCACCACGATGAGATCCGCGTGCCCGCTCACCGGTGTGGCGGTGGACAGCAGCGGCACCAGCGCGGCGGCCACCACGGTGGTGGCGACCAGCAGCGCGGGCGCGATCCGGAAGGCGGGCCCGGTCCCGACCGGGGTGACGGGCTCCTTGTGCAGCAACTTGCGCACGTCCCGCCAGGGTTGCAGCACCCCGGCCCCCGCCCGGCCCTCAAGGCGGGCCCGCACCAGCCGCATCCACCCGGTCAGCAGCGGCGCCCCGGCCACCACGGCCACGACCTGGCCGACGACGGCCACGTACCCGAGCGCGTTCCTCACCAGCCCACCACCAGCGCCGAGAGCAGGACCACGAGTCCCGCGAAGCCATAGCCGAGATAGACGTGCACACTGCCGCCCGCGAGCCGCCGCGCCGCCCGGCCGGTCCCCTCCAGCGCCCGCAACACCGGCTCGTACAGGTGGTGTTCGATCCGGTCGGGCACCCGGCGCCGGAACCGCACCCGCTCCACCAGGTACGCCGAACCGCGCACCGGGGTGACGGCCACGTCCTGCTCCGGGGCGAGCACCTCGTCGAAGACCCGCTGCAACGGCTCGGCGAACGAGGTCGCCGTGTACGCCATGCGCGGTGTCGGCGCCCCGCCCCCGCAGTCCCACAGCCGGGCGCCCGTGCGGCGCCTGCGGCGGCCGTAGAGGCGGGGCAGCCCGGTGGCGAGCGCGAACGCGGCGGTGAGGGCGGCCACCACCCACAGCGGGGAGAGCGAGGCGGACACACCGGTCAGCCGCACCCGGAGGCCGCCCCCGGTCAGCGCGCCCGCGCCGGGCAGCCCGACCGCGCCCACCACCCGGTCGAGGCCGTCACCGAGCAGTCCCGGCAGCACCGCGAGCCCCACCGTGACCGCCGCGAGCAGGGCCATCCCGGCGAGCATCGGCGGCGGTGCCTCGCGCGCCGCGGCGGCCCGTGCGTCGCGGGGCCGGGCGAAGAAGCCGACCCCGAGCGCCTTCACGAACACGGCGGCGGCGATCCCCGCCGACAGCGCGATCAGCCCCACGGACAGCGGCAGTACGAGGGCGACCGCGACCCCGGGCACCTTCATGCCGTGGATCAGGGACTGGAGCAGCAGCCACTCGCCGATGAACCCGTTGCCGGGCGGCAGCGCCATGGCGCCGAGCGCGGCCAGCGCGAAGCAGGCGGTCGTGACCGGCATCCGGGGGCGCAGCCCGCCCAGCCGGTCCAGGTCCCGCAGTCCCGTGGCGCGCAGCACGGACCCGGCCGCGCAGAACAACAGGGCCTTGAAGGCGGCGTGGTTGACGAGATGCAGCAGCGCCGCGGCGAGTGCCAGCGCGGCCAGCGGCCGCTCCCCACCGGCCGCGAACAGCCCGCACGCGCCCACCCCGACGAGGACGAGCCCCATGTTCTCGCTGGTCGAGTACGCCAGCAGCCGCTTGAGATCGGAGGCCATCGCGGCCTGGAGGATGCCGTGCACGGCACTCAGCCCGCCGAGGGCCAGCAGCCACAGCCACCACCAGGCGGGGCCGCCGCCCAGCAGGTCGAGGCCGGTGCGCACCAGGCCGTAGACACCGAGGTTGACCATGGCGGCGCTCATCAACGCCGAGACGGGACTGGGTGCTTCGGGATGCGCCCTGGGCAGCCAGGCGTGCAGCGGTACCGCGCCCGCCTTCGACGCGAACGCCGCCGCCACCAGCACGAAGACCAGTCCGCGGGTGGCGGGGGAGAGGAGGTGGGCGCCGGTGCGCAGCGCGGTGAACGTCTCCCCGTGCGCCCCGGCCGCGAACAGCGCGAACCCGGCGAGCAGCAGGGCGAGTCCGAGATGGGTCAGCACCGCGTACCAGAGACCGGCCTGCCGTACCGTCCGCCGCTCGGCGTGCTCGGTGAGCACCAGCGACAGGGAAGCCAGCGCCATCAGCTCCCACAGCGCCAGGAACGTCGAGACCGAGGCGGCCACCGGGACCAGGACGAGGGTCAGCGCGAACAGCGGCAGCACCGCCTGCGCGGTCCGCGAGCCGATCCCGTGCGGACCGTGCCCGGCCGCGTACCCGATGCCGTACACCCCGACGGCGGCCACGACCGTGCCCGCGACGGCCATGAACAGCCCCGCCAGCGCGTCCACCGCCAGCCGCGTCCCGGTCAGCGGGAGCAGTGCGGGCAGTACGGCTGTCCAGCGGGCGCCGCCCAGCGCGGCCACGCCCGCGACCGCGCCGCTCGCCCCGATGCCGCAGGTCAGCACGCCGACGGCCACGATCCGTGCCCGGTACGGCAGCACGAGCGCCGCGAGTGTGCCCGCGCCGCCCAGTGCGGTGGCCGTCGTCAGGGCGGCCGGGAGCACGTTCACCGGCCGGTCACCCGGCGCAGCGCGGCCACGATCGCCGCCGGCTCCGGCGGGCACCCGGGCACCGCCAGATCCACCGGTACGACATCGCCGACCGCGCCCTCGACGCCGTACCCGCCGGCGAACTCCCCGCAGTCGAGGGCGCAGTCGCCGACCGCGACCACCAGCCGGGGCTCGGCCATCGCGGCCACCGTGCGGCGCAGCGGCTCCGCCATGTTCCGGGTCACGGGCCCGGTCACCAGGGCGACGTCCGCGTGCCGGGGCGAGGCCACCAGTCGGGCGCCGTAGCGCTCGGCGTCGTACACCGGGTTGAAGGCGGCGGCGATCTCGATCTCGCAGCCGTTGCAGGAGCCCGCGTCCACGCAGCGCACCTGCGCCGAGCCGCCCAACTGCCGTGCTGCTTCGAGGGGTTGTCCGTCCGGGCGGGGTGGGGCGGGCTCCGCGACCCGCCCGGTGGTCCGGATCTTGCGCAACAGGCCCATGAACCTCTCCCGGCTGCTGGTGAGGGCTTTCACGGGGCCCAACAGGGAGAGGAGTGGCTTGAGTTACGCGGCTTTCCCGGCGTTTTGCCTGGTTTCAGCAGTCTTTGCCGCTGTATGGGGGTTCCGTCGGGAGAACCAGACCCGGAGCAGGCCGTCGGGCCGGGCCAGGAGGGACCGGCTAGGAGGGCCCGGCCTCCTCCTGCGCCGCCCGCAGCATCCCGGCGACCGCGTGCTCGCGCTCGCTCAGGCCTTCTTGACCACGCTGGACTTCAGCTGCATCGCGCCGAATCCATCGATCTTGCAGTCGATGTCATGGCCGTCCACACCGTCCACGAGCCGGATGTTGCGCACCTTCGTGCCCGCCTTGATGCCGGACGGGCTGCCCTTGACCTTCAGCGCCTTGACCACGGTCACGGTGTCGCCGTCGGCGAGCACATTGCCGACCGAGTCCCGGATCACCCGGCCCTCCTCGGCGGCGGTGTCCGAGGACGCCGACCACTCGTGGCCGCACTCGGGGCAGACGAGCAGCGCGCCCATCTCATAGGTGAACGTGCCCGAGCAGGCGGGGCAGGCGGGGAGGTTGTCGCTCTTGGAACTCTTTCGCGGTGGGTTCGACAGGGGGTCGTGCGGTAAGTCGAAAAGGGGATCGTACGCAGGTCAGGAGGTGGGCCAGCCGTCCGTCCGCCACTCCTGGCGGTCGTCGTCCGGCGTCCGCGGGCCCCGGCCGTGCGCGGCGCGGGCCGCGGCCAGATCGCAGTGGACCGGGATGTCGGGGCCCTCGCCCGCCGGGACCAGCGAGCCGTCGGCGGGTATCGCGGCCAGCTCCAGGCCCCGGCCGGAGGCGGCGAGCAGCCGGGCCGCCTCGATGATGGCGACCTGGCCCTCCGCGGACCAGTTGCGCAGCTCGGTCAGATCGAGCACGACCGGCCCGGTGCCGCGCGCGACGACCCAGCCGATGGCGCCGTTGAAACGGCGTACGGCGTCCGGGCCGAGGTAGCCGGCGACGGAGAGGACCCCGAGGTCCTGCTCGATGGTGTAGCGCCAGTCGATGGTCATGCGGGGGCAGCTTCCTTGTGCGGGGAGGAGGGCCGGTGGGGGAGTGGGGCCCGGTGGTTCTACAGGGGCAGGGTGATCCAGATGCTCTTGCCCTCGCCGTCGGCGTCCGCGCGGACCACCGCGGTGCCGCCCAGGCCGAGGACCAGTTCCATCACGGTGGCCAGGCCCCCGGGTCCGGCGAGCGCGGTGCGCAGATGCGGCTTGTGGGGGTGGCGGTCGTGCACGGCGAAGGCGAAACAGTCGTGGGCGGCCGCGTAGATGACGGTGACCTCGGGGGAGACATGGGCCGCGTGCCGGACGCTGTTGGTGACCAGCTCGCTGATGATCAGCAGCGCCGGGTCCACGGCACGGTGGCGCAGCCCGATGCCCCACTCCACGAGGGCCTCTTCCGCGGTCTCCCGCGCGACCCGGACCGCCTTGGGTACGGCGGGCAGGGTGAGCACATGGCGGTGGGGAAGGGCCTGCAAGGCCTGGGACATCATCGCTCCGTCGGGCCGTGGTGGTGGGTCGGGCCGTGGTGGTCTTCCGCGCCGGCCGTCCCGCTCATCGGACGGCTTCCTCACTGGGCGCCGGGGCGGTCCGCTGCGCGGGCAGCGCGGGCACGAGGCCCTCCAGGTGGCCGCGGGCCGCCTGGATCGCCTCGGGGGTGGTGGCGTAGTCCCGGCCGTCGGGCCGCAGCAGCTCCAGCGCGCCGACCGAGTCGAGGACGCGCAGCTGTCCGGGCCGTATGCCGGAGGCCAGGACGACGATGCCGCGCCGGCGCAGCTTCTCCACCGCGTCCTTCAGCACCAGGGCGCCGGTGGCGTCGATGGTCGACACCCGCGACATGCGCAGGATCACCACCCGGACGTCGGCGACCTCGGTCAGCTCCAGCAGGAAGCGGTGCGCACCGGCGAAGAACAGCGGCCCGTCGAGCCGGTACGCCACGATGTGCTCGGCGAGCAGCGCGTGCTCCTCCGCGCTGTGGTCGCCCCGGTCCAGCGGCACCCGGTCGAGCCGGGCCTGCCGGGCCACGGCGCGCAGCGCGAGGGCACCGGCCACGGCGAGACCGATGATCACGGCGTAGACGAGGTCCAGGGCGAGGGTGCCGACCGCGGTCAGGACGAGTATCACCGCGTCCGAGCGGGTCGCCCGCGCCATGGCCTTGAGCGAGCCGACCTCGACCATGCGCACCGCGGTGGCCAGCAGCACACCCGCGAGGGCGGCCAGCGGGATCTTCGCGACCAGCGGCGAGGCGGCGAAGACGATCACCGCGAGGACCACGGCGTGGGTGAACGCGGCGGTGCGGGAACCGGCTCCGGTCCGTACGTTGACCGCCGTGCGTGCGATCGCGCCGGTGGCCGGTACGCCGCCGAACAGCGGGGCGGCGATATTGGCCAGGCCCTGGCCGAACAGCTCGCGGTCCGGGTCGTGCTTCTGTCCGACGGTCATGCCGTCCGCGACCGACGCCGAGAGCAGGGACTCCAGGGCGGCCAGCGCGGCCACGGCGACGGCGGGCGCCGCGAGCGAGCCCAGGTCGCCGAGGTGGAGGAAGGCGAGGGAGGGCGCGGGCAGCCCGGACGGCAGGTCGCCGATCGGTTTGGCCGCGTCCAGGTGGGCGAGCTGGGCGACGACGGTCGCGGCGATCACGGCGAGGATGGAGAAGGGGATCGTGGGCCGCCACCGGGCGCCCAGCAGCATCACCGCGGCCACGGCGAGCGCGAGCCCCACGGCGGTCCAGTTCGGCGCCTTCGCGAACTCCTCGAACGCCCGCCAGGTCACCACCAGCACCTTGTCGCCCTTGGGCGTGGGCACGCCGAGCGCGTTCGGCACCTGCTGGAGCCCGATCACGCAGGCGATGCCGAGGGTGAAGCCCTCCACCACGGGGGCGGGCACGTACTGCATGTACTTACCGGCCCGCAGCACGGCCAGCACCATCAGCAGCACACCGGCCATCAGGCCGACGGTCAGCACACCGGTGGGCCCGTACTGGCCCACGATCGGCACCAGGACGACGGTCATGGCGCCGGTCGGTCCCGACACCTGGAGGTTCGAGCCGCCGAACACGGCCGCGACCGCGCCCGCGATCACCGCGGTGGCCAGGCCCGCCTCGGCGCCGAGGCCGGAGGAGACGCCGAAGCCGAGGGCGAGGGGGAGCGCGACGATCGCGACGGTGAGGCCGGCGAGGAGGTCCCGGCGCGGATCGCGGCGTACCGCGACGAGGTCGGCGCGGCCGGGCAGCAGGGAGGTGATCCGGGAGCGTACGGTCCGCACCCCCCGGGTGAGGGCGGTGCTCATCGGGCGGAGACCTCGGCTTCCCGCAGTTCGGTGAGCAGTTCGTGCTGCCCGGTGAGCATCTCGGTGAGGATCCGGCGGGCGGCCCGCATCAGGTCGGCCACATCGCCGCCGGAGAGCTGGTAGACGACCGTCGAGCCCTCGCGGGTGGAGGTGACGATCCCGGAGCGGCGCAGCACGGCCAGCTGCTGGGAGAGGCTGGAGGGCTCCACCTCTATGGCGGCGAGCAGTTCCCGGACCGGCCGCGGCCCGTCCTGGAGCAGCTCCAGCACCCGTATCCGTACGGGGTGACCGAGCATCCGGAAGAACTCGGCCTTCGCCTGGTACAGCGGAACCGACACGATCCCTCGACTTCCCTCTCAGCGAATACAACGAACATAGCATCTAACCAATTGCAAACTTTAGCAATTCCGCTATTCGCTTCGCCGGGGTCTGTGCGGATATGCCGGGCCCGCTGAGGGGTTCCGGATCCCGTCAGAGCGTCGGCGGCCCCGCCTCCACGCGTCGCAGCACCGGCTCCAGCCGGTCCAGATCGGGCCCGCCGTGCAGCTGCCGTTCGTCCCACCAGGTGGCACCGGCGTCGCGCAGCGGACCGAGCACGTCCCTGGCCCCGGCCGGGTCCGCCGGGGTGACACCGCCGAGGACGAACTCGAAGGGGTGCTCGCCCCCGGTCGTACGGCGCTCGCGCACATAGGCGATCAGCTCGCGGACCTCGGCCACCTCCGGGGCCTGCCCGTGGCGGGCGGTCTCGAAGAGCGGCGCGGCGCCGTCCCAGCGCGCCGCCCGGCGCATGGGCGCGCGGCGCGGCCAGAACCCGCCGATCCAGACCGGCGGACGGGGCCGCTGGACGGTGGCGGGCAGCAGGGTCACGTCCCGGGCCGTGTAGTGGGGGCCCTGATGGTCCACCGGCTCGCCGGACCAGAAGCGGGCCAGCAGCTCCAGGCCCTCGTCCAGCCGTCCGGCCAGCTCGCGCGGCGCGGCGGTGTCGCCGAAGCTCTCGTACTCGTCCTCGACCGGACCGCCCAGACCCGCCCCGAAGATCACCCGGCCGCCGCTCAGTTGGTCCAACGTGGCGACCTGCCGGGCCAGTTGCTGCGGACGGTACCGGGGCACCGGCGTCAGCAGCGTGCCCAGGCGGATGCGGGAGGTCGCCAGGGCGGCCGCCGTCAGCAGCATCCAGGGGTCGCCGAAGGGCCGCCCCTGGTGCCGCCGGTGCAGTACGTGATCCCAGACGAACAGGCCGTCCCAGCCCGCCTGTTCGGCGGCGACGGCCACGGTCGCGACGGCACGGGGATCGGCGAAGTCACCGAAGTTGGGTACGTTCACGGAGAAGCGCATCCCGACATGATGAGCAGCGCGCCGCCCGCCGGCAATCACCGTGGCCCGGGGCGCCGTTCAGTCGAAGACGAGCACCGGCTTGATCGCGGTGCCGTCGCGCATCCCGCGCACCGCCGCGTCGATGTCCTCGAAGGGGAACGTGGTGACGAGCCGGTCGACCGGGAAGCGGCCCTGCCGGTACAGGGCGATCAGCTCGGGGATGAAACGGGCCGGATCCGCGTCCCCCTCGATCACCCCGTGCAGCCGGACACCCTTGCTCAGCAGGCTCATCACGTCGAACGACACTTCCGTGCCGATCCCGGTGAGCGCCAGGTCGCCCCGGTGCCGCAGCGCGCCGAGGGCGCGGGCGAGCATCTCCGGGCTGCTGGTGGTGTCCACGATGTGACGCGCCCCGCCACCCGTGAGATCCAGCAGCGCCGCCACGATCCCGTCGCCGTCGGCGGGATCCAGGGCGGCCGCCGCCCCGAGGCTCACCGCCACCGCACGCCGGGACGCCACCGGCTCCACGACGACGACCGGATCGCAGCCCGCGAGCACGCCGGCCATCACCGCGCTGAGGCCGACACCGCCCGCCCCGATCACCACGAGCGAGCTGCCCGGCTCGGGCCGCAGCCGGTTCAGGACCGTACCGGCCCCGGTCTGCACCCCGCAGCCCAGCGGCGCGGCCACCGCGGGCGGCAGATCGGCCGGGATCCGCACGGTGTTGCGCTCATGGGCGAGGGCGTGGGTGGCGAAGCTGGACTGGCCGAAGAACGCGCCGCGCACCGGATTGCCGCCCCACGACAGCGGCGTACTGCCGTCCGCCCGGCCGCCCGAGGCGTTCAGGGCGCGCATCGAACGGCAGTACGCGGGATGACCGGCCGCGCACTGCGCGCACGCGCCGCAGCTGTGGAAGGTGAGGACGACATGGTCTCCCGGAGTGACCCCGGTCACCTCCGCCCCCACGGCCTCGACCACCCCCGTGCCCTCGTGCCCGAACACCATCGGCAGCAGCTCCACCGGCCAGACCGCCTGGCTGCTCAGATCGGTGTGGCACACCCCCGCGGCGGTGATCCGCACCAACACCTCGCGCGGGCGCGGCACTTCGAGGTCCACCTCCCGCACGGTGAACGGCCCGCCCGGGGCGTCGGTGACGGCGGCTCGGACACGCATGGGGGACCTCATTCCCGCGGGGGCCGTGACTGCTGGAGGACTACCCCGACCGGGGCCCCGGACCACCCGCGCACGCGTGCGGCCGTCTCGGATGCCGGGCCCGTCATCAGGCCGTACCCGCTGCGCGCTATCCTGGTCGCGCGGCGCGACCCCGGTCCCCGCACGGTGGTGGGTCCCGCCGTACCCAACCGCGGCGATGTCGCCGCCAATGGTCCCTCCTTATGACGAAGTGCGCCCCGGCATGCCCCGGGCGCCCTGTACGAGGAGGCCCATGTGGCAGAGCGGACCGCGCTGAAGGCATCCACCGAACGCGGCATCGAGCGGCGCGCGCCGGCCCGTCGGAGCGTGCCCTGGCGCACGCAGGGACCCGTCCTCGCGGCCATCGCCGTCGGCGGCGCCGTCGGAGCCTGCGCCCGCTACGTCACCGCGCTGCTGTGGCCGACCGCCTCCGGCGCCTTCCCCTGGACCACGTTCTGGGTGAACGTCAGCGGCTGCGCCGTCATCGGCGTCCTCATGGTCGTCATCACCGACATCGGCGCCGGACACCGCCTGGTCAGACCCTTCTTCGGCACCGGAGTGCTCGGCGGATTCACCACCTTCTCCACCTACACCGTGGACATCGAACGCCTGACCGACGCCGGCCGGGCCACCACCGGCCTGCTCGACCTGGTCGCGACCGCGCTCGGCGCCCTCGCGGCCGTCTGGACCACCGCGCACCTCACCCGGCGCGTCATCGAGTGGAGGACATCATGACGACAACGACCGTTCCCGGCGTCCGGCTCACGGTCCTCGTCGGCGAGGACGACATGTGGCACCACAAGCCCCTCTTCGCCGAGATCGTGCACCGTGCGCACCGGGCCGGGCTGGCCGGCGCCAGCGTGTTCCGGGGCGTGGAGGGATTCGGGGCGACCTCCCTGATCCACACCAGCCGGCTGCTGTCCCTCAGCGAGGACCTGCCGGTGGCCGTGGTCGTCGTCGACACCGAACAACGCGTCCGGGCCTTCCTGCCCCAGCTCGACGAGCTGGTCGGCGAGGGCTTGGTGACCCTCGACCACTGCGAGATCGTGCGCCCGGGCGGCCACGACGACAAGGAGAGTTCGTGAACTGGCTGCTGGTCATCGCCGGAGCCGTCGTCGGCGCACCGCTGCGCTATCTGACCGACCGCACCGTGCAGTCCAGGCACGACACCGTCTTCCCCTGGGGCACCTTCACCGTCAATGTCGTCGGCAGCCTCATCCTCGGCCTGATCACCGGGGCGGTCGTCGCGGGCGGGATGTCCTCCGACTTCCAGCTGCTGATCGGCACCGGGCTGTGCGGGGCGCTGACCACGTACTCCACGTTCTCCTACGAGACGCTGCGGCTCGCCGAGGACGGGGCGCGCTTCTTCGCCGCCGCCAACGTCGTCGCCAGCATCGTCGCCGGACTCGGTGCCGCCTTCATGGGAGCCGCCCTCGCGCAGTCCCTCTGGGCCTGATGTGACCCCCCGTCGCGACATGGTGTTTTACAGTGGCTGGCGCCAGTTCCGACGACAGGACCCGTGAGGTAACCGCGAACATGTCGACGCAGACGTTTGAGTTTCAGGTGGAGGCCCGTCAGCTGCTCCAGCTGATGATCCACTCCGTGTACTCGAACAAAGATGTCTTTCTGCGCGAGCTCGTCTCCAACGCATCCGACGCGCTGGACAAACTGCGCCTGGAGAAGCTGCGGGACGACGCGCTCGACGTCGAAGTGTCCGACCTGCACATCGAGTTGGACATCGACAGTGAAGCCCGCACGCTCACCGTGCGGGACAACGGCATCGGTATGTCCTACGACGAGGTCGGGCAGCTCATCGGCACCATCGCCAACTCCGGCACCGCCGAATTCCTGCGCGAGCTGCGCGAGTCCAAGGACGCGGCCGGAGAAGAGGGGCTCATCGGCCAGTTCGGCGTGGGCTTCTACTCCGGCTTCATGGTGGCCGACGAGGTGACCCTGGTGACCCGGCGGGCCGGCGAGAGCCAGGGTACCCGCTGGACCTCGCGCGGCGAGGGGACGTACACCCTGACCGTGGTCGAGGACGCGCCGCAGGGCACCTCGGTCACCCTGCACCTCAAGCCGGCCGACCCGGAGAACCAGCTCCACGACTACGCCTCGCCCTGGAAGATCAGGGAGATCGTCAAGCGGTACTCGGACTTCATCACCTGGCCGATCAGGATGGTGACCGAGACCCCGGCCGACGGCGAGGAGCCGGCGCCCGAGACCCTCAACTCCATGAAGGCGCTGTGGGCGCGGCCCCGCGACCAGGTGTCCGACGACGAGTACCACGAGCTGTACAAGCACATCGGGCACGACTGGCGCGACCCGCTGGAGACCATCCGGCTCCAGGCGGAGGGCACTTTCGAGTACCAGGCGCTGCTCTTCCTGCCCGAACACGCCCCCCACGACCTGTTCACCCGGGACTTCCGCCGGGGCGTACAGCTCTACGTCAAGCGTGTGTTCATCATGGACGACTGCGAGGCGCTGCTGCCGCCGTACCTCCGCTTCGTCAAGGGCGTCGTGGACGCGGCCGACCTCACGCTCAACGTCTCCCGTGAGATCCTCCAGCAGGACCGCCACATCGAGATGATGCGCCGCCGGCTCACCAAGAAGGTCCTCTCCACGGTCAAGGACCTGATGGGCGAGGAGTCGGACCGCTATGCCACGTTCTGGCGGGAGTTCGGCACCGTCCTCAAGGAGGGCCTGGTCACCGACGCGGAGAACCGCGAGGCCCTGCTCGCGGTCTCCTCGTTCGCGAGCACGCACCACGAGAGCGAGCCGACCGCGCTGAAGCAGTACCTGGAGCGGATGAAGGACGGCCAGGAAGACATCTACTACCTGACCGGCGACTCCCGCCAGGCCATCGAGAACTCCCCGCACATGGAGGCGTTCCGCGACCGGGGCATCGAGGTGCTGCTGCTCACCGACGCCGTGGACGAGGTGTGGGTCGACGCGGTCGGCGAGTACGAGGGCAAGAAGCTGCGCTCCGTCGCCAAGGGCGAGTTCGACCTCGACGCGAAGAGCGAGGACGAGGGCGCCGACGACGAGCGGGAGAAGCGGAACGAGGCGTACGCCGGTCTGCTGGAGTGGATGGGCAAGCGGCTGGAGGACGACATCAAGGAGGTACGGCTGTCCTCCCGGCTCACCGTCTCCCCGGCCTGCATCGTCTCCGACGCGCACGAACTCACCCCGGCCCTGGAGAACATGTACCGCGCCATGGGCCAGGAGGTCCCCCGGGCCAAGCGCATCCTCGAACTCAACCCCGGGCACGCCCTGGTCGAGGGGCTCAACGAGGCGTACACCGAGCGCGGCGACGGCAACGAACTCGCCGAGAACGCCGAGCTGTTGTACGGCCTCGCGGTCCTGGCGGAGGGCGGCCAGCCGAAGGAACCGGCCCGCTTCGTGAAGCTGATGGCGGAGCGGCTGGAGAAGGCGCTGTAGGGGACGTACGGGGGAGGGCGGCCGCCGCGTCGGTATGGTGCGGCGGCCGCCCTCCCTTCCTGTGCGTACGGGTACTTGCTAGGCGTACGGGTTCTGCTGGGCGTACGGGGTGAAGTGCGCCGGGGTGTGCTCGATGGGCAGTTCGGGCCGCCACGCGGTGAGGATCTGCGCGCTGCACACGAACAGGCCGTCGGGCAGCTTGTCCAGGGGGTACCAGGCCCAGTCGCCGACCCGCTCGTCCGGCTGGGTGGCCGGTTCGCCCCGCCACACGGTGACGAGGGCGCCGACGGTGACGCGTACGACGTCCTCGACATGATCGACCAGCGTGCCCAGAAGCCCGACGTCCTCGGTGCGCACGATCAGCCCGGTCTCCTCGGCGAGTTCCCGTACGACGGTCCGCTCCAGGGACTCCCCAGGCTCCACGGTGCCACCCGGGAGTTCGAGGGTGCCGCGCCGGTGACGGCCGAGCAGGACGCCCCGCTCGCCGAGGACGATCGCGCCCACGCCGAGCGCGGCACGGGGGACGGGCGGCTCGGCGGAGCGGTCGCGGCTGGTGATGGTGCCGACGTCAGGTGCGGACACGGGGAACTCCTGGGTGCGCGGGGTACTTGGGCGGGCGGGGTACTCGGGTGGGCCGCCCGTCGGAACGGGCGGCCCGGCACCATGGTTCCAGCAGTTCACCGGGTGGTGTCGTCCGGACCGTCCTCGAACTGGGCCGGATAGACGCTCGGTTCGTCCAGCGGCAGCTTGAGCCAGGCGATCATCTGCCGCAGCTGCTGGTACGCCCGCAGCCGCTCGCTGTCGCTGTTCTGCCGCTCCGCCTCGGCGATCGGCTCCCACAGCCGGTGCACCATCACCGGCCCGACCTCCAGCAGACCCCCGCTGCCGCCGGTCGCCCAGCGCGCCAGCACATAGCGGGCGAGGGCGCCGACCGGGATGTCCAGGTTCTCGGCCATGCCCCGCAGGGTGGCGAGCGGATCGAGCCGGCCGTAGAGGACGACGTCCGACTTGAAGTTGGCGTGCGGATCGTCGTCCGGCCAGTCGGCGTCCCAGCGGTGCAGCCGGATCACTGGCTCCTCCTGCGGGCCCGTCTCGTCGTACTCCTCATGCGGCATGGCGGTCATGCGCCTCGGCCTCCCTCTCGGCGTCGCTCCCGACCTCACTCCCGGACTTCGGGCTAGGGACAGCCTGGCGTACCCCGTCATCGGCGGCAGCGGCTTCCTCGCGGCGGCAGGAGGGGGCGGCCGGTCCCTGTGGCCGGCGGGCGCTGTGTTCTCCGGGGCCCGGTGCGCGGAGCCCGCGCGTTGCGCGTCGCCGCGTCCCGGTCAGACGCCGAACTCCTGGAGGTGGCCCGGGAGTTGTGAGCCCCATTCGTACGCGGGCAGCTCGATGTTCCCGGCCTTGGCGAACTGTGCCGCGAGCACGTTCCGCATCGGCCGGCGGGTCATCTGCCGCATGGACAGGTCCCGCAGCCGGATGCCGAGGCGGCTCGTGGGCGCGTATCCGGAGGCGCCGCCCGGCGGGAGCTGCTGGGCCTGGTCGACGTACGGGCGCATGACCTCGTCGTAGCGGCGCAGCGCGGCCCGGTGGTCGCCCCCGGACGTGGCCAGCTCACCGGCCAGTACGTACGCACCGACCAGCGCGAGACTGGTCCCGAGGCCGGTCAGCGGGGTCGCGCAGTACCCGGCGTCGCCCAGCAGCGCGACCCGGCCGCGCGACCAGCCGTCGAGGCGGACCTGGCCCATGGAGTCGAGGAAGAAGTCCGGGGCGGTGCGCATCGCCCGCAGCAGCCGCGGGGCCTCCCAGCCGACGTGGGCGAACCGGCGGGCCAGCAGCTCGTGTTGGGCGGCGATGTCCCGGCGGTCGTAGGCGAGGGGCGCCGAGCGGAAGCTGAGGCCCGCCTTGATCTCGCCGGGCAGTCGGCCCGGCCGGGCGGAGGCGACCAGACCGGGCGGCGCGTTGTGCATCATGTACCAGCCGTCGAGGTCCAGGTCGTCGGTGGCGGTGAACCAGGCCGTGTAGAGGCCGAGCGGGCGGACGAACTCCCGCTCCGGGCCGAAGGCCAGCGCGCGCACCACGGAGTGCGGCCCGTCCGCGCCGACGACCATCCCGAACCGGCGGGGCGCGGCCCGCTCGAAGGTGACCGTGACCCCGTCCGCGTCCTGCTCCATGGCGGTGATCGTGTCGTCGAACAGGTACTCCGTGCCGGGCAGGCTCGCCTCGTACAGCAGCCGGGCGAGGTCGCCCCGGAGGATCTCGATCTCGGAGACGATGCCCTCGCCGCCGAAGCTGTCGGCGGGCAGGGCGGCGGTGATGCGTCCCGAGGTGTCGACGAGGGCGAGCCCGCGCTGGTCCACGCTCTCCGCCCTGGCCCGGTCCATCAGGCCCATCCGTTCGATCACGGTACGTCCGGCGCCGCGCAGATCCACGGTCTGCCCGCCCGGCCGGGGAGCCGGCGCCCGCTCCACGATCGTGACCGTGAAGCCCCCCTCGCGTAGCCAGTACGCCAGCGCAGGCCCCGCGATGCCGGCGCCGCAGATGAGTATCTCGTTGTCGGTCATGATGCGAATGTACGCCGTACGCAAGCTAGTGCGCAAGCGTGAAATGGCCTGCTGATAAGGCGAGTTACGGTGCAGTGCACTAGTGCGTGAGGGTGCTGGGGCGGGGCCGTACGGACGTATCACCCGGCGTCGCGGGCTTACGATGGCCCCCTTCAGTGCACTAGTGCGGAGGATGGCGATGAGCGGACAGGCGGTGTCGCGCTCCGGTCAGATCGTCGGCGAGCTGCGACGGCGGATCGAGACGGGCGAACTGGCGCCGGGCGAGCGCGTGCCCTCCACCCGGGAGATCACCCGCCAGTGGGGTGTGGCCATGGCGACGGCCACCAAGGTGCTGACCGAGCTGCGCCACGAGGGCCTGGTCCGCGCCGTACCCGGCGTCGGCACGGTCGTGGCACCCCCGGCGCGGCCCGCTCGCCCTGCTGCCGCCACCCGGCGGGCCGCCCGGTCCGCCGACGCGTCCCCGGCCCCGTCGGCGCTCACGCTGGACCGGATCGTCACCGTCGCGGTCGAGGTCGCCGACGCGGAGGGGCTGGCGGCGGTCTCGATGCGCCGGGTGGCCGCCGAACTCGGCGTGGCGACCATGTCGTTGTACCGGCATGTGACCGACAAGGACGACCTGCTGACGCGGATGCTGGACGCGGTCATCGCGCGGAACCCGCTGCCCGCCGACCCGCCGCAGGACTGGCGCGCGGCGATCGAGCTGGCGGCGCGGCGGCTGTGGGACCAGTTCCGCCGCCACCCCTGGCTCGCGCCGGCCCTGTCGGTGACCCGCCCCCAGATGGTGGCCTCGGCCCTGCCGTACAGCGAGTGGATGCTCTCCGTCCTGCACTCCCGCGGCCTCGACCTGCAAAGCGCCTTCACCGCGCATCTGATGCTGCTCAACTACGCCCGCGGCATCGCCGTGAACCTGGAGTCGGAACGGGAGGCCGAGGCGTACAGCGGCCTCGACAGCGAGGAGTGGATGGACACCCAGGAACCCGAACTCCTCGACATCCTGGCCACCGGCCGCTTCCCCGCCCTCTCCCGCCTCGCCGCGGCGGGCTACGACCTCGACCTGGACGCCCTCTTCGAGTTCGGGCTGCAGCGGCTGCTGGACGGGATGGCGGTGCTGGTCGAGCAGGGCTGATCGCGCTCGCGCCGCGCCGTGCCGGGTCGGTACAGCGCGGCGCGGCCGTTGCGGCCCTCCGTCACAGCAGCCGCTCGTCCAGCAGGAGCGTCGCCAGTCCCGCCGGGCCGAGGATGTGCAGTGCGGGGCCCGACGCGACGGTGCCGACGGCCAGTGCGTGGACCGGGGCGCCGGTGAGGAGGGTGTGGCGGAGTTCGCCGGTCAGCGGGTCCCGGAGGCGGATGCCGCTCGGGCTCGCGGAGGCGATCAGCGCCCGGCCGTCCGAGAGGGGCACCGCGGCCAGGGCCAGGGTGTCGGAAGCTCTCCAGTGGGCGAGAAGGGAGCCGTCGGCCGTGTCCCAGACGAAGATCTCGGCCGATGTGGTCGCGACCAGCAATACCCCGTGGTGGCTGCGGAAAGCGCACACGTGCCGGACCAGCGACCGGCGATGGGCGGGCCGTCTCAGCGTGGTGACGACGCGACCGGAGAACAGGTCGACGAGATCGATGCCGGCCATGCCCACCACGGCGATCAGGGTGGTGCCCGAGTCCCGCGCGGGAAGGGGCGCCAGGAAGCGCGGCTGCTCGGTGGCCAGCCTGGGCAGGGCGGCGGTCTCGGCGCCGCCGACCGGATCCCACACCACGGCGCTGAGGTCTCCTCGGCCCTCCAGCCGGACCAGCATCGGCACGCCGGCCGTCGTCGTGACGACGCAGGACCGTCCGGGGGCGGGGCCGGTCTCGTGCGCGGGATGCACCTCCGTGCCGGACACCAGGTCCCAGACCGACCAGGAGCCGTGATCCTCGACCACGATGTACGCGCTGCCGGGAGGCGACGGGACCGGCTCGACCCTCCTGACACGCCCGGTGTCCAACCGCTTCACCAGCCGCCCCGTCAGGGCGTCGTGGACTTCCAGTCCGACGAGGGTGCCGACCACGAGGACATCGCCGGCTCCGCCGAGGCCCGGGTATTGCGTCCTGCACAGCGGCCACGCCTCCCCGCGCCCGAGCGGCCCGAGCGGCGCTCTGTACAACGTCTCCATCAGGTCGCCCCCGTTCAGCGCTGCCCCGTGGCCGGGTTGCCACAGCCTGATCCCCTGGGGACCGGCGGAGACGACACGTTGGCCATTCGGGTCGTCCAGGACGGCGAGGGCATCGATGGACGGGAGGTCGGCATCGAAGGAGTTCTCCCGGCCGCTGTCGATGTCCCGCACGACGATGCGGTTGAGCCGGGTGTAGGCCATCGCCGTGCCACCGGGCAGCGTCACCCGGGGGCGCCCCGGGAGCGCGGGGTACGGAGCGGGTTCACCCCGGAAGGGGTCCCAGAGCCGCCATCGGACAGGTGCTCCCGTCTGTGCGATGAGCAGGTCGTCCTTCCCGGGTCTGGACACGGCGAGGGCCACGTGCGCTCGGTCGCCCCCGAACGGCGGATGCGGGGTCAAGCCCGAGAACGGGTCCCAGAGGCGGATGCCCTCCGGCGTGGGGAAGGCCACGAGCGCGTGTCCGCTCGCCCGCCGCACCACGGCCGACGTGCTGCGGCGGAAGACAAGGCCCGACCCCGGAAAACCCTCGGCCTCGACGACGCGGCCCTCGTCGACGCCATGAGCGTTCGGCCGCCACACGTAGGCGCTCTGCGTCGTGATGACGAACAGCTTCCAGCGCGCGGCGCCGTCCTCCAGGACGTGCACATCGTTGACGGCTGGCAGGGAGAGGGCGGTGATGGGCTGGCCCGAGCCGGGGTCGTACAGGGTCACGCCCCTCCTGTGCCAGGTGACGAGGAACGTCCGGCCCCCGGTCGCACGGATGGTGCACAGGCCACGGACGGGGGAGCGGGTGTCGTCGAGCTCGGACACCAGGCGGCCGGTCGAGGCGTCCCAGATCCGTACGGCCCCGGCCTCCGACAGCACCGCGATCAGTGCCCGCCCGTCCAGCGTGGGCAGGATGTGCAGGCTTCTCGTCTCCCCCTTCGTCGGGGCGAGAACGTTCACGCGCGCCGACCACCGGCCCCAGGCAAGGGCGGCCGGCAGGCCCGCCGGCGCCTCCCACGGCTCGCCCCGCACGCCCCGCTGGAAGGCGATGCTGCCCAGGCGCGAGGCCGGGTCCACGCTCTCGTCGAGGTAGGGCTCGACCACCGCCGCCGCCGTGAGCATCCGGCGCCGCGGGTCCGCCGCCGGAAGCGGCAGCCCGAGGCGGGACCGCAGCGTGCCGGAGGTTTCCTGGGCCAGCAGTTCCAGCGGTACGTCGGCATCGTTCAGCATCTCCCCGAGGGCCGCGTGGTGGAGGAAATGCCTGCGGACGTACGGGTGCGGGTGCCGCGCCCGGGACCGCCGGACCAGAGCGGCCAGCTCGGCGGCGATCGAGGCATGGGCCGCGGTGAACCGTTCCGCCCGGGTCGGCACCTGCCGTGCGGGACCGGGCAGGACCGACGACCGCGGCAGCAGCAGCTCATGATTGGTGAGCAGGAGGTCGGTCAGCCGCTGGTGGACCGGACGGTAGACCGTGCGGGCATCCTCCTCGGCGATGGCCAGGTAACCGGTGAGGCGGCTGTGGCGGAGGGTCCGCAGGGCGTGGTCGACGGCCTCGGTGCCGTGACCGTATCCATGGCCCGGCCCGGCCAGGGCGGCGGTGACGGCCGGCCAGACATCCGCCCAGGGAAGACCGGCGCCCGGCGCGAACGCGGTCGCGCGCAGCGCGGCGACCAGCAGGGTGTCCGGGGCGCCGGTGTTCCGGGAAACGGCCGTGACGTCCTCACGGAGCAGCCCGGTGGTCCCGTCGGCGAGACGTGCCGGCCACCCGTCCTCGGCCATCTCCTGGCGGGTCTCGGCCCGTCGCAGCTGGTCGGCGGCGATCCGTGCGTCCAGGAAGGACGGCGCGACCGCGTCCGCGATGATCGTGGCGGCTTCGGCGGCCGCCTCCGACGCGCCGCGGTAGGGGCTGTCGGCCGGTGCGAGCAGCAGGGTGGCGGCGTAGGCCGCGATGTCGTCGGCGCAGTCGGGACCGTCACTGCGCAGCACCCCGGGCAGCAGGCCCTCGTCCTTCAGCGCCTCGGTCAACCGCAGCAGCAAATGGTCCGCGCGCTCGTCGAGCAGGGACCCACCCGACGGGTGTGCCACGTCCGGGGAACTGCGGACACCGAGGAGAAGACGGACGAGGCGGGCCCCGCCCGGACCGCGGAGCCGGGCGAGAGGCAGGACGACGTCGTTGAAGACGGCGAGGGGGTCACTGGCTTCGTCCAGCGCGTCGATGACCACGGTGACCGGCCCTTCGGCGGTGTCGGCCCGCCTTCGCACCTGTCGCAGCAGCGTCGGCAGCGGCAGCTCCTCGGCCTGTCCGGGCGACGGCTCCTCGCACCCGAGGCCGAGGCTGGTGACGAGATCCTGGACGACCGCCCCCGCGGACTTGTTGCGGGCCAGCACCGCGACGTCCACCGCCCCGGCATCCGGCCGCAGCCGTTCGGGAATCCCCGCCACCATGGCCGCGTACGAGGGATCCGCGGCGAACCCGGGGTCGGAGAGGGTCACCAGGCGGGCCAGCAGCGCGGACTTGCCGGAGCCGGCCGCGCCCGTGACGACGAGGACCCCCTCGCCCGCGCGCAGGAACCCGACCAGGCGGCTCATCAGCTCGGCCCGGCCGCTGAAGTACCAGCCCGGGTCGTCGGCGGCCGCCCGCCCCGAAGCACGCTCCAGCCAGAACTCGTCCAGGGCATCGGGGTTCGTGCCGATGTCCGCGGACCGCGTCAGGGCCAGTTGGCGCAGTGCCGGGCGGGCTGTGCCGACGGGCGGCCGGTAGCGGGGGTTGGGCAGACAGGCACTGGGGAACCGCCTGCGCGAATGCGGGACGATCCACTCGGCACGGACCAGGTCCTTCTCGACGCCCCGGTCGTCCCATCCGACCTCTTCCAGGAGCTGCTCCCACTCCTGGAAGGAGAGATACGGGGCGGTGTACCCGGCCGTCTCGTCGCGCATGCGCTCGCACGCCAGCGCCACGCGCTCGGTGAACGAACCGACCAGGGGCTGCTCCTCGTGATTGCCGGCGGTGACCACGGCCGCTCCGTCGAACCCGTGGCGCTCCGTGGACAGCGCTTCGAGCAGGCTGGTCAGCTCCGTGCGCAGGGTGCCGGAGAAGCAGGAGTCGACGAGGACCAGCACATGCTCGGACCAGCTGTCGAGCACCGCGGTGATGAGTTCGCTCGTCGGGAACGCCGTGGCGAACAGGCGATCCGGATCGGTCTCGGCGAGCGTCAGGAAGTGGCGGGGCGCGACCCGGCGCACGCCGTGGCCGGTGATGTAGACCACGACGGCTTCCCGGTACTTGGCCGCGGCCAGATTCTCCTCGCGCAGAAAGTCGCGCAGTTCGCCGACCGTACGCACCGACGGTGCCCGGGTCACCTCGAAGCGGCGGGCGTCCTCGATCTCCGGGTCCGCCAGCCATCCCGTGATCCGCGCGACCTGGGCGTCGATGGCCTCGTCGAACCCCGGGGGGCTGTCCTTGTAACCGTCCGGCGCGACCACGATCAGCCGCCGCCGGACGATTCCCGCCGGCTCATGCGCGTCCACAGCTCTCCCCCTGCTCCGTACGCGAGGTGCGGCGCACGGCTCGGTCAGCCTATCCGGAGCGGACGGCCCGTCGCCCGCGGCTACGATCGGCCCGGGGCCGAGGCCCTGGCGGCGGACGAGGAGGGGGAACGATGGGGGCACTGCAGATCGTCGGGGTGCACGGCATCCGGCAGGGGGCTTCGGCCACGACGGAGGCACTGAGCAGGAGCTGGCAGGAGTCCGTGGACGAGGGGCTGGCCTGCTCGGGGCTCGCCGAGGTGGCCGGTCCGGTCGGCCTCACCGTCCCGTCGTACCGAGGTGTGTATCCGAAGACGGTCACTCGGTACATGCGGCTGGGCCCGGACGCCGCTCGTGCGGCCGACGACGTGCCCGTGGACGCAGCGGAAGAGGCCTTCATCCTGGAGGCCCTGGCCGATTACGCGCCCTCCGCGGTGGCCAAGGAGCAGGACTCCCCGACGGCCGGCCGGACTCTGGGTGCGGGCCGGCTCACCCCGCGGATCCTCCGGCGGGCGCAGGCCGTGGACCGGGTGGCGGGCAAGGGGGTGACCGACCGTCTGCTGTGGCTGGTCCGGGAAGCCCACGGCTACCTGCGCCATGAGGAAACGGCGGCCGCGGTCCGCGCCCTGATCCGGGAGGCACTGGTCACCACGGGTGCCCGGATGGTGATCGCACACTCGCTGGGCACCGTCGTGTTCTACGACATGCTCACCCGCGGCGAGGTTCCGCCCGCGGCGGACGGCGGCCCCGGGGTGGCGTCGCTGATCACCTGCGGATCACCGCTGGGCTGGCTCGCGGTGCGCAAGGGCGTCCACACGGCCGGTAGCCCGCTGTCCGTGCCCGCCGGGGTGGAGTGGACCAACCTGTACGCGGCCAACGATCCGGTGAACAAGGGCAGGGGCCTGTCGCACCTGGCGGTCGGCGTCACGGACGTCAGGGTCGACAACGGCAAGCTCAACGCCCACGACGTCCACCGCTATCTCGACAAGCCGGCGATCGCCGAAGGCATCGGCAAGGCCCGACGCCACTGAGCCGGCCGTCCCGGCCCCGGCTACCCGAGTCCGCCCCCGCCCCCAGAACCGCAGTCGACTCTGCTCACACCGCTGCGTCTTCTTCCCTGGGGACCGCCCGCCGGTGGCGGCAGGCTGCTGGGAAAAGACGGCTGGGAGGCGACAGTGACTACAGGCCCGGCCCCTGCGGGGGCGCCGAACGACGTGGACGCCCGGACGGCGTCCTTCGCACAGCGCCGGCTGTGGTTCATGGACCAGCTGGCGGGGTCCTCCAGCGGGTCGATGCTGCCGCTGGTGCTGCGGCTGCGCGGGCGCCTCGATGCCGACCGGCTGGAGCGGTCGTTGGCCGGGATCGTGGCCCGGCACGAGGTGCTGCGGACGCGGTTCACCGCCGTGGACGGGGAGCCGGTGCCGGTCGTGGACGCGCCCGCCGGGCTCACGCTGCGCCGGATCGCGGCGGACGGCCCCGAAGAGCTGTACGCCCGCTGCCTGGGCCGCCCCGTCGACCTCGCCGAAGAGCACCCGTTCCGCGCCACCCTCGCCCGGGTCTCCGAGGACGAGCATCTGCTGCTGGTCGAGGTCCACCACATCGCCGTGGACGGATGGTCCTGGGGCGTGCTGCTGGAGGAACTGGCCGCCGGATACCGGGGCGAGGAGGTCGAGCCGCCCGCCGTGCAGTACGCCGAACTCGCCCGCGCACAGGCCGAACGGCTCTCCGGCGCCCGGCTGGAACGGCTGCTCGGGCACTGGCGGGAGCGGCTGACCGGGCTGACCCCGCTGGAGCTGCCCACCGACCGGCCGCGGCCCCGGGTCTGGGACGGCTCCGGTGACGTCGTCCGCTTCGACCTGCCCGCCGAACTGGTCGCCGCCGTGGACGGGCTGGCCCGCTCCCGGCGCGTCACCCGGTACATGGTGCTGCTCACCGCCTACCAGGCGCTGCTCGGCCACTGGTCGGGCAGCAGCGACGTCGCCGTGTGCAGCACGCTCGCCGACCGGGCCCAGCGCGGTGCCGCGGAGCTGATCGGCCCGCTGGTGAACACCGTCGTGCTGCGCACGGACCTGTCCGGACGGCCCGGCTTCGACACCCTGCTGGAGCGGGTACGGCGCCGGGTGCCGGCCGATCTGTCGCATGCCGAGGCGCCCTTCGACCTCGTGGTCGGCGCGCTCGGCGGATCCCGGGACCTGTCCCGGCACCCGCTCGCCCAGGCGTCGTTCACCCTCCTCAACTCCCCGATCCGGCCGGTGCGGATGGCGGACCTGGACGTGGCGCTCGTCGAACCGCCGCTGACCGAGACCCCGCTGGACGTCTTCCTGGACCTGACCCTGCGCACGGACGGCAGCGTCGCCGCCATCCTCCAGTACGCCACCGCCCTGTTCGACGCCACCACGATGCGTGCGTTCGGGACGGCGTACGTCGCCCTGCTGCGGGCCGTCATCGCCCGACCCGGCGCCCCCGTGAACGAGTTGGCGCGCGCCCTGCCCGCCGGGCCCGGTGCGCCCGCGCGGCCCGGGAGCGACTGGCACCACGCCCCCGACCGGCCCGCGGCCCCCGCGCAGCCGGTCGCCTTCTCCGGGCGGCCCGACGCGCTCGCGCTGCGCTGCGGCGACGACCGCGCCACGTACGCGGAACTCGACGCCATGTCCGGTGGACTCGCCGCCGCGTTGCGTGCCGCCGGAGTCACCGCGGGCAGCCCGGTGGGTGTCGTACTGCGCCGCGGTCTGTGGTCGGTCGCCGCCATCGAGGGGATCTGGCGGGCCGGTGGCGTGTACGTGCCGCTCGACCCCGAACTCCCCGCGCAGCGGCTCGCGTTCATGGCCGAGGAGGCCCAGCTGTCCTGCGTCGTCAGCGCACCGGCGACCGCCGTGACCGCCGCCCCGCTCGCACCCGTCGCCGTCGACGTCACCGCCGTCACCCCGGACCCGGACGGGCCCCGCCACCGGCCCGACCCCCGCCAGCTCGCGCATGTCATCTTCACGTCCGGGTCCACGGGACGCCCCAAGGCGGTCGGTGTCGAACACGCCGCGCTCGCCTCGCACGTGGCCGCCGCACGGCAGCGCCTCGGCATCACCGCCGCCGACCGGGTACTGGCCTTCGCCTCCTTCTCCTTCGACGCCTCCCTCGACCAGGTGCTGCCCGCCCTGACCTCCGGCGCCACCGTCGTCATGCGCCCCGAGGAGCCCTGGCTGCCCACCCAGGTACCGGAGATCGTCCAGCGGCACGAACTGACCGTGGTCAATGTGCCGCCCACCTACTGGTCCGAGCTGGCCCTCTCCCTCGACCGGCGGCTGGCCGCCGCCCTCGCGCCGCTGCGGCTGCTGGTCCTCGGCGGCGAGGCGGTACCGGCCGACACCCTGGCCGTCTGGCGGGCCGCCGTGCCCTGGGTGCGGGTCTGCAACGCCTACGGGCCCACCGAGACCACCGTCACCGCCACCACCTACGACGCCGAGGAACCGCCCGCCGGCAGCGTGCCCATCGGCCGCCCGCTCGGCGACCGGCGGGTGTACGTGGTGGACGCCGACGACGAGCAGGTGCCCATCGGAGTCTCGGGCGAACTCCTCATCGGTGGCACCGAGTTGGCGCGCGGCTATCTGAACCGGCCCGCGCTGACCGCCGACCGCTTCGTCCCCGACCCGTACGGCCCGCCCGGCGGCCGCCTCTACCGCACCGGCGACCTCGTGCGCTGGACGCCCGGGGGCGAGCTGGAGTTCGTCGGCCGCCGCGACGACCAGGTCAAGATCCGGGGCTTTCGCATCGAACTCGGCGAGGTGGAAGGGGTGTTGCGGGCCTGCCCGCTGGTCGCCGCGGCCGCCGTCCGGCCCGACCGTGCCACCGGACAGGCCCTCACCGGCTATGTCGTACCCGCCCCGGACGCGTCCGCCGCGCCCGACCGGGCGGAGCTGCGGGCCTGGTGCGCACGCTATCTGCCGCACTACGCCGTCCCCTCCGACTACGTCACCCTGGACGCCCTCCCGGTCGGCGTCTCCGGCAAGCTCGACCGGGGCGCCCTGCCCGACCCCGACCGCGGCCGCCCGTGCGACGACGACGCCTTCGCCGCACCCCGCGACGAGACCGAGCGGATCGTCGCCGAGGTGTGGGCCGATGTACTGGGCCTGGAGCGGATCGGCATCGACGACAGCTTCTTCGACCTGGGCGGGCACTCCCTGCTCGCCACCATGGCGGTCTCCAGGATCGCCGGGCGGCTCGGCCGGGACATCGAGTTGCGCACCGTCTTCGAGCACCCGACCGTGCGCGGCTTCGCCCCGCGCGTGGCCGGTGCCCGCGCCTCCGGCACGACCGAGGTGGTGCCCGTCGACCGCTCCCGCCCGCTGCCGCTGTCCTTCGCGCAGGAGCGCCTGTGGTTCCTGGACCGCACCTCCGACCGCGGCGACTCCTATCTGCTGTGGTACTGCTGGCGGGTCCGCGGCGGACTCGAACGCGAGTCCTGGCAGCGGGCGTTGGACGATCTGGTGGCCCGGCACGAGGTGCTGCGCACGGCGCTGATCGAGTCCGACGGCCGCCCGGTACAACAGGTGTGCGACCCGGTGGGAGTGCCCCTGTACTGGGAGGCGGCGCCGGAGGGGCCGGACGAGGGGTCCCGGCTGGACGCCGTACGGCAGCGGGCCGTGGCCCTCGCCACCCGCCGCTTCGACCTCGCCCGGCCGCCCCTGCTGCGGGCCGGGGTGTGGGAGCTGGCCGACGACGACCATGTGGTCCTGCTCGCCCTGCATCACGCCGTCACCGACGGCTGGTCCAAGGGTGTCCTGCTGGACGAGCTGGCCCACCACTACGCGGCCCGCCGGGCGGGACGGGAGGTTCACCTTCCGCCGCTGCCCGTCCAGTACGGCGACTTCGCCGTATGGCAGCGTGAGCGCGCCGAGAGCGGGGCGCTGGAATCACAACTCGCTTACTGGGAAGGGGTGCTGGCACAGACGCCCGCCCTGGAGCTGCCCACCGACCGGCCCCGGCCGGCCGCGTTCACCGGGCGCGGCGGTGCCGTCGAGATCGATCTGCCCGCCGAGTTGGTGCATCGCGTGGACGCCTTCGCCCGGGAGCGCGGCGCGACCCGGTTCATGGTGCTGCTGGCCGCCGCCCAGGCGGTGCTGGCCCGCTGGTCGGGACAGACCGACATCCCCGTGGGCACACCCGTCGCCGGGCGCGGCCGCCTCGAACTGGAGCCGCTGGTCGGTTTCTTCGTCAACACCGTGGTGCTGCGCACGGACCTGTCCGGGCGGCCCACCTTCACCGGGCTCGTGGACCGGGTGCGTGAGGTGGTGCTGGGTGCCTTCGACCACCAGGAGGTGCCGTTCGAGCGGGTCGTGGAGCGGCTGCGTCCCGCGCGCGATCTGTCCCGCAATCCGCTGTTCCAGGTGATGGTGGACGTCCAGGACGCCTCCACCGGCGGCGCCGGGCTGCCGGGGCTCGACACCGGTGACTTCCAACTGCCTTGGGGATCGGCCAAGTTCGACCTGACGGCCACCTTTGTGGTGCGGCCCGACGGGTTCGCCCTCAATGTCGAGTACGCCGCCGACCTGTTCGAGCCGGCCACCGCCACCCGGTTCGCCCGCCATGTCGGACGCCTGCTCGAAGCCTTCCTCGCCGACCCCGGCACCCGCGTGGACGCGGCACCGCTGCTGTCCGCGGGGGAGCGCGACCTGCTGGTGGCGACGGCGGGGCGCGAGGTGCCGCCCGCACCGGCGTTCCGGGTGGCCGGCCGCCCCGAGGACCCCGCCGTGGTGTGCGAGGGCGTGAGCCTCGACTACACCCGACTGGACGCCCTGACAGGCGAATTGGCCGCCACCCTCACCGACCGGTCAGTCGCCCCCGGTGACCCCGTCGGGGTGTGCGTCGGCCGGGGCGTCTGGTCCGTGGCCGCGATGCTCGCCGTCTGGCGGGCGGGCGGTGTCTACGTCCCGCTCGACGCCCTGCTGCCCGAGGACCGGCTGCGGTACATGCTCCAGGAGGCCGGGGTACGGCACGTCGTGGCCGACGCGCACACCGGCGGGAAGGTCGCCGCGCTCGGGGTGAGCGCCGTGGCCGTCGAGGACGTACGACCGCTCCCGGACGGACCGGCGCACGCCCCCGACCGCCCCCGGACCCCGGCCGACGACCGCCGGACCATGGCCCACGGCCCCCGGCACACCCCCGACCCGAGCGACCTCGCCTACGTCATCTTCACCTCCGGCTCCACCGGCCGCCCCAAGGCCGTCGGGGTCGAGCACCACGCCCTGGACGCCCATGTGGCCGCCGCCCGCGAGCGGTTCGCGCTCGGTGCCGAGGACCGGGTGCTCACCTTCGCGTCCACGTCGTTCGACGCCTCGCTGGAGCAGATCCTGCCCGCGCTGAGCACCGGCGCCACGGTGATCGTGCGCCCGGACGAGATCTGGGCGCCGCAGGAACTGGCCGCCCGGGTCGCGGCCGAGCGGGTCACCGTCATGGAACTCACCCCGTCCTACTGGGCGGAACTGGTCTCCCACCTCGACCGGCTCGCCCCGCGGCTCGCCTCGCTGCGGCTGCTGGTGACCGGGGGAGAGGCGCTGCCCGCCGATCCCCTGGAGCGGTGGTTCGCGCACCTGCCGCAGGTGCCCGTGCTCAACACCTACGGGCCCACCGAGTCGGTGATCTCGGCCACCGCGCACACCGTGGACGGCGCCCGCGGCGGCCGGGTTCCCATCGGCCGGCCGCTGGGCGGGCGTCGTGCCTATGTGGTCGACGCGCTGGGCGAACTCGTCCCCGAGGGCGTCCCCGGCGAACTGCTTCTCGGCGGGCGCGAGTTGGCCCGTGGGTACCTGGGGCGGCCGGCGCTGACCGCCGAGCGGTTCGAACCCGACCCGTTCGGGGAGCTCGGCGGACGGCTCTACCGCACCGGCGACGTCGTACGCCGACTGCCCTCCGGCCAGCTGGAGTTCCTCGGCCGCAACGACGACCAGGTGAAGATCCGCGGGTTCCGTGTCGAGCCCAAGGAGGCCGAGGCGGCGCTGCGCCGGCACCCCGGGGTACGGGCCGCGGCGGTGGTCGTACGCACCCTGCGCGGCGAGGCCGCCCTGGTGGGCTACGTCGTCGGCGACGGGCTGTCGGAGGAGATCCTGCAGACGCACTGCCGGGCCCAACTGCCGCACTACCTGGTGCCGTCGGCGTTCGTCCTGCTCGACGCGCTGCCGCTGACCGTCCAGGGCAAGCTGGACACCGCCGCCCTGCCCGAGCCCGCGGCACCCGAGGCGGCGACCTTCGTGGCGCCCCGCAGCCCGGCCGAGACGGTCGTCGCACAGATCTGGTGCGAGGTGCTCGACCTGCCCCGGGTCGGCGTCCATGACGACTTCTTCGCCCTGGGCGGCCACTCCCTGCGCGCCGTCGCCGTCGCCTCCAGGCTGCGCACCGCCTTCGACTGCCCGCTCCAGGTCAGGGACCTGTTCGAGCATCCCACGGTGGGGCGGCTCGCCGCCGAGGTGGAGAGCCGACTGCTGGAGCTGATCTCGCAGATGAGCGACGACGAGATCGACCTCTCCCTCACCGCCGAATTCTGAGGGCCTCCCGCCCCGACACCCGCTTCCTTCCCAAGAGTTCAGATCGGAGTGCCCTCATGACCACATCCGACGTGCGCCCAGGACCCGCCGCCCCGTCCGCCACGCTGTCCCCGGCCGCCCGGCGCCTGCTGGAGCAGCGGCTGCGCGGACTGACCGGCGCCCGCGACGACGGCCCGGTCCGCATCAGCCCGCGCCCCGACCGCATCCCGCTGTCGCCCGCCCAGCAGCGCCTGTACTTCCTGGACCGCCTCGACCCCGGCGCCGCCACCTATCTGCTGCCCGCCGCCTGGCGGTTCACCGGCCCCCTGGACGTGCCCGCGCTGCGCGCCGCCGTCAGCGACCTCACGGCCCGGCACGAGCAGCTGCGGGCGGTCTTCCCCGAGCACGAGGGCCTGCCCTACCAGCGGATCCTGCCGCCCGACCCCGGCTGCCTCGACCTGGTGGACGCCACCGGACCGGCAGGCGCGGACCAGGAGGGACGGCTGGCCGCCACCGTGCACGCCGCCGCGCTGCGCCCCTTCGACCTCGGCCGGGAGCCCGCCTTCCGCGCCACCCTCGTCCGCGCCGCCGCCGACGACCATGTCCTGGTCCTCGGCATGCACCACATCGTCTCCGACGGCTGGTCCCTCGGCCTGATCGTCCGCGACCTGACCGAGCTGTACCTGGCCAGGACCGGGCAGCGTCGCGCCGAGCTGCCCGAACTGCCCCTGGACTACACGGACTACGCGATCTGGCAGCGCGGCGGCGACCAGTCCGCGGCCCTCGACCACTGGCGCGCCCGGCTGGCCGGCCTCACCCCGCTGGAGCTGCCCACCGACCACCCCCGCCCCGACGCCCCGGGCGGCCGCGGCGAGGCCCACGTCCTGACCCTGCCGCCCGCGCTGACCGGCGGCCTCGCCGAACTCGGCCGACGCGCGGGCACGACGTCGTACATGACGGTGCTCGCCGCCTTCCAGGCCGCGCTGGCCTTCCACAGCGGGCAGCAGGACATCGCCGTCGGCACCGTGGTGGCCAACCGGGAGCGGGCCGAGACCGAGCAGCTCGTCGGGTTCTTCGTCAACACCCTGGTACTGCGCGGCGACTTCGCCGACGACCCGACGCCGGCCGCGCTGCTCGCCCGTACCCGGGAGCGGGTCCTGGAGGCGTTCTCGCACCAGTCGCTGCCCTTCGAGCGGGTCGTGGAGGCGCTGAGCCCCGAGCGCGATCTCGCCCGCAACCCGCTGGTGCAGGTCCTGTACACGCACACCGACATCAGCGGCTCCGCGTTCGACCTCGGCCAAGCCACCGGGACGCCGTTCCGGATCGACCTCACCACCGCCAAGTTCGACCTCACCCTCGATCTGCGCGACGGCGACGGCCGCACCGAGCTGGCGTTCGTCTACCGGCCCGACCTGTACGAAGCGGCGACCGTGGCGGCGCTCGCCCGGCACACCGTGAACCTGCTGGAGGCGTTCTGCGCCACCCCCGACACCCCGCTCAGCGGCATCGACCCGCTGACTCCCGCCGAACGCGCCCACCTGCTCGGCCCGAGCGGCCCCGCGAACGCCGGCAACGAGCCCCGGACCGCCCCGCGCACCGCCCCCGACCGGCTCGCCGAGCACATCGCCCGGGCACCGGAGGCGAGCGCGGTAAGCGCCACCCGCACCTCCCTCACATACGCCCAACTCAACGCCCGGGCCTCGCACTTGGCCCGCCGACTGCGCGCCGCCGGGGTCACCCCGGGCTCCCTGGTCGGCGTCTGCCTCGACCGCACCCCCGACCTGGCCGTCGCCCTGCTCGCCGTCTGGCGCGCCGGAGCCGCCTACCTCCCGCTCGACCCCTCCCACCCGAAGGCCCGCCGCGAGTTCACCGTCGCCGACTCCGGCATCGAGTGGATCGTCACCGACGGCGCGACCCGCGGCGCCGTGGAGCAACTGCCGGTCCGGCTGATGGCGTTGGACGAGGACGGCGGCGCCGAGGCGGACACCCCCGACATCCGGCCCGCGCCCGGCGACCTCGCGTACGTCATCTACACCTCCGGCTCCACCGGCCGCCCCAAGGGCGTCGAGGTCACCCACGGCAACCTGGCCTGGCTGCTGGCCGCCGCCGACCGGCACTTCGACTTCGGCCCGGACGACGTGTGGACGCTGATGCACTCGCCCGCCTTCGACTTCTCGGTCTGGGAGCTGTGGGCGCCGCTGACCAGCGGCGGACGCGTGGTCGTGCTCGGCGCCGACGAGGTCCGCGACCCGGCCGCCGTGCACCGGGTGCTGCGCGAGCAGGGCGTCACCGTCCTCAACCAGACCCCGGCCGCCTTCAAGGGCCTGCGCGCCCATCTGGAGAGCACCGGGAGCGGCTTCGCCGAACTCCCGCTGCGCACCGTGGTGTTCGGCGGCGACGCCTTCGATGTCCGCGACTACGGCGACTGGTTCACCGCCCCGGGCGGGAAGCCCGCCCTGGTGAACATGTACGGCATCACCGAGACCACGGTGCACGTCACCTTCCGCGCCATCACCGAGAACGACGTGCACGGCACCGTCCGTTCCCCCATCGGGCGTCCGCTCACCGGGCAGCACGGTTACGTCCTCGACCCCGGGGGCCGGCTCGTGCCGCCCGGCAGCGTCGGCGAACTGTACGTCTCCGGCGGCGGCGTGGCCCGCGGCTACCGCAACCGGCCCGAACTGACCGCCGAACGCTTCCTGGACGATCCCTTCGGAGCGCCCGGCGCCCGGATGTACCGCACCGGCGACCTCGTACGGGTGCTGCCCGACGGCGAGTTGGCGTACCTCGGCCGCGCCGACCACCAGGTGAAGATCCGCGGCTACCGCATCGAATGCGGCGAGATCGAGACCGCGCTGCGCGCCCTGCCCGGCGTCGCCGATGTCGCGGTGATCGCCCGCCGGGACGGCGACACGGCCCGCCTCGTCGCCCACATCGTCACCCCGGAGGCCCGCCCGCTCGACGCGCCCGCGCTGCGCGAGGGACTGCGACTGACCCTGCCCGACTACATGGTGCCCGCGCTGTTCGTCCGGCACGAGCGGCTGCCGCTGACCGCCAACGGCAAGGTGGACCGCGCCGCACTCACCGCCGTCGCCCCCGCCGCGGCCGGACCCGGCACCCATGTGCCGCCCGAGGGCCCGCTGGAGCAGGCGCTGGCCGGGGTGTGGAGTCAGGTGCTCGGCGCCGAACACGTGGGCCGCGGCGACAACTTCTTCGACCTGGGCGGCGACTCGATCCTGGCGCTGCGCCTGGTCGGTCTCGGCCGGCTCGCCGGACTCGGCTTCTCCGTCGCCGACGTCTTCCGCACCCGCACCCTCGCCGACCTCGCCGCCCTCGTCACCGAAGCCGCCGACGCGCCCGCCCCCGTCGCCCCGTTCTCCCAGCTCGACCCCGCCGACGCGAGCCGCCTCCCCGACGGGCTGGAAGACGCCTACCCGCTGACCATGCTCCAGGCCGGCATGCTGCACGAGATGCTCGCCGACCCCCGGCGCGGCGCCTACCACAACGTCACCGATCTGAAGATCAGCACCCCCGAGGGCTTCGACCGCCACGCGTTCCAGGCGGCCGTGGACGCCGTGGTCGCCGGACACCCCATCCTGCGCAGCTCCGTCGACCTCGTCAGCTACCGCGAACCCCTCCAGCTCGTGCACCGCGCCGCCCGGCTGCGGGTCGGCTACACCGATCTGCGCGGCCTGCCCCGCGACGAACAGCGCGCCCGGCTGCGGGAGTTCGTGGACGAGGAGTTCGAGAAGCGCTTCGACCTGGCGGCCGCACCCCTGGTCCGCATCCATCTGCACCACATCACCGACCACGATCTGCGGCTCGTGCTCACCGACTGCCATGTGGTGCTGGACGGCTGGAGCCTCACCTCGCTCGTCGCCGACCTGCTCGCCCTGCACCGCGAGGCCGTCGCCCACGGCGCCACGCCCCGGCCGCCACAGGCCCCCGCCTTCGCCGAGTACGTGGCCCTGGAGCGGGCCGCCCTCGACAGCGAGGAGTCCCTGACGTACTGGCGCGACAGTCTCGCCGACCTGCGCCCGGTGGCCTTCCGCCGCCGCGCGCAGGGCGACGCGGGCGCCGACCGGCCGCCGGTGCACGAGGTCCGGCGCTCCTACGCCCATCTCGCCGAGCGCATCGGGAAGTTGGCGAAGGACGCCGGGGTGCCGCGCCGTACCGTGCTGCTCACCGCCTTCCACCACACCATGAGCCTGTTCGCCGACCGCGACGAGAGCGCCCTCGGGCACAGCATCGGCCTGGTCACCAACGGACGGCCCGAGGTGCCCGGCGCCGACCGGATGCGCGGACTGTTCCTGAACACCGTGCCGTTCGGCGTCACCCGCCCGCGCGGCAGCTGGCGCGCGTATCTGCGGGACGTGTTCACGGCCGAGCAGGAGATGCTGCCGCACCGCAGGGTGCCCCTCGTCCGCATCGCCCAACTGCGGCCCACCGAACCCAGCCTGACGGACACCGTCTTCAACTACGTCAACTTCCATCGGCTCTCGCACGACTCCTGGGACGACTCCCTGGAGATCGCCCGGACCATGTTCCCGCTGCTGGTCAACGCCAGCGTCAACGCCTTCACCCTCGACGTGGACCCGGAGTTCGTCGCCCCCGCCACGGCCGAGCAACTGGCCGACGTGTACTGCGCCCAGCTGGAGGCCATGGTCGCCGGGCCCGACGCCCGGGTCACCCGGCCCGCGCTCACCGGCGCGGCCCGCGCCACCGCCCTCGACGTCTGGGCGCGCGGACCCGAGATCCCGTCCTCGCCGCTGATGCTCCACGAGCACATCGCCGGGCACGCCGCCCGCACCCCGGACGCGGTCGCCGTCGAGCACCGCGGACGCAAGCTGTCGTACGGCGAACTCCAGGAACAGGCCGAGCAGGTGGCCCGGCGGCTGCGGAACCTGGGCGTCGGCCCGGAGACGGTCGTCGGGATCTGCGTCGAACGCGGCCCCGACCTGGTGCGCGCCGCCGTCGGGGTGCTGCGCTCCGGCGGTGCCTTCCTGCCGCTCGACCCCCAGCACCCCACCGAGCGCCTGAAGTTCATGGCCGACGACAGCGGCATGCGGGTCCTGCTGACCCAGCGCGCCCTCGACGGCACGGTCCCCTTCGACGGCCCCGTCCTCCACCTGGACGCCCCCGCCGAGCACATCGAGCCCGTCCCCGGCCGGGAGCCCGACGCCGACACCCTCGCCTACATCATCTACACCTCCGGCTCCACCGGCACCCCCAAGGGCGTCGCCCTGCCGCACCGCGGACTGTCCAACATGCTCGAAGGCCAGCGCGACCTGGTACGCCCCACCCCCGGGGACCGGGTGCTCCAGTTCGCCTCCTTCGGGTTCGACGCCTCGATCCTGGAACTCACCTGGTCCCTCGCCAACGGCGGCCGCCTGGTCACCGCGCCCAAGGAGGACCTGCGCCCCGGCCCCGACCTCGCCCGCACCCTGCGCACCGCCCGCGTCACCTGCGCCATGCTGCCGCCCAGCGCCCTCGCGGTGCTCGGCGAGGACGACTTCCCCGAACTGCGGGTCCTCCAGGTCGCCGGCGAGTCCTGCCCGGCCGAACTCGCCGACACCTGGTCGCGCGGCCGCCGCTTTCACAACGTCTACGGCCTCACCGAGACCTCCGTATGGTCCGTCGCCGCCGAACTGAGCCCCGGCCAGGGCCGGCCGCCCATCGGCACCCCGATCCGCAACACCCGCGTCCATGTCCTGGACGACGACCTCCAGCCCGTCCCGGCCGGTGTCCCCGGCGAGATCTACCTCGGCGGACAGGCCGTGGGCCGCGGCTACCTCGGCCGCCCCGGACTCACCGCCGCCACCTACGTACCCGACCCCTACGGGCTCCCCGGCGAACGGCTGTGCCGCACCGGCGATCTCGGCACCCACCGGCCCGACGGCTCCGTGGAATGGCTCGGCCGCCGCGACTCACAGGTCAAGCTGCGCGGCTTCCGCATCGAACTCGGCGAGATCGAGCACGCGCTGCGGGCCCTGCCCGAGATCCGCCAGGCCGTCGTACTGCACCGCACCGACCTGCCCGGCGGCGAACCGGCCCTCGTCGCCTACCTCGTCCCGCAGGGCCCCGCCGCCCCCACGCCCGAGGAACTGCGCCGCGCCCTGCGCGCCTCGCTGGCCGCGTACATGATTCCCGCCCGGTTCGTGCTCCTCGACGAACTGCCCGTCAACCGCAGCGGCAAGACCGACAAGCGGGCGCTGCCGCTGCCGCCCGCCGAACTCGACCAGCACGACACCGAGTTCGTCGCCCCGGCCACCCCGGCCGAGAAGGTCCTCGCCGAGATCTGGCGCGAGGTCCTCGGCCTCGCCCGGATCGGCGTCCACGACGACTTCTTCCGCATCGGCGGCAGCTCCCTGTCCACCGTCCGGGTCTCCCTGATGTCCGCCGGCCGCGGCCTGACCGTCTCCGTCGGCGACCTGATCGAGCACCCCACCATCGCCCAGCTCGCCGAGCACGCCACCCGCGCGGCCGGAACGGGCCTGCCCGCCGCCGTCACCTCCGAGGTACGGCTGCGCGAGGGCACCGGGGAGCCGCTGTGGTGCGTGCACCCCACCGGCGGCAGCGCCGCCTGGTTCGTACCGCTCGCCCGCGCCCTGCCGCCCGGGCGGCCCGTGCACGCCTTCCAGGCGCGCGGACTGCTCGGCGGGGTGGACCCGAGCACCGTCACCGGGATCGCCGCCAACTACGTCGCCGAGATCACCGACCGGACCGCGGACGCCACCTCGGACACCACCGGCGAGCGGGCCCCGCACGCCCTCCTCGGCTGGTCCATGGGCGCCAACATCGCCCTGGAGATGGCCACCCAGCTCGACCGCGCCGGGCAGCCGGTGGCCCCGCTCGTCCTGATCGAGCCGTACCTGCCCAACCCCGCCGCCCGCGCCCGGCTGAACGGCGTGACCGACGACCTGCGCACCGCCTGGCGCCAGCGCGACCTGATCCGGCAGCTGCCGCCGTCCCCGGAGCGCGACCGGGCCACCGCCGAACTCACCGCCACCCTGCTGGGCGCCGGTATGAGCCCCGCCGAAGCGGCCCTGGTCGAGAACGCGCCCATCGAGGTGTGGCACTCGCTGCTCGCCGCCCTCGCCGGCTACGAGGTCCGCCCCTACCCCGGCCATATCCACCTGGTGGTCGGCAGCGAGGCCGCGGGACTGCCGCGCGGCCGCACCATGCCGGGCCTGGACGTCGACTACGACACCTATCTCGCCCGCTGGCGCGACCTGGCAGGCGGCGGCCTCACCGTGCACATCAGCGAGGGCGACCACATGTCGATGATGGCCGAGCCGAGGGTGTCCGGCATCGCCGAGATCCTCGTCGCGATCAAGGAGGGGGAGAACCGATGACGACGGCGACCCCGATGAGTACGGCGGCCCCTACGGGTACTGCCACCCCTACGGGTACGGCGACCGCCCCCGCGACGGCGTTCACCGAGCGCTACCTGCTGTCCCCTGACATGATCGCCGACCCCTACGGCCACCTCGACGCCCTGCGCGCGCACGCCCCCGTGCACTGGAGCCCGATGCACCACGCCTGGCTGGTCACCGGCTACGACCAGGTGATGCGCTGCCTGCGCGACCCGGCCGTCACGGCCGACCGGGTACGGCCCCTGATGGACGCCGTACCGCAGGGCGCCCGCGAGGACGCCGAGCGGGCGTTCGGAATCCTGTCCCGCTGGATGGTGTTCAACGATCCGCCGCAGCACCGCAGGCTGCGCCAGGTCTTCCAGGAGGCGTTCGCCGCACGGGCGGTGGCCCGCTACCGGACCTTCACCGAGAAGGCCACCCGGGCCGTCCTCGCCCGCAAGGCCGTCCCGGGCCGCACCGGCGACCTGATGGCCGACGTGGCCAAGCCGCTGCCCGCGCTGGTGTTCGCCCGCTGGCTCGGCATCCCCCGCACCGACGCCGCCGCCTTCTGGTACTGGAACGCCCGAGTCGCCGACCTCGTGCTCGGCACCGCCCAGGAGGAGAGCGAGTACCGGGCCTCCCTCCAGGCGCTGGTGAGCCTGGAGGACTACCTCGCCGGACTGGTCGCCCGGCGCCGCGCCGAACCCGCCGACGACCTGATCAGCCAGGTCCTGAAGGAGGGCCGGGTGGGGGAGTCGGTCACCGAGGAGGAGTTCGTCGGGATGCTCACCCAGATGGCGTTCGCCGGCGGGGAGACCACCAGCAACCTCATCGCGAACACCGTCCTCGCCCTGCACACCCGGCCCGGCGAACTCGCCGCCGTACGCGAGGATCCCGAGCTGGCGCAGGGCGCCGTGGAGGAGGCGCTGCGCCTGGACGGCCCGTCCAAGATGTCGATCCGCGCCGCCGTCTCCGATCTGGAGCTGGACGGCCACACCCTCCGGGCGGGCGACCGGATCTTCCTGGTGACCGCCGCCGCCAACCGGGACCCGGCACGCTTCCCCGACCCCGGCCGGTTCGACGTCCGGCGCACCGGCGCCACCCACCTCGGCTTCGGCTTCGGCGCCCACTTCTGCATCGGCGCCGCGCTGGCCCGGCTGGTCGCCGTCGCCGCCGTGCGGACGCTGGTCAGCGACCACCCGGGCCTGACCCTGACCGACCCCGGCGGGCTCACCTGGCAGCCGTCCCTCCTCAACCGCAGCCTCACCGCGCTGCCCGTCCGCTACTGACCTGACCGCCGCGAGCGTCCGCACCCCCGAAAGGCACACCATGGCCACCACCCTCGCCGGCGCCGGTCCCCGGCTGTGGGCACCCGCCCGCCAGCGGCCCTTCCAACTCCTGTGGCTGGGACAGTCGTTGTCCCTGCTCGGTGACGGCTTCAGCGTCGTCGCGTTCTCCTGGATCACCCTCGGTCTGACCGGCTCCACCCTCACCCTCGGCTACGTCCTCGCCTTCCAGGCCGTACCCCGCGCCCTGCTCACCCTGGTCGGCGGCAGCCTCAGCGACTCCTGGTCCACCCGCACCCTGATGATCGCCTCCAGCTGGACCCGCGCCGCCCTGATGGCCGGGGTCGGACTGGCCGGGCTGACCGGGCATCTGACGGTCTGGATGCTGTGCGCGGCGGCCGCCGCGTTCGGCACGGTGGACGCCTTCTTCCAGCCGGCCCGGGTGTCGATCCTGCCCTCGGTGGTGGACAAGGACCTGCTCACCCCGGCCAACGCGCTGCTCGGCGCCGGTTCGCGCACCGCGGCCGTCGTCGGCCCCGCGGTCGGCGGTGTGGTCATCGCGCTGACCCGGGCGCCGGTCGCCTTCGTGGTCGACGCCGTCTGCTTCGCGCTGTGCGGCTGGTGCGTGTCCCTGATCGCCACCCGGCCGCGCCGGGCCGCCACACCGAAGGAGGAGTCAAAGGCCCAGGAAGACAAGGGCGTTGAGCGTCCCCCGTCCCTCGGCGCCCGTATCCGCGAGGGCGTCGTCTTCACCCTCCGCGATCCGCGGCTGCGCACGGTCGTCGTCCTCGACACCGCCGTCAACTTCTGTTACGCCGGGCCCTTCACGGTCGGTTTCGCGACCCTCGCCGAACAGGTGCTGCGCGGCGGCTCGGCCACCCTGGGCGTGCTCAACGGGTCCCTCGCCGGAGGTGCGATGCTCGGCACGCTGGCGGGCGGCGCGCTGGGCGGCCGGCCTCGGGTCGGACTGCTGGTGGCCGCGCTGGCCGGCTGGCTGGGCGCCGGGATGGCGGTCCTGGGCCTGGTGCACAGCACCCCGGCGGTCGTCGCGACCGTACTGGCCATGGGCTTCGCCATCGGCTTCCAGGGGGTGTTCGGACTGAGCTGGATCCAGCGCAACATCCCCCAGGAGGTGCTCAGCCGGGTCATCTCCGTCGACATGGTGCTCGGCTACGCAGCCGCCCCGCTCTCCCTCATCGTGTGCGGCGCGCTGGCCCGGACCAGCACATTCGCCCTGTTCGCGGTGGTCGCCGCGGTGCTCGCCCTCACGGGGCTCGCGGTGCTCGGCTCCCGGGCGGTGCGCGAGATGCGTTAGGGCCCTTTCGCACAAGGCCCTAGGAATCGCGCAGGGCGGCCGAACGCGCGCACAGATCAGCGCGGTTGGCCGCCCCCGTCTTCGTGATCAGGCTGGCGATGTGCTTCTCCGCCGTACGCGGGGAGATGAACAGCCGGTCGGCGATGTCCTTGTTGGACAGCCGCTCCGCGAGCAGCCGGAACACCTCGAACTCCCGGACCGTTATGCCCTGGGCGCGCAACCGGTCCGGGATGCCGCTGCTCCCGGTGCGGTGCTGGCGCACGGGCGCACCGAGCCGGCGCAGCCCCGCCCGGCAGGCGCCCGCGACGGCCGGGATGTCCCGCTCGTGGAAGTAGTGCTCCGCCTGCCGCAGCCAGCTGACCGGATCGCCCCAGCCGTCCTGGTGCGCCGCGTCCGCGATCAGCCGCAGCCCGAGATGCCGGGCCAGCGGATACGGCTCCGCCACCGCCTGCGCCGCCTCGACCGCGCGCACCGCCCCGGCCTCCGCGCCCTCCCGGCCCAGCAGCACGGCCTCCGTGAGCAGCACGAAGTGCCGGTTCCAGCGCATCCGGGCCATCGCGGTGGCGGTGATCTCCGCGTGCCGGGTGCGGTCCGCGCGCCCGGCCAGCACATCCAGCAGCAGCACCATGCCGTGGGTGCCGCTGAGATGGTAGGTTGAGGGGTTGTCCGCCTCCAGCGCCAGCACCGTGCCCAGATCCTCCCGGGCCTGCTCGCGGTCCTCCTCGAGGAGCGCGCAGAACGCCCGGGCCAGACCGTGGCACAGCGGCTCCTCCTGCGAACCGGCCCCGTCCCACTGCGCGAACGCGGCCAGCGCCGCCTCCATCCCGGCCCGGTCGGCATGGTGCGCCGCGAGGACGGCCTGCGCCATCAGGACGTACCGCACGGCGGGCGCGAGCCGCAGCCGTCGTACGACGGGCAGGCACTCGGCGGCGGTCGCGCGCGCGGTGTCGTGGTCACCCCGCAGTACGGCGTCGAGTACGAGGATGCCGTCGACGGTGTGCACGATGTTGACCGAGCCGAGCCGCAGCGCCTCCTCGCGCGCCGCCAGCAGGCCCGCGGTGTCGCCCTCGGCGAGCCAGGCGTTGCCGCCGAGCCGGGTGGCCGCGTACATCCGCTGCAGCGGGAGCCGGTGGCGTTCGGCCGTGGCGAGGGCCTGCCCGAGCATCGCCTCGGACTCCTCCGGGTCGCGTTCGCGGGCCACGGTGGCGAGCAACTCCTGGGCCTGGCAGGCGACCACGGGCAGCCCGTGCCGTTCGGCGGTGTCGGCGGCCGAGCGGGCCAGCTTCTCCGCGTGCTGGGTGCGGTCGGGGCCCGGGGTGTCGAGGGCCAGATAGGCGGCCGTCACATCGACGGTGGCGGCGGTCATCTCGTCCGGCGCGCTCGCCAGCACCTCACGGGCGCGGGCCACCTGCCGGTTGCCGTCGCTCCACCGCCCCGCCGTGTGGGCGACCTTGGCCAGCCGGGCGTGCAGCGTGGCGAGCCGGACGGGACTGAGCCCGAAGCCGCCCAGCAGATGCAGGTCCTCGGCCAGTTCGAAGGCGCGCGCGAAGTCACCGGCCTCGGCGAGCGCCGGCAGCAGGTTCTCCAGGACCGCGGCCCGCCCCTGTGCGTCACCGGCCTCGGCGAGCAGGTTCTCGGCCCGGCTGAGCAGGGTCACCGCGGAGCCCAGCGCACCGGCCGCGAGAGCCCGGCCGCCCGCGTCCGCGAACAGCAGCCCGGCCGCGCCCCGGTCCCCGGCCTCGCTGCGCAGCCCCGCCGCCAACGCGCACCAGTCACCGCCGAGTTCGGGATGCAGCTCCTCGACCGCCTCCGCGCCTCTTCGCGCGAGGTCGGCCCGCTGCCCCGGCGTCATCTGCGTGAACAGGGCCTCCACGGTCAGCGAGTGCCGGAAGGAGTACCAGTCGGGGGCGGGTTCGTCGGGGATCACCAGCCGGGCCGCGACCCCTGCGTGCAGATGGCTGAGCAGCGCGCGGTCGTCCACGCCGCTCATCCGCTGGAGCACGGTCAGCGGGAAGCGGCGGCCCAGCACGGCGGCCGCCGACAGCAGGGTCAGGCCCTGTGTGCCCAGCCGGTCGATGCGGCGCAGGATGTCCCGCGCCAGCGTCGAGGAGACATCGCTGCGCAGATCCCCGACCGCCCGCCAGCCGTCCTGGCCCTGGACCAGGGTGCCCGCCCCGATCATGGTCTGGAGCAGCTCCTCGACCAGGTACGGGCTGCCGGAACTGTCCTCCCACAGCCGCTGGAGCACCGGCTGCGGCACCTCCTGCGGGTCCGCCGCGCCCAGTTGGGCCGCGACCATCTCGTCCGCCTGCCCCCGGGTCAGCGGCGGGATCTCCAGCAGGGTGGCGGCACCGCGCCGGCGCGCGGACTGGGCCAGGTCCAGCGCGTCGCTGAAGTCCGTGCGCACGGTGGCGAGCAGCAGGACGGGCGTGTACTCCAGGTTGTCCACGAGGTATTCGAGGACACCGAGCGTCTCGGGGTCGGCGTCGTGCAGATCCTCCAGGAGCAGCAGCTGGCCCTGGCCGCGCCCGGCCGCGATCAGCAGCCGCAGCACCGCCTCGCCCAGGATGACCATGGAACTGCTCTCGCGCTCACCGGTGTCCCAGTCGGGAATCAGCCGTCCGAGCACCGGCCGGTACGGGCCAAGGGCCAGGTCGTCCATGGACTCGCCGCCCCGGAACAGCGACATCAGCGCCTCGGTCAATGGCCGGAACGGCACCGCCGGGCCCGTGGTGCTGCTGCGGCCGCGCAGCACCCGCATACCGGTGTCGAGCGCGCCGCCCACCACCTCGGCCGCGAGCCGCGACTTTCCGACGCCGGCCTCGCCGACCAGGAAGACCACACCGCCGCGTCCCTGTTGAGCGCCGCTCAACGCACGTTCGAGGAGGTGGAGTTGGGGACCCCGCCCGACCAGGGAAGGCGTATGGGAACGCATGAACGCAGATGATAATCGGAATATCGCGACCTGTGGCAGGTAGCCCCCTCCGGACCGTGCCGCTCCGCTTGGGCACACGGCGGCGCGGACCCGCAAGACGGGTCCGCGCCATCACGCCTGTGGCGGTCGGCGGTCGCCTACCGGGGGGCGGAGACCGACGTGTCGATGGTGCTCAGCGTGATGACAAGGCCGCTGGTGAGGACCATTCCAGCCAGCACCCGGGCGCGGGCGCAGGCGCGGTTGCGGCCCTTGAGGGTGATGCCACCGGCCGCGTCCTGCTCGTCGGCGGCGATCTCGGCGGCGATCTCCGTGGCGTCGGCGGTGGCGGCGGTGGCGGCGAAGTTCTTGTCCATGAGGTGATCCCCTTCAGATGGTCCCGCGCGGGTGGGCGCGGGGGCGGAGGCGGAGAGGTGCGCGGTGGTCAGTTGCCGTACCGGCCGGGGTGTCCCAGGAGCAGGACGGAGGGCACGGTGCCCGGGTGGGCCAGACGGAGCAGCCCGTAGCCGATGCCGGAGAGGCCGGTCAGCAGCCCGGGGGAGGGAACGTGGTCGGGGGTGGCGCAGCGGTGGCCCTGCGCCTCGACGAACGCGAGTGCCTGGCCGGTGCGCAGGGTCAGGGCTTCGGCGGCCGGGCCGTCGCCCCGCTCCGCGAGGACGGTGAGGGCTTCGAGAGCGCCGAGGGCGCCTTGGCCGAGGCTGAGATCGGGCCCGACCTCGGCGTCCCGCAGCCGGGCCGAGAACTCGTGGGCGGCGGCCGGGAGTCCGGTGCGTGCCGAGACGGCGGCCGCCACTCCGGCGAGCCCGTGCGCCCAGGACGGATCCGTCTCCGTGTCCCGTGCCCGCCGGGCCGCGTCGTCGAGCAGGGCCCGTCCTGCGCTCGCGTGCGCCGCGGACCGCTCCGGCCGCGCGGCGGCGTAGCGCAGCAGCGCCCAGCCGATCCCGGCGGCGCCGTCCGCGAAACCGGCGTCCTCGACGGGCCCCGCCTGGCACAGCAGGTCCGCCAGGGCGTCCGCCAGCTCCAGCGCGCCCGGGGTCCCGGTCGCCTCGTGTACGGCGACGGCGGCGGCCAGCGCCCCGGCCCTGCCGCCGGCCAGCCCGAGGTCCGTACACCCGGCCGCCGCGTGGCCGAGCGCGGTCAGCGCGTCCGGCAGGACCTGCGTCAACTCCTCGCCCAGCAGCGCCGACAGCCGGACCAGGGCGTAGCAGATGCCGCCGAGACCGTCATAGGCGCCGGGGCCCGCCGCCGCGCCCAGCTCGGGGTCGGCGGCCAGGGCCGTCAGCAGCGCGGGCAGCGGCCGTACCGCCTCCCGGGCCAGCGCGGTGTACCGGTCGGCGCCGGTCAGCGCGCCGGTGTGGGCGAGGAAGAGCGCGACCCCGCAGTAGCCCTGCGCGAGCCCGGCGCCCATCGGCAGCACCGCCCAGTGCGGACCCGAGACCCGTTCCAGACCGAGCCAGTTGGCACGGCCGCCGTCGCGTACCGCACGGGCGGCGATGTCGTCGGCGATCCCGCACACCGCGGCCAGCAGCCGTGAGGCGTCGGGCACCACGGCCGGTACGGGCGCCACGGCGAGCGCCGACCTCGGCCGGTCCGCCGGGTCGCAGGCGCCCCGGGCGGCCAGCGTCGCCGAGACGATCCACTCCTGGTCGCGGCAGTCGATCTCGTCCATCCGCGCGATCTTCTTGCGCACCGCGGCCAGGCTCGCCTCCGGCAGCACGTCCGCGAGCCAGGTCCCGTCGGCCGCCCGGACCCCTGTCCCGGACGGCCGATGGGTGAACAGGGGGACGTCGCCGCGCCACAGGTCGGCCGTCTCGTGCTCGATCAGCCGCGAGCGCGCCCGGTCGTGCTCGGACTCGGTCCACAGCACGGCGAACACCCCGTCCCGGGCGAGCGCGTCACCGAGCAGCGCCGGATGCGTGGACTCCTCCAGCAGGGTCGCGTACAGCCGGGTGGCACGGGCGATCAGCCGTGCCGGGCTGTCCGCCGCCGTCGTCAACGGGCCGTCCTCGCCGGTCAGTTCGCCGCCGTGCGCCGCGATGGCCGCGTACGCCGTGCGGAAGCCGTCGAGCAGCGCGGCCCGGTGGTCGGCGCCGTCCAGCGGGCGGCCGTCGGGCAGCGGCTGGTTCTGCGCGGCCGGGCTGAGCAGCGGGCCCCGTACGGCGCGCATGGTGTCCAGGCCGCTGTCCGCCCACCGCAGGCCCTCGCTGGGGAAGGTGCCGTCGGTGGAGCGGCCCAGCGCGGAGATGTCCAGCGCGCCGTGCTCGCCGATCAGCAGATGGGGCAGCAGGCAGGTGCGGTGCACGGAGGTGTGCAGGGCGTCCGCGGCCGGGTCGGCGCCGGCCGTCATGGCCTGCCCGAGCCCGGTGTGCAGCAGCGTCTCGGCGTCCACCAGGACCGGCTGGTCGCCGCAGGCGATGACATTCTCGTAGTGCATGTCGGCGCCGTCCACCGCGTAGAGCAGCGCGAGCAGCACGCCCTGGCGGCGGTAGAAGGCGTCGGTCTCGGACACCGAGCGGCACCAGCGGTGGGAGACGAACTCCAGCCAGCCGTAGCCCTCCCGGCGCACGGTGCGCGCGGTGCGCAGCGCCAGCTCGGGGACCTTGGTGTCCATCCAGGCCGCCAGCTCGTCCAGCAGGGCGTGCTGGCCGAGCGGCCGCGGCTTGTACACCACGCGGGCCCCGTCGGCGAAGCGCAGCATGGCCACCGACCGGTTGCCCTGGTGGGCGTCGCCGAGCCCGAGTTCGACGCGGACCAGCGCCCCCGGGTCGCGGCCGTCGAGGAGAGCGCCGACCAGTTCGCCCCGGTCGGCCCGGAAGCGGGCGGCCAGTTCGGCCGCCGCGTCCAGGGCGTCCAGGGCGGTCTGGCCGAGCATCCGGGCCAGCACCGGGTAGGCGGCGAACAGTTCGCCGAGCCCCCGCCGGGTGGCCGCGCCGGCCACGAAGGACGCGAACCGCTCCCGCGAGGTGGCCCCCGTAAGGCGTCCGGCGCGGCGCGCCCCGGCGAGTTCCCGTACGAGGGTACGCGCGGCCAGCCGTACCAGTTGCGAGGTCAGCCAGGCGTTGAACTCGCTCTGCCACACGTTCCGTTCGGTGGCGGGCGTACCCGCCAGCAGGTCGGCGAGGCGCGTGGCGGCCGGGGCGACGAGCGGTCGTACGACGTGGGCGAAGACCTCGGCGCCCGTACCGTCCGTGGCCGGCTCCTCGTGGTACTCGGGGGCGGCGTCCAGGGCGGCCTCCACGTAACGGGCCCAGCGGGGCTCGGCGGCGCGGGCGGCGAGTCGCTCGGCGGGCTCCGCCGCGAGGGCCGCCGCCGTGGCGCCGTCCACTCCGAGGTGCGCCAGCCGCAGCGCGAAGCCGTCCGTGTCCCCGGCGGCCCAGGGGGCGCGAACGGGGGCGTCGGGGTCGGCGGGCGCGGCCGGTCGGCCGGGGGCGGCGAGGCGCTCCGCGAGGGAAAGCGCCGGGGCCCACCAGGCGAGCGGCAGGCCGGCGCTCCGGGGAGTCGGGAGGCTGGCGGTCTCAGTCACGAGAAGAAGGTCCCAGACGGGGGCCGGCCCCCACATGGGGAAGTGACCCCCATATTCTCCCCGGACTCTCCCCAGGGGTGGGGGAGGGCACCCCGGGTGATGGGGAAACCGCAGGTCGGCGCCGCACTACCCATAAGCCCTACGCCCGTCCCCCATAGGCCCCCAGGAGCACCCCCCATGCCCCTACGGCCGCCACCCGCACCCGCGACTACCCAGACGCGCCCCCCATGCGTCGTGACGGGCACCCCCAGATGGCCGACGACCCCCGGCCATGTGCCGGGACATGCCCTTACGGGGGCCGCGCAGGCTCTTAAGGGGCCTCGCGCAAGCCTCTGGAGCCCCCGGTGCGCGCCCTGAGGAGCTCCGCGCACGCCCGTAGGGGGTCCCGCGGCGCCCCTAGGGGGACCTGCGGCGCCCCTAGGGGGACCTGCCGCCCCAGGGAGTCCTGCGTCGCCCCTAGGGGGCCTCGCGCACGCCCTCAGGGGGCCGTCCCCACCATCCCGCGGCGGGCCCGCACCGGAAACGTGGGGACCGACTACCGATGCCCGCCCCCAGGCGGCGACGGCAGGGTGAGCGTCGTACCCCACAGGCCGCCCGCGGTGCTCACCACCGGGCGAACGACCTTGCAAGGAGCAGAAGATGGGAGTTCCCGTACCCGTCGGTGTGGTCGCCCTCGACCCGGTCCTGGAGGCCGGCACCCGCAGTACCCTGCTCGCCTGCCCGGAACTCACCGTGTGCGAGCCCGGGACCGCCCGGGTCGCGGTGCTCACCGTGGACCGGCTCGGCCCGGCCGAACTCGACATGGTGCGCACCACCCGAGCCCACCTGACGCGTCCCGCCGTCGTCCTGGTGGCCGGCGCGCTCGCCTCCGGAGACGCCCTGCACGCCCTCGCCGCCGGCGCCCGGGGCCTGCTGCTGCGCCGCGAGGCGGACGCGTCCCGGCTGGCCCACGCGGTGCTGGCCGCCGCACAGGACGACTGCACCGTCCCCACCGACCTGCTCGAACAGGTCCTCGACCGGCCCGAGGGCGCCGAGCGGGGCTGGGCGGGCGGATCGCTCTCCGACCGCGAACGCTCGGTGCTGCGCATGGTCGCCGACGGGCACGAGACGGCGGAGATCGCCCAGCAACTCGCCTACTCGCCGCGCACGGTGACCACCGTCGTGCACGACATCACCCAGCGGTTCCGACTGCGCAACCGCGCCCACGCGGTCGCCTACGCACTGAGAGCGGGCCTGCTGTGACCGCCACCCTGACCGCCGCACCCGGCGCAGTGACCACGATCCTGCCCCTACGTGTCCTGCCCGCACGGCACGCGGACCGGGTGCGGGAACTCGCCCGCCGCGCCGGTCTCGACTGCGCGATCGGCCACGGACAGCCCGGGACTGTCACCGTCGTCGTCACCGACGACGCCGAACGGGCCCTGCGCGCGACCCGGTTGCCCGGCCCGCTGCTGCTGGTGTGCGACACGGTGGGCCGCGCAGGCCTGCTGGAGGCGCTGCGCGCCGGAGCCGTCGTGCTGCGCAGGGCGGACCTCACCGAGGAGAGCCTCACGGCGGCCGTCCGCCGCGCCGGGGCACCGCACCTGAGCATCCCCTACCCGGAGCTGTCCCACCTGCTGACCACCGGCTCCGGACCCGGCGGCCCCGCCGCGCACGAGGACCGGCCGCCCTCCTTGACGGGCCGTCAGATGTCCGTGCTGCGGCTCATGGCGGAGGGCCACGGCAACGCGGGCATCGCGCAGTTGCTGGACTGCTCCGAGCACACCGTGAAGAACGTCGTCTACGAGATCATGGCCCGGCTCGGCGCCCGCAACCGGGCCCACGCGGTGGCGCGCGCGGTGCGCCACGGACTGATCTGAGATGCGATGGCCAGCGACCCGGGGGTCACACCCCGGGAGTCGGCAGCAGTCGCGGTGTGATGCGCTCCTCCACGGCCCGCCCGTCCTCGCGGCGCACCACGTACGCGCCCTTGTCCGGCAACTCCGCGACGGCCTCGACCAGTTCGGTGCCCCGGTAGACCAGGCCCACCCCGTCGTCGGTGCAGTGCGCCGTGGGCAGGGTGCCGTCGGCGACCAGCCGGTGGATCAGCGGACGCCGGCCCGGGTCGGAGTCGTAGTGCACCCCGTTGCCGTACGGCAGCAGCCCCAACGCGTCCGTCACCGGGCGCAGTTCGGGTCCGAAGGAGTCCGTGGCGCCGCCCTCGAACCAGCAGATGGAACCCGCGCTGACCCCGGCGAGGACCACCCCCGCCCGCCAGGCCCGCCGCAGCACCGCGTCCAGTCCGTGCACCCGCCACACCGCGAGCAGGTTCGCGACCGAACCGCCCATCACCCAGACCACGTCGTGGTCCAGGACCGTGCCCTCGACGTCCTCGACGTTCGGCATGGGGAACAGTTGCAGCGGTGTCAGCTCGAAGCCCGCCACCCGGGCCGCCTCCGACATCCGCGCCGCGACGTGCTCGGCGTCCCCGATCGCGGTGCCGACGTACAGGATGCGCGGTCGCCTGCCGTGCACACCGGAGAGATCGACCGCGTGCCGGACCAGGGCGTCGAAGAGCACCCGGGTGCGTGCGGCGGCGCGATGTCCTCCGGAGGTGGCGACGATGGTGGGTTCCGGGGCGGTCACGCGGTGATCGTAGCGCGCGGAACGTGCTCCGGACGTGGGGGAGTCGTGAAGGCGCGCCCGCGCGGAGGGGCGGGGGCGGGCCCACGAAGACGGGCGGGGGCGGGCTCGCGAAGACGGGCGGGGGCGGGCTCGCGAAGACGGGAGGGGGACAACGCGGCGGGGACCGGTCGTCGGACCGGTCCCCGCCGTCTTCGCGTGCGCCGCTTCGGCCGCGCGCTCACTCGCGCCGCAGTGCCACGGCCGCCGCGTACCCCGCCGGGACGAGGACGTCCCGCAGGCTCCAGTCGGGCGACGGCGACACCGGCCGTGGTCCGGTGCCGACGTGGTCAAGGGCCGGATCACGCACCAGCCCCGTCCCCAGCCCCTTGAGGTACGCCTCCTTGCGCACCCAGGTCCGGGTGAAGGCCGCCTGCCGCTCGTGCGCCGGGAGCCGGGCCAGCTCCGCCACCTCCGCCGCGTGCAGCGCGCACTGCGCGCTGCGCACCGCCTCCACGGTGGCCACGCCCTCCACATCAACCCCGACCGGTGCGCCGGCGAGCGCCACCAGCACCAGGTCCCCGCTGTGCGACAGGGAGAAGTGCACCCCCGAGGTGTGCAGCGCGGGCCGCCCGTGCGGACCCCCGCAGCCCGCGCACGGCTCCCGCATCAGCGGCAGCTCGTCCGCCGGGACGCCCAGCAGGGGGCTGAGCAGGGCGCGCAGCGTCGCATGCGCGATCACATACGCGTCCCGGTCCCGGGGCCGCCTGAACGCACGGGCCCGCGCCCGCTCCTGCGCGTCCAGCAACTCCTGGGCGCGCAGCAGCGATCGGTCGTCCTGGCTGCCGACCTCGGTCAGATACAGCTCCAGCGGACCGCGCAGCGGCCGGGGGCCGACGGGGTACGGCGGGTAGTGCGGACCGGGCAGGTCCAGGAGGGAGGGACACAGCGGGCCGGGGGGCGAGACCGACAGGGGGGTGTCGCTGAGTTCCGCCGGCATCCGGGGGGTCGTGAGCACGCCGCCCGGCTCCGCTGTCGCCGGTAAGCCAACTCGCGTGCCGGACAGCGTTATTGACGGTACGTCACGCACGGCTGGTGTCGGCCGCTGCGTCGGCGGTGCGTTGGCCGGCCTGGCCGGCACCAGGGCCGGCCGGACCTCAGACATCGGCCCCGGCGAGCCGGCGGCGCAGGCTCAACGGGCGCATGTCCGTCCAGACGGCGTCGATGTGGTCCAGGCACGCCTGCCTGCTGCCCTCGTGGCCCTCCCGGTGCCAGCCGGCCGGCAGCTCGCGGTCCGCCCGCCAGATCGAGTACTGCTCCTCGTCGTTGCGCACCACGAGATACCCGTCCTCGGCGCCGGGGCGCGCCTCGTCGCCGCCGCTGCCGTTCGCGGAGTTGGGTTGCGTCACGGTGAACCTCCCGCAGGTGATGGGCCGGCCGCGGATCAGGGTCCGGCGACGCAAGAGTGCCCGGCCCCCGCCCCGGCCGGTCAGGGACGAACGCGCCGCAGTGGTGGCACCCGTTGCTGCCGGAACTTCCCTGGTGACCCACCGCCCCGACGCGGGACCGTGCTGCTTGGTCGCGGGCCGCCCGGCACCCCGGAAACCCCGGGCCACGCGATTTCCCGCGCACCCCATTCGGAAGGAGCACGCGATGTCGGACGAGCACGCACCTGTCCTGCTGCCGGGCGGAGGCTGGCGGCTGTGGGAGCAGTTCGCGCTCCGCGGCCCCGGCTTCCCCGCCGACGGCGTGCTGCGCCTCGCCCCGCCCGGACTCGCCGAGGCCGCCGACAAGTTCGGGCCCGACAGCGAGCTGTCCGGACCGGAGTGGGGAGCCTTCACGGAGAACCTCGCGGCGGCCGCCGTGGAGACCGCCCGCTACCTCCAGGAGATCGCCGCCCGGCCCCGCTTCCAGGCCGCGCTCGCCTGGCAGAACCCCGCCGTCCTGCGCACCGGCATCGCCCCGTTCCTGCGCTGGACCCCGACCGCCGACAGCCGCAGCAGCATGCCGCGGCAGCGCGAGGAGCTGGTCGCGCACTACTGGCAGCGGTTCTGCGTGAAGAACGACACCATCGGCTTCTTCGGGCCCGTCGGCTGGGGTTACTGGGACCTGGTCGCCCGGGGCGGCGTCGCCGTGACCCCCGGCGACGGCTTCCTCGCCGCCCGGGAGGTGTACTTCTCCGGCTGGGCGATCGACGCCCTGGCGAAGGTCCTGGCCGCGGACAGCGCCCTGATGCGCTGGATCCCGCCGCGCCGGGTGTCGTTCGTGCGCTGCGCCGACGGCACGGTCCAGGTGCCCGGCCGCCCCGCCCGGCAGCTCGACGACCCCGAACGCGCCGTACTGGAACGCTGCGACGGCACCCGGCACATACCCGCCATCGCCGCCGAACTCGGCCTGCCCGAGGACGAGGTCACCCAGACCGTACGGGACCTGATCTCCCGCCGCTGGGTGCAGTGGCGACTGGAGGTGCCCGCCGCCACCCACCCCGACCGCGCGCTGCGCGACATCCTGGAGCGCGTCCCCGAAAAGGCGGCGCGAGAAGGGGCGTTGGAGCGTCTCGCCGTACTGGAGCGCGGCCGGGACGCCGTCCGCGCCGCCGGCGACGACGCCACCGCGCTGACCGCCGCGATCACCGCGCTCGAAGCCGACTTCGCCACGCTGACCGACAGCGAGGCCCAGCGCGCCAAGGGTGAACGCACCGCGCCCTGCCGTGGGTTGGTGTACTCCGACGCCCGGCGCGCCGCCACCGCCACCACCGGCGCCGCACTGCTGGACCACCTCGAACCGCTCCAGCTGTGCCTGACCGCCGCCCGCTGGATGACGAACCGCTTCGCCGAGGCCGTCCGCGCCCGGCTGCGCACCGTGCACGAGCGGCTGAGCGCCGGTGGCGCACCGGTCGACCTGGGCACCCTGTGGCTGCACACCCTGCCCTCCCCGCACCCCGACGCGGGCGACCTCATCGACGCGATCCAGGCCGAACTCCGCGCCAAATGGGCCCGTGTCCTCGAACTGCCCGAGGGCGTGCGCCGGGTCCGGGTGAGCACCGCCGAACTGGCCGAACGGGTCCGCCGCGAGTTCGACGAGCCCGGCGACGGCTGGTCGCTGGCCCGCTACATCAGCCCCGACGTGCTGGTCACCGCCGCCGACGAGACCGCCCTCGCCCGCGGCGACGTGGACCTCGTCCTCGGCGAGATGCACTGCGCGCTGAACACCATGGGCGCCTCCCTGTTCGTGCACCAGCACCCCGACCGCGACGAGCTGCTCGCCGAGACCACCCGCGACTTCCCCGGCCCGCGCCTGCTGCCCATGCTGCCCAAGGAGCTGCCCCTGAAGTGGTCCACCCGCAGCCGGCCCTCCCTGGACCGGCCCGAGGACCACTACGTCGCCTTGGTCGACCAGACCGGCGACCCGCACCGCCCGCGCACCGTGCTCAGCGCCGACGTCCTGGTCGAGGACCGGGACGGCAGGCTCAGCGCGGTCCTGCCCGACGGCACCGCGTACGACGTGCTCGACGCCTACGCCAACACCCTCACCCAGCGCGTCATGGACCGCTTCACCCTGCGCCCCGAGGGCGAGCACACCCCGCGCATCACCCTCGGCCGGATGACCGTGGCCCGCGAGACCTGGCAACTGCCCGTCGCCGAGGTGGACTTCGCCGACGAGAAGACGGAGGCCGTCCGCTTCGTGAAGGCCCGGCACTGGCAGCGCCGGCACGAGCTGCCCCGCTTCGTGTTCGTGGTCTCGCCGACCGAACCCCGGCCGTTCTACGTCGACTTCGACAGCCCCGTCTACCTCACCATCCTCGCCAAGGCCGCCCGCAGGCTCGCCCGCAAGGACCCCGGCGCCCGGCTCAAGGTCAGCGAGATGCTGCCCACCCCCGAGCAGGCCTGGCTCACCGACGACGAGGGCAGCCGCTACACCTCGGAACTCCGGTTCGTGGCCGTCGACATGACCGTCGCCGACCCGGGGGAGCGGTGATGCGCACGCTCGCCGACGACATCGCCGCGCACGCCCTGCGTCACCCAGGGCGCACCGCCCTGAGCACCCCGGCGGGCGAGGTGTCGTACGCCCGGCTGGCCACCCGGATCGAGGAGATCGCCCGGCTGCTGCGCGCCCACGGCGCCCGGCCCGAGACCGTCTGCGCCGTGGCCGTCGAGCACGGCACCGACGCGGTCGCCGCCATGGCCGCCGCGCTGCGCTGCGGCGCCGCCTTCCTCACCCTGGACGTGAGCCAGCCCCGCGAGCGGCTGGCGGCCTTCGTCCGCAGCGCGGGCGCCCGGCTGCTGCTCACCCACTGCGCCCTCGCCCCGGCCCTCGAACTCGGCGTACCCACCGTCCTGTTGGACCAGGAGGAACCCCCGGACGGCCCGCTCCCGGACGTGGGCGCCGACCCGCAGGCCCTCGCCTATGTCAGCCACACCTCCGGCAGCACCGGCGAACCGAGCGCCGTACTCGTCGAACACGCGAGCCTCGACGCCTATCTCCGCGACACCGCACGGGCGTTCGGCCTCGGCCCGGACACCGTGGCCCTCCAGACCGCACCGCTCGGCTACGACGCCTCCATCCGGGACACCTTCGTACCGCTGCTCGCCGGAGCCCGGCTGGTGATCGTGGACCGCGCCCGGCTGCTGCGCCCCGCGGAGTTCGCCGCCACCGTCCGCGACCACGGGGTGACCGCGCTGCTCAGCGTCACCCCGTCCTTCCTCACCCACCTCGGCGGACAGACCGACCTGACCGAACCCCTCGCGGGCGTCGAACTGGTCGCCTCCAGCGGCGAGTCCCTGCGGCCCTTCCTCGCCGCCGGTGGCCGCGGGCTCGTACCCGGCCGGCTCGTCAACCAGTACGGCCCCACCGAGTGCACCATGACCACCACCCGGCACAGCGTGCCCGCCGCCCCCGACCACACCACCGACCTCGTCGGCACCCCGCGCGAGGGCACTGTCGTCCGCATCCTGGACGCGGCCCTCGCCCCGGTCCCCGACGGCACGGTGGGCGAGGTCTACATCGGCGGCAGCGGGGTGACCCGCGGCTACGGCGGCCAACCCGCCCGCACCGCCGCCGCGTTCGTCCCCGACCCCCTCGGCCCACCCGGCGCCCGCCTCTACCGCACCGGCGACCTCGGCCACCGGGGCCCCGGCGGACTGCACTACACCGGCCGCACCGACCGCCAGCTCAAGATCCGCGGCTACCGCGTCGACCCCGCCGAGATCGAGGGCGCCCTGCTCTCCCACCCGGGCGTCACCGGCGCGGTGGTCACCCCGCACACCGACGACCTGGGCCGCGTCCATCTGCTCGCCCATGTCACCGGCGCCCTGTCGGACACGACGGACGCCACCCTGCGCCGCCACCTCGCCCGCACCCTGCCCCCGCATCTGATGCCGCGCCGCTTCGTCCGTCTGGAGACGCTGCCGACGACCCGCGCGGGCAAGGCCGACCGCCGGGTGCTGGCGGGCGGGAGGCCGGTATGAGTACGGCCGGGACGACGGGTACGGCGGGTACGGCGGGACGCGGGGCCGATACGAGCGTCACCGGGCTCGGGGCCGGTACGAGGACGAGGACGACCGGACCCGGGGTCGGACCCGGACCCGTCGGGGTCGCACCCGGGGTCGGAGTCGGGGTCGGACCCGGAGCCGGTGAGGTCCGGCTCGGGGCCGCCACCGTGGCGCTGGGCGGGGCCGACCTCCTGGCCGCCGCCTCCCGTATCGCGCCGTACGTCGTCCGCACCCCCCTGCTGCGCGGCCCGGTCACCGCGGCGCACGGGACGGGGCTGCTGCTGAAGGCCGAACACCTCCAGCTCGGCGGCTCGTTCAAGATGCGCGGCGCCGCCAACGCCGTCCTGGCGCTGGGCGCCGACCGGGTCGTCACCGGTTCCTCCGGCAACCACGGCATCGCCCTCGCCCGGATCGCCCGGACGCTCGGCATCCGGCTGACCGTCGTCCTCGCGGCGGGCGCGATGCCCTCGAAGGCCGCCGCCATCCGCGCGCTCGGCGCCGAGACCGTGCAGGTGGGCGGGGGAGTGGCGGAACGGGAGGAGAGGGCCCGCGCCCTCGCGGCCGAGCAGGGCGCCGTCCTCGTACCGTCCTCCGACCACCCCCTGGTCGTCGCCGGACAGGGCACCGTCGGCCTCGAACTCCTGGCCGCGGCACCCGACACGGAGACGGTCTACGTCCCCACCGGCGGCGGCGGACTCCTCGCCGGCCTGTGCCTGGCCGCCGCCGATCACCCGGTCCGCGTCGTCGGCGTCGAACCCGCCCTCACCCCCCGCTACGCCCGCTCCCTGGCCGCGGGACACCCGGTCCGCCTCCCGCCCTGCGCCACCGTCGCGGACGGACTGCGCGGCCAGAGCCCCGGAACCGTGCCCTACCCGATCATCCGGGACCGCGTCGACGAACTGATCGCCGTCGGCGACGCGGAGATCCTCGCCGCCACCACCCTGCTGCACCGCCTCGGCGTCGACGCCGAACCCAGCGGAGCCGTCGCCCTGGCCGGCGCCCTGCGCGCCGGGCGCGGCGAACGCGCCGTGGCCATCGTCTCGGGCGGCAACACCCCCGCCCGGCTGCACACCCTGCACCACAGCCACACCAGCACCAGCACCAGCACGCACACCAGCACCAGCACCAGCACCCACACCCTCATCCGTACCGAAACGAAGGAGCCCACGCCATGACCCCGAACGCCGCAACCGCCGCCCCCGTCACCAACCCCGTCGTCACCGTCGACCTGCTGGTCGACATCTTCCGGGACGTGCTGCGCCTGCCCGACCTGACCGCCGAGACCGACTTCTACGAGGCCGGCGGCGACTCGCTCACCGCGTTCCAGATCACCGGCCGCCTCCAGGAGGTCCTCGGCGCCGACGTCCCGGTCTCCCTGGTCTTCGCCTACCCGACACCGCTGGAGCTGGCCGAGGTCGTCGAGGCCGACTACGGCACCGCCTGACCCGTTCGCCACCGCGTCCCGATCCGCCCGACGGGTCCGTTCCTCCGGCGCGTCCCGTCTCCCGTCGTCGCCCCCGTCCGTCCGCGCTCGCCAAGGAGAGCCGTGCCATGACCGAAGATCTCGTGCCGTCCCTCGGCCGTTGGCGGCTGTGGGAGCAGTTCGCCCTGCGCGGGGCGGGCTTCCCCGCCGACGGCGTGCTGCGCCTCGCCCCGCCCGGACTGGCCGAGGCGGCCGACAAGTTCGGCGCCGGCGAACCACTCGACGGCCCCGAGTGGAGCGGCTTCGCCCGGCTCTTCACGGAGGCCGCCGTGGAGACCGCGCACACCTTGCAGGACATCGCCCGTGCGCCGGCCTTCCGGAAGGCGGTGGCCTGGCAGAACCGGCCGGTGCTCACCTCCGGGATCGCCCCCTTCCTGCGCTGGACCCCGACGGCGGACAGCCGCAGCAGCATGCCCCGGCAGCGGGAGGAGCTGGTCGCGCACTACTGGCAGCGGTTCTGCGTGAAGAACGACACCATCGGCTTCTTCGGACCCGTGGGCTGGGGCCGCTGGGACTCCGGCACCCGGACGGTCGGTGTGGACCCCGGAACCGGACTGATCGCCAAATCATCTGTCTACTGGGCGAGTTGGGGGATCGACGCGCTCGCCAAGATGCTGGACGCCGACCCCGCACTGCATGAGTGGATCGCCCCCCGCCGCGTGCCCTTCCTCGTGCTGGACGGCGACCGGGTCCGCGTCCCCGGCCGGCGCCCCATCCCCGTGCCCGCCGAGACCGCGGCCGTCCTCGCCCGCTGCGACGGCGTCCGCCCGGCCCGGTCCATCGCCGCCGAACTCCCGGACACCGACGTCCCCGCCGTGCTGGCCGACCTGGTCGCCCGCCGCTGGGTGGTCCGGCGCCTGGAGATACCCGCCGACACCCACCCCGACCGTGCCCTGCGCGCCTGGCTGGAGACCGTCGGCGCGTCCGAACCCCGCAGGCGCGGCCTCGCGGCACTGGACCGGCTGGAACGCGGCCGCGCCGCCGTGGCGGCGGCCACCGACGTGGACTCCCTCGTCCAGGCCCTGACCGCCCTCGAACAGGACTTCACCGAACTCACCGACACGGCCGCGGTGCGGGAGAAGTCCGCGTCGACCGCGCCCTGCCGCTCGCTGGTCTACTCCGACACCCGCCGCTCGGCGACCGCCCGCCTCGGCCCCGGAATGCTCGAAGCGCTGCGCCCGCTCAGGCTGTTGATGGACAGCGCGGCCTGGCTCACCTCCGAACTCGCCGCCACCGTGCGGGAGGAGGTCCGCGTCGTCCACGACCGGCTGGCCGCCGAGGGCCCGGTCGACCTCGCCTCCTTCTGGTTCGCGTGCCTGCCGGTGCTGCACGGCGCCGCCCGCGCCAAGTCGGCCGAGCTGCAACGGGAGTTCGCCGACCGCTGGGGGCGGATCCTGGCGGTGCCGGAGGGCGCCCGGGAGGTGACCGTGTCGACGGCCGACATCGAGACGGCGGTACGGGAGCGGTTCGCGTCCGGCGGCGACGGCTGGACGACGGCCCGCTATCTGAGCCCGGACGTCCTGATCGCGGCCGAGGGCACGGAGGCGATCGAGCGCGGCGACTTCACCCTGGTCCTGGGCGAACTCCACATGGCGTCCAACACCTTGGGCGCCTCCCTGTTCACCTACCAGCACCCGGACATGGCCGAACTCCTCGCGCTGACCGACCGCGACCACCCCACCCCCCGTCTGATGCCCCTGATCCCCAAGGAGCACCGCGCCCGCCTGTCGGCCCGGGTCCGCCACACCCTCGTACGGCCCCAGGACCGCCAAGTGGCCCTCGCCGACTTCACCGCGGACCCCGAGCGGACGATCCGCAGCGCCGATGCGACCGTGGAGAACCGGGCCGGCGACCTCGTCGTCCGCCTCCCGGACGGTTCCGTCTTCCCCGCGCTGGACGTCTTCTCCCATGTCCTGACCACCCTGTCGATGGACCTCTTCCAGCTCCTGCCCCAGGCCGACCACACCCCGCGCGTCACCCTGGACCGGCTGGTGGTGGCCCGCGAGACCTGGCGCCTGCCGGCCGCGCAGGCCTCGTTCGCCGACGAGAAGGACGAGGCCCGCCGCTTCGTGGCCGCCCGCCGCTGGCGCGCCCAACTCGGCCTGCCGCGCTATGTCTTCGTCGTCTCCCCGACCGAATCCCGGCCCTTCTACGTCGACTTCGACAGCCCCGTCTACCTGACCATCCTCGCCAAGGCCCTCCGCCGCCTCGCCCGCAAGGACCCCTCCGCCACCGTCACCCTCACCGAAATGCTCCCCACCCCCGAACAGAGCTGGCTCACCGACGACCAGGGCCGTCGCTACACCTCCGAACTCCGCTTCGTGGCCTTCGACACCACGACCCGGCGCTGACCGGGCGAAGACTGGCACATCCGCACGCCCCGGGCGTGCGCCCCCGTAGCGAAATCCGCGAACACCTCGCCTCCGACACTCCGTCACGGTTGGTGATCAAGGAACTCCGAACTGTGATCAACTGTGCCCTGGTCGTCGGGCAACGGGCCCGAGATGTCCAAGGAGTGTTCATGCACAGAGTTGCTATGGGCAGGCGTATCGCCTCCGCCGTCGCCACCGCGTCCCTCGTCGGCGCGCTCGGCGCCGCCGGTGCGGCACCGGCCCTGGCGGCGGCGCCCGCGCCGCTGAGCTTCACCATCGACTACACGAAGAACACCTCCATCCCGCAGTCGCCGAGCCTGGGCGGAGGGTTCGCCGGCAACGGCCCGGTGTTCGACGCCTCGGGCCGGGTGATCGGCCGGACCTTCGACACCTGCGCCGTCGACGGTATCGAGGGCCCGACGAAGATGGACGCGGACTGTGGCGCGTACGTCATCTTCAACGACGGTGACGAGCTCAACCTGAGCACCCAGGCCGTGATCGACGCCAACCCGATGGACTACCCCTACCGGTTCAAGGCCGTGGTCGAGGGCGGTACCGGGGTGTACAACGGCGCGCAGGGCGAGGCCACCGTCACCGCCGAGCGCCCCGGTGTCTACAAGGTCGACGTCAAGTTCTCCTGACGTCGGGAACCGATGTGTGAGGAGCCGCCGGCGTGGCCTGCGGCTCCTCCTTCACCCGCCAAGTGATCTCAGGAGCTTCGGTGAAGCCCTCTGCCCCCGCATCGGCCGTCGCGGTCGCCGAGCCCGGCGTGGGACACGCCCCCGCGGTCCCGCCGCCCACCATCGCGTTCCACCCCGCCCGGCCCCCGCGCCCCCGTCCGACCGCCTATCTCCGGCTGGCCAAGCTCGGGATGGTCGACTACTACCTGAGCCTGATCGTGGTGGTGTCGCTGCTGCCGGTGAGCGGCGCGGGCGTCCTCGGCGCCTCGTCCTGGGCGACCCTCGGGGCCTTCCTGCTCGGCGAGTTGTGCCTGGTGGGCGCGGCCGTCGCGTACGACGACATCACCGGGTACCGGGACGGCAGCGACGCCGCGAACTACGGCACCGACGCCGCCGTGCGCCGGCTCGCCCGCAAACCCCTCCTCGCCGGCACCCTGACCGAGGCGGACGCCCTGCGCTTCGCCCGCGCCGCGATCGCCGCCGGTGTCCTGTGCTGGACGGCGGCGCTGGCGCTCGCACCCCACCGGCCGCTGTGGGCCGTGCTCGGCGTCGCGGCCGCCGGCCTCCTCGTCCCGCAGTACTCCTGGGGCCTGCGACTCGGCTACCACGGGCTCCAGGAAGTGTTCCTCGCCGCCGTCGGCTGGGCCTTCGTACTGCCGCTGTACGGCCTGCTCACCGGCCGGGCCACCGCCCTCGCGGCCGTGGAGGCCTTCCTGTTCGGCCTCGGGCCCCTCCTCTTCGGCGTGTACTCGAACACCAACGACATCGCCGGAGACCGCGCGGTGGGCCGGCCGACCGCCGCCTGCCTCCTCTCCCGCCGCGGCAACGCCGTCTTCATCGGCGCGCTCTCCGCCCTGGAGACCGCGGTGATCGGCACGGCGGCCGTCCTCGGCATCGTGCCCCGGTGGTTCCCGTTCGCCCTCCTCCCCGTGACGGCGGCCCGCATCGCGCAGTTCACGGTCGGCATGGTGCGCGGCGACATCCTGCGCGGCCGGCTGATCGGCATCCGGGCGCACCGGGTCCTGGTCCTCGCCCTGGTCGCGGCCAATGTGCTGTGCGCCGCCACGACGTGATCCGACCGACCCGCGATAGCGGGTACCCGAAAGACGAGCACCTGAGATGAGAACCCTCGAACCCGGCCTGTTCTTCGACGCGTTGGCCGACCGCGGCAGCAGGACCCGGGTCCACCTGAGCCGCCCGCCGGACATCCCCGACGACGGCCGTACGGCATACGGCGTCGAGGACCTCGCCGGCCTGGTGAGCCGGGCCGCGGGCTGGCTCGCCGCGCTCGGCGTCACGCGGGGCGACCGGGTCGCCGTGATCAAACCCAACCACTGGGACTACGTCCTGCTCGCCTGCGCCGCCGCTCGCATCGGCGCCGTGCCCGCGCTGCTCTCCGGGAGCCTGCCGCCCGAGACCCTGCACCTCCTGCTCAAACGCCTCGACGCCAGGGCCCTGGTCACCACCTCGGACACCCTCACGGCCGCACACACCGCGGGCACCGACCTGACCGCCTGCACCCGCCGCACCCTCACCCTCGACGCCCCGGCACCCGGCGCCGTACCCCTCGCGGACGTGCGCGGCCACCACCCGCCGCCGTTCCAACGGCCCTGCGCACAGGCCCCGTTGGCCATCATGCACACCTCGGGCACCACCGGCGTCCCCAAACTGGTCGTGCACACCACCGCCTCGCTGGTCCACCGCATCGCCGCCGCCGAGGCCCGCCGCTGGCCGCTGGTGAGCAGCCGCCCCGACGACACCGTGGCCCAGGCGACGTCGTACGCCCATGGGCGCGGACTCACCTGGACGCTCAGCGTGTTCGCCCTCGCCCCGCGCGAAGTGGTGCTGCTCGACAGCTTCGCGGCCGAGCACGCCGAACCCGTCCTGCGCGCCCACCGCCCCACCGTCCTGGAGGCCACGCCCGCCGCCTATGTGCGCTGGCAGCCGCTCGCCGCGGCGCCGGACAACCCGTTCTGCCGCGTGCGCCTGTTCCTCAACACCTTCGACGCGATCCACCCGCCCACGGTGCGCGCCTACCTCGCCGCCACGCGCCGTCGGCTGCCGCTGTGGGTGCAGGTGTGGGGGCAGTCCGAGACCGGGCCGCTCACCTTCCGCTGCCTCACCCGCCGTTCGGTGCGCGCGGCGGGGGAGCGGCACCCGACCACCCGCGACCTGGGCCGTCCCGTTCCCGGCAAGACACGGCTGCGGGTGGTGGACCCGGCCACTCTGCGGCCGGTGGCACCCGGCAGGACCGGCCTGGTGATGGCCCGTACCAAGGCGCTGTGCGCGGGATACGCCGGGGAGCGGGAGCGGCTGTCGGCCAAGTCCGCGGGCGACTGGTTCGCCACCGGGGACCTCGGCGCCGTCACCCGGTCCGGGCGGCTGCGGCTGCTGGACCGGGAGGTGGACGCGGTCCCGGGCAGCACCTGCGTCGAGATCGAGGACGTGCTGCACGACCGGCTCCCGGACGTCGTCGAGGCGGTGGTGCTCGCCCGGCCGAACGGGCTCCCGCTGCCCGTCCTCGCGACCCGGGACGGAACGCTCGCCCGCGACGCATGGCGCCGGGCCGTCGCCGATCTGCCCCCGCTCGGCGAGCCCGCACTGCTGCCCCTGGACCGGCTCCCGCTCACCGCGACGGGAAAGGTACGGCGCCAGGAGCTGCGGGACCGGCTGCTCGACGGGGCGCCGGCGCCCGGCACCGGACGCTGGACCTGACCCGCGCCGCCGCGCCGTCGTACCACTACACGAGGAAGAACCGCTGATGGCCGACACAGACGTCGATGTCGCCGTGGTCGGAGCCGGGATCTCGGGCCTGGCCACCGCCTTCCATCTGACGCGCACCGGCAGATCGGTGCGCGTGTTCGAGGCGGGCGACCGGGTCGGCGGGCGGATGGCCGGGCGCCGCCACGAGGGGTACGTCCTGGACGAGGGCGCCGAGCAGATCGCCACCCGCGGCTACGACGCCACCTGGCGGCTGATCCGCGCGGTCGGCCTGCCCGCCGACGCGGTCGTACCGGTGGGCGGCCGCATGGCGATCTGGCGCGACGGCCGGGCCCGCCCCGACTTCGGCCATCCGGCGGGGCTGCTGACCGGCGCGGGCATGACCTGGCGCGGCCGGCTGTCCTGGCTGCGCTTCACCGCGACCCTGCTGCGGCACCGCTCGCGCTTCGACCCCGAGCACCCGGAGTCGACACCGTTCGGCGACCTGACCGTGGCGGAGTACGCCCGCCGCCACCATCGCGACCTGTACGAGCGGCTGTTGCAGCCGATGTCCGGCACCTTCTTCGGCTGGCTGCCCGAGCGTTCGGCGATCGGGCCGATGGCCGCGCTGCTGCTCGCCGTCGGCGGCGCGGGAGAGCGCTGGGTGGCGTACCGGGACGGCATGGACACCCTGGCCAGGGCACTCGCGGACCGCCTTGACGTCGTCACCGCCGCCGCCGTCGTCGCGGTCAAGCCGGGCCCGCGCACGGCCCGCCTCGACCTCGCCGACGGCACGACGGTGACCGCCGGACACGTCGTCCTCGCCGTACCCGCGCCCCTGGCACTCGCGCTGCACGCCGATGTCCCGGACGACGAGCGCCCCTATCTGACGGCGAGCACCTACCGCCCGATGCTCAAGGTGTCCTGCCTCCTCGACCGCCCCCTGCCGAGCCCCACCCGCCGGCCCTCCTACGGCCTCCAAGTGCCCGCGGTGGAGGACCGGGTGTTCGCCGGAGCCATCCTCGACCACATCAAGGCACCCGGCCGGGTACCCCCCGGACGCGGCCTGATCAGCCTGTTCGCCTCCCCCTACGCGTCGACGCGGCTGCTGGGCCGCACCGACGAGGAGATCGCGTCCGAGGTCGGCGCGCACGCCGAGCGGTATCTGCCGGGCCTGACCGAGGCGACCCGTACGGCCTTCGTGGCGCGCTGGCCGCACGGCCTGCCGGAGGCGCCACCGGCCGCGCTGCGCCTGCGCCGGGCCTTCCTCCAACGGCCCTTGCGCCGCGTCGAGTTCGCGGGGGACTGGCTGGCCCTGCGCCCCAACAGCGAGGCCGCCGTCCACTCGGCCACGCTCGCCGTGCGCCGGGTCCTCGCCGCCGAGACCGGCTGACGCGAAGGAGGGCCGGGGCGCCCCGGCCCTCCCCTGTGCACGGGGCGCCTCGGTCAGCTCACCGTGATGGTGCCGCCCACCCGCTTGGACTGCCGCACGCTCCAGTACTGGTTGAACGTCGCGGTGCCGATGATGGGCGGCTGGTTGACCTGCTGCGTCTCGTAGAGTTCGTACGTGCCGCCGTCACTGCTCGACGAGCGGGTTGGTGGTCCAGCGGACCTCAGGCTCATGGAGACCGAACCGCCGCCGTTGGTCCAGAACGAGTACCAGTAACCGTCTCGGGAAGGCTCGTGGAGAACCCGGGGCCGCGTGCTGCCGCCCCGGGGGGCACAGATCGGTCCGGCCGGCGAAGTGCCGCTAGCGCAGACCGAAGTCCGGTACGGGCTGCCTGCCGAACAGCCGGGCCGGCACCGCGTCGGCCAGTACCTGGTAGCCGGCCGGGTTCAGGTGCAGATGGTCGCCGACATCCAACGAGCCCTGGATCCGTCGGGGTTGGCGCGGATCGCGGACGGCCCGGTCGAAGTCGAGGACGGCGTCGAAGCGGCCGCTGGTGCGGATCCACCGGTTGACCGTCTGCCGGGCCGCCTCGCGGTAGCCGTTCGGGTCGTCGTAGTCGGTGTCGCCGCCGAAGGGCGTCAGCGTGGCCCCGTACACCGGGATGCCCTGCGCGTGTGCCCGTACGACGATCTGGTCGTAGGCCGCGATCAGCGCCGCCGCGGTCTTCCGCTGCGCGGCCTCGGTGGCGTCGGCGGTGCCGATGTCGTTGACCCCCTCGAAGAGGATCAGCCACTTCACCCCGCTCTGCGCCAGCACGTCGCGGTCGAAGCGGGCCAGCGCATTGGGGCCGAGGCCGTCGTCGAGTACCCGGTTGCCGCCGGCCGCCTGGTTGAGGACCGCGACCCCGGACGTCTCGGGGCGCGACCGCAGCCGGGTGAGCAGCTGGTCCGGCCACCGGTCGTTCCCGTCGGTCGTGGAGCCCCGGCCGTCCGTCAGCGAGTCGCCCATCACGACGGCCGCCGCCGTGCCGCTCTTCGAGAAGACCTCGACTCCACTGAGGAAATACCAGTGTTGAGCGGTGGCCGCCCCGCCGAGGTCCGGGTCGTCCAGATGGTTGCCGCGCACCATGTACGACGTGGTGCGCGAGCCCGGATGCGAGGTGATGTCGTCCGATGCCTGGCCGTCGGCCAGATAGAGCGTCACCGTGAGGTTGGATCCCGGCCGCAGCGGGAAGTCCAGCGGGTCGGAGACGGCCTGCGCGCCGACCGGGACCACGGTGGAGGCGCGGCCGTCGAAGGTCACCGTCCGGGTGCTGCCCGCCCGGACGGCGCCGGACCCGGGGCGCCCGCCCGCCGGAAGCGCCACCGAGACGGCCGTGAGGGGCAGCGCCGCCCCGCCGAACGCGTTGGAGAAGCGCAGCCGCAGATGCGTCCCCCCGACCGAGACATGCACGGTCTGGCGCACCGTGCTGTCCGCGAAGACCTGGTCCGGCTGGGTGAACGGCGCCGGAGGCAGGTTGCCCGGCTCGGTCAGCTGCGGCATCGAGGTCCAGGTGTTCACCCAGTGCCCGGCGGCGACCCGGCTCGTGGTGGTGCCCGTCGTACGGTCCCCGCCGGCCGCGGGGGAGGTGGCGAAGCCGGTGGCCGTGAGCACGGCCGCGGCGGCAACGCTCACGAGGAGTGCGGATGTCCGGCCCATGAGGTGTCGGCCCATAAGATGTCGTCCCTTCTTCAGCGCAGCCGGAGGCTCTCGGGCGGACCGAGGTAACTGGGCTTGAGGCCACCGGTGTCCACGACGAGGTTCTGGAGCACCACGGTGGGGTCGACCATCCAGAACTTCAGCACGTGCACCCCCGCCTCGCCGATGCGGTGGGTGGTCGTGGTGACGTTGACGTTGTCGGAGGTGTTGCGCTGCCACTGTGTGTTCATCGTGCCGTCGTCGGAGCCGGTGGCCTCGGTGATGTTCACCGACTGCGGCCGGTCGCCGTCGAAGGAGACGGCGTAGGTGAGACCGCCGTTCGCCAGCACGTCGTTGCGCGGCGAGAGGTACGCCGACACTCTGACCGGGCCGGTCGTGAAGAGCGTGACGGTGTACTCCAGTCGGGGTCCGTCGCCGCCCGGGGTCCGCCGGGACGCGGTGACCGGGAAGGGCTCCATGCCCGCGCCGGTCCTGCCGATGCCGGGGAGCCGGCGCCAGGAAATCCCGCCCCCACCACGGGCGTTGGTGTAGTGGTCGGCCTCGATGGAGAGGTAGCCGCGTGCCTCGACGAACCCGCTGACCTTGTGCGCGGGCCGCGGATGGTCCACCGGGGCCTGGACCGTGACCCGTTGGCCGTCCGGCCCGCTGACGGTGACGGGCACGGTGGTGCTGCCCTTGGGCGCACGGGACCAGTCCGCGCGCACGGTGACGCGTGCCTGCCCGTCGACGCGCCCCCTCGTCGCGTCGACGGACAGCCACGGGACCCCGGTACGGATCTGGTAGTCGAAGGGCGCCGTACCGCGGTTGAAGATCTCGATGTACGGCGCCGGTCCGCTCGCGTACGGGCTCAGGGTGGGCAGCACGCAGTCGGCCGCGGAGCCGGGCCAGACCTGGTCGCTGCCGTCCACAGCGACCCCCATGCGCCCCTTCGCCTGCGGGGTGATGCGCTCGACGGCCGGGAAGATGACGTCGGGGATGGCCGCGTTGTCGATCTGCGGCTGCTGCCAGGGCGCGTCCGGGCCGTACCGGGCCACATCGCCGTAGTCGATGTGCGGCTGGGTCTGGAATCCCTTCCATTTCCCTTGTGCCACACCGTTGTTGAAATGATCGGCGAGTGCCTTGTCCGCGGCGAAGTACGACTCGGTGTCCGAGGCCAGCGCATTGGCGAGGGCCCGGCCCTGACCGGCGTACAGCAGGTTGGTGAACTGGGCCTGGCGCAGGGCGTAGAGGTTCGCCGTCGCCTTGACCGGATACAGGACCAGCTCGTAGAAGCCGTCCCGCTTGGCTGCCGGGAGGGCGCGGTTCGCGCGCTCGGCCGCGGCGGACAGCTCCGCCCACTCCCGCGTGACGCGTTCCATCTCCCGGTAGTCGGTGATGCTGAAAGGCGTCGCCCGGTCGTCGTAGACGACGGCGGAGGAGTCCGTGGCCAGGTCCTTGTCCGGATCCACGGTGATCTTCCGGTTGAGCAACTCGGGCTTGCGCCGTGCCTGCAGATACCCGTACGTGTCCAGCACCTCGGCGATCTCGGCGGCGTGCGCGGGCCCGAAGTTCTGCCGCGCGTACTGCTCCAGCCACGCGGGGACGTCCTCGGCGGTCCAGCGCCCGGGGTTCCAGGCGTAGTCGAGGAAGAACTGCGTGGACAGCTCATTTCCCTTCACATCACCGGAGTTGACGATCCACAGCCGCCGGATGCCATAGGTGTACGCCTGGCCGAGCTGGTCGAGGACATTGGCCAGGTTGGCGGTGTCGACCCACTTGTAGTTGCGGCCCGCGCCGACATAGTCGAAGTGGTAGTAGAGGCCGTAACCGCCGCTGTGCGCGGGCAGGGACGGGCTCGGGACCAGCCGCAGATTGCCCCAGTTGTCGTCGGTGAAGACCACCGTCACATCGTCGGGCGCCCGCAGCCCCTGCTCCCAGTAGCGCTGGACCTCCTTGTAGAACGTCCACACCTGCGGGGTCTCGGCCTGCGGCCTGCCGGTGACGTCCGCGATGATCCGGCGCTGGGTGGCCACGATGCTCTGCATCAGGTCGATGCCGTCGCCGTCGGGCAGCGCGGTGTCGCCGTTGCCCCGCATGCCGAGGGTCACCACCCCCTCGAAGCCCTCGCGCACCTTGCGGCGGATGCCGTCCGTCCAATACGCCTTCAGCGCCTCGGCGTTGTGCCGGAAACTCCACTCGCCGGTACCGCCGTACGGGTCGCTGCCCGGTGTGACGACATTGCCCTGCCCGTCGCGCACCGCGGGCACGGCGTGCCGGTTCCACTCCTCGATGCCGCGCATCATGGGCGCCTCGTGCGAGGTGCCCATCACCACGCCGTACGCCGTCGCGGTCGCGTGGTTCTCCGGATCGTCCTCGGCGAAGGCGCGCCCCCACACCGCGGGCCAGAGGTAGTTGGCCTTCAGCCGCAGCATCAGCTCGAAGACCTTGGCGTAGAAGGCGTGGTTGAAGCCGTCGGGGTGGCCGGGGGCGAGACCGGGACCGAAGTGGGCCGGGGCCCAGGTGCCCAGCGACGGGTTCTCGTCGTTGATGAAGAAGCCGCGGTACTTCACGGCGGGCGTGCCCTGGGTGTGCCGCCCGGGCCGGACGTGCAGCAGGTCCTGGTGGCTCGGCGCGGCATCCGCCCACCAGTACCAGGGCGAGACCCCGATGCCCCGGCTGACGTCGTAGATGCCGTAGATGGTGCCGCGCTGATCGCTGCCCGCGATCACGAAGGCGCGGTCGACCCCGGGCAGCGGATGCTCCACCACCTGCTCAAGAGAGGTCTCCCACTTCCCGGCGATCCCGCTGACGTCCAGTTTCCCGGCGGCCACCAGACGGTCGATCAGCGGGCTCTTCCCGAGGGTGCCGATGAGGACGATCTCGCGAAGGCCGGCCGGGTCATGGGACAGCGCGGGTCCGATGCCGGTGACCCGCTCCAGGTCGTCCCGCAGATCCCCGGCCGCGCGGACCACACCCGCGTGGTCCCCGGCATCGACCACCAGGGGAGTGGCCCTGCCGTACTCGACCAGCGGGAAGGTGCCGGGCCCGCGCGAGGTGGTGATGTACGACCCCGGGTCGGTGGGCCGCGCCGCCGTCGCCCCGTCGGCCCGGGCGGGACCCGCCGAGCCCAGCACGGAGGCCACGGGTGTCGCCAGTGCGGTGAGGCCGACCCCGAGGGCCAGTGCCGTCCGCCGGCTCATGCCGTCCGGGAGGCCGTCGCCGGCCGCGGGGGTGTCGGGTCGTGTGCCGGTGGATGCGTGCCGCGCAGAGTCCATGCCGCTCTCCATGACGGGGAAGCCCCTTCGTGGGCCGTGGGGGACGGTCCTCGGGACGGGGTGGGGCATCGAAAGGGGCCGATACTGTTTCCGGAAAGTTTCCGGAAGTTGTCGCGAAACGTTAGGGTCGCTCCGACTGGCCGTCAACCCCCGCGGCATCAACTGACCGGCCCCGTCCGGGGCTTGGCCGTGCGGCGTCCCGGGCGGCGGCGCACGGACCCTTGGCCGGGCGATTGCCTATGCTGAGGGACCGCAGGCGAGGAGGCATGGATGGCAGCACAGGACGCGGGCCGCGTCACCATCGCGGACATCGCCCGGGAGGCGGGCGTGTCCCTGCCGACGGTCTCCCGGGTGCTCAACGGACGCGCCGATGTGTCCCCCGCCACCCGCCGCCGGGTCGAGGACCTGCTGGCCCACCACGGCTACCGGCGGCGCGCCGCCCAGCCCGCCGGCCGGGCGGAACTGATCGACCTGGTCTTCAACGACCTCGACAGCCCCTGGGCGGTGGAGATCCTGCGCGGCGTGGAGGACGTGGCGCACGCCGCGGGACTGGGCACCGTGGTCTCCGCGGTGCACCATCGCAGCACCTCGGCCCAGCAGTGGCTGGTCAATCTGCGGGCGCGGGCCTCCGACGGCGTCATCCTGGTCACCTCGGACCTCGCCCCCGAACTGCACGCCGAGCTACGGCGCCTGGGCGTGCCCACCGTCATCATCGACCCGGCCGGGGTGCCCACCTTCGGCATACCGACGATCGGCGCCATGAACTGGGCGGGCGGCCGCAGCGCCGTCGAGCACCTGCTCTCCCTCGGGCACCGCCGCATCGGCGTCATCACCGGCCCGGCCACGCTGCTGTGCAGCCGGGCCCGGCTCGACGGGTACCGGGCCGCGCTGGAGTCCGCCGGGGTGGAGATCGACGACCGGCTCATCCGCCGGGGCGACTTCTCCCACGAGGCCGGCTTCGCCGCGGGCACCGAACTGATCACCCTCCCCGACCCGCCGACCGCGATCTTCGCCTCCAGCGACCAGATGGCCCTCGGCGTCTACGAGGCCGCCCGCCGGCACGACCTGCGCATCCCGGACGACCTCAGCGTGGTCGGCTTCGACGACCTGCCCCAGGTCCAGTGGTCCCCGCCGCCCCTGACCACGGTCCGCCAACCCCTGGACGAAATGGGCCAGGTCGCCGTCCGCACCCTGCTCCGCCTGATCCAGGGCGAGACCCTGGAGAGCCCGCACATCGAACTGGCGACACAACTGGTGGTGCGCAGCAGCACGGGGGCGGTACGGGGGTGACCCCGGGGCCGCCGCCCGGCCCCGCTCGCCGTCCGCCGTTCGCCGGTTCAGGGAGTGAAGAGCACCATCTCGGTACGGCCGGTCGCCTGCTGCCAGTAGCCCAGCAAGGTGCGGACCTGACCCTGGAACTCGGCCTTCGGCAGACCCGACTTGGCCTCGACGAGTCCGGGCAGCGGCATCGGGCGCGCGTCCGCCAGATGGATCCGGGCGATCATCCAGGTCGACCCGTAACGGCCCACCCGACGGCGGACCTCGATACGCGTGATCCGCTCCCAGGAGACGGTCCTGCGGCCGAACCAGGTGGCCAGGACCACGCCCGAAGGCGTCAGCAGCGTCGTGCCGGAGCCGTACCTCAGCAGGGTCAGCACGCCGAGGGCGAGGGCGGCCGCGAGGAGGACCAGCGCGGGCCGGCCGGGTCCGTCCGACCTGCTCACGACGAACAGCGCGACCGCCCCGAACAGCCCCGTGAGGCCGAGCGCGCGCAGCCGGATGTCGCGCTGCTCGCGCGGGCCGAATCCGAGTCTTATCTCTTCCATCCGAGGATGGTAAGAGGCGGCATCCGCGCCCAGATCCGCTCCCGGCGAAGGCGCCCGCGCCCGGGGCCGTACCCTCGGGAGGTTGCCCGCAGCGGCGCGCCGCCGTGACGTACGACACAGGAACTCTCCGCGTCGTGCGGAGAGAAGTGAGTGTGAACAAGTCAGAGAACGACATCCGCCGCCGCGTACGCGAGGGGGACCGCGAGGCGTTCGCCCAGCTGTACGAGGAGTTCGCCCGGCCCGTGTACAACCACGGGCTGCGGCTGACCGGCGACTGGTCGACGGCCGAAGAGGTCATGTCAGAGACGTTTCTGACCGCGTGGCACTCGCGTGCGCGGGTCCAGGAGGACGGCGGCTCGCTGCTGCCCTGGCTGCTGGGCATCGCCACCCACAAGGCGGACAACGCGCGCCGCAGCACCTGGCGGCGGCAGCTGTTCCTGGCCCGCCAGCCGCCACCGCCGGACGTCGAGGACTTCGCCGCCCGGTCGGCCGGGCGCATCGACGACGCGCGCCGGCTCCGGGCCGTGCACGCGGCGCTGGGCCGGCTGCGGCGACAGGAACGCGAGGTCCTCGCCCTGTGCGTCTGGTCCGGACTGGACTACCAGGAGACGGCCGAAGCGCTGGGGATCGCGGTCGGCACCGTACGCTCCCGGCTCTCCCGTGCCCGCAAGAAGCTCGCCCGCCTCGCGGACGAGAGCGCCGGACAAAGCCGGGAACCGCATCTCCGCCGCGGAGAGATAACCAGTGCGGCCGCGATCGCGGCCCTGCCCGTGCGGGAGGAACTCACATGAACGACCGTCACGCTTGCCCGGAGCGGCACGACGACCGCGAGGAGATCGCCCGTCTGCTGCCGGCCCCGGCCGACTGGGACCTCCCGCGCGAGCAGCACCTTCGTCACAAGGATCTGCTCATGCGCCACATCGACCGCGACCAGGCCGAAACCGCCACCCCCGAAACCAGCGCCGCGCCGGTCCGGCGCGCCCGGCCCCGGCTGCGGCCCGCGCTCGTCGCCTCGGCGGCCGCCCTCGCCCTGGCCGCGGCGGGAACCGCCGGTGCCGTCCTGAGCGGCAACGGCGGCCACGACGACGCCGCCGCAGCGCACGCCGCCGCGGACATGCGGCCCGCCGCCGCCCTGCTGCACCGCATCTCGAACGCCGCCGCGAACCACGGCACGCTCACCGTGCGCGACGACCAGTTCGTCTACACCCGGGAGATGGTCCGCGAGGCCGATCTGACCAGCGGCAAGGCCGTCGTCAGCCCGCTCAAGGACTACGAGGCGTGGGTGTCCCAGCAGCCCGGCCCGCTGCACAGGCTCGGTCTGTCCCGCGTCGACGGGGAGACCCTGCCCATCAACGCCGAACTGGGGGACACCAAGGGCACCCCGGCCGGTCTCGGCCGGCCCACGTACCGCTGGCTCGCCGCCCTGCCCACCGACCCGGACAAGCTGCTCGCCTACCTGTACGCCAAGACGCCCGCGGCCGAAGGACGGGAACGCGACCAGGCGGTGTTCGAGGAGATCGGCGGTCTGCTCGGCGGACTGACGCCGCCCCGCACCGCCGCCGCCCTCTATCAGGCCGCCGCGAAGATCCCCGGCGTCGACCGGTCGTCGCGGGTGCGGGACGCGATCGGTCGGCAGGGCCTCGGCATCGTCCGCGACGACACGCGCTACTGCGTGCGCACCGAGTGGGTCTTCGACGCCAAGGACTACTCCTTCCTCGGCTCCCGCAGCTACCTGACGAAGGACACGTCGTACGGCAAGGCCGGCACCCTGCTGTCCAGCACGGCCGAACTGGCCCACGCCGTGGTCGACAAGGCGGGCGTGCGGCCCGCGGCCGGGGACCGTACCGGAACCGCCTGATGATCCGGCCGGGCCCCGCGGGCGAGACCTCCCGCGGGGCCCGGCCATCGGGCACGGGGAACGCGACGGCACCGTCTCGGGCGGCCCGTGCCGGCGAGGGACGGCCGATTGACACGACCGGCGAGCGCTCCCATCATGGGAGCGCTCCCAAGCCTCATGTCCCAAGCCCCGCCCGCCCGTTGGCACACCGCCGACGGGTGACACGGTGCTGCACGCCGCACGGTTCCCCGTCCCTCGTCCGGCTCCGCGGTGTGGCCCCGGGCCGGCGCATCACCCGGGAGGAACACCCCCATGCCGTTCCGCAGGAGACCAGCCCGCAGGAGAACGGACGGGCTCCGCCGCCCGCTCGCCGCCATGGCCTCGGCCGCCCTGGCCATGGCGGCCGCGATCGTGCCGCTCGCCACCTCCGCCGCAGCCGACGCGGCCGCCACCGGCGACACCACGGTCACGGTCAACGCGAACGCGGGCCTGGGCACGGTCACTTCGACCGCGCTCGGCGCCAACACCGCCGTCTGGGACGCGTACATGAACGACCCCGGAGTGGCCCCCCTCTACCGGGCCGCGGGGATCGGCGCGCTGCGCTACCCGGGCGGCTCCTACGCCGACCTCTACCACTGGGTCGACAACACCGCGCCCGGCGGCTACGTCGCCCCCGGCACCGGCTTCGACTCCTTCATGGGCACCGCGAAGGCATCCGGCGCCCAGCCGATCCTGATCGCCAACTACGGCTCCGGAACCGCCCAGGAGGCCGCGGACTGGGTCCGGTACGCGAACATCACCAAGGGCTACGGCGCCAGGTACTGGGAGATCGGCAACGAGCTCTACGGCAACGGCGTCTACGGCAGCGGCTGGGAGAACGACACCCACGCGGACAAGACGCCGGACCAGTACGCCCGCGAGGTCACGTCCTATGCCGCGGCCATGAAGGCGGTCGACCCCACCGTCAAGATCGGCGCGGTCCTCACCATGCCCGGCAACTGGCCCGACGGCTCGGTGGCCGCGGGCGACACCGGCGACTGGAACAACACCGTGCTCGCCGCCGTCGCCCACGACATCGACTTCGTCAGCGTCCACTGGTACCCCAACACCAGCGACGGCGACCAGTCGCTGGCCGCCGTACGGCAGTTGCCCGGTGAGCTGCACGAGGTGCGCGACCTGGTGGACCGGTACGCGGGCGCCGACTCCGCGCACATCGGCATCGCGATGACCGAGGTGAACTCCAACTCCGGCGGCGGCGCCTTCACCAGCCGCCCCAACGGCCTGTTCACCGCCGAGGCCATGATGACCGCGCTGGAGAACGGCGTCTTCACCGTGGACTGGTGGGACACCCACAACAGCGCGGGCACCATCAGCACGGTCGGCGGCGAGACCGACTACGGCGACATGGGCATGCTGTCCAACGGCAGCTGCTCCGGCGGCGTCTGCGAGCCCGCCGTGAACACCCCCTTCGCGCCGTACTACGGCATCAAGACACTCGGCGCGCTCAGCGACCCCGGCGACAGCATGGTGGCCTCCGGCACGTCCGGCACCTCCGGCTCCGAGGTCTCCTCGCACGCCGTGCTCCGGTCCGACGGCGACCTCGGAGTCCTGCTGCTGAACAAGAGCTCCGGCACCGAGCACACCGTGGACCTGCGGTACCTGGGCTTCACCGCCGCCTCCGGTGCCCCCGAGGTCCAGCGGTGGGCCCCCGGTGACGACGGCCTGGTGGACGCGACCGGCACCGCCACGGCCGACTCGGTGACCCTCGCGCCGTACTCCATCACCGTGCTGACCCTGCACCCGAAGAGCGGCACGGGTTCCGCCGCCGCCACCGTCGGCGCCCCGGGCACACCGCGGACCACGACGGTCGGTGCCGGCACCGTCGGCCTGAGCTGGCCGGCCGCGACCGGCACGGTGGACCGGTACGAGGTCTACGAGCAGCTCGGCACCAACATCCAGCTGCTCGGCTCGTCCACCGGCACCTCCGTCACGCTCTCCAATCTCCCGGCCGGCTCCCGGCACACCGTCAATGTGCTGGCCCGCGACAAGGCGGGACACCTATCCCGGCCCTCCGCCCCGCTGACCTTCACCGCCGCTACGCCGGACGACAGCACCTGCACCGTCTCGTACCAGGTGACCTCCGGCTGGGGCAACGGCTTCGTCTCCACTGTCGTGGTGCGCAATGTCGGGCCCGCGGACATCGACGGCTGGACGCTGACCTTCGACTGGCCCTCGGCCGGGCAGTCGGTCTCCTCGTCCTGGAACGCGAACGTCACCGGTGACGGGCGGCACGTCCATGTGACCAACACCGACTCCAACGCCGAACTCGCGCCGAACGGCGGCAACTCCGCCACCTTCGGCTTCGTCGGCGCCAACGACGGCGCCAACCCCGCCCCGACATCCTTCAGTCTCAACGGCACGGTCTGCCGGACGGTCTCCTGATCCGGCGCGCCCCCGGGTGGGACGGCTCGACCGCCCCGCCCGGGGCGCCTCCCGGACCGGGGCGCCTCAGATCGCGGTCCGGCCGCCGTCCACGGCGATGGTGGCGCCGGTGACATAACTGGCCCTCGGCGAGGCCAGGAAGGCGACCACCTCGGCGACCTCGGAGGGCTCGGCCACCCGCTGCATCGCGGTGGTCGCGCCCAGCGCGTCGAACAGCTCGCGCGCCTCCGGCCGGGTGTAAACCGGGCCGGGCGCCACGGTGTTGAAGCGGACACCGCGAGCGCTGTACTCGGCCGTCCAGCTCCGCGTCAGCGAGGCCAGGGCCGCCTTCGTGGCGCCGTACGCCGCGGCATTGGCCAGACCGAGGCTGCCCGCCATGCTGCCGACGCTGATCACACTGCCCGAGCCCTTCGCGGCCATCGCGGGGGCGAAGGCGGCCACCAGGAAGAAGGGCGCGCGGACATTGCCGTCGAACATGGCGTCGTAGTCGGCGGGCCGCATCTCCTCGGTCGGGGCCCAGTGCGCGACTCCGGCGTTGTTGACCAGCACATCCACCTCGCCCACCTCCGCCGCCAGCCGGCTCGCACCGTCCGGCTCGGTCAGGTCGGCCGCGACGAACCGGGCCCGGCCCCCGGCCGCGGCGATCTCCGCCACGGCCTCGGCACCGCGCTCGGCATTGCGGCCCACGACCACGACGGACAGCCCGTCCTCGGCCAGTCGCTTGGCGATCGCCCGGCCGATACCGGAGGTGGCACCGGTGACCAGCGCGGTCGGCGGGCGGGACGCGGGGGCGGCGCTCTGTGCGGACATACGGGACACCTTTCGAGGTCACGCGCCGGGCGGGCCCGTCCGGCGGACTGCGGGCACGTCCGAGACGATGCCCTCGTATCAAGGAACGCAGCGCGGCGGCGAGAAGGCGTCACGACACCCCGAGGGGCCGCCTGATCGGCGCCTTCGAGGCCCTTCGAGGCGAGCATGTGCCGGCGTCGGCGTCGTCCTCGGTGGATCGGCGCCGCCGATCGGTCCCCGGCGGGCAAGGGGCCGCCCGGAGCCTCCGGCACGGACTCGGCCCGGCCGCCGAGGAGTTGGGAGGACCGTGTCCATGTGTGATGCTTCTGCGAAGGGCGGCCCGGACCGTCCGCCGCCCGGCCGACCACGCGTGCGCGTTCCGTATTCTGGCGGCTGGAACTGCTGGGAGGCCAGGGGAGGGGCGCGTGCCGCTGCACAAGGACGACCCGAGATCCGTCGGCGGCTACAAGCTGATCGACCGGCTCGGCGCCGGCGGCATGGGCAGGGTCTACCGGGGCAGATCGCGTTCCGGACGCGAGGTCGCCGTCAAGGTCGTCCATGCCGAGTACGCCCAGAACCCCGTCTTCCGGGCCCGGTTCCGGCAGGAGATCGAGGCCGCCCGCCGGGTGAGCGGCGCCTTCACCGCGGCCGTGGTGGACGCCGACCCGGAAGCCGCCTCGCCCTGGATGGCCACCCAGTACGTGCGCGGCCGGTCCCTCGCGGACCGCGTCCGCGACCAGGGCCCGTTGCGCATCACCGAGTTGCGGCCGCTGGCGCTGGGCCTGGTGGAGGCGCTGCGCGACATCCACCGGGCCGGGGTGGTGCACCGCGATCTGAAACCGGCCAACGTCCTGATGGCGGAGGACGGCCCGCGCGTCATCGACTTCGGCATCTCCCGGGCCGTGGAGAGCCACCACACCCTCACCGAGACCGGGCAGGTGATCGGCACCCCGCCCTTCATGTCCCCCGAGCAGTTCACGGACGCCCGTACGGTCGGCCCCGCCTCCGACGTCTTCTCGCTGGGCGCGCTGCTGGTGTGGTGCGTCACCGGGCACGGCCCCTTCGACGCCGACAGCCCCTATCTGACCGGCTACCGGGTCGTCCACAACGAGCCCACCCTCGACGGGGTGACCGGCTCCGTGCGCACGGTGCTGGAGCGCTGCCTGGCCAAGGAGCCCGCCGACCGGCCCGTACCGGACCGACTGGCCCAGGAGTTCGCCGAGGCCCTGCCGGAGCCGTCACCGGGCGAACCGCAGACGATGACACTGCGGCTGCCCTCGGCGCGGCCCGCACCACCGTCCCTCCCCGGCGCCCCGACCACCGCGGAGCACCGCCCGCGACGGCGCGGCCCACGGGTGCTGCCGGCCGTGTCCGGAGTGCTGGCCGCCGCCCTGACCGGCTTTCTCCTGCTCGACCCGCCGGGCGACGGCGGCGGTGCCGGCGGCGCCACGGTACGGGCCGGATCCGCGGCCACCGGACGCTGGACCCCGCTCCCGGCCGGCTGGAAACCCTGGCAGACGACCGCGGCCGCCGACGCCGAGAAGGGCGTGCGGAAGGCACCGGGATACGACGGGAACCGGACACCGGCCTGCGTACCGGACGCCGGTGCCCTCTACTGCGCGGGCAGCGCACTCCTCCCCGAACGGATCGACGCCGCCTCCGGACGCACCCTGTGGCGCTCCGGCATCGCGCCCGCCGGGGTCCCGGCCGACCGGTACGTCACGAACATCCTCGGCACGTACGAGGGCGTGGTGCTCGTGGAGTTGACAGTCACCGGCTCGGGCGGCACCGGCCGGTCGCAGTCCGTCCTCGCCCTCGACGCCACGAGCGGCGCACAGCTCTGGTCGCACCCGGTGCGCGTCGACAGCCTGGGCTCGGCCTACGCGGCCGGGGTGACGATGACCCAGGAGGGCGACGGCAGCGCGGTGACCGTCCGCTCGGCGCGCGACGGAACGGTCCGCGGCCGGATCCCCGTACCCGCCGGATACGACTGCTATCCGCTCGCCGCGGGCAATCGCCCGTATGTGGAGTGCGTCACCCGCGCGGAGGGCTCGCACCTCACGAAGTTCCTGGTGGTCGACCCCGCCGACGGCTCCGCGCGCACCCTGGCGTCCCCCGCCCAGCAGCGGAGCTTCATCGGCGCCCTGGACGGCCGGCTGGTCTTCGTGGAATCGACCGACAACCCCGCCCCCGACAGCCCCGACCTGGTCTACACCCGTATCGTGCGGGTCGACCCGCGCACCGGCGAGCGGTCGCTGACACCGCTGCCCGAGCGGTACCGGGGCGGGATCCCGACCCTGGCCCACGGCACGCTCTACTTCGCCACCTCCAGCGGCATGGTCACGGCCGTCTCACCCATGACCGGGGCCAGACTGTGGCAGAGCCATACGACCCTGGAGACTCCGGGCCAGGCCTCGGTGGACCCGAACGGCCGCACCGTGTACCTGGCCGGGGGGAGCGGCCGGGTGGCCGCCCTCGACACGGCCCGCGGCACCCTGCTGTGGGAGTCCTCGGCCCGCGCGGAGGTGCTGGACAGCGGGCTGCTGCCCACCGTGTGGTTCGACAAGGGCGCGCTGGTCCTCGCGGCCTCCGACGGCAAACTCTTCACCCTCGACCCGGCGCACCCGGACCGGAAGCCCGTACCGGGGTGACGCACAGCGGCTCTGCCGGGCGGCGGATCAGGCGGTGGGCAGCCACTGGGCCCGCTGGGAGCCACGGGGCACGAGGATCTGCCGGTAGGCGCCGGGGGTGTCCGACATCCTCACCTGGTCGGTGACGCCCTGGTAGTGGCCGAGCGGCGTCTCGGCGGTGAAGACCTCGGGGTCCGGATAGGCGTGCAGCTCGCCGGTGCCCGCGATCTCCTCGGCGTACGACGTGTCGAAGATGCCCATCGACAGGATCCACAGGGCGACCCGGGACAGCGAGACATGGACGCGGTAGCTGCCGCCGGCCACGGCACGGCGGCGCAGCGCCTCGGCGATCCCGGCCGTCATGAACCACGAGACCAGGTAGTCGTTGACGACGGTGATGGGCGGCAGGGCCGGCTTGTCGCCGTCGCCCTCCAGGTGGAGCAGACCGGTGAGCGCGCCCGCGGTCTGGTCGAAGCCCAGGTAGTTCTTCCAGGGGCCGCTGCGGCCGTTCAGCGAGACCGTCGCGTGGATCAGACCGGGTCGGCGCGCGATGGACTCCTCCTCGGACAGGCCGATGGAGTCGAGGAAGCCCGGGCGGCGGTTGGCGTAGAAGACATCGGCGCCGGACTGGAGTTCATGGATCCGGGCCAGCCCCTCCCGGGTGTACGGACTGACCGTGGCGGAGCGCACGCCCACGCTGGTGGTCAGGTAGGTGACATCGTGCTCCAGCTCGTACGGCCGCCACAGGTTCAGCACGTCGGCGCCGTGCAGGGCGAGGGCGCGGCCGGCTCCGGCGCCCGCGATGATGTGGCCCATGCCCAGGGCGCGTACCCCGTCGAGCGGCGCGGTCGGATCCGCGGGCAGCGGCTCGGGGTCGCTGTCGCCGATGCGGGTGATCTCCACCAGCGGCAGCCCGGCGAGCACCTGCCGGTACTGCGCCTCCTCCAGGATCTCGGCGGGCGTGCGCACCATCGGCATCACGCACCCGGCCTCCGCGCCGGCCTGCTCCAGCTCCCGGGCGTTCCACTTGGCGATCGCGGCCGCGACGTCCTCGGGCACCTCGCCGACACCGAGCAGCCGCTGCGCGGCGACCTTGATGTTGGGATAGATGTTGAACGGCATCATCCAGCGGTCGTCGGCGGTGCGGTAGAAGGCGTTGGCGAACGCCTGGTTCGGCAGCGAGGGGGTGCCGCCGACATAGCCGTTGATGAGTTCCCACTTCCCGTCGTAGAAGGGGCACAGCCGGTGCGGGCCGACGCGCAGGTCCATGTGGATGTCCTGGCCGCGCCCGGTGCGGTCCTTCCACAGGGCGGCGACGGCGGCGGACTTGGCGACCAGCGCGATTCCGGAGGCCGCGCCCAGGCGCAGGGTGCTGGGGACGACCGGGTCCGCGCCCTCGAAGGTGATCCGGCCGCCGGTGTCGCCCGGCCGCAGGCCGATGCCCGCGAGCACCTCGTCCGTCTCGGCGTGCACATCGAAGGCGTCGTCCGTGGCAGGGCCGGCGACGGCCTTCCTGATCTTGTCAGTGAGGTCCATGACTTCTTCGCTTCTCGTGTGTGGTGTGCGGGAGTTCAGGAGCGGGCGCGCTCGGCGTCCGGGGTCTCGCCCAGGGCGCGCATCAGCGTGATCTGCGCACGGTCGCGCTCGGCGGCGAGCTGCTCCACGGATTCACCGCCGAACGCCTCGCGTGCCTGCTCGGTGAGGAGGGCGACGGTGGCGTCGTCGAAGGTGGGATTGCCCAGAAGCGGCCACAGGCCGGTCTCCATACCGCGCCCGAGATGGTCGATGAAGTGCGGGAGCCCGCCGGGGCCGCCGCCGAGATGGAAGGTGCGGAAGGGACCGGCGACAGCCCAGCGCATCCCGATGGAGGAGGTCACGATGTCGTCGAGCTGCCGCTCCGTCACCACGCCCTCGGCGACCAGATGGACGCACTCGCGGAAGAGGGCCGCCTGGAGGCGGTTGGCGACGAAGCCCGGCACCTCCTTGCGCAGGACCTGCGGCTGCTTGCCGAGCGCGGTGTAGAAGGCCGTGGCCTGTTCGACGGTGGCCGGGGCGGTGCGCGCGCCGGGCACGATCTCCACGAGGGGCACGAGGTGCGGGGGGTTGAAGGGGTGGCCCACGATCAGGCGTTCGGGCGCCCGCATGGCCTCGGCGATGGCGGTCGCCGGGATGCTGGAGGTCGAGGTGGCCAGCAGCGCGTGGGTGGGGGCGGCCGTTTCGACGGTCCCCCAGATCTCCTGCTTGAGTTCGAGCCGCTCGGGACCGTTCTCCTGGACGATGTCCACCTCGGCGACGGCGGTCGCGAGGTCCGCCTCGAAGGTGAGCCCGGCGGTCAGGTTCTCGGTCGGCAGGCCGAGCGCGGCCAGTGCGGGGGTGATCTCCGCGAGTCCGGCGCGGACGAGATCCTCGATGTCGGGGCGGGGGTCGTTGACGACGACGTCGATGCCGCGGGCGAGGAAGAGGCCGGTCCAGGAGACACCGATCACACCGCCGCCGATGACGGCGGCACGCCGGTAGGACTGCAGGGCGGGCTCGGAGGTGCGGGACATGGTGCGGGCCTTTCTCGAAGACGGAGGTGGGCGCGGTGCGGCGGGGTCAGGCGGCGAGGTAGTCGAAGACCGGCTCGACCGGGCTGAGCGTCAGGTCGGTGACGAGGTGGCCGGCGCCGAGGACCTCCAGCACGGGCAGGTCCGCGAGCGGGGCCATGGCGTGGGCGAAGAGCTCCAGGCGCGCCGGTGCGGTGTAGGCGCTCTTGACGGTGACATCGCTGATCTGGGTGCGGACCAGATCGCAGACGCGCAGGCCGCCGTCGTAGTCCGGGACCGTCTTGATCATGAAGTTCGGCGCGCACACCTGGGCGCGCGCCTCCGCCGGGTCCATGGCGTGGTGCTTGTAGCCCATGGTCGCGGTGGCCACCCGCAGCGTCCCGTAGTCGAGCGTGCCGACCAACGTGTCGGAGTCCACGTAGAGGGTGGGGGAGCCGGACTTCTTCGGGTACGCGCTGTACTCGCGGCCACTGGAGATCGCGGGCACGCTGTCCACGTACATGGCGAGGTTGAACTCGCCCTTCTCGCCCTCGTGTTCCACGGCGATCAGCTGACCGGCCTCCGTGTAGTCGCCGAGCCCGGTGGTGTCGGGCATGCGCATGATCTCGAAGCGCACGATCGGATCGGTGACCGTCAACGGCTCCGGGACGAGGCGGCGCAGTACCTCGGGGTCCGTGCGGTAGTAGATGTTGAGGTACTCGCGGTTGGTGAACCGGTACCGGGTGGGGGCGTAGGCCGGGGAGTCCACCGGGGTGGTGAAGAGGCGGGCCACGTCTTCCTTCTGCATGCGGAGCCTCCGAGGAGAGCAGGTGATTCTCGGTTGAATCCAGTGGACACTCGGCGGCACACGTCTGTCCAATATATGTATGCGTCATGATCCATATGGAAGTAGATATTGGCGGTGGAAGCCGCTGTCCCGGTGAAGATCGCGTGCGGGGGAAAGCCCCACCTCGTACTCGGGTGGCAGCTCCATCGATGACGGGAGCCCCGACCGGTTGACTGGCAAGGGACGGGTGAGGGCCGACCGGGTACAGCACAGGGGGACAGCGTGGTGGGGAAGCGTACGGCAGCCGTGGCATGCCTGGCGGCACTCATGGCGGGCACGGTGGGCGCGGCGCCCGCCGGGGCGCACGGGGGCGAGGGCGGTTACTCGGCGGGGGAGCTGAGACGGGATCTGGCGGCGGTCCGTACCGCCGCGGGCGGTGATGTGAACGTGGTGGCCCGGGTGGACGAGCCGGACGGCGCCGTGCTGCGGGCACGGTACGGGACCGCGGGCGTGGGCTCGACCGCCCCCGTGCCATGGGACCCGGAGTTCCGGACGGCGAGCACCACCAAGACGTTCACGGCGGTGGTGGTCCTCCAACTGGCCGCACAGGGGCGGCTCTCGCTGGGCGACACGGTGGCCCACTGGCTGCCCGGAGTGGTCCGCGGGCATGGCAATGACGGCGCGCGGATCACCGTCCGCGACCTGCTCCAGCAGACCAGCGGGATCTACGACTACGTCGACGACCCCGATGTGCGGGACCGGCTGCTGAACCACTTCGACGAGAACCGGTACGACGCCACCCCGGCGTCCCAACTCGTCGCGACCGCCATGCGACACGCCCCGCTCTTCACCCCACCGCCGCCCGGCTCGCCGCGCCGCTGGGCGTACTCGAACACCAACTACCTGCTGGCGGCGATGATCGCCGAGAAGGCGGCCGGCACGGACTGGCGGCAACTGGTCGAGCACCGGATCATCGCCCCGCTCGGCCTGCGGCACACCTACATCCCCGGCGAGAACCCATATCTGATCGGCCCGCACGAGCGGGTGACCATCGACGGCCCCGGGGGCGTACCGGAAGACCTCACCGAGCAGAGCTACCAGCACACCGCCGACTCCGGAGTGGTGAGCACCCCCTCGGACCTCGACCGCTTCTTCCGCGCCCTGGCGGACGGACGGCTGCTGCCCGCCGGGCAGTGGGCCCTGATGCGCCGGACGGTCCCGTACGACGACCTGCCGATACCCCCCGCCGGAAAACAGGGCGGATACGGCCTCGGACTGCGGGTCGTCCCCCTGACCTGCGGGGGCGTCTACTACACGCACGAGGGCGACGGGCTCGGGGTCTACGGCAGACCGGCGGTCGGCGCCGACGGCGGACGAGCGGTGACCGTGTCGGTGACCTCCACCACCGCGCTCGTCGACGAGGACCGGCTCGACCGGGCGGTGCAGGCCCTCACCGACCATGTGCTGTGCGCGCCCCGGAGCTGACCCGATGGAGCCGACCCGGCTGGGTGCGGGCGCCACCGGCGCGCGGGACACTGGAGGCGTACGGCGATGAGGCTCGCCGCAACCGCACCCATGGCCGGTGCTGATGGCCTCTACGTGATGCAGGCACGTCGCGCAGCACGGAGGTGGCATCGATGACCAGAATCGCCGTGACGGTCGAGGCGACCGTCGCCAGCGGCATCCGGGACGACGAGACCGAACCCCTGGTGGACCCGCCGCCCGCGCACGGAAAGGACGGCTGGCCGGTGGGGTACGGCCGCGTCCGGGACACCCTGGGCGAGGACGGCGGCCCACTGCGGGCGCTGGTCCTGATGTGCGAGCCCGCGGTTCCCCGTGACGAGGTCAAAGCCTGGCCGGTGGCCGTCCTCCACCTCGCCGCGCCGGACGGCCCGGTGGACGAGGTGCTGTGCGTGGCCGAGGCCGCGCCCTTCACCGGCCTGCTGGACCTGGCCGACTTCCCCCGCTGGCACGCCCAGCCCGAGGCATGGGCGCAGGCGCTGGCACGCCTCGCCCCGGGCAGCGCCTGCCAGGTCGAAGGGATCGGACCGGCCCTGGAAGCCGGTGAACTGCTGGAGACCGCCCGGCACGCCTATCTCCAGCTCACCGGCTGTCTGGAGTGATCCGCGCGGCCCTGGGTCAGCCGCCGGTGAGGCCGAACGGAAGCGAGGGGTCGCTGTCGGCGATCTCGATCAGCCGGTTGTACTTGGCGACGCGTTCACCCCGGGCCGGGGCCCCGGACTTGATCTGACCGCAGCCGGTGCCCACGGAAAGGTCGGCGATGAAGGTGTCCTCGGTCTCGCCGGAACGATGGGAGATCATCTGGGTGTAGCCGGCCGCGCGGCAGATCCGCATCGCGTCGAGGGTCTCGGTGACGGTGCCGATCTGATTGACCTTGATCAGAGCGGAGTTGCCGATCTTCTTGCTGATCGCCTCCTGGATGATGACGGGGTTGGTGACGAAGATGTCGTCGCCCATCACCTGCACCCGGTCGCCGAGGCGTTCGGTCAGCCGGACCCAGCCGTGCCAGTCGTCCTCGGCCAGACCGTCCTCGATCGACCAGACGGGGTAGCGGTCGATGATCGCCTCGTAGCGGTCGATCAGGTCGTCACTGCTCAGCGCCTCGCCCGCGACCCGGTACCGGCCGTCCGGCAGCCGGAACTCGCTGGCCGCCGGGTCCAGGGCGATCGCGACACTGTCGCGGCCCGGTGTGTAGCCGGCGTCGGTGATCGCCTCGACGAGGAGTTGCAGGACGTCCTCGGGCCGGTCGATGGCGGGGGCGAAGCCGCCCTCGTCGCCCAGGCCCGTGGTGTGGCCGTCGGCGGCCAGCCGCGCCTTCAGCCGGGCGTACACCTCGGCCCCGGCGCGTACGGCCGCGGGCAGACTCGGCGCGCCGAGCGGGGCCAGCATGAACTCCTGGAAGTCGAGGTCGTTGGCGGCGTGGACACCGCCGTTGACCACGTTGAAGTGCGGCACCGGCAGGCGGGGCGCGGTGCCCGCCACCTCGGCGAGATGCCGCCACAGCGGCTGTCCGGCGGCGGCCGCCTCGGCGCGCCAGGCGGCGAGGGAGACCCCGATGACGGCATTGGCGCCGAGCCTCGCCTTGGTGTCGGTGCCGTCCAGTTCGATCAGCGCCCGGTCGATGTCGGCGGCCGAGGCGAAGTCGCGTCCGGTCAGGGCCCGGGTGATCTCGGCGTTGACGTGCCCGACCGCCGTGCAGACGCCCTGGCCGCCGTAGCGGGTCCGGTCGCCGTCGCGCAGTTCGACCGCCTCCCGGGTGCCGGTGGAGGCACCGGAGGGCACCCCGGCCCGGATCCGGGCGCCGTCGCCCGTGGTGAGGGTGACGGCGAGGGTGGGGCGGGCCCGGGAGTCGAGGATCTCGACGGCGTGCAGTTCGGTGATCCGCAGGGTCATGGATCAGGCTCCCGTTCCCACGGCGCGGGCCCGGGAGGCCTCGATCTCCGCGTAGGCCTGCTCGCGGCCCTCCCAGTGCGAACCCTCGACGGACTTGCCGGGCTCCAGGTCCTTGTAGACCTCGAAGAAGTGGGTGATCTCCAGCCGGTCGAACTCCGAGATGTCGGTGATGTCCTGCACCGGCGCGTACCGAGGGTCGTGGGCGGGCACGCACAGGACCTTCTCGTCCGGGCCGTGTTCGTCCTTCATCACGAACATGCCGACGGCCCGGCACTCGATGGTGCAGCCAGGGAAGGTCGGCTCGCCGACAAGGACCAGGGCGTCCAGGGGGTCTCCGTCGCGGCCCAGGGTGCCGTCGACGTAGCCGTAGTCCGCCGGATACTTGGTGGAGGTGAACAGCAGCCGGTCCAGCCGGATGCGGTGCAGCTCGTGGTCCATCTCGTACTTGTTGCGGGACCCCTGGGGGATCTCCACGGTCACATCGAACTCCACTGTGTCCTCCTGGGAACGGGAGCCGCCCGGTGGCGCGGCTCGGGCGGGCGGGGGCCGGGCTCGTCGGGACGGGTACCGGGCGCGCTCGCCCGGACACCTCCGTCCGACGGCGGCGGTGCGCGGTGGCAAGCGGCCGTACCGGCGTCGCGAAGGCCGCCGGGCGGGGCGGGGGAGTGCGAAGCGGCGGGTGCGGGCATGGCTCCTCCTGGTCGTGTCCGTTCGACCAGGGACCGTCAGCGGCATGGTGCCGCGGTTGCGGTGAGCCCCATCACCGGCGCGTTTGGCGCGTACCCATAGTGTGCCCCGAAGATCGCCGCCGCAAGGCATCCGGGGTACGCCGAACGGGCTACGCCTTCGGCCGGCGCCGGCACCGCGGGCGGTCGGGGCCGGGTCCACCGGCGCGGCGTACCCTGGAAGTGCGCGCAGCGCCCGGCGCTGGACCCCGCCGGGACCACCCCGTACAGAGGTGGCCGACCTGCCTGCCGGCCGATGGCTCCTACCCACCTGGACCTCGAAACCAGCGGGGAGCACACCATGGCAGGTACCGCGCCCGGAGCGCACACCGGAGCACAACTCACCGTATCGGCAAGCCTGTTCGCGCCCGCCTGGCTGCCGCCGGGAGGCCGTGGCAACGGACTGCGGGCGACCTCCTGGGCGCCGATCGCCGACCTCCCCGCCCGGCACGTCGACACTGTGCTCGACGCGCTGCGGGACGCGAGCGTCCCCGCCCACGCGGCACCCGCACCCCGTCCGGTACGCCCCCTCGCACCGGGCACGCGGGCGCCGGGAGCGGTGTGGCGGCTCCGGGTGGGCTCCACGTCGTACGCGAGAGCCGAGAACGTGCTGATGCAACTGCTGCGGACACTGGACCGCTGAACCGGCCCCCGGCCCCGACTCCCGGCTTCCTGCTCTTGGACGACTTCACCGGACCCGCCTGACCACCAGGAGCAGGGGGATCGCGGCCACTTGCAGGGCCACCGAGAAGATCACCAGATCGGTGACCGAGCGATCGTAGAGGGCCCCCAGGGCGAGGCTGCCGGCGAACCAGCACACCCCGAAACCGGTGTCGAACAGGCCGAACGCGGAGGCCCGTCGCCGCGCCCCGACCATGCCGGTCACCGCCGCCTTGACCACCGACTCCTGCACCGCCATGCCCAGGCCCCACACCACCACGCCGACGACCGCCGTGCCCGCGCCGCCGAGAAAGACCAGCGGTGGGAAGCACGCCGTCAGCAGCGTCGCGCCGACGACCGTCCGCACACCCCACCGGTCGAACAACCGGCCGAGCGCGAGCGCGGCCAGCGCCTCGGTGGCCATGGCGCCCGCGTACAGGACCGGGATCCACGGCGTGGCGATGATGTGTGCCTGGCCGAAGTGGTAGGCGATGAGCGGGTAGTCGGCGTACGCGGCGGCGATCAGCCCCATGCCGGCCAGGTAGATCCAGAATGCCTGGGGCAGGCCGCGCCGGTCGGGGAGGTCCGCACCGGTGTCCAGCTCCGCCGGACGGGGATACTGCCGCCACGCCCCGGCCAGCACCACCAGGGTGAGGACGGCCGGCACCGCGAGCACCGCGAAACCGACCCGGTATCCGCCGTGCAGGGCCAGGACCAGGGCCACGATGAGGGGACCGACCATCGCCCCTGCCGCGTCCAGGGCCTCGCGCACGCCGAAGACCCAGCCCCGGCCCAGCTCGGCGGTGGCATGCGCGAGCATCGCGTCCCGGGCGGGATTGCGCATGGCGCGGCCGCCGCGCTCGGCGATGATCAGCACGGCGGCCACCGGCCAGTGCCCGGCCAGCGCCAGCAGCGGCACCGCCACCATCTGCACCAGATAGCCGACGGCCGTGATCGGCCAGTACCTGCCGGTGCGGTCGGCGGCGTAGCCGAACACGAAACGCAGCGCGTAGCCGAGCAGTTCACCGGTCCCCGCGACCAGGGCGACGACGAGACCGCTCGCACCCAGCGAGCCGAGGAAGGGGCCGGTGATGCCCCGGGCGCCCTCGTGTGTCATGTCCGAGAACATGCTCACGACACCGATGAGCAGCACGAACCGCAGGGCCGCCCCCCTGACCGGGGCGGTGCGCGTGCCTCCCGGCGCCGCAGGGTTCCGCTCACGGCGGTCGGGCACGGTCATGGACACCTCCGTCGGGCCGGCGCTACGACAACGGCAGGGGGCTCGGCCGCGGCGCCTCGCCGGGACGGTCGGTCACCCGGTGGCGGCCGTGGCCGGACCGGCGGGACAGGGCGCGGGCGGCGCCGTGCAGGGTGCGGTAGGCGCCGAGTTCGCGGGCCGTGTGCGCGGGGACGGCGATCCAGCGGGCCCGGTGTCCGTCGTCGTGGCGCCGGGCCCGGCCGAGGAGTTGTCCGTCGTAGGCGACGACCTGGATGACCGGGTGCCCGGGAAAGAGCGGGGTGCAGGCCAGACCGCGCACCCGCGCGAGCCGTTCGAGGGCCTGTTCCTCGCGCAGCCGCCACTTGGCGTTGACGACGATGAGCCGGGCCGCGCGCAGGGCCGCCACCGCCTCCTGGTCGAGGTATGTCATGGCACAGGACTCCAGTCGGGCGGTCAGCCGCGTACCAGCCGACGGTGGGTGATCCGGTGCGGGCGGGCCGCCTCCGCGCCCAGCCGGTCGAGCTTGTTGGCCTCGTAGTCGGCGAAGTTGCCCTCGAACCAGAACCAGTCGGCGCCGCCCTCCCAGGCCAGGATGTGGGTGGCGACCCGGTCCAGGAACCACCGGTCGTGCGCGGTGACGACCGCGCAGCCGGGAAAGTCCAGCAGCGCGTTCTCCAGCGACGCCAGCGTCTCCACGTCGAGATCGTTGGTCGGCTCGTCCAGCAGCAGGAGGTTTCCGCCCTGCTTGAGCGTCAGGGCGAGGTTGAGCCGGTTGCGTTCGCCCCCGGACATCACACCCACGGGCTTCTGCTGGTCGGCGCCCTTGAAACCGAACGTGGCGACATAGGCGCGCGAGGGCATCTCGACATCCCCGACGCGGATGTGGTCCACACCGCCGGACACCGCCTGCCACACCGACATGTCCGGGTCCAGTCCGGCGCGGTTCTGGTCCACGTAGGAGATCCGTACCGTGTCGCCGAGCCGCAGGGTGCCCGCGTCCGGCCGCTCCTCGCCGACGATCATCTTGAACAGGGTGGTCTTGCCGACCCCGTTGGGGCCGAGCACCCCGACGAGGCCGCCGCGCGGCAGGGAGAACGACAGCTCCTCCATCAGCAGCCGGTCGCCGAACCCCTTGGTGACCCGGTCGGCCTCCAGGACCAGGCCGCCCAGCCGTGGTCCGGGCGGGATCTGGATCTCCTCGAAGTCCAGCTTCCGCACCCGCGCGGCCTCGCTCGCCAGCTGCTCGTACCGCTGCACCCGCGCCTTGGACCTGGCCTGGCGCCCCTTGCCGCCGGAACGCACCCACGCCAGCTCCTCGGCCAGCCGCTTCTGCCGCTTGGCGTCCTTGCGGCCCTCCACCTGGAGCCGGGCCGCCTTGGTGCGGAGGTAGGTGGAGTAGTTCCCCTCGTACGGGTAGGCGTGGCCCCGGTCGATCTCCAGGATCCACTGGGCGACGTTGTCCAGGAAGTACCGGTCGTGGGTGACGGCGACGACGGTGCCCGGGTAGTCCGCCAGATGCTGCTCCAGCCAGGCCACCGACTCCGCGTCCAGGTGGTTGGTGGGCTCGTCCAGCAGCAGCAGGTCCGGCTGGGACAGCAGCAGCCGGCACAGCGCCACCCGCCGCCGCTCACCGCCCGACAGCTCTATGACCGGTGTGTCGGCCGGCGGACAGCGCAGCGCGTCCATCGCCTGCTCCAGCCGGGAGTCGAGATCCCACGCCCCGGCGTCGTCCAACCGCTCCTGGAGCGCGCCGAGTTCGTCCAGCAGCGGCTGCGTCTGCGCACCGCCCGCCTCGCCGAGACGGGTGGTGATCTCGTCGTACCGTCGCAGCCCGGCACGGATCTCCGCGACGCCCTCCTCGACGTTGCCGAGAACGGTCGTCGAGTCGTCAAGCCGGGGCTCCTGCTCCAGGATCCCGACACTGATCCCGGGGGCCGGGGCGGCCTCGCCGTCGGTGGGCCGCTCCAGCCCCGCCATGATCCGCAGGACGGTGGACTTGCCCATGCCGTTCGGGCCCACGACGCCGATCTTGGCGCCGGGCAGGAAGGAGAGCGTGACGTCGTCGAGGACGACCTTGTCGCCGTGGGCCGTACGGGCCTTGCGCATCGTGTACACATACATCCGCGATGCCTCCGGAAGCCGGGCCGCCGAACGCGGCGGCTGGTGCTCGCAGAGGCCATCAGCACGGAACGTGCGCTCAAGGGCGAGCCTCATCGCCCGTCTCCGTCCATGGTGCGCCCACCCGGTCCGTCCCCGCCAGCCGGACCGGTCACCGGGGTCACCGCCGTCGGCGCCCGAGAGGCACGGGTCCGGGGGCCGCGCTCAGGCGATGTGCAGCCACACACCGATCCAGGTCACGGCCACCCCGCCGCAGCCGAGCACCGCCGCCCACCGCACGGAACTCCCCGCGAACAGACGCCCCAGGATCGCCCCCAGCGCCGTGAGGGCGACGACGGCCAGCACCACCACGATCCACGACAGATCCGGCGCCGCGGCCCCGGCCAGCAGCGGCAGCGTCGCCCCGGCGAAGCTCGCGGTGCAGGCGATCACCGTGGCCGTGAGCGCGCGCGTCAGCGCGAGCCGGCCGAGCCGGGTCGTGGCCAGCTGCCCCCGCCGGGTCAGGTTCAACTGCCGTGAGGCGCGGATCAGATAGGCGCGGCGGTCGGCGTAGTCGGCCACGAACACCGCGAACGCGGCCGTCGTCAACGCCACCAGCCCCACCCGGAGCGCCAGCGAGGCGCTGACCGGCGCGCCCGAACCCACCAGCGAGGCGGCGGCCAGCGTCAGGGCGTTGAGCAGCCCGTCCACCAGGCCGAGGACCAGCGGCAGCAGGGACCGCGCGGCCAGGATCCGCAGCCCGTGGGCCGGGGTCATCGCGAACGCGGCTTGTTGTCCAGCAGATAGGCGCCGGCCACGACCTCGTCGATGCTGTGGACGACCGCGCCGGTGTGCTGGATCGCCTCGGTCAGCGCGTCGACGTCGATGTCGTCGCCCTCCACCGTGACGTTCGTGCCGACGGTCTCGATGTCGATCTCGGTGACCGCGATGTTCACCGCCTTCACCCCGGACACGGACTCGATCACCGAGGCGAGGTGGATCAGATCGGGCTCGTCGATCGTCTTGTCGACGTCCAGGACCAGCCGTCGTACGGGCATGTCCAACTCCTTCTGGCGGGGGTTCAGGCAGCCGGGGCGGAGGGCGAGTTGGAGAGTGACAAGGTGATGGCAGCCTCCTGACCCGTCATCGTCGGCGGGCAGCCGCGGCGGCTGTCCGGCCGGGAGAGGCAGAGGCCATCAGCACGGGATGTGCGGTCAAGGGCGAGCCTCATCGCCCTCTCCATAGTGCGCCACCCGGCGCACGTCCTGCCAGGTCCGCCGCGCCGATGTCGCCCTGCCCGCCCGTGTCTCGCCGCCATGAGCGGCCGCTCGTCACCCGCGCGGGCGCTTCCTGACGGGAGCCGTGAGGACGAGGACCGCCCAGCCGCCGTGTTCCGGCCGGAAGACCGCGCGCGCCGCGATCCCCCGCGCCCACAGCCGGTCGGCCTCCGCGGCGGCGGCCCGGCGGGCGGCGGGCCCGGTGCCGTAGCGCAGGACACGGGCGACCGGGTCGGCGAGGCCGCTCATGCCGCGCCACCATCGGCCCGCGGCGACCGGGCGACCACCCGACCGCCCACCCGCCCTCGGCCTTCACCCGTCCGGTTCTGGCGTGCGCCGTCCCGCCTCCGGCTTTCACTCGTCCGGTTCTGGCGTGCGCCGTCCCGCCTCCGGCCGTCACTCGTCCGGTCCTGGCGTGTGCCGACCCGCCTCCGGCCTTCACCCACCCGACCTTGGCCTTCACTCATCCGGCCTTGGCATTCGCTCGCCCGGCCCTGGTCTTCATCCATCCGGATCACCACCCTCGTCGGGCAGGGACCGTCGGCGGCGCCGGGCCGCGGTTGGCGGTGGGCCCCTCCACCGTCCGTCTCATCTCCACGGTACGGCCGCGGGCGACGTCCGCCGCCGCTGGCCAGGGGGAGTGAGGGGGGATTGCGCGGCGCCCCGGCGGGGCATCGGTGCGTAAAGACGGCGATGAGGCTCGCCGTGCGCGACCGCCCGGTCCGCGCCGCGCTGACGGCCTCTACCCGCGATCCCACCGGACAGGCGGTCCGGAACGAATCCCCACCGCCCCGGGGACGCCCGGAGGAGCGTCATGAAACGAGAGCCGACGCCACCGGCGGCGACGCCGTCCGAGGAGCTGCCACCGGAGGTCGCCGCGGCCCGGCTGCGGCTGCTCGCCGATGTGAGCCGCGCGCTGGCCTCCGGACTGGACGCGCAGGAGTCGCTGCGCAGGCTCGCCCGGCTGGTCGTGCCCCAGCTGGCCGACGCCTGTGTCGTGGACGTCGTCGAAGGCGAAGGGGTACGACGTCTCACGGTCACCGACCGGGACACCGAACGGGCGCTGCGCGTGCTGTCCGGCGGGCTGCTGCCCGGCCCGGACGACTCGGCCTGCGCGCTGGCGAAGGTGCTGCGCGGCGCGGGCCCCGTCGTGGTCACCGACTTCGGCGAACCCGACCCGGCCGATCCGCTGCGCGCCGCCCAGTGGTCCCTGTACCGGACGCTCGGCGCCCACCGCGCGCTGATCGTGCCCATGCGGGTACGACGGCAGGAACTGGGCGCCCTCACCTTCGTCCGCCGCACCGGGGCCCCGGCGTTCGACGAGCAGGAGCAGGCGCTCGCCGCCGACCTCGGCCAGCGCGCGGCCCTCGCCCTGGACAACGCCCGGCTGTACGCGCTCCAGGAGCACACCGCCGAGCAGCTCCAGCTCTCCCTCCTGCCCGACCTGACCGGCCTGGACCACCTCCAGCTCGCCACCCGCTATCTGGCCGCCCGCGAACGGGCCGAGGTCGGGGGCGACTGGTACGACGCCTTTCCGCTGCCCGACGGCTCGGCCGTGCTCGCCATCGGGGACGTGGTCGGCCACGACCTGGCCGCCGCCGTCCGGATGGGGCAGCTGCGCAACATGCTGCGCGCGCTCGCCTACGACAGCGGCGGCGACGACCCGGCGGGCATCATGTGCCGCCTGGACCGGGTGATGCAGGGCCTGACCAGCATCGAGCTGGTGACGGCCGTCATCGCGCGCATCGAGACCCCCGACGCCGGGCCGTGGCGGCTCACCTGGACCAACGCCGGCCACCTGCCGCCCCTGCTGGCCCAGCCCGACGGCCACACGCTGCTGCTGGAGGAAGGGCACGCCCCCATCCTCGGGGTGGACCCCGCGCTCGCGCGGGAGACGGCGACCATCACCCTGCCGCCCGGCGCCACCCTCCTCCTGTACACCGACGGCCTCGTCGAACGCCCCGGCGAGGACATCGGCCGCGGCCTGACCCGGCTGCGCCAGCACGCGGCCGCACTCGCCCGCGAGCCATTGGCCGTCTTCCGGGACGAACTGCTCTCCCGGATGAGCGACGTCCAGAACGACGACGTCGCCGTACTGGCCCTGCGCGTCCCCTGAGCCGCCACGGGCCGTTACGGCGGTCACTGCACGGGCCGTTACGGCGGCTGCTCATCGCTGGTCCACACCTCGGGCCCCGCGCCGCGCCATTCGACCCGGTCGGGGTCGTCCAGCCGTACCTCGTCCGGGTCCAGCCCGGCCGCCCACACCAGCCACAGCACGTCCACCGCGCCGCGCGCGTACCCCATGGTGCTGCCTTCCACGGTGACCCGACGGCCCCGGGAATCCGGTGGATGCACGACAACGGTGGCGAAGGAGCGAGACATGACGCGTCCGCCCGCGAGCCGGTTACGGCGTCTCGCCGGGCGACGAACCGCCGTCCGGCACCGAGCGGCTCCGCACGGCCGACGGCAGCCAGGTACCGACCCCGATGACCAGGGCGGCGAGCGCGGTGGCGGGCAGCGGCAGGCCGAGGAGGAGACCGGCGAACCCGGCGAGGACGGCGCCACCCGGCAGGCACAGCAGCAGCATGGCGACGAGCCCGACGGGGCCCTTCTCACGATCCTTCGTACGACGGCCGGCCATGGCAGCGGTCCTCCCTGCTCGGACTTCGAACAGGGACCGTTGGCGGCACGACCGCGGTTGACGGCGAGCCCCTCCGCCGTATGCCGTTCCACCGTAGAAGCGTCCGCCGAACCGGACAACCGGTGCGCGGCCGGGCGGGCGTCCGTGCACCGGCCGGAGCACGAAGCACTTGACCGTGGCCGCGCACACCTGTTGACTCGACCCCGGCGATGGATCCCGCCTGGACCTCGGTCCGAACCGCCCTCCGGCTGATGGTTCCTGACCGACGTCAGGAACGCATGCCCTCGGGAGGTACCGGGTGCCCGCCCCCTCTGAGACCCACCGCCGCTCACACGGCACGCCAGGAAGCCCCGCGGGCTCGTGTCCATGTCCGTGCCCGTGCTCGTGTCCCCGGGGTGCGAGTCTCCCCGCCGCCCTCCGGAACGGCGGTCGGCGATGAACTGCTTCGACTGCCAGGGCCTGGACATCGAGGCCGCGGCGGTCGCCGTCTGCCGTACCTGCGGCGCGGGCGTCTGCCACCGGCACGCGCACGCCCGGCCACAGGTCCTCCACCAGCTGGCCGGCACGGGCCTGGCGACGAGACCGCGCGCCGCACGACGGATGTTGTGCGGCACCTGCACGGCCGCCGAGAGCGATGGCTGACCCGGCCCGGCGGGGCGAGCAGCCGCCGCCATGGCCATCGACGGGACGGGCCGGAGCCGCGCGCGGACTCCCCCCGCTCGTCGTGAGAACGTCCTTCAGGCGCGGGTCCCACCGAGGCCCACACCCGCGAGCCTCGATCGCGCGGAAGGACATGCCGGGGGTGCGCCGCCCGAGGGGAGGGCGCACCCCCGGCACACATCGATCCGGAAGGGACGAACACCCGTGCCGGAAGCCATGAGCCGGAGCCGTGCGGCCGTCGGACTGCTGGGCGCGGCCCTGCTGTCCGTCGCGGCCCGGCACGAGGAGGTCCTGGCCCCGCTCGACCGGGGCATCAGGGTGCCCGCCCCGCACACGGAGCTGTCCCGGCGGGCGTGGCAGGCCGTGACCGTGCTGGGATCGCGCCCGGTCGCCTATACGGCGACCGCCCTGCGCTGCCTGCGCCGCCCGGACGGCCGGACCCGCCGGTCGGCTCCGGATCGCTGGCTGCCCCTCGCGGTCCTGGCCGTGGGCGACGTGACGCGCACCGCGATGTGCCGGGCCGTCGGCCGTCAACGTCCGCCGGGGGCCGGTCGGTTCGCGTCCTGCCACGGGGCGAGCTACCCCTCCCGTCACACGGCGACCGCCCTGCTGGCCACCGGCCTGGTCACCGGCTCGCGCACGGCCGCCTACGGGGCCGGTTGCGCCGTCGGCCTCAGCCGCCTCGCCCTGAGGGTGCACTGGCCCACCGATGTCCTCGGCGGCTGGCTGTTCGGCTACGGCTGGCTGACGGCGGCGGCGCGGATCGCCCGGACCGCCACGACACCAGATCTCACAGCCCGCTCCCCGCACCCGCCCGGCGCCGGGCACCGTCCGCCGGCAGACGCAGTCCGTTGAGCCCGACGATCACGATGGACCCCTCGTGCCCGGCGACGCCGAACGGCAGCGGCAGGGTGCCGGCCAGGTTCCACACGAGCAGGCCGGTGATGAACACCGCGGCGATGACCAGGTTCTGCACCACCGGGCGCCGGGCCCGGCGGGAAAGCCGTACGACGGCGGGGCGGTGGCGAGTTCGTCGCGGAGGATCACCGCGTCGGCGGTCTCCAGCGCGAGGTCGCAGCCGGGGAATTCACCCGATGCGGTGAACATCGCTCCGTAACCGCCCACTTCAGGGCGCCGGTTGACGGAAACCTCACGCACGCACCCGGCTACTCTTCGTGTCCATGCGGGCCGTGTCCTCCACGCGATACGACCGCTCCGTGCCACGGCCCGGAGCGGTGCTCGTCCTGCTGCTCGCCACGCTCCTCCACCTCTTCGGCTGCTGCCACGGCCCGACGGCATCCCCCGACGCCCGCGCCGACGTCCTGGCCCAGGCCTCGGCGACCACCCCCGGGGAGCTTCCCGGCGACCGGCCCGGGATGACCGCGGCCGGGCAGAGCGCACCCGACCCCGGCGGGGAAGCCCACTGCTCGGGCCTGGACCAGCCGACCGTCCAGCCGCGCGAGGCCGGTACGGGCGCGCCGCTCCTCGCCGCCGTTGCGCCGTCCGCTCCCGCGGACCTCCACCTCTTTGCCCCACCGGCGCGTCACCGGCTCCACCCACGGCCCCCGGCAGCACCCGCCGGGGAGGCCCGGGCCCGACTCGGCGTGTGGCGGACCTGATCGCTCCCACGCCGTGCCCCACACCCGTGGGCCGCACGGCGGACGATCACCTCCGTCCCCTTCCCACCGCCACCGGCCGGTCGCCCCGTACGGCACCGGCCGCAGGAGAAGCACGCCATGGACCAACCCACCCCCACCGCACGGCCGATGCCCGCGGCCCAGATCCTGGCCGACGCCAAACGCCCCCTGCACACCCCGGCCGGCCTCGTCGGCGGCACCCCGGTCCTGTGGATCGGCGCCCCCTTCACCGCGTCCGACCGCGGCTTCTGGGCCAAGCTCGAAGGTCTCAACCCCGGCGGGATCAAGGACCGTACCGCCCTGCACATGGTCCGCGCCGCCCGGGAGCGCGGACCGCTCGCGCCCGGCGCGCCCCTCATCGAGTCGACCTCCGGCACCCTGGGCCTCGGCCTGGCGCTGGCCGGGGCGACGTACGGCCATCCGGTCACCGTCGTCACCGACCCCGGCATGGAACCGCTGATGACCGGCCTGCTCACCGCGTACGGCGCCGCGATCGACGTCGTCGACACACCGCACCCGCACGGCGGTTGGCAGGAGGCCCGGCGGCGGCGCGTCGCGGAACTCCTGGCGCTGCGCCCGGACGCCTGGTGCCCGGACCAGTACAACAACCCGGACAACATCGCCGCGTACGCCCCGCTCGCCCATGAACTCGTCGCCCAACTCGGCCGGATCGACACCCTGGTGGTCTCCGTCGGCACCGGCGGCCACTCCGCGGGCATCGGCTCCGTGCTGCGCGGCTACTTCCCCGGCCTGCGGATCGTCGGCGTCGACACGACAGGTTCGACCATCTTCGGACAGCCCGCCGGGACCCGTCTGATGCGTGGCCTGGGCTCCAGCATCCACCCCCGCAACGTGGCCTACGACCTCTTCGACGAGGTCCACTGGGTCGCCGCCCCCGAGTCCGTGTGGGCCGCCCGGCGCCTGGCCCGCCACCACTACGCCACCGGCGGCTGGAGCGTCGGCGCCGTCGCCCTCGTCGCCCGCTGGCTGGCCCGCACCATGCCCGCGGAGCACCGCATCGCCACCGTCTTCCCCGACGGCCCCCAGCGCTACGTCGGCACGGTCTTCGACGACCCCTACTGCCACCGCCACGATCTGCTCGGGCCTCCGCCGGCCGACGACCCCGACGAGATCGGCGATCCGCAAGAGCGCACCGTCACCCGCTGGACGCGCTGCACCCGCGTCGCCGACCCGCTCGCCCGTCCCGTGCTGAACGCCCCCGTGGGAGCGGCTCGATGAAGCAGCTGTGGCAGCAGACCCGCTCCTTCCCGCCCGCGGCAAGGCTGCTGATGGCCAATCAGTTCGCCATCAATCTGGCCTTCTACATGCTCATGCCCTACCTCGCCGCCCATCTGTCCCACGGCCTCGGCCTCGCCGCCTGGGCCGTCGGACTCGTGCTCGGCGTCCGCAACTTCTCCCAGCAGGGCATGTTCCTCGTCGGCGGCACGCTCGCCGACCGCCTCGGCCACAAGGTCCCGATCATGGCCGGCTGCCTCCTGCGCACCGTGGGCTTCGGCCTGCTCGGCTGGGTGGACAACCTGCCCGCCCTCATCGTGGCCTCCGCCGCCACGGGCTTCGCCGGCGCCCTGTTCAATCCCGCCGTCCGCGCCTGCCTCACCACCGAGGCCGGCGAGCGGCGCGTGGACGCCTTCGCCACCTTCAACGTCTACTACCAGGCGGGCATGCTGCTCGGCCCGCTCGTCGGACTCGCCCTGCTGGCCGCCGACTTCCGGCTCGTGTGCACGGTCGCCGCCGCCGTCTTCGCCGCCCTCACCCTGCTGCAATGGCGCGCGCTGCCCGCCCGCCACCGGCACCCGGAGAACACCGAGACCTGCGGTGTCCTGGCGCAGTGGCGCGCCATCCTCGCCAACCGGCCGTTCCTGCTCTTCTCGGCGGCCATGATCGGCTCGTACGTCCTGACGTTCCAGGTCTATCTCGCGCTGCCGCTGGCCGCGGCCGACGCGCTCGGCGCCGAGGGGACCGCCGCCACCAGCGCTCTGTTCGTCATCTCGGCCGCCGTCGCCGTCGCAGGACAGCTACGGCTCACCGGCTGGGCCAAGAACCGCTGGCAGAGCGGCCAGGCCCTGGTGCGGGGGCTGACGGTCATGGGACTCGCCTTCGTCCCCCTGGCCCTGTGCCCGCGCGGCTCCTCGGCGGCCGTGCTCGCCTCCCTGGTGGTGGCCGTGGTCCTGCTGGCCGCCGGGTCCGCGATCGTCTACCCCTTCGAGATGGACACGGTCGTCGCGCTGTCCGGCAACCGCCTGGTCGCCACCCACTACGGCCTCTACAACACGGTCTCCGGGCTCGGCGTCACCCTGGGCAACCTCGGCACCGGGGCCCTCTGGGACGTCGCCGCCCGCCACGATGTCGCCTGGCTGACCTGGACGGCGCTGACCGTCACCGGGGCGGCCTGCGCGACGGCCGTCGCGGCGCTGGCCCGTACCGGCCGTCTGACCACGCCAGGGCCTCGACTCGCCCCGGTGTGATCCCGGCTCCCGGGCGGTCCCGGCCTGGCCGGCGGGACCGCCCGGGGGAGGGGCGGACCTCAGTCGAGACAGAATTCATTGCCCTCGATGTCCTGCATCGCGATGCAGGACTCGTTGAAGCCGTCGGCCCGCAGCACCTGCACCTGCACCGCACCGAGCGCGACCAGCCGCGCGCACTCGGCCTCCAGCGCGGCCAGCCGCTCCTCGCCCACGAGCCCGGTGCCGACCCGCACATCGATGTGCACCCTGTTCTTCACGACCTTCCCTTCGGGAACGCGCTGGAAGAACAGCCGAGGCCCTTCGCCCGAGGGATCGACACAGGCGAACGCCGCGCCCTGCCGCTCGGCAGGCAGCGAACGATCGAAATCACCCCAGGTGTCGAACCCCTCCGGCGGCGGCGGAACCTCGTAGCCCAGCACCTCGCACCAGAACCGGGCGACGCGCTCGGGGTCCGCGCAGTCGAAGGTGACCTGGATCTTCTTGATCGATGACATCGGCGCACCATAGCAGGGGTGCGCCGCCGTTCAACTGCCTTTTTGAAGCGGCACGTTGTCCACCGGACGGCAGGCCATGCCGACCGGCGCGGGGCAATATTGGCCCCCGCTGGCCCGCCGTCCCAGGCTCGGCGGGCCGACGCCTTGGGGGCGCCATCGCGAGGTAAACCGGAACGTACGCCTCCGGCCGTCCGATGGGAAGGCTTACGGGCGTGTGGCCCAGGTCACATGCGGTGACCGGTTACTTTGCCGCCCGGGGCGGGGTCTGCGCTTCATCCGGGTCGCCCTCTCCCGGCCTGTTCGCTCCCGCGTCGTGGGCGCCGTGCTTGCCCCTTCGGCCGGTTCGGACGAGGTCGGCCGACACCGCCGACGCGGGCCCGGTGTTCGAGAGCCGAACGAATTCCGCTGTGGTGCCGTTCATTTGTGAACAACCCATTGACTGGCCCCGGGGAGCTTGCCACCATCACCCTCACCCGAGAGCGCTCTCAGGCTGCGTCACGGTTCGGTCTCCAGCACGGTCCCCACCCGTTCGAGGAGTACGCCCATGCCAGTCGGCTCCGCCTCACCACGCCGCGCGCCGGGACGACCCCGGTCCCGGCCCCATCTCGTCCTCGCGCTGCTGATCGCGCTCGTCGCGGCGCTCGGACTCACCGTCACCTCCCAGAGCCCCGCCCGCGCCGCGGGCACCCTGCTCTCCCAGGGCAGACCCGCCACCGCCTCCTCCACCGAGAACGCCTCCTTCGGTGCCGCGCAGGCGGTGGACGGCAATGATCAGACCCGCTGGTCCAGCGCGTTCGCCGACCCGCAGTGGATCATGGTCGACCTCGGCTCGGTCCAGCCCCTCACCCAGGTCACCCTGAAATGGGAGGCCGCCTACGCCAAGGCCTTCACCCTCCAGACGGCCACGGACCCGAACGGCCCCTGGACCACCGTCTACTCGACCACCGCCGGCACCGGCGGCGTACAGAACCTGAACGTGAGCGGCTCCGGGCGGTACGTCCGGATGTACGGCACCCAGCGCGCCACCCCGTACGGCTACTCCCTCTGGGAGTTCCAGGTCTACGGCGGCTCCGGCGGCACCACGCCCCCGGACGACTTCTGGGGCACCACCGACGACATCCCGCCGTCCTCGGCCGTCATGAAGGTGAAGGTCCTCAACCGGACGGGCGGCGCCTACCCGGACAGCCAGGTCTACTGGAGCTACAACGGCCAGGAGCACTCCATCGCCGAGCAGCCCTACGTGGACATCGTCGCCGCTCCCGCCCAGCGCATGTACTTCTACGTCGGCTCCCCGAACGGCCAGTACTACGACTTCATCGAGTTCACCACCGGCACGTCCTCGTTCAGCGGCAACACCACCCGGGTCGACGCCTGGGGTCTGCCGCTGGCGATCCGGCTGCACTCGCACAGCGGACAGGACGTCCAACTGGGCGACGCCCAGGACCTGTTCACCATGACCCGCGACCAGGTGTTCCAGAACTTCCAGAACTCCGTGCCGCAGCAGTTCAAGGTCCTGGCCCAGACCCAGGCGCCGTACCGGATCATCGCTCCCGGCAGCGACCCCAGCTTCCGGTCGGGCGGCGCCAACGCCAACTACTTCACGGCGTACGCCAATTCGGTCGGCGTGAACGAACCCACCTCGAACATCTTCGGCTGCGCCGGGTCCCTCGCCTCCAACGCGGCCCTGTGCGCCGCGCTCAACCGGCACACCGCGGACCTGCCGGCCGCGCAGCAGCAGGACCCGTCGAAGTTCTACGGCGGCGACCCGGCCAACTGGTATGCCAAGTACTGGCACGACCACGCCATCGGCCACCTGGCGTACGGCTTCCCGTACGACGACGTGGCGGGCCAGGCTGCGTACACCTCGATGGACGGCCCGCAGTGGATGGAGGTCGCGGTCGGCTACTGAGGGACCGTACGCCCGGCACACGCGCACGCCCCTTCACCGGTGATCGTCCCGGCCGGTGGAGGGGCTCTGTGCGCCCGGGGTGACTGGCCAATCGGACGAGGTGTGAGTTAGGTTAGGCTTACCTTACTTTCCCTGGTCCTGGAGGGCCCGGATGCGTCGTACCCCCAGTCCTGCCAGCGCGCCGACGGCCGCCGAGCGTGTCCGGTCGATCCTGGCCGCCGCCCACTCGATGACCGTCGTCAGCGACGGCCGGCACCATGAGATCCGCCGACTCGACGGCACCGGTGCGATGGGACATTTCCATCTGCACGCCGCCTGGGAAGGCACCGGCACCCCGTCCCCCGCACGGGTGCCGGTCCGCCTGGAACTCACCGACATAGCGCCCACGCCGGTACGCGACCGGCTGCGCGCCCGGGTCACCCTGACCGGGGTGCTGCGCGCGCCGTACGACCCCGACGCCGTGGACAGTACGTGCATGGAGTTCGGGCAGGGCGTCCTGGAGGACTCCGGTGGACGCGCGTACGTGACCCTCCAGGAACTGGAGGCGACCGAGCTCGATCCGCTGGCGACCTGCGAGGCGGGCATCCTGACCCACCTCGTGGACGAGCACGCCGATCTCGTGCCCCGGCTGCTGCGGCTCGTACGGCCACGCCCGGAGCCCGGCGTGACGAAGGTGGTCCCGGTGGCCATCGACCGCTACGGCCTGACCCTCCGTCTGGAACGCCGGCGCACCCACCACGACGCCCGGATTCCGTTCCGCACCCCCGTGCGCGACCTCGACCATGTCGGGCCGCAGATCCACGCCCTGCTGTCGGCGGCGCGCCGCCTCTCCCACACCGGCCATCTGCTGGCCTGAGCCGAAAGGCGAGACCATGACGTCCTCGAGCGTCGTCCCGTACCCCATGCCCGACGCGGCGTCGCTGCCGGACGGCGGCCCTTGCTGGCGCCTCGATCCGTGCCGCGCCGCACTCGTCGTGCAGCATATGCAGGAGTACGTGCTGCGCGCCCTGCGGGAGACCGCGCCGGTCGCCGAACTCCTCGACAACATCGTCCGGTTGACCGATACCGCCCGCTGCTTCGGAGTGCCCGTCGTGTATGTGACGCGGATACCGGGGTCGCGGTCGGTCGGGGGAGAGGGGCCGGGGCCGGTGTTCCCCGCGCCGGTCCCGCTCGCACCGCCCACCGAGACGGACGCCCGCGCCGTCGTGGACGTCCTGCGGCCGGAGACCGGCGACACGGTCCTGACGGCCAAGCGGTACAGCGCGTTCGCCGGCACCCGGCTGCGCTCGCGCCTGAAGGAACTCGGGCGCGACCAGGTGGTGGTCGTGGGCGCGGCGGCGCGCACCGACGTACTGCTCACGGCGGCCGACGCCTGGATGCAGGACCTCGAACCGTTTGTTGTCGCCGACGCCATGGCCGACCGCACGGCCGCCGACCACGCCATGGCCGTCCACTGGCTGGCCGCCACCTGCGCGACCGTCACCGTCACCGAGGCCGTGCGCGCGGATCTCCGCGGCCGGCCCGCGGACACCCTGGCGATCTGAGCACGCCAGGGGCCCGCCGAGGCGGTGGCCCGCCCGACGGCGAACGGCCGGGCGGGCCACCGCGGTTCACATCCCACCGGTTCACGTCCCAACCGTTCACATCCCGCCTGCCCGCAGCCCTGGGTAAGGTGAGGCCGCGTTTCTCGCCGGTCGTGCGGCCAAGAGCCGCCCGGCGTCCTCCAGGGAGGCTTCATGACCGACTTCGCGCTCGTACTCGACCGGGTGCGGCTCGGCGCCGGCGGTCCGCTCGGCCGGGTCCGCGTGGCCGACGGCACCATCACCCATGTCGTCACCGGCGCGGAGCACGGCGACCGGGCGGCACCCGGCGGCCGTGAGCGGGTCGTGGACCTCGACGGGCGCGTCCTGCTGCCGGGGCTGTGGGACGCGCACGTCCACCTGGCGGAGTGGGCGAACGCCCGGCACCGCCTGGATCTGGCCGGCACCGGCTCCGCACGGGCGGTCGCCGACCTGGTGCGGCGGCAGACCGGCGGCCCCCGCGACACCGTCCTGTTCGGGTACGGCTTCCGGGACGGGCTGTGGTCCGACGCCCCGCACAAGAACCTGCTCGACGCGGTGCTCCCGGACCGCCCGGTGGCCCTGGTCAGCGCCGATCTGCACGCCGTATGGCTCAACTCCCCGGCCCTGGCGCTGGTCGGCCGGGGCGACCACCCCACCGGGCTGCTGCGCGAGCACGAGACCCATGAGGCGCTGTCCGCCCTGCCCAAGCCGCCTGTCGAGGTGGTCGACGACCGGATCGCCGAGGCCTGCCGGGCCGCCGCCGCACGCGGGGTGACCGGTGTCATCGACTTCCAGTACGGCGACACGGTCGAGGACTGGACACGGCGTACGGCGCACATCCCGCCCGCCGTGCGCGTGGCGGCGGCCGTCTATCCCAGCCGCCTCGACGCGGCCCTCGCCCGGGGCCTGCGCACCGGCAGCGGGGTCGGCCGCCATCCGGAGCTGGTCCGGGTGGGCCCCCTCAAACTGTTCACCGACGGCTCGCTCAACACCCGTACCGCGCTGTGCCACGACCCCTATCCGGGCCTGGAGGGCACCGAGGGCGCGCACGGCATCGAGGAGACGGCGCCCGAGGAGCTGGTACGGCTGATGCGACGGGCCGCCGCGCACGGCATCGAGCCCGCCGTGCACGCCATCGGGGACCGCGCCAACAAGGTGGCCCTGGACGCCTTCGCGGCAGTGCGCTGCCGCGGCCGGATCGAGCACGCGCAACTGCTCAGCCCCGAAGACCTGCCGCGCTTCGCGGAGTTGGGGGTCACGGCCGGAGTGCAGCCCCGGCACGCCACCGACGACCGGGACGTGGCCGACCGGCACTGGGCCGGGCGCACCGACCGGGCCTTCGCCTACGCCGCCCTGCACGCGGCCGGCGCCCGGCTGGAGTTCGGCTCGGACGCCCCGGTGTCCCCGCTGGACCCCTGGCTCGCCGTCGCGGCGGCCGTCAGCCGTACCGACGACGGACGTCCCGCCTGGCACCCGGAACAGCGTCTGTCCGTACCCGACGCGCTGGTCGCGGCGGCCCGCGGACGGCGGCTCGTCCGGGTCGGGGACCCGGCCGACCTGGTCGTCGTGGACGTGGACCCGCTGAAGGCCGACGCGGCCACGCTGCGGGCGATGCCGGTGCACGCCACGATGACCGGCGGACGCTGGACCCACGGCCCGTACGACTCCGTTCCCCCGACGGCTGTGTGACCCGGCGGCGGCCACAACGGCCGGTCCCGGGCGGTCACTTCTTGCGGGACACCTCCAGGCCGCCGTGCCCGGGGAGCGTGACGGAGGTGAACGGCCCGGCGGGGTCGCGGACATGGGCGAGATAGTCGCCGTACCGGCGGCGCCCGCTGACCACGTTGTCGCAGACGACCAGCGCGCCGGGACGCAGCAGCGGTGTGACGATCCGCAGCGCGGGCAGTGCCATGGGGATCCAGATGTCGACCAGCATGAAGTCGATGGGGCCCCGCAGGGTGGCCAGCGTCTCGCGCAGGTCGCCGACGAGGATGTCGACATGCTCGGACACTCCCGCGGCGGCGATGTTGGCACGGGCCTCGGCGACCTTGCCGGGCTCGTGCTCCGTGCCGAACACCTTGGCCTCGGGCAGGCCGTCGTCCGCGCAGCGCGCGGACGCGCCGTCGGCGACGTTGTCGCGGACCGCCGCGGCGAGATAGATCGTGGACACGCCGTAGGAAGTGCCTGCCTCGACGACCCGGCGGGCGCCGGTCGCGCGGCACAACTGGTAGCACAGGGCGGCCTTGTGCGGATCGAGGGCGACCAGTTTGTCGGCGAGCCACGCCTTGCCGTGCGCCGACCCGGTGGGGTCCCACGAGCCCTCGCGCACCCGGCTTTTGACGGCGTGGGCGAGGACCGGCGCGAGCGCGGTGCGGGTCTGACGACGGCTGCGGGCGTGCAGCCGGTCGGCCACCGCGCGGGCCCGGTCGTCCAGCGGCGACGGGGCGTAGGCGGCGGTTCGTGCGGCTCGGTCGGTCATCGGGGCACCTCCGGTGCGGGGTCAGCCGTTTCGGTCGGTCGTCGGAGTACCTGTGGTGCGGGGGCAGTCGTTCAGGTCGGTCGGCGGAGTACCTGTGGTGCGGCGGCAGCCGGTCAGGGCCGTTCTTCCGGGCACTTGGGGTGCGCCGTCAGCCGTTTCGGTCCTCGGGTAGGGGCCGCTTCGGCTCGGGGGCGTCCGGCTGCCGGACGAGCCGGGCGATCTCGTCGACGACGAGGCCGGGCTCGGTCAACGGGACGTAGTGGCCGGAGCGTTCGGCGATCACCTGCCGGCCCCGCGGTGAGACGGCGGCCCGGCGGGCGTGCGAGGCGTTCGCGGCGGCCCGGATCGAGCGGCTCATGCCGTTGCCCGCGCGGGCGCCGGACACGACGGTGAGCGCGAAGTCACCGGCGTCGGGCGGGGTGTCGCGCCAGGCGGCGAGTTCGTCCAGGAAGGTGCGGTTGGTCTCGGCCCAGGTGGACATCGCCCCCGGCGTGAACGCCTCCCGCCGCATCGCCGCGCGTACGTCCGCGGGCGCGGCCCGGAGCAGGGGGCGATGCAGCAGATGCAGCAGACCGAGGCGGGCGAGCAGACCGTAGACGCGGGGCACGATCCGGCTCATCCGGCGAAAGCCCGGCGAGAACAGCACATCGGCGGCCTCGTCCGTGGGCTCGACCAGCACCAGGCCGGTGACCCGGTCGGGGCGGTCGGCCGCGGCGCGCCGTACGATCGGGCCGCCGGCGCTGTGCCCGACCAGGACGAACGGGCCGGGCCCGAAGTGGTCGAGCAGATCGCCCAGGTCGTCGGCCATCCGCGTGAGCGTCCGCCCCGCCGCATCCGGCGCACTGCGGCCGAGACCGGCGCGGTCGTAGACGATCGCACGGGCGAACCGGGCGACCGCGGGCTGCACCCCGGCCCAGGAGGAACGGTCGGCCGCCACCCCCGCCTCGAACACGACCGTCGGCGGCACCCGGCCGGGAGCCGGCGGCCCGGCGTCCGGCTCGCGGGTGTCGAGGACCATCGCGTGCAGCCGTCGTCCGTCACGGGTGGGCACCCACACGGACTCGCCCTGGGTGTACGGCCGAGCCATAGGAATCCCCCTCGCCGTCGGCCCGAGGCCGACACGGAAGCAACTTAGGTAAACCTAACTTATGACTCGGTCGGAGCGGTACCCTCGACTTCGGCGGTGGGGCGGTTCGTGGTCGTCGGCCCCTCAGAAGTCCGCCGCTTCGGGCAGAAAGGCCGTCAGCAGGGCCTTGAGGGCTGTCGCGTAGCCGTCGCGGCCCTCGCGCAGCTCCGCCTCGCGGACCCGGGCGAGCGCGGGAAGCTCGGCGGGGTCCACCGAGGCGAGGGCCTGCTGTCGCTGGCTCGGCTGGGGCGGCGGGGTGAGCGGGTGCTCGTTGAGCAGTTCGCCGGTGGTGAGGTGCCAGCAGGCGTGGTACGCGGTGGAGGCCCGGCGCTCGGTGAGGCCCGCCGCGAGGAAGTCGGCCAGGCAGGCGTCGCTGAACGGGAAGGCGTTGCGGGCGACGAGTTCGCCGCGGATCAGGATGTGCAGCACCCAGATGTGCTCGGCCATGTAGTCGTGCGCGGTGATCAGCCGGTTGAACAGCCGCTCCGCGGGTGTCGCGCCGGGCACCGCCACCGGCAGCCGGGACGCGATGTCCTCCAGGATCGCCAGCAGCAGCGCGTCACGGTCGGCGACATGGCGGTACAGCGACGCGGCGGCGGTGCCCAGTTCGGCCGCGACCGCCCGCATGGTGAGCGCGTCCAGGCCCTCGCGCTCGATCAGCTCCCGCCCCGCCCGTGCGACGGCCTCGGGTGTCAGCCCCGGCCTCGGCTGCGACCTGGGCACCCCGCGCCGTCGGCGTGCCGGGTCGGGGTCGGAGGTCTGCGGAGGGCGGTACATGCCGTCATCCTCCCACTTCTCGCGCAGGTCCGAGGTGGAAGTTAGGCATGCCTTACGCGTACATTGTTCGCGTCGTCGCGCGGCAGGGGGCCGCGCCGAGCAACGGGAGTAGTGCGCCATGACCGAGACACCGTCCGGGACCGCACCCGGTACCGCGCCTGGTACCGCATCCGACAGAGGATCCGACACGGGATCCGGCACAGGATCCGACCGGGTGTCAGGGCCCCGGCCACGCCCCGGACTGGTCCTCGCCACCGCCTGTCTGGGGCAGGTGATGGTCGTCCTCGATGTGAGCGTCGTGAACGTGGCGCTGCCCTCGATCGCCGGTGACCTCGGATTCCGGCCCGGCGGGCTGTCCTGGGTCGTCAACGCCTACACGCTGGTCTTCGGCGGACTGCTGCTGCTCGGCGGCCGGTTCGCCGACTTCGTGGGGCATCGCGTCGCGATGTTCCTGGGGCTCGGGGTGTTCGGGGTCACCTCCGTGCTCGGCGGTTTCGCGCAGACACCGGGCCAGCTCATCGCGGCACGAGCGGGCCAGGGCCTGGCCGGTGCGCTGCTGGCCCCGCTGAGCCTGGCCGTCATCATGGTCACCTTCCGCGAGACCCGCGCGCGGGCCCGTGCCGTGGGGATCTGGGCCATGGTGTCCGCCGCGGGCAGCGCGCTCGGGGTGCTGCTGGGCGGGGTGCTCACCGAGTGGCTGTCCTGGCGCTGGGTGCTGTTCGTGAACGTGCCGATCGTGGCCGCCGCCCTGATCCTGGCCCGGCTGTCCGTCCATGACGGACGTACGACCCGGATACGCCGCCTCGACCTGCCCGGCGCGCTCCTGGTCACCGTCGCCCTGACCGCCCTGGTGAACGGACTCATCCGGGCCGGCGAACACGGCTGGGGGACCGGCGGCGCCCTCGTCTCCTTCGCGGTGGCCGTCGTGGCGGGAGCCGCCTTCGCGGTCTGGGAGCTGCGGGCGGCCGCCGAACCCCTGGTCCGCTTCGGGGTGTTCAGCGCCCGGCCGGTGTGGCTGGCCAATGTGATCGTGCTGTTCCTCGGCGCCGCCACCGTCGCCGGGTTCTACTTCGCCTCGCTGTTCCTCCAGAACGTCCTGCATTATTCGCCGCTGCGCGCGGGCGCCGCCTTCCTGCCCTTCTGCTTCGGCACCGTCGTCGGATCCATGCTCTCCGGCCGGCTGGCCACCCGCTTCGGGGCCCGCGCCGTACTGACCGCGGGTCTGGTGCTCGGCGCGGCGGGCATGCTGCTCTTCGGCCTGATGCACGCCGACTCGACCTTCCTGACCGGATTCCTGCCGGCCTCGCTCGTGGCGTCGACCGGCGTCGGCCTGTGCATGGTGGCCAACACCTCCCTGGCCACCGGCGCCGCCGCCCCGCACGAGGCCGGGCTGATCAGCGGTCTCATCAACGCGGCCCGGCAGATCGGCGGCAGCCTCGGGCTCGCGATCCTCACCACCGTCGCCGCGACACCGGGCGCCTCGTCCGCCCCGGCCGACCGGGTCCACCAGCTCGTCGAGGGTTACGACCGGGCGTTCCTCGTGACCGCCGCCTTCTGCGCCGCGGCCGCCGTCATCGCCGCCGTGTTCGCGCCCGCGACGCGCCGGGAGGAGCCTGCGGCGGTCCCCGGACCCGCGGCGGAGCAGGACCACGCCCCCGCCTGACCACCAGATCCAGTGAGGACAGCACGGTGACTTCCCGCTCCACACTCCATGTCGTACCGATCCCGCGTCCTTCTCGTCCTTCGCCTTTGGTGGTGGTGCGTCCGGCCGGGCGCGACGACGCGCTCGCGCTGCACCGCCTCTCCCGGGTGTTCGCCCGGACCGGCGAGCTGCGCGAGCGGCCCATGGCGCGGTACGCGCGCGACGTGGACGACTTCCTGCTCGCCGAGTCGGCGACGGGCCGTGTCGAGGGCTGTGCGGGGCTCAGGTTCTGTGCCGCACCCGAGGGACGGGACACCGGCCGTACCGCCGTCGTCTACAACTTCTGTGTGGCGGCGGCCAGTCAGGGCCGGGGAGTCGGTACGGCCCTGCTGACCGCGCTGCTCGCCGAGGCCGCGGCCCGCTCGGCCGGTACGGTGTTCGCCGCGACCAGCGGCGGTGCCGCGCTGTTCCTGCGCCACGGGTTCACCGTGACCGACACGCCCCTGACCTGGCCGGCCGGGCTCGCTCCCCGCCCGGGGTCACGGGTGCTGCGCCGGGCCCTGTGACCGGTGCGGACGGCCGGGCCGGTCGGCGTCCGCCAAGCGCTCGTCGGCCCGGTCCGGGAAGACGGTGGTGCCGGTGCCCCGGTCCTGGAAGCCCTCCCGCAGCAGGGCGCCCGGCACCCGTCCGTCGATGACGCGGGCCGCCCGCACCCCCGCCCGCACCGCCCGCAGGCACCCCTCCATCTTGGGCACCATGCCGCCCGTCAGGTCCGGGAGCAGCGCGTCGAGTTCCGTCGCGGTCAGCCGCTCGATCACTTCGCCGCCGGCCGGCCAGTCGGCGTGCAGCCCGGCGACATCGGTGAGGACGATCAGCCGCTCGGCGCCCAGGGCGCCCGCCAGGGCCGCCGCCGCGAGATCCGCGTTGACGTTGTAGACCTCGCCCCCGGCTCCCCTGGCGAGCGGTGACACCACCGGCACGCGGCCCCGGGAGAGCAGCGCGAGGATCGTCTCGGGGTCCACCCGGACGACATCGCCCACCAGCCCGATGTCCACCGGATCGCCGTCCACCCAGGCCGGTCTGCGTACGGCGGTGAGGGTGTGCGCGTCCTCGCCGGTCAGTCCGACCGCCAGTGGGCCGTGCGCGTTGACGAGGCCGACGATCTCGCGCTGCACCTGTCCGGCGAGCACCATCCGCACCACGTCGAGGACCTCGGGGGTGGTGACCCGCAGCCCGGCCGTGAAGCGGACCTCCAGGCCGAGCCGGTCGAGCAGGGAGCTGATCCGGGGCCCGCCCCCGTGCACCACCACCGGGTGGACCCCGGCCCGCAGCAGCGCAACGACGTCCCGCGCGAAGGACCGTTGCAGCGCCTCGTCGACCATGGCGTGGCCCCCGAACTTCACGACGACCACCTTGCCCAGGGACGCCTCCAGGTCGGGCAAGGGGTCGGCCGGTGGGGGAGCGGCGGCTGCGGTAGGCGCGGAAGTCGAGGTCATCGGGTGTTCGTCCCTTCGCTGAGGCCCTTGGTGGGGGCACTGGTGGGGCACTGGTGGGGGCCATGGGGTCGGCGGGGTCGGTTCGCGCGGCCCGGCGACGGACCGCTGCGGGCACAAGGCCGTGCGCGCGGTGCGGAGTCGGGTGGCCGGGGGCCGGCGGCGCGCGCCCGTCCGGCGCGGTGCGGCCGGACGGGCGGGTGCGACGGAATGCCGCGGCGCGGACCGGTGTGTCCGGTGCGCGGTGACGTCCGTGCGGAGGCTGCGCGGCGACTGCGCGGTGGGGCGGGCGGTCCCGCCGCCCCGGCGTCCGACAGCTCGACGCGGCGACCGGGAACGGCCGTTGCGACGTCGTCCCCGGGGACGTTACCCGACGACGCGGCCCGCATGCCGCACGGGTGCTCACCCGGCGCCCCGGCGACAACCCGTGCGACGAAACGGGGACTTGGGATCGCGGAGTGATCAGGGCGACATCGCGGCCCACGTTGACGATCACCGTGCAGGTAAAGGTATGGTTAGGCTTACCTAAGTCGCTGGGGGTGGGCCATGGTGTCCCCCCGGGTGGTCGTATCCGTTGCGTGTCTGCCGGAAACCTGAGGCCATGAAGTCATCCCACAGATCCCGATCTGCCGTTCGCCGATCAGGCGCCCGATCCGAAGGGGCCGCCATATGAGCGGCGAGCCCGAACTGGCCGGTCGTACCGCCCTGGTGACCGGGGCGGCACGGGGCATCGGCGCCGCCGTGGCCGCGGAACTCGCCGCCCGGGGCGCGCGGGTGCTCGCCACCGATGTGGACGGCGCGGCCGTGGCGGCACTGTCCGCACGGCACGAAGGCCGGGTCACGGGCCGGGAGTTGGACGTGACCGACGCCGCGGCGGTGGAGGAACTGGTCGCCGAGGCCGAACGGACCCTGGGACCCCTGGACATCGTGGTCAATGTGGCGGGCATCCTGCGCGGCGCGGCCGTGGTCGACCTGGACGACGCCGACTGGGCGGCCGTGTTCGCGGTCAACACCGATGGCGTCTTCCACGTCTGCCGGGCCGCCGCCCGCCGGATGACCGCCCGGCGCCGGGGCAGCATCGTGACCGTCGCCTCCAACGCGGCCGGTGTGCCCCGCGCCGGAATGGCCGCGTACGCCGCCTCCAAGGCCGCCGCCGTGATGTTCACCAAGTGCCTCGGCCTCGAAGTCGCCCCGTACGGGGTGCGCTGCAACACCGTGTCCCCCGGCTCCACCGACACGGACATGCAGCGCGCCATGTGGGACCGGGCGCCCGGCGGCCCCGACAGCGGCCGACAGGCCGTGATCGAGGGGGACTTGGCGTCGTACCGCACCGGCATTCCGCTCGGCCGGATCGCCGAGCCGTCGGACATCGCGGACGCCGTCGCCTTCCTGGTCTCCGACCGCGCCCGGCACATCACCCTGCACGACCTGTACGTGGACGGCGGCGCCACCCTGCGCGCCTGACCGCCCTCGGCGCACCCCGCCGCCCTGTGACGAACCCCGCCGAACATCGTGGAGCCATTGCCGTGACCATCGAACCGATACCCGCCCCCTCGGGCCTCACCCCGGGTGTGGACGCGCCCACCTGGCCCGAGGAGTTCGCCGAGCGCTACCGGCGGGCCGGTCACTGGCGGGGCGAGACCTTCGGCCGCATGCTCCGCGAGCGGGCCGCCGCCCATCCCGACCGGGTCGCCCTGGTGGACTTCGCGCCCGGCCGCCGTACCCGGACGTACCGGCAGCTGGACGAGGCCGCCGACCGGCTCGCCGCCGGGTTCGCGGGGCGCGGCATCGGGCGCGGGGACCGGGTGGTCGTCCAGCTGCCGAACACCGCCGAGTTCGCCGAAGTGGTCTTCGCCCTGTTCCGGCTGGGCGCGCTGCCCGTGTTCGCGCTGCCGGCCCACCGCGACACCGAGATCACGCACTTCTGCGCCTTCTCCGAGGCCGTCGCCTATGTGATCCCGGATGTGCACGACGGCTTCGACCACCGCGACCTCGCCACCCGGGTCCGCCGGGACGCCCCCGGGCTCCGGGAGGTCTTCGTGGCGGGCGATCCGGGCGGGCACACGGCGCTGTCGGACGTGCCGTGCGACCCGTCCGGGCCGGGGCCCGAACCGCGGCCGCACGAACTGGCGTTCCTCCAGCTGTCGGGCGGGACGACCGGGGTGTCCAAACTGATCCCCCGCACCCACGACGACTACCTCTACTCCCTGCGCGGCTCGAACGAGATCTGCGGTGTCGACGCGGACACCCGCTTCCTGGTCGTCCTGCCCGCGGCCCACAACTTCCCCATGAGTTCCCCCGGTTGGCTTGGCACGCTGTACGCCGGAGGCCGCGTCGTGATGTGCCCCAAGCCCGATCCGACGACCGCGTTCGCCCTGGTCGAGCAGGAGCGGATCACCATGACCGGCCTGGTGCCGCCGCTCGCCCTGCTGTGGACGGACAGCGCGCCGCGCAGCGAACGCGACCTGTCCAGCCTGGAGTTGGTGCTGGTCGGCGGGGCCAAGTACAGCGAGCAGGCGGCGCGGCGGCTTGAGCCGGCGCTCGGCTGCCGGCTGATGCAGGTCTTCGGGATGGCCGAGGGACTGGTCAACTACACCCGCCTCGACGACGATCCGGAGACGATCGTCACCACCCAGGGCCTGCCCATCTCGCCCGACGACGAGATCCGGATCGTGGACGACACCGACCGGGACGTGCCCGACGGCGAGTTCGGGCATCTGCTCACCCGGGGCCCCTACACGATCCGCGGCTACTGGCGGGCTCCGGAGCACAACCGGTCCGCGTTCACCGAGGACGGCTTCTACCGCACCGGTGACATCGTCCGCCGGACGGCGAGCGGGCACCTGGTGGTGGAGGGGCGGGCCAAGGACCAGATCAACCGGGGCGGCGAGAAGGTCGCACCGGAGGAGATCGAGAACATCATCCTGGCCCACCCGGCGGTCCACGACGTCTCCCTGGTCGCCGTGCCCGACGACTATCTCGGCGAACGCACCCTCGCCCATGTGATCCTGAGCGCGGACGCCGAGCCGCCGACGGCCGGCCAGATCAAGGCGTTCGTCCGTGCGCGCGGTGTCGCCGCCTACAAGGTCCCCGACCTCGTCCGCTTCGTCGACGCCTTCCCGCAGACCGGCGTCGGCAAGGTCAGCAAGAAGGGGCTGCGCTCGGCCGCGGCCTCCTCCGAGCAGCGCTGAAAGGCCCCTGTCCCCATGGCACTTCCGTCCATCACCGGCTACCCCCTGCCCACCGCCGCCCAGTTGCCGGACAACCGGGTCACCTGGTCCGTGGACCCGGCGCGGGCGGTGCTGCTGGTGCACGACCTCCAGCAGCACTTCCTCTCCGCCTTCCCGCCCGGCGAACAGCCGCTGACCGGCATGCTGGACAACACCGCCCGGCTGCTCGACGCGGCCCGGCGGGCCGGGACGCCCGTGGTCTACTCGGTCCAGCGCGGCGGCCAGACTCCCGAGGAACGCGGACTCCAACTCGACTTCTGGGGACCGGGCGTGGCCGACGACCCGGCGGCCCTGGCCGTTCCGGAACCCGTGACACCCCGGCCCGGCGACACGACGCTGACCAAATGGAAATACAGCGCGTTCGTCCGCACCGACCTCGCGGACCTGATGCGGGAGCAGGGCCGGGACCAGCTGGTCGTCGTCGGTGTGTACGCGCACATCGGTGTCGTGGCGACGGCCTGCGACGCGTGGATGCGTGACATCCAGGCGTTCGTGGTGGCCGACGCCGTGGCCGACTTCTCCCGCGAGGACCACGAGATGGCCCTGCGCTGGGCGGCCGGCCGGTGCGCGATGGTGGTCACCACGGACCAGGCGGTCGACAGCTTCTGAGCGACCGCCGCCGCGCGCACACGAGCTGGTGCGGCAAGTCGCCTGCAGCGGCGACTAGTTGATGAATCATCAACTCCTCTTTCTCGATGTCGGTACGGGTGGGCCGATTGGTCTTGACGCCTGCCCGAACCTAGGAAAACTTAGGCGAGGCTTGCCTAAATGAAAATCAATTGCCGGTCCCTCGCGGGACCTTGTCGAAGGGCGAAGATGTCAGCAGGGCGTGCGGTTGCCGGTGGGCCGGGTCAGTGGCCGGTCCAGGATGTGGTCGGTGTGGGCTTCGGTCCGGCGAATCTGGCGTTGGCCGTCGCGGTCGCGGAGCAGAACGCGCACGGCGGCGGTCGTGGACTGCGTTCGGTGTTCGTGGAGCGGCAGGGGGAGTTCGGCTGGCACCGCGGAATGCTGCTGCCGGGGGCGACGATGCAGGTGTCGTTCCTGAAGGACCTGGCGACGATGCGGGACCCGGGCAGCCGGTTCACCTTCCTGCGCTATCTGCACGACAAGGGCCGGCTGGCCGACTTCATCAACCAGAAGTCGTTCTTCCCGACCCGCGTGGAGTTCCACGACTACCTCCGCTGGTGCGCGGCCATGGTGGAGGACCAGGTGCGGTACGGGCGCCAGGTGTACGCCCTGCGCCCGGCCGCGGACGGCGACGTACCCGCCTCCGTCCTGGAGGTCCACACCCGCCCCGGCTCCGGCTCCCTCGCCCCGGACCCCGCCGCCGGGGACGTCCCCGTCGACGAAGTGCTGCGGGCGCGCAACGTCGTCCTCGGCACGGGCCTGGTGCCCCGGTTCCCGGAGAACGTGACGCCGGGACCGCGGGTGTGGCACAGCTCGGAGCTGCTGCCGCGGGCGGCGGCCCTGAAGGACCGGCCGGCGCGGCGATTCGTGGTGGTCGGGGCGGGCCAGTCCGGCGCGGAGGCCGCCGAGTTCCTCCACCGCGAGTTCCCGGACGCGGAGATCTGCGCCGTCTTCAGCCGCTACGGCTACAGCCCCGCCGACGACAGCCCCTTCGCCAACCGGATCTTCGACCCGGCGGCCGTCGACGACTTCTACGCCGCGCCCGACGAGGTCAAGGAGTCCCTGCTCGGCTATCACGCCAACACCAACTACTCCGTCGTGGACGGCGAGTTGATCGAACAGCTCTACCGCACCGTCTACCAGGAGAAGGTCGCCGGCACCGAGCGGCTGCGCATCCTGAACACCACCGCCCTGACCGCCGTCGAAGAACACCCGCACGGCGTCCGCGCGGTGCTGCGCCCCCTGATCGGCGGCGACCCCACCACCCTCGACTGCGACGCCGTCGTCCTGGCCACCGGCTACCGGCCCTCCGACCCCCGCACCCTGCTCGGCCCGCTGGCCGAACACTGCCTGACCGACGGCCAGGGACGCCTGCGCATAGGACGCGACCACCGGATCGCCACCACGGACGCCGTCCGCGCCGGGATCTACCTCCAGGGCGCCGCCACCGAACACACCCACGGCATCACCTCCTCCCTGCTGTCCACCCTCGCCGTGCGCGCCGGTGAGATCTGCGACGCGCTCCTCCTCGACCGGGCCCAGCGCACCGGCGCCGATGCCGAGACCGCGGGCCTCGCGGCCGAGACCGGCACCGTTCCCCTCCCCACCCCCTGACCTCGCCAGGAGACCGGCCATGGCCGCCACCAACCCCTTCGAGGACGACAGCGCCCGCTACCTCGTCCTCGTCAACGCCGAGAACCAGCACTCCCTTTGGCCCGCGTTCGCCGACGTACCCGCCGGATGGACCGTCGCCCATGGCGAGGACACCCGCGAGGCGTGTCTCGCTCATGTCAGCCGGCACTGGACCGATATGCGGCCGACGAGCCTGATCGAGCACGCACGGTCCGCGGCGTCGGGCACCTGAGAGCCAGGGGCCCGGCGGGCGGCGCACTCCTGCCCTCAAGTCCCTTGCACGGACGCGTTGTTGACCGCCGAGCCTTTCCCTTAATAAGGTGAGGCTAACCTAACTATCTGGTGAGATTGTCGTATCCGGCCAGGTTCCTGGAGCCCTTGCCTCCCCGCCCGGAACCCCCGCCGATGTTCTCGCTCCACCACCCCGGAGAAACCGCCGTGCCGCCGGCGCCCAGACCGCACGCCCGAATGAAGGATGCACCGACGTGTCCCTATCCACCCTGATGCGCCCCAGCCCGGTACACCGGCCCTCCGACCTGCTGGCGGCCTACCTCACCGGCTCGTTCTACTTCTCCTCGGCCCGCGGCACCCTGCTCGCCGACGGTGTGCACTCCCGGGTACGCGCCGGGAGCGGCGGCCGGGCCCGCGCCGCGGCCGAGGCACTGGACGCGGCCGCCGCGGCCGGACTGCCCGATCCCGTCGTGGTCGGGGCCGCCGGATTCCGCCCCGACGGCGACGCCGGACTGCTGGTCCCCGCGGTCGTACGGCGCGCGGGCGCCCCCGCCGCCATGGCCGTCCACCTGCCCGAGCCAGGACCCGGCACCGGCTGGCAGGTCCGGCCCCGCCCCGCACCCGACGGCTACACCGCCGCGGTGAGCCGGGCGCTGGAGCTGATCGGCGACGGCGAGCTGCGCAAGGTGGTGCTGGCCCGTGCCCTGGAGCTGACCGGCGACCAGCCGGTGGCCGTGCCCGCGCTGCTGACCCGGCTGGTCCACGCCGACCCGGCATCCTACGCCTTCGCCGCCGATGTCACCGCCCCCGGCGACCCCGCCCCGCGCACCCTGGTCGGCGCCAGCCCGGAACTGCTGGTGTCCCGGCGCGGCCCCCTCGTGGTCGCCAACCCGCTGGCGGGGTCCGCCCCTCGGGCCGGGGACGAGACGCTCGACCGGGAACGGATCGCGCGGCTGCGCGACTCGGCGAAGGACCTCGGCGAGCACGCGCACACCGCCGCCCAGGTGGCCGAGGTGCTCGGCCGGTTCTGCGTCGACCTCGACGTCCCCGAGCGTCCCGAGGTGATCGGGACACCGACGATGTGGCATCTGTCCACCCGGATCACCGGACGGCTGCGGGACCCGCTGGACCCGGCCTGCTCCGCGCTCGGCCTGGCCGAGGCGCTGCACCCCACGCCCGCCGTCTGCGGGGTGCCCGCGCCCCGGGCGCTCACCGCCATCGCGGAGCTGGAGCCCGAGGACCGCGGCTACTACGCGGGGATGGTCGGCTGGAGCGGCCTCGACGGCGACGGCGAGTGGGCGGTGACGATCCGCAGCGCCGAGGTCTGCGACCGCACCGTACGGCTGTTCGCCGGAGCCGGCATCGTCCCCGGCTCCGACCCGCAGGCCGAACTGGCCGAGACCTCCGCCAAGTTCCGCACCCTGCTGCGCGCCCTCGGCCTTGAGCACCTCGTATGAGCCGCGCCGCCGGCCCGGCCGCGCCCCCCGTCAGCACCCGTATTCCAGAGGAGTCAACCGATGAGTGAGGCACTGTCACCCGAGCGCATCCGCGCGGACGTCGCGGACCTGCTGGGCTGTGCTCCCTCCGAGATAGCCCCCGACGACGACCTGCGCGACCTCGGTCTCGACTCGGTACGGCTGATGACCCTCGTCGAGCGCTGGCGGGCCGACGGCGCCGCCGAACTCGAACTGCCCGATCTCGCCGAACGCCCCGAACTGGCCCACTGGCAGACCCTCCTGACGGGGGAGAAGGCATGAGCCGCACCGGACACCGGCCCGGGCACCTGGAACGGATCGAGGAGGTCCTGGCCGGGCGCCGCCCCGAGAAGGTGCGCTACCCGATCCGGGTCCGCCGCACCGAGGTCGTGCGCACCACGACGGTCGGCGCCGGTCTGCTGCGGATCACCCTGGGCGGGCCGGGCACCGAGGGGTTCGAGGCGCACTCGCCCGTCGACCACGTCAAGCTCCTGTTCCCCGAGCCCGACGGATCGCTGCGGCTCCCGGAACCCGACGGCGACCTGCTGAAGTGGCCGCGCCCCGCGCCCACTTCCCGCGAGTACACCGTGCGCCGCTACGACCCGGAGGCGGGCGAGATCGACATCGACATCGCCCCGCACGAGGGCGGCCTGGCCTCGGACTGGGCCCAGCGGGCCCGCCCGGGTGCCGTCCTGCATGTCGCGGGCCCGCCCGGCGGGCTGATCGTCCCGCCCGTCTACGACCGCTATCTGCTGGTCGGCGACATCACGGCACTGCCCGCCGTCGCGCGCTGGCTGGAGGAACTGCCCCGGGACGCGAAGGGCTGGGCGTTCATCGAAGTCGCAGACGCGGCCCAGGAGATCGAACTGTCCGCGCCCGCCGCCGTCGAGGTGCAATGGCTGCACCGCGGCGACCGCCCGGCGGGCACCGGCGACGCCCTGGAACGGGCCGTCACCGCGGTGCCCGTCGCCGAGGGCGAGCGGCTGTACGCGTGGATCGCCGGCGAGGCAGGGCAGATCAAACCGCTGCGGCGCTGGGTCCGCGACGAACTGCGCCTGGACCGCGGCGACTACGAGATCACCGGCTACTGGAAGCGCGGCATCGCCGACTTCGACGACGAGCACGAGCACTGACGGCCCGTCGGCCCGCACGTCTTATCCACTTTCCCCACTTCCCCACCCACGAATTCCTTCCGGCGACCTGCCGGAAGGCCCATGGACCGAGGCACACCCGCTCGATGGAGCGGACCGGTCTCGCACGTCAGAAGGAGTCGCACATGTTCACGCGCAGATCAGCGGGTCTCGTCGGTGCCCTTGCACTGGCCCTGACCCTGAGCGCGTGCGGATCGTCCCACGACGATGCCGCGGGCAAGCCCGAGAAGAACGACACCCGGGTGTTCACCGCGGACAACGGCAAGGTGACGATCCCGGTCCACCCCAAGCGCGTGGTGGCCACCGGCTACGCCGTGCCCACGCTGATCGAGGCCGGCGCCCCGCTCGTCGGCATCTCCTCCTGGCAGCGCGGCGAGCCGATGATGGACGGCCAGGAAATGGCCACCTACAAGAAGCTGACCAAGGTCGCGGGCGAGCAGGCGTCGGAGACCAACTACGAGGCCATCGCCGAGGCCAAGCCCGACCTCATCGTGCTCGGCGTCCCGGTCCCGGTGCTCGGCGACATCGACATGAAGCGGCTCAAGTCCATCGCCCCCGTCGTCGCGATCGGCCCGACCCTGCCCTCTCAGTGGCGTGATGTGTCCACCAAGCAGGCGGACGCGGCGGGCGTGCTCACCAAGTACGAGTCCGACAAGGCCACGTACGAGGCCGAGGCGGCGAAGCTGAAGAAGAAGTACCAGAAGGTGCTGCCCCAGCTGAAGCTCGGCCATGTGGGCGCGTACGGCGACACCTCCAAGGGCACCTTCCAGCGCGAGTTCAACGGCTCGTGGGGCACCAACGTGGCCCAGGACGTCGGCGCCGACTACTACGGCAAGGTCAAGAAGGCCGGACCCGGCTCCAAGTCCGTGAGCGAATACCCCTCCATGGAGGAGATCACCGACTCGCTCGGCCAGGCCGACGCCATCACCTACTCGGTCAACGCCGACGGCAGCGTCCCCGACTCGGTCAAGTACGTCCTCGACTCGAAGCTGTGGAAGAACCTGCCCGCGGTCAAGAAGAAGATGACGTTCCCGATCGCCTACACCGAGGCGTCGACCTACCTCGACGCCCTCAAGACCCTGAAGGCGATCGACAAGGCGTTCGCGCCCCTGCTGGACAAGTGACCGCTACGGACCGCCCCGACCAGGGGGAGACACCCGGGCGGGACCTGAGGCGGACCGGCCTGCTCATCGGCGGGCTGGTCCTGCTGGCCGCGGCCGCCGTCCTCAGCATCGCCGTCGGCGCCCACGCCGTGCCCCCCGCCGACGTGGTCAGGGCCCTGTTCGACTACCGAGGAACGAACGACGACGTGATCGTACGAGACGTCCGGGCACCCCGGGCGCTGCTGGCGGCGGCCGTCGGTGCCGCCCTGGCGGTCGCGGGCGCGCTGATCCAGACGCTCGCCCGCAACCCGCTGGCCGAGCCCGGCATCCTCGGGGTCACCGCGGGCGCGGGGTTCGCGGTCACGGTCGGCGCCGCGCTCGGCCTGGCCGGCGGCCAGGGCGGCCAACTCCTGTGCGCCGTCACGGGTTCGGTGCTGGCCGCCCTGCTGGTGCTGTCGGTGGGCCGGCGCGCGCCCCTGCGCCTCGTGCTCACCGGCGTGGCCCTCACCGCCGTACTGGGGGGCATCGCCCTCGGGCTGCGGCTGATGAACCCGAAACTGTTCGACGCCTACCGGTTCTGGTCGGTCGGCACCCTCGCCGGACGCGAACAGGAACCGCTGGCCCTGCCGCTCGTCGCCATCGGCGTCGCCCTGGTGGCGGCGCTGGCACTGGGGCGGTCCCTGAACGCCCTGGCCCTGGGCGAGAACGTGGCCCAGACCCTGGGCGCCGGGGTGGCCCGCACCCAGGCCGTCACGCTGGTGCTCATCACCGTGCTCAGCGGCGCCGCGACCGCGGTGGCGGGCCCCATCCTGTTCGTCGGCCTCATCGTGCCGCACCTCGCCCGCCGGGCGGCGGGCGGCTCGGCGCCCTGGCTGCTGCTGTACTCGATGGTGCTCGGTCCCGTGCTGCTGCTGGCCGCCGACACCGCGGCCCGGGTGCTGCTGCCCACCGGGGAGATGCCGGTGGCCATCGTCACCGCGTTCCTCGGCGGCCCCATGCTGATCTGGACCGTCCGCCGCTACGGGGCGGGGGCACTGTGACCGGATACGCGCCGCGGGTGGCACGCCGCCCGCTGCTGGTCGCCGTCGTCCTGGCCGCCCTGGTCCTCGCGCTCGGCCTGCTGGGACTGTGCTACGGCGCGTCCTGGGCCACCCCCGGGGAGGTGCTGTCCGCCCTGACCGGGCGGGAGCAGTCGGTGGTGATCCTCGACTGGCGGCTGCCCCGGGTGGCGGCGGGCGCCGTCTTCGGGGCAGCGCTCGGGGTGGCGGGAGCCATCTTCCAGAACCTGACCCGCAATCCGCTCGGCAGCCCCGACGTGATCGGCCTGGACGCCGGCTCCTACACCGGAGCCCTGTTCGCGATGACCGTGCTCTCGGGCACCTCGGCCCAGCTGGCCACCTCCTCGGTGGTCTGCGGACTGCTCGTCTCGGCCGTGGTCTATCTGCTCTCCGCCGACCGGGGCTTCTCCGGGCTGCGGCTCGTGGTGATCGGCATCGCGGTCAACGCGATGGTGACCGCGCTCAACTCCTGGATCGTGCTCCGCGCCGACCTGGACATCGCGATCGCCGCGGTCGGCTGGAGCGCCGGTTCGCTCAACGGCGTGGACTGGTCGGACCTGTGGATCCCGTTCTGGGTGATCGCCGTACTGCTGACCGCCATCGCCGTCCAGGCCCGCGCCATGCACCAGACCGCCCTCGGCGACCCGCTCGCCGTCACCACCGGGGTCGCACTCGGCCGGCTGCGGCTGCTCATGGTCGTGGTCGGCGTCGGCTGCACGGCGACGGTGACCGCGGTGGCCGGACCGATCGCGTTCATCTCGCTGGCCGCTCCGCAGATCGGCCGCCGACTGGCCGGCTCGGCGGGCATCCCGCTGCTCCCGGCCGCCCTGACCGGAGCCGTCCTGCTCCAGGGCGCCGACCTGATCGCCCAGGCGCTGCTGGCGCCGGTCGCACTGCCCGTCGGCGTGGTGAGCACCGCGGTCGGGGGCTGCTATCTGATCTGGCTGCTGACCAAGGAGGTGCGGCGCGCATGAGCGCACGCCTGACCGCGCGGGAGATCACCCTGCGCTACGGCGACCGGGTGGTGGCCACCCGGCTGAGCCTCGACATACCCGACGGCGCGTTCACCGCGATCGTGGGCCCCAACGCCTGCGGGAAGTCCACCCTGCTGCGCGCGTTCGTCCGGCTGCTGCGCCCCGCCGAGGGCCAGGTGGCACTCGACGGGCGCGAGGTCGGCTCGTACCCGTCCAAGGAACTCGCCCGCCAGGTCGGCTTCCTGCCCCAGGACCCGCTGGCCCCGGACGATGTGAAGGTCCGGCAACTGGTCGCCCGCGGCCGGTTCCCGCACCAGTCGCTGCTGTCCCTGTGGTCCGAGAGCGACGAGCGGGCCGTCACCGAGGCGATGGCTGCGGCGGGCGTCACCGAACTGGCCGGCCGGCCCGTCCAGGAGCTGTCCGGCGGGCAGCGGCAGCGGGTCTGGATCGCCATGGCGCTCGCCCAGCAGACGCCGTACCTGCTGCTCGACGAACCGACGTCCTTCCTGGACATCACCCACCAGTACCAACTGCTGCGCCTGCTGGCCCAGCTGCGCGACCAGGGCCGCACCGTCATCGCCGTACTGCATGACATCAACCAGGCGTGCCGCTTCGCGGACCACCTGGTCGCCATGCGCGACGGACGGGTGGTGGCCGAGGGCAGGCCCGCGGACATCGTGGACGCCGCGCTGATCAAGGACGTCTTCGACCTGCCCAGCGTCATCGTGCCCGACCCGGTGGCCGCCACCCCGATGGTCGTCCCCACACTGCAAGGAGAGTGAGTTGACCACCCCACCCGCCCCCGCGGACCGACTGCTACCCCTGACCGGCGCCCAGTCGGGCATCTGGAACGCGCAACGGCTGGAACCGGACTCGCCGTACTACGTGGTCGGGGACGTGGTGGAGATATCCGGCGGCGAGCTGCCGATCGACCCGCGGGCGCTCGCCGAGGCCGTCCGGGCGACCACCGAGGAGGCCGAGAGCCTGCGCCTGCGGGTGTACGACACCCCCGCGGGACCGCGCCAGACGGTGAGCGACACCCCGGTGGAGCCGCCCCGGATCATCGACGTCGGCGGCGCGAGCGACCCCACGGCCGCGGCAACCGCCCTGGTCGAGGCCGAGCGGGCCCGCGCGGCCGAGACCTGCCGCGAGATGGTGGACCGGCCGCTGTACGAGCCCGTCGTCATCCGGCTCTCCGACCGGGAGGTCTGGTACACCCAGCTGGGCCACCACCTGGTCTTCGACGGCTACAGCGGAGCCATGGTGGCCCGCCGCACCGCCGCCCACTACACCGCCCTGGTGCGGGGGACCGAACCGCCGCGCGGCACCTTCGGGACGCTCGCGGACGTCGTCGCCGCGGACCGCGAGTACCGGGAGAGCGAGCGCGCGGCGGCCGACCGCGCCTACTGGGTGGACCGGTTCACCCCGCTGCCCGACCTGGACGACGTGCGCACCTCCGCCGAACCCTCCGGCCGCTCGCTGAGCGCCCGCACCCGGCTCACCCCCGAACAGACCGCCCGGCTGCGCGAGTTCGCCGACCGGGAGAAGGCCACCTGGGGCGAGGCGCTGATCGCCTGCTACGCCGCCTTCCTGCACCGCGTGCTGGGCCGCACGGACGTGGTCTTCGCGCTGCCGCTGATGTGCCGTACCGCCGCCGCCGAACTGCGCACCCCGGTGATGGCCGTCAATGTGCTGCCGCTGCGGGTGGACGTGTACGGCGGGGACGACTTCGGCGAGCTGACCCGCCGGGTCGCCGCCACGCTGCGCGAGACGCGCAGGCACCAGCGCTACCGGGGCGAGGACCTGCCCCGCGACCTCGGGGTGCCCGGCGCGGGCGCCCTGCTGCACGGCCGCGGGATCAACCTCAAGGCGTTCGACCTGGCACTGGACTTCGCCGGGGCGACGGGCCTGATGCGCAATGTCGCGGGCGGCCCGCCCGAGGACATGGGCCTGGCGGTGCTGCCCACCCCCGACGGCGGACTGCACCTCGGTTTCGAGGTGGACGCCCGGGACCACGACCAGGAGAGCGTCGACGGCAAACTGGCCGGATTCCGCGCGCTGTTGAACGGCCTGCTGGACGGCCGGACCGTGGCACGCGTGCCGATGGGCGGCGCCGACGGCGAGGTCCCGGCCCCCTGGACGCCCGCGGCCCTGCCCGGCGCACCGCTCCTCGTGCCGGACGCGCTCGACGCCATGGCGGCCACGGCCCCCGCCGGTGACACCGCCCTCGTCTGCGGCCCGGACCGGCTGTCCGCCGCGGAATTGGCGGGCCGGGTACACCGGTTGGCCCGCGCGCTGCGGGCCCGCGGCATCGGACCCGACGATGTCGTGGCCCTCGCCCTGCCCCGCTCCGGCGACCTGGTCACCGCCCTGCTCGCGGTCCTGGACGCGGGCGCGGCCTTCCTCCCCCTGGACACCGCCTATCCGCCGCAGCGGCTGCGCGCCCTCGTCGAGGACGCCCGCCCGGCCCTGGTGGTCACCTCCGGCACGGTCGACGGGCTCCCCTGGGACACCCTGCTCGCCGAGGCCGAACCGCTGTCCGGCGCCCCGCTGGCACCGGCCGAACTGGCCGCGCCCCGCCACCCGGAGCACCTGGCCTACGTCATCCACACCTCCGGCTCCGCCGGGCGCCCCAAGGGCGTGCTCGGCCGGTCGGGGGGCCTCGCCGCACTGCTGCACCACCAGCGCGCCACCGTCGTCGCCGAGACGGAACGCGCCACGGGCCGGCGACTGCGCGTGGCCCACACCTACTCGTTCGCCTTCGACTCGGCCTTCGACCACCTCGTATGGCTGCTGTGCGGGCACGAACTCCACGTCTACGACGCCGAGACGGTCCGCGACGCCGACGCGCTGCTCGCGGCGTACGCCCGGGACGGCATCGATGTCGTCGACACCACGCCGTCGATGGCGGCGGCCCTGGTCGACGGGGGACTGCTGGAGCTGCGTCCGGCCCTGCTCGTCCTCGGCGGCGAGGCCACACCCCCGGCGCTGTGGCAGCGGGTCGTGGCCTCGGGTGTCACCGCCCGCAACATGTACGGGCCGACCGAGGCGACCGTGGACAGCACCACCGCGCCCCTCACCGGGGACGCTCCCACCATCGGCCGGCCGCTCGCGGGCACCCGTGCCTACGTCCTGGACCACGCCCTGCACCCGGTGCCGCCGGGCGCGGTGGGCGAGCTGTACCTGGCGGGCCCGCACCTGGCCCGCGGCTACCTCGGCATGCCCGCTACGAGCGCGGAGCGCTTCCTCGCCGACCCGTACGGGCCGCCCGGCGAGCGGATGTACCGCACCGGCGACCTGGCGCGCTGGGTCCCGGGCCGCGGCCTGGACTACCTGGGCCGTGCCGACGGCCAGGTCAAGGTGCGCGGCCACCGGGTGGAGACCGGCGAGGTCGAGGCCGCGCTGGCCGCGCTGCCCGGAGTCACCGCCGCTGCCGCCGCCGTGCGCTCCGCCCGGCTGGTCGGATACGTCGTGTCCGCCACCGTCACCGCCGAGGCGGTACGCGCCCGGCTGGCCGAGTCGCTGCCCGAACACCTCGTACCCGCCGCCGTGGTGGTGCTCGACGCGCTGCCCCTCACCCCCAACGGCAAGCTCGACCGCGCCGCGCTGCCCGCGCCCGTCGCCGCGGGCGGCGGCCGGGAGCCCCGCACCGAGCGGGAACGCCTGCTGTGCGCGGCGCTCGCCGAGGTGTTCGAGGTCGAACGGGTCGGTGTGGACGACGACTTCTTCACCCTCGGCGGGGACAGCATCACGGCGATCACGGTCAGCGGCAGGCTGCGCGCGCTGGGCCTCGAACTGCGGCCCCGGGACCTGCTGGCCCGCCGCAGCTTCGCCTCCCTCGCCGCCTCCGCCGTACGCGCCGAGGAGAGCGACGAACCGGCCGACGAGCCGACCGGGCCCGTCACCGCGCCGCCCATCGTGCGCGAGCTGCTCGACGCCCACCCGGACATCGACACGGTCGCCGGATACGCCCAGTGGACGGCCCTGCGCGTCCCCGAACTCACCCTCGACACCGCCCTCATGGGCGTACGGACGATCCTCGACCGGCACGACGCGCTCCGGCTGCGCGTCGGCGACGAGGGCCTGGAGATCCTGCCCCGGGGCTCCGTGCCCGCGGTCGTCACCGAGGTCCACGGCGAGGACGCCGCCACGGTCGCCCGGCGGCTGGCAGGCGAACTGGACCCGCGCCGGGGCGATCTGCTGCGGGCGGCCCTGATCCGCACCGGCGCGGACACCCCGGACGAGCTGGTCCTCGTCGTGCACCACCTCGCCATGGACGGCGTCTCCTGGCGGATCGTCATCCCGGATCTGCACGCGGCCTGCACCGGAGGCACCGCGCAGCCGACCGGCACCCCGCAGCCGACCGGCACCCCGCAGCCGGTCGGCACCTCCTGGCGGCGGCACGCCACCGTCCTCGCCGAGCAGGGCGCCGCCGGAACCCGCCGGGACGAACTGGCCCACTGGCGCACCGCCCTCGCCGGTGCGACCCGTCTCGGCGCCCGGCCCCTGGACCGGACGAAGGACACGGTCTCGACCGCCCACCGGTCCGTCACCATGGCTTCCCCGGCCGCCACCGAGGCCCTGCTGACCACGCTGCCCGCGGCCTATCGCGCCGGGGTCGACGAGGTCCTGCTCGCGGCCCTCGTCCTGGCACTGCGGGAGTGGGGCGCCGACGGGGACGCGGTGACCGTCACCCTGGAGGGACACGGCCGCGAACACCTCGATCTCGCCCGCACCGTCGGCTGGTTCACCAGCGAGTACCCGGTGCGGGTACCGGCCGCGGGCGATCCCGGGGAGGTGCTGCGGGCGGCCAAGGAGGCCAAGCGCGGCGTCCCCGCAGGAGGACTCGGCTACGGCGTGCTCCGCCACCTGGACCCGGCGGGCGCCGAACTCGCCGCCGTACCGCCGCCGGACGTGCTGCTCAACTACCTCGGCCGTTTCGCGCCGTTGACCGGCACCGGATGGCAACTGCCCGAGGAGGACGCCTTCTCGGTGCTCGAACCCGGCGCCAAGGCACTGGAACAGGTGCTGGCCCTCAACTGCTTCGTCCATGAAGGGGACACGCCCCGGCTCGCCGTCGAGTGGACGGCCGCCACCGGTGTCATCGGCGCCGACACGGTGGCCGCCCTGCACACGGCGTGGGACCGGGCCCTGGAACTGCTGGCCGACCACGCCCGCCACGCCACCGGCGGCCTGACCCCGTCCGATCTCCCGCTGGTCGACCTCGACCAGGACACCATCCGGGCGCTGGAGCGCTCAGGCCCCGTCGAGGACGTGTGGCCCGCCACCCCGCTCCAGGTCGGACTGTCCTTCCACACCCTGGTCCGCGACGACCCGGACACCGATGTGTACGTCGTCCAGGCCGTGACCACCCTGGAAGGCGAACTCGACCCCGAGCGGCTGGCGCGGGCCGCGCGCGAACTGCTGCGCCGCAACCCGTCGTTGCGGGTGCACCTGGCGCAGACCGGTGACGAGGTGGTGCAGGTGGTGCCCGCCGAGGCCACCCTCGAATGGCGCCGGGACGACGACTTCGAGCGGGCCGTCCGGGCCGAACTGGCGCGCCCCTTCGACCCGTCCGGGCCGCCGCTGATCCGCTTCCTGCTCTCCCGCGTCGGCCCCGCCGCGCACAAACTGGTGATCACCAACCACCACGCGCTGCTGGACGGCTGGTCCATGCCGCTGGTCGGCCGGACCCTGCTCGGCATCTACGCCGAACTGGGCGGCGGCCCGGAGGTACCCCCGGCCGCCGATGTCCGCGAGTACTACCGCTGGCTGGCCGGCCGGGACCGCGAGGCGTCCCTGGCCGCCTGGCGCGCGGCACTCGACGGAGTCGACGGCGCCACCCGGCTGGCACCGGCGACGGTCGGGACCTCGGTCGAGCGGCCCGGCCGGGTCACGCTCGACCTCGGCCCGGACTTCAGCGCACGGCTGCGCGCCTTCGCCCGCGACCGGGGCGTCACCCTGACCACGGTGCTCCAGACCGCGTGGGGCCTGCTCCTCGGCAGGCTCACCGGCCGCGACGACGTGGTGTTCGGCTGCCCGGTGTCCGGGCGGCCCGCCGAGGTGGACGGCGTGGCCGGCATGATCGGCCAGCTCGGCACCACCATCCCGGTGCGGGTGCGGCACACCCAGGACACGACCGCCCGGGACCTGCTGGCACAAGTGCACACCGAGAGCGTCGCACTGGCCGACCACCACCACGTCGGCCTGCCCGCGATCCAGCGGATCGCGGGCACGGGTGAACTCTTCGACACCATGCTGGTGATGGAGAACTTCCCGCTCTCCGACCGCGCCCGCACCCCGCTGGCCCCCGGACTCGACCTGGCCGCGGTCGACATCACCGACGCCACCCACTACGCGCTCACCGTGATCGTGCTCCCCGGGGACACCCTCACCATCGGACTCGGCTACCAGCCGAGCGCCTTCGACGAGCCGACGGTGCGCGACTACGGCCGCCGACTGCACCATCTGCTGCGCGAGATCGTCGCCGATCCCGCACGGCCGGTCCTCGCCCTGCCCCTGCTCGACGAGGACGAGCGGGAGCGGATGCTGCACACCGGCACCGGGGCCCGCCCGGTCCGTGCACGCGGCCCCTGGCTGGAAGAGTTCGCCTCCTGGGTGCGCCGCAAGCCCGACGCCGAGGCCCTCGTCTGCCGCGACCGCGCCCTGACCTACGCGGAACTGGACCGGGAGGCCAACCGGCTCGCGCACGCGCTGATCCGGCGCGGCGTGCGCCCGCAGGACCCGGTCGCGGTGTTCCTAGGCCGGGACATCGAGATGACGGTGGCGCTGTTCGCCGTGGCCAAGGCGGGCGCGGTGTACGTGCCGATGGACGCGAGCTACCCCCGGGACCGGCTGGCGTACATGCTGGACGACCTCGCACCGGCCGCCGCCGTCACCACGGGCGCCGAACTGCCCACCGCCCGCGACCTGCCGGTGCTGCGCCTGGACGACCCGGCCACCCTCGCCGGGCTGCCCGGCACCGACCCGGCCGAGGCCCGCACCGGCCTCACCGAGGACGCGCTCGCCTACGTCATCTACACCTCCGGCACCACCGGACGGCCCAAGGGCGTCGGCGTCACCCACCGCGGCGTACCCGACCTGATCGCCCTCCAGGAGGACGTCGTCCAGGTCACCGAGCACGACCGCTATCTGCACTTCGCCTCGACCGGATTCGACGTGGCGTTCTGGCAGACCATGGTGCCGCTGCTGTCCGGCGGCACCTCCGTGATCGCCCCCGAGGAGGTGCGCGTTCCCGGGGACGAACTGCTGGACTACATCGTCGAGCACCGGGTGACCGGCGTGAACCTGCTGCCGTCGTTCCTGGCCGCGATGCCCGACGACCGCACCGTCGACCCCGAGGTGTTCTTCGTGGTCGGCGCCGAACGCCTCGACCCCGAACTGGCCCGGCGCTGGGGCGAGGGCCGGCGGGCGCTGTTCAACGCCTACGGCCCCACCGAGGTCACCATCAACTCCGTCACCTGGAAGTACGATCCGGACGACCCCGGCCCGCTGCCGATCGGCCGCCCCGACCCCAATGTCCGCGCCTACGTCCTGGACCGCGGTCTGCACCCCGTGGGCACCGGTGTGACCGGCGAGCTGTACCTCGCCGGACCGAGCCTGGCGCGCGGCTATCTCGGCCGGCCCGACCTGACCGCCGCCGCGTTCGTCGCCGACCCCTTCGGACCGCCCGGCGAACGCATGTACCGCACCGGCGACCTGGTGCGCTGGCGGGCCGACGGACAGCTGGTGTTCCTCGGCCGCGCCGACCACCAGATCAAGATCCGCGGCTTCCGGGTCGAGCTGGGCGAGATCGAGTCCGCGCTGACCCGCCACCCCGAGGTGCGCGCCTGTGCGGTGGTCCTGCGCGAGGGACGGCTCGTCGGCTACGTCATCCCGGTCGACGGCGCCGAGTGCGACACCGCCCGGCTCCGCGAGCACCTGGCCGCCGGGCTGCCCGACCACATGGTGCCCACCGCGCTGGTGGTGCTCGACCGGCTGCCGCTGGGCCCCGGCGGAAAACTCGACACCGCGGCCCTGCCCGCCCCCGACACCGCGGCGGCCGACCGGCGCGAGGCCGCAACGCCCGCCGAGGCGATGCTGCTGGAGGTCTTCCGGGAGATCCTCGGCAGCGACGACATCGGGCCCGACGACGACTTCTTCGCGATCGGCGGGGACAGCATCGTCTCCCTCCAGGTGGTCTCCCGCGCCCGCCGCCGAGGACTCGGACTGACCGCGCGGGACGTGTTCGAGGGCGCCACGGTCGCCGGGATCGCCGCCCGCGCCCGGGCCCTCACCGAGGACCTGGCCCCGGCGGTCGGCGACGCCCCGCTGACCCCCCTCATGCGGGACCTGCTGCGCCGCGCGGGCACCGCCGCCGACGGCTTCTGCCAGTGGACGGAGATCTGCGTACCGCCCGGCGGTGACGAGCAGGCCTGGCGGACCGTGTTCGACAAGGTGCTGGCCCGCCATGACGTGCTGCGCGCCCATCTGGTCGCGGACGCGCTGCGGATCCCGCCGGCCGGCACGGTGACCGGAGCCGAGGTGCTGGTCCGGGTGCCGGTGGCGCCTGACCTCACGGCCGAGGGCCTGCGCGCCCTGGCCGACGAGTGGACCGCCGAGACCCGCGCCGCGCTGGACCCGCGCACCGGACCGCTGCTGCGCGCGATCTGGCTCGATGCCGGAGCCGCGAGGCCCGGCCGGCTCGTCCTGATCGCCCATCACCTCCTCGTGGACGGCGTCTCCTGGCGCATCCTGCTGGACGACGTGCGCCACGCGTACGAAGGCGGCACCCCCGCCCGGCACGGGCTGTCCTTCCTGGCCTGGGCGCGCACCCTGCGCGAGGCCGACCGCGGCGCCGAACTGCCGCACTGGCGAGGGATGACGGCCACCGAGGCACTGGCGGCCCGGCCGCTGGACCCCGCCCTGGACACCGTGGCCACCGCCGCGCACCACGAGATCACCCTCGACGCCGACACCACCCGGGCCCTGATCACCGCCCTGCCCGCCGCCCTGCGCAGCACACCGGACGCGCCCCTGCTCGCGGCGCTCACTCGGGCCGTACGCGCCTGGCGGGGCACTCCGCGGCTGCTCGTCGCGCTGGAGAGCCACGGCCGCCCGGCCGACGCGGACCTCTCCCAGACCGTCGGCTGGTGCACCGCCGTCCACCCGATGCTGCTCGACGCCGACGACGACCCGAAGGCGGTCGCCGAACGGCTGCGCGCCCAGGGCGACGGACTGGGCCACGGCATCCTCACCACGGCCGGACTGCTGGACCCGGTCGCACCCGAGATCGCCTGGAACTACCTCGGCCGCTATCCGGGCGCCCCGGACACCGAGACCGCCTGGCAGGCACCGCCGGACGCGGACCCGCTCGGCTCCGGCGGCACCGACGGCATGCCGCTGCCGCACGCGCTGATGGTCAACGCGCTGGTCCGCGAGGACCGGCTCGGTATCCGCCTGACCTGGCCCGGCGCGCTGTTCGCCGGCGCCGAGATCGAGCGGCTGGCCGAACATCTGCGGACCGCGCTGCTCGATGTCGCCGCCGCGCCGGAGATCGGCGGGCTGGAGATCGGCACGCTGGACGCCGGCCGGCCGATCGCCGAGGTGCAGCCGCTGACGCCGTTGCAGGAGGTGATGCTGCGGCACTCGCGCACCGAACGCCCCGACCCCTACACCGTGCAGTCGGCCTTCTCCTTCACCGGATCGCCGGACATCGACGCGCTGCGCGGCGCCGGAGCGGACCTGCTGGCCCGGCACCCGAACCTGGGCGCGGTGTTCCCGGCGGACCTCGCGCTCGTACCGAAGTCCCCGGAACCGGACTTCCGGGTCTGCGAGGGACCCGCCGAGGAAGTGCTGGCCGCCGACCTGGCGGAACCGTTCGACCTGGGCGCGGGCCCGCTGATCCGGCTGACCGTGATCCGCCATGACCCCGGGCGCTTCGACCTGGTCCTGACCAGCCATCATGTGCTCTCCGACGGCTGGTCGGCGCCCCGCATCCTCACCGAGCTGTTCGCCCTCTACACGGCACGGCTGCGCGGCGAGGAGGCGGAACTGCCCGCTCCCGTGCCGTTCGGCGACTACCTCGCCTGGCGCGCCGCCCACGAGCCCGACCTCGGCGTCTGGGCCGATGAGCTGGCGGGTCTGCCCGAAGGGGACTACCTGGGCGCAGGCGAACCGGGACCCGCCTGGCAGGAACCCGAGGTGATCACCTTCGACGCGCCGCTGGTGGACCGGCTCACCCGGCTCGCGGCCCGCCGCGGACTGACCCGCAGCACCCTGGTGCAGGGCGCGTGGGCGGTGCTGCTCGCCCGGCGCTCCGGGCACCAGGACGTCTGCTTCGGCGCCATGGTCGCCTGCCGGCCCCCAGAGCTGGAGGGCGTCGAGGAGATCGTCGGACTGCTCGCCAACACCGTGCCGGTACGGGCCCGGCTGACGGGCACCCTCGCCGAGGCCCTCACCGCGCTCCAGACCCGCCAGCGCACCCTGGTCGAACACCAGCATGTGGCCCTGTCCGACCTGGAACGCGTCACCGGGCGGCGCAGGCTCTTCGACAGCCTCGTGGTGTTCGAGAACTACCCGGTGGACCGGGACCGGCTGCGCGAGCCCGCCCCCGGACTCACCCTCACCGGCACCCGCTTCCGCGAGGCCACCCACCACCCGGTGACCCTGACCGTCATGCCGGACGGCGACACCTGGACCGGCGTGCTCGCCCACCGGTCCGCGGCCGCCGCCGACGGACTCGCCGAGGAACTCCTCGACCTGCTGGGCCACTTGGAGGACCACCTCGACCGTGACGTCCGCACCCTGCTGGAGCGGCGATGACGGAGAAGACCGCCGCACCGGCCGAGAAGGTCGACGGGCCGCTGCTGCGCATCGCGTTCATCCTGGTCCTCGGCACGTTCATGGCGTCCATCGACGCCACGATCGTCAGCGTCGGCATCGACACCCTGGCGGACGAGTTCCATGCCTCGCTCGCCGAGATCCAGTGGGTCAGCACCGCCTATCTGCTGGCCGTCGTCACCGCCGTACCCGCCTCCGGCTGGCTCGCCGACCGCCTCGGCGGCCGGCGGGTCTGGCTGGTCGCCGTGGGTGTCTTCCTGTGCGGATCGGCCCTGTGCGCCCTGTCCTGGTCCGTGACCAGCCTGATCGTCTTCCGGGTCCTCCAGGGCCTGGGCGCCGGGGTGCTGCCGCCGACCGGGCAGGCCCTGCTGGCCCGGATCGCCGGACCCACCCGCACCGGGCGGGTGATCAGCGTCGTCGCGGTCGTCCCGCTGCTGTCACCGGTGCTCGGCCCGCTGGCCGGCGGCGCCCTGCTCGGGGCGGCCTCCTGGCCCTGGCTGTTCCTGGTCAACCTGCCGATCGGAGCAGCCGCGATCCTGCTCGCCCGCCGCCATGTGCCGGTGCTGGAACCGACGTCCCGGCGGGCCGCGTTCGATGTGCGGGGAGCCGTACTGCTGTCACCCGGCCTCGCCGTCCTGGTGTACGGCCTGACCGAGGTCGCCCACGGCAACACGGCCGCGGCGACCGTGGGAGTGAGCGCGGGACTGCTCATGCTGGCGGGCTTCGTCGTGCACGGCCTGCGCACCCGGGGCACCCCGCTGATCGACCCGCGGCTGTTCACCCGGCCCCCGCTCGGCGCGGCGGCCCTGGCCCTGCTGGTCCTCGGCGCGTCCGTGTTCGGTACGACGTTCCTGCTGCCGCTGTACTTCCAGAGCGGACGCGGCCTGTCCGCCTGGGGGACCGGACTGCTGCTGGCCCCCCAGGGGCTCGGCGCGGCGGCCGGATCCGTGCTGGTCAACCGCACCATCGACAAGGTGGCCCCGAGAACCCTGGTGGTCACCGGCGTCACCCTGGTCCTGGCCGGCACGGTCCCCTTCACCCAACTCGACCACGGACTGCCCGACATCGCGATCGCCCTGGCGCTCCTGGTGCGCGGCTTCGGGATGGCCATGATCGGCGCCCCCGTGATGAACATCGTCTACAGCCGGATCGAACCCCAGCAGATCGCCCGCGCCTCCGGAGCGCTCAACCTCCTCAACACCGTCGGCGGTTCCCTGGGGACCGCGGCCCTCGCCGTGGTCCTCCAGGACCGGCTCGGCGCCCGGCACCAGGACGTCCCCGCGGCGTTCGCCGACACCTTCTGGTGGGTCGTCGGACTCGGGCTGCTGGCCGCGGCCGGGACGACGAGACTGCCCCGGACCCGCGCCCTCAGGAGAGCCTGATGATGCACACACTGCCCGCCCCCGCCGATCTCACCACGGCCCTTCCGCTGTCCACCGCGACGGCCCGGGCCGTCGCCGAGCACCGCGAGACCGTCGCCGCCGTACTCGACGGCAGGGACCCCCGGCTGCTCGTGATAGCCGGTCCCTGTTCGGTCCACGATCCCGCCGCCGCCCTGGAGTACGCGAGCCTGCTCGCCGCCGCCGCGCGCCGCTACTCGGACGACCTGGTCGTCGTCCTGCGGGCCTACCTGGAGAAGCCGCGCACGGCGCTGGGCTGGACCGGGCTGCTCAACTACCCCGCCCTCGACGGCAAGAGCGACCTGGCGGCCGGTCTGCGCACCGGCCGCGCCTTCCTCACCGAGGCCGCCGCCCTGGGGCTGCCCCTCGCCTACGAGTTCGTCGACCCGCTCCTCGCGCCCTACCTGGCCGACACGGTGTCCTGGGCCGCGATCGGTGCCCGGACGGTGGCCAGCCAGCCGCACCGGCACCTGGCCTCCTGGCTCCCGATGCCGGTCGGCATGAAGAACTGCGTCTCCGGCGATCTGGCCTCCGCCGTGGACGCCGTCCAGGTCGCCTCCCACCCGCACGCCCTGCCCGTGCTGGCACCGGACGGCCGGCTCACCGTGACGCACACCGTCGGCAACTCCCACGCGCATCTGGTGCTGCGGGGCGGCCGGGTGCCCAACTACGACGCCGCCGGCACCGAGCACGCCCGGTCGCTGCTGGCGGCGGCCGGTCTGCCGCCGTCTCTCGTGGTGGACGCCTCGCACGGCAACAGCGGCAAGGACCACAACCGTCAGCCGGAGGTCGTCGCCGACCTCGCCGGGCGGCTCGGCGACGGGGAGCCGGGCCTCGCCGGTGTGATGATCGAGTCGTATCTCTCCGACGGCCGGCAGGACCTCGCGGCGACCGTGCTGCGCCGGGACGTCAGCGTCACCGACGCCTGCCTGGGCTGGTCCCGCACCCTTCCCCTGCTCGACCTGCTGGCGCGGGCCGTCAACCGCCGCCGTGGCACGCACGCCTGACCCCCACTCATTTGCGAATTAGGTAAGCCTTACCTAAGTTATTCCCGCAGACCCTGTTCCAAGGAGGAATCTCCATGCGAGTCGTCATGTTCGGTTACCAGACCTGGGGTCACCGGACCTTGCAAGCGCTCCTCGACTCCGACCACGAGGTGGTCATGGTGGTCACGCACCCCAGGAGCGAGCACGCCTACGAGAAGATCTGGAGCGACTCCGTGGCGGACCTGGCGGCGGAGCACGGCGTCCCGGTCGTCATCCGCAACCGGCCCGACGACGAGGAACTGCTCACGCTGCTCAAGGAGGCGGACCCGGACATCATCGTCGCCAACAACTGGCGCACCTGGATCCCGCCGCGCGTCTACTCCCTGCCCCGCCGCGGCACGCTCAACGTGCATGACTCGCTGCTGCCGAAGTACGCCGGTTTCTCCCCCCTCATCTGGGCCCTCATCAACGGCGAGAAGGAAGTCGGCGTCACCGCCCACATGATGAACGAGGAACTGGACGCCGGTGACATCGTCGCCCAGCGAGCCGTGCCCGTGGGCCCCTCGGACACGGCGACCGACCTGTTCCACAAGACCGTCGACCTGATCGCCCCCGTCACCATCGGCGCGCTCGACCTCATCGCGTCCGGACAGACCGAGTTCACCCGGCAGGACCGGTCCGAGGCCACCTTCTTCCACAAGCGCGCCGAGGACGACATCCGGATCGACTGGAACTGGCCCGCCGAGGACCTGGAGCGCCTGATCCGGGCCCAGTCCGCCCCCTACCCGGCCTCCTTCACCCACCACCGGGGCAAGCGCCTCGAAGTCCTCGGCGCCGTCGTCTCCCAGAGCCGCTACGGCGGCACTCCGGGCCGCATCTTCTACCGCGAGGGCGACGGCGTGGTGATCGTCGCCGGCGCCGACGCCCGCACCGGCCGCAACCACGGACTGGCCATCACCCGCGTCCGCACCGACGACGGCCGCGAACTGCCCGCGACCGAGTACTTCACGGCCATGGGCGGCTACCTCACCACCCACCCCTGACCGACCGCCCCGCCTCCGACAGCCGACCGGGCCGACCGCGCGAAAGCCGCGGCGGCCCGGTCGGCTGTCCCGCGAGGGTCATTCGCTCTGCCCGGACTCGGGAGGGCTGACGAGGAGCACGGGAAGGCGCGTGCTGTGGACGAGGGTCCGGGCCACCGGTCCGAGACCCGAGACGCGCAGATGGCTGTCCTCGCCGTGACGGCCGAGGACGATCAGATCGCAGCCGTGGTCATGGGCACAGCCGTCGAGGTCCTTGGGGATGTCGGTGTCCTCGCCCCACTCCAGGCGCACCCGGGCACCGTGCGTGGCCCCGGCCCGCAGCGCCTTGTCGTACTCGGCGCTCAGCCAGCGGCGCTGGGCGTCGAGGTCACGATGCTGTTCACCGCCGGTCTCGGTGTGCTGGGCGGGGGTGAGGACGGCGCGGGCGATGACGACCCCGTCGCCGTCGGCGAGCGTCAGAGCGGTGGCCAGGGCCTGGTGGGAGGCGGGTGAGGCGTCCCAGCCGACAAGGATCCGGTGGTACGGGGATACGGACATCGGGGCCTCTCCTGTCTCGTACTGGGTGTCACGCCAGGGCCGTCACCAGGGCGAGGACAGCGACCAGGGTGATGAGCATGTAGGCCAGATAGGCGTCGAGGCGTCCGGACTGCAGACGCTTGGCCAGGGTCACTAGACCACGCAGTGGCCGGACCAACGGCCGGTAGACATAGGTTTCCACCACTTCCATCACATCGGAGGAGTAGCCGAGGACCGCTCCGGTGGCGGCCGGCCGGACGCCTGTTCCCGGAGTGGGCTCCGGGCCGCCGGGGGAGCGGGGTGCCAGGAGCGCGGTGCGGGTCCGGGTGAGCAGGATGGCGCCCAGGATGCGGCGGGTGGGGTTGGCGTAGCCGAAGGGCGTGTACTGGTCGTCGCCGTGCACGCCGCCGCTGGCCGATCGCCAGGCGGGCACCCGGCGCACGCGCAGTGCCCGCCCCCGGGACGCTCCCAGCAGCAGCACGACGACCACGGCGGCGCCCAGCAGCGGCATGGTGACCCACAGCCACGATGCCGAGAGGATGGAGAAGTCGCCGTAGACCGGCTGGGTGACCCAGGCGGATTTCAGCGCGCCTCCGCTCACCGCGGCGGGCACCAGGCCGGACAGGCCCCTCGCCAGCACGCGCAGCTCCAGCGGAGTCAGCGCGGCCGTCGCCAGACCGCCCACGGCCAGCAGAAGCATCCCCGTCCGCCCGCTGGCCCCGAGGTCGACGCGCCGCGGCTCGCGCGCGAGGCGTTCCTCCGTGCGCGGTCCGAGGACGGTCATCCCGACGACACGGACGAACGTCACCGAGGCGAAGCCCGCCGTCAGGGCGATCAGGGCGCCCGCGGCGGCCAGGGCGAGCGCGTACGGCAGATGCGGCAGCCGGAACTGCTGCAACAGCGATTCCAGCAGGAACCACTCGGAGACGAACCCGGCCGTCGGCGGCAGCCCGGCCAGCGTGATCGCACCGATCGCCAGCCCGGTCCCGGCCCAGGGCAACCGGCGGGCCATGCCCCGCAGCCGCTCCAGATCGCCGGTCCCGGCGACCGACTCCAGGCAGGCCGCCCCGGCGAACAGCAGGGTCTTGGCGACGGCGTGCGCGGTGGCCTGAAGGGTGGCCGCCAGCAGGCCGACGGCCAGCAGCGGGGGCTCGTCGAGGCGGGCGCCGACGAGGGCGACCGCGTAACCGGTGCAGATCAGACCGGCGTTCTCCACGCTGGAATAGGCGATCACCCGCTCCAGACGCCCCTGGACCGCGGCGTGCGCGATACCGAGCAACGCGGTGACGGCGGCGACCAGCAGCAGCGTCAGAGCGAGCCAGGCCGGGGGCGGGCCGAGCAGATCGAGGGTGCGCCACAGGCCGTAGAAGCCCGCGTTGACCGCGACCCCGGCCAGCACGGCGCGCACTCCGGCCGGTGCGGCGGCGTAGCCGCGGGGCATCCACACCTGGACGGGGACCAGGCCGACCTTGATGGCGAAGGCGACGACCAGGAGCATCCAGGCGGTGCTGTGCAGCAGGCCGGGGGGCACCTGCGCGAAACCGGCCAGGGAGAAGCCGCCGCTTCGGGAGGCGAGCAGCAGCAGACCGATGAGCAGGGCGGCGCCGGAGAACTTGCCGAAGACGAAGGTGACGACCGACGCGGTGATGGAGTCCGGGCGCGTCCGGTCGGCCCCGGCGAGGAGGTAGAAGCCCGCGGTGAGGGCTTCCCAGGCGAGCAGGAACAGGAAGGCGTTGTCGGCGCTCTGCACCACCGCGACGGCGGCGAGGACCAGCGCGGTCCAGGCGGCCGTCCCCCGGTGCGCCACGCGCCGGGGCGCCCAGCCCGCGGCGGTGAGGCAGGCGGCCGTCGCGACGCCGAAGGTGAGCAGCCAGAACAGCGCGGTCAGCTGGTCCACGGAAAGGCGGCTGGTGCCGAAGCCGAGCCAGGTGCCGAAGCTCAGCCGAACGCTCGCGCCGGGGTCGGCCAGGGCCCGCGCCCCGGTGGCGGCGAGACAGACGGAACCGGCCGCGCAGAGAAGATACGGCAGCTGCGCCGGCCGTAGCCGCTTGCCCGCGGGGCCCACCAGCGCGTCGATGAGCGCGGCGGCGGCGAACAGCAGCAGCCCGGTGATGATCAGTGCGGTCATGCTCGCGTCGCCTTCCCCGCGAGCGTGAGCCGGCCGGTGGCCAGCAGCAGCGCGTGCAGCAGCGAGAAGGGACCGGGCGGGGAGCCCGGTACCCAGATGTCGACGCCGGTCATGGCGGCGATGCCGCCCTCGTGCGTGGCGTAGCTGCCGTCGAACAGGCCGCCGCCGCATGCGTCGGTGCCCGCCGCGATCACCACGACCGGCCTGGCCGTCGCCTCGACGGTACGGCGCAGGGGCGCCGCCATGCCGCGCGCTCCGGCGCCGGTGACGAGCAGGACGTCGGCGTGGCGGGGGCTGGCGGTGAAGAACAGGCCGAGCCGGTGGATGTCGTAGACGGGGTTGAGGAGGGCCGCGATCTCCCATTCCTCGCTGCCGTCGGACCCGGCGTCCACATGCCGGATGTGCAGGGAACGGCGGAACGCCTCGGTGCGCCGGGCCAGTTCACGGCGCAGGCCGGTCAGGGCCTCGTCCGTCTCCTCCAGCCGGGGAACCACGAGTGCGGACCGGGCGAGCACGGCGGTCTCGGCACCGTACCCCGCGGTGAAGACGTCGGGTCGGCTCCGGGTGCAACGGCCGCACAGGATGCACCGGCCACGGTCCACCCGGGCCGCCCCGGAGTGCGGATCGGCGGTGATGGCACCGGTCGGGCACAGCTCCCGCGCCTCCGCCGGTGTCACCGGGGACGCGCCGGTCCTGACGGAGATCGCGGCAGGCAGGGCGTGCGCGTACGGGTCGGGCCGCCCGGGGTAGCGGGTGGTGACCACGCCCTCGCGAAGTCCGCGCCAGAACCAGGGCATTACAGTGCCACCCCCGCGATCGACAGGCCGAAGCTGGCTTCGATGAAGGGGAAGTCGGTGAGGATGTCCCCGGCGAACACCTCGTGCAGGAGCACCAGGTTGTGGAAGGACGCCGAGCGCGGCACACAGCGCGCCACCCGCCCGTTCTCGAACCGCACCAGGTAGAGCACTTCGCCCTGCGGGGCTTCCGCCCATCCGGCCGCCTCCCCGTTCAGGTCCCCGGGAGCCGCCACCGCCAGCGCGTCCCCCTCCGCCGTCTCGCGGAGTTCTTCGGTGATCTGCCGCAGCAGGCGGAAGGACTGCTCGATCTCCGCCCAGCGCACCTGGGTACGGGCGAGCGCGTCGCCGCCGGTGTCTTCGGGCAGCGGGCCGAGGCCGAGGGAGGGATAGGCGTCGTAGGGGCGCTCGTACCGGCCGTCCGGCGCGCTGCCGGACGCCTTGCCGACCGGACCGAGCGCGCCGTGTGCGCGGGCGAGCAGCGGATCCAGCGGGCCGGTGGTGCGCAGCCGGTCCAGGAAGGACGGGGTGGCCATGGCCGCCCGCCCGTCGGAGGTGATGTCCCGGCGCAGACGGGCGAGTTCATGGTCGATCTCGTGGGGGCCCGGAGCCGGAAGCGCGTGCACACCGCCCGGCACGACCACACCCCTGCCGAAGCGACTGCCGCACAACCGGCCCACGAGCCGCAGCATCCGCTCCTTGTGCAGGCCGAAGCGGGCGGTGGCCACCGCGAGCCCGGCCGCCTCGGTCAGCTTCACCATCACATCGAGGTGCTGAGCGATCCGCTCCAGCTCCGCGTGCAGCGAGCGCACCAGCCGGGCCGCCCACGGCACCTCGATCCCGGCGAGGCGCTCGACGGCGTGGCAGAACGCCAGGGCATGGGCGACCGAGGCGGTCCCCTCGACGCGCTCGGCCACCAGCACCGCGTCTTCGAGGGGGCGTTGCTCGAAGCTCTTGGACACACCGCGGTGTTTGTGGAAGACGCGGATCTGGATGCGGGGGATGTCCTCACCAGGGGTCTCCACCAGGTATTCGACGGACTCCAGGACGCCGGAGCGGACCGGGCCGTGCGCGATGGTGAACACGCCGGGGCCCAGCACCGTGCGCGGGATGGCGCTCTCCTCAGGGGTGAGCGGCTCGGGCCGGCGCGCCTTGCCGGGCAGCGGGGTGTGGGCCGGGTCGGTGAGCGGGAGCAGCAGCGGGTCCAGGCGGGGGTGACCGGTGGGTTCGACGCCGAACAGGTCGTGCAGGGCACGCTCGTACCAGAACGCGGCGGGCAGGCGCAGGCTGAGCGTCTCGTAGGACAGGTCCGCGGCGGGCAGCAGGGTCTCCAGGATCAGCGGCTCCTCGGCCTGCGACGGAAAGAGCACGGCGGTCAGGCGCACGCTCCCGTCGGCCGCGGCCGATCCGAACAGCCCCGCGAACCGGGCCGGATCGGTCCCGCTCGTGAGCTCCAGCAGCCGGGCGCGCCAGCCGGGCAGGTCCCGGCGGGGGACGGTGAACGCCTCACGGGGGCCGGTCATGCCGTGCCTCCCAGCTCGGCGGCGCCGCGCGCGAGGAGGTGCACGAGACCGGCGGGCGGGTGCAGACCGAGGACGACGAGTGCGACGACACCGGCGAGGACGGGTACGACCATCCACACGCTGGGCTCGCCCCGTACCGGTGCCGTCCCGTCGTCCGGTACGGCCACCGGGGTGAGGACGACGCGGGTGGCGGTGCGGGCCAGGCCCATGAAGGCGACCGTGACCAGGACGACCAGCGCGGCGGCGGGGCTGTACCGGCCCGAGCGCAGGCCCCCGGCGACGATCTGGAACTCGCTGCGGAAGATCCCGAACGGTGGCATCGCCGACAGCGCGAGCACCGCGGTCAGGAACAGCGGCGCGGACCACGGCAGCAGGTCGGCGCCGCCACGCAGCCGCCGGATCTCCTTGGTGCGGTACTTGCGCACCAGCGCGCCCGCCCCCATGAACGCGTTGGCCTTGGCCGCCGCGTGGGCCAGCACATGCAGCAGCACCCCGGTCAGGGCGAGGGTGGCGCCGAAGCCGACACCGATGGCGAGGATGCCCATGTGCTCCACGCTGGAGTAGGCCAGCAGGCGTTTGATGTCGTGCTGGTCCAGCAGGTACAGGGCGGCCAGCAGCAGCGAGGCGATCCCGAACACCAGCAGCACCGTGCGGGGGAAGTGGCTGCCGACGGCCGCGGCGGTGATCTGGTAGTAGCGCAGCACCGCGTAGAAACTGACGGCGAGCAGGGACCCGGAGAGCATCGCGGAGACGGGGGTGGGGGCCTCGGCGTGTGCGTCGGGCAGCCAGGTGTGCACCGGCACGAGGCCGACCTTGGTGCCGAAGCCGAGCACGGCCAGCACGAACGCGAGCCGCACCGGGCCGGCCGGCAGCCGGGGGGCCGCCTTCACCAGCGGGTCGAACGCCAGGTCGTAGGTCTGGCCCAGCGCCTGGGCGCCGGCGTAGTACATGAAGATCGTGGCCAGCAGGGCGATACCCAGACCGACGGATGCGATCAGCACATACTTCCAGGCGGCCTCGGTGGCGCCCTCGGTGTTCTCCACCGCGACCAGCAGAGCGGAGACGACCGTGGTGATCTCCACCGCGATCCACAGCAGGGCCAGCCCGTCCACCAGCGGTGCGCACAGCATGGACCAGGCGAACAGGTTGAACCCGACATAGAAGCGGCGGGCATAGCGCGGGAAGTCGCGGGCCTTCTCGTCATGCCGGAGATAGCCGATGCTGTGCGCGGCGCAGGCCGCGTAGACGAACGCGGTGGCCAGCACGAACACCGCGGACAGGGCGTCCACGCGGAGGAATCCGGTCCGCAGGTCACGCCGCCCCGCGTCCGGTACGAGCGCCAGGGCCAGGCCGAGACCGGCGAGGGACACGGTCACGGTGAGCGCCTGGGTGACCCGCACCGGCGCCACCAGCGCGGCACCGGCCGGCAGCAGGGGGAGCAGTGCCAGAGCGATCAGAGCGACGGTCATGGTGCGCTCACCCCCGCAGCATGGTCAGTGACTCGGTGGACAGCGACTCGGTGCGGTGATGGTGGACCCGCATGAGCACTCCGAAGACGACCACGGCCACCAACAGGTCGAACAGGAAGGCCACTTCGATGATCAGCGGCATGCCGGCCGCGACCACCAGCGAGGCGAGCGAGACGCCGTTCTCCAGGGAGAAGAAGCCGACGGCCTGGGAGACCACATCCCGGCGCACGATCATCAGCACGAACGCCACCAGCACGATCGCCACCGACAGGCCCAGTGCCGCGTGCGGCAGGAACCGGCTCCGGATGTCCAGTGAGCCGACCGCGAAGAACCCGAACCCGGCCAGCGCGAGGGCGAGCAGCGTCGCCCAGGCCACGCTCAGCGCCCCGGAGCCGGCGATCTCCACCCGGGCATCGCGCAGCAGACGGGTGATCACCCATGGCACCGCCACCACTTTCAGCGCCAGTGACACCACCGCCAGCGCATAGAGCTCGGGTACGCCCCGTTCGGCGGCCACGATCGCCGCCAGCACGGACACCAGCAACGACTGCACCGCGTACAGCCGTACCTGGGAGCGCGACAAGGTGGCCCGCAGCATCGCGAACTCGGTCAGCAGCAACAGCACCGCCACCGTGTTCGTCGCTCCCTCGAAGGTGGTCGGCGCCGGGCCCGTCATCGCCGCCCACTGCATCAGCCGCCTCCCAGGTAGAGGGTGAACACGGCCAGCACCGCGAGCAGGAAGGCCGCGGACACAAACTCGGTGATCTTGAACAGGCGCAGCTTCGCGAAGCTGTTGTCGATGACCGCGACCACACAGCCCAGCAGCACGGCCTTGCCCAGCAGCGCGAGGACGGCCAGCGCGACCGAGTGGAACTGAGTCGTCGAGGCAAGGCCCCAGGGGGCGAGGAAGACATCGATCAGGATCGTGTAGAGGATCAGCTGTTTGCAGGCCGAGCCCCATTTCAGCAGCGCGAGGTAGGGGCCGGAGTGCTCGAAGGAACGGGCCTCCTCGATCATCCCGAACTCATTGGTGCCGGTGTGCGTCTCGACCGGGATGCGGGCGGTTTCGTACAGGATGACCAGGAACAGCGCGGCGCTCGCCAGCAGATGCGCGGGCCGGATGATCTGGTCGGCGGAGGAGCGGACCGTGGCGGCCTGCGCGTAGGGCAGGTCGGTGCCGGTGACCAGGGCGACGGTGAACACCACGAACAGCACCACCGGTTCGGTGATCGCCCCGAACGTCTTCGCCCGGCTCGCGCCCAACTGGGCGTAGGGGCCGCCGGATTCGACGGCTGCCACCGCCACGGAGAAGCTGGCGAGCGCGAGCAGGAAGCCGCCGCCGATGATGTCGCCCATGTAGCCCAGCGGCAGCCCGAAACTGGTCAGTACCGGAATCAGGAGCGGCACTGTCAGATAGGCCGTCATGGCCACCACCGGAGCGGCCAGGAAGAACCAGCTGGCCCCGGCGGGGGCGAGGGACTCCTTGCGGAACAGTTTGGCCAGGTCGTAGTAGGGCTGGAGCACCCGGGGCCCGCGCCGTCCCTGGAGCCGGGCCTCGATCTTGGCGATCATCCCGGACAGACCGGGAGCGGCCACCAGCACGGTCACCGGCTGCAAGGCCTGCACCAGCGGCACCGGAAGGGTGGCGCTCACCGGATCGCCTGCCCCACGCCGGGGGCTGGAGGACGGGACCGGGCACGGGGCGGGTGATCGCCCGGGGAGGTGGTGCCGCGGGGTGTCGTCATCGCCTTTGCCTCCGCCATGAGAGCACCCGGTCAGAAGGTGCGTTCCACACGTAGAAGCCATCAGCGGCGCACGTCCGCGGTCGAAGGCGAGCCTCATCGCCTTCGACCCATGGTGGGTGTGGGCCTGCCTTCCGTCAACGCGACAGACCGACGGCCACTCGAAGGACGGAACGGGCGTCCCCGCGGCGATGCCCGCGGCCTACGGTTGCCCTCCGCTGCCGGTGGCCCGCACAATGAAGACGTCGGCAAGGCGATAAAAGTGTCGACAAGGCGATGAGGCTCGCCGCAACCGCAGACGAATGTCGTGCTGATGGCCTCTACCGGCAATCCCGCACCCCTCTGCGAGGAGATCGGCAGAATGCCCGACGACATCGTTCTGCGCTGTTCCACCATCCTCTTCCGTGGCCAGTCGGTCCTGCTCGTCCACCGCACCTCGAAGGAACTCGACGACTGGGTCCTGCCCGGGGGCAGTCCTCGCGTCGGCGAGAGCATGGCCGCCTGTGCCCGACGGGAGATGAGGGAGGAGACCGGACTGGCGGTGGAACCGACCCGGGTGGCCTTCGTCCTCGAAGCGGTGGATCCGCACGGCGGGCGACGCACCGTGGACCTGGTGTTCGCCGCCCACGGCTCCGCGAGCGGTCAGACCTTCCAGCCTCAGGAAGCCGGCATGGAACCGGAGTTCGTCGCCTTCTCACGGCTGCCGGACCTGCACATGAAACCACCGCTGGCCGGCCATCTGCCCGGCTTCTTCCACCACGGAGTGCGCCGGTACGCCCCCTACCTGGGCAATCTCTGGCGCCCGAACAACGGCACCGCCTCCGGACCGCCGCAACCACCGGCGCTCGACCGGCTGTACACCCGGCTCCGGGGACGGCCCCGTCCTCAGACGGACCACTGAACCCACCGGACGAGAAACCGTGCGTATCACTGACGCCCGGACCCTGACACCCGCCGAGATCCCCCGAACGTCCGGCGGGCTGCTCAGGGTCTGCGTGGACACCTCGCCGACGGGGCAGTTCGACGGAACCGGGGACCTGCGCGGACTGCTGATCGCCGATGTGCTGTTCCGGATCGCGGAACTGGACGGTGTGCAGGTGGTCACCGGGTACGTGGACACCCGCCCGCCGGAGAACGCGGAGGCCCTCCGCGGCGCGGCCGACCTGCTGGGAATCCATCCTCCCTCGGTCACCACACCCGATGCCCGGTACTGGGCTCCCTTCGGCGCCCCGGTGGACGTGCACGTTCTGGCTCCCGGGGCCAGGAACCGCCGTCCCGGCCATGGGCTCATGGTCGCGGTGGCATCCGCGCAACTGCCCGGCGGGCTGGACGCGGTGACGGCGGGGGAGCAGGACCCCCTCGCCCTGCGGCTGGCACTTCTCGGCCACGGTCACACACGTCCGGCGCGTCTGGGTCCGCAGGAGGTGACCCGCGCCCGGGCACTGCTGGATCACTGGCGGCACCAGGTGGCCGTCTGGGCCGACGCACCGTCACGGCCGATGCACGCCGGGACCGCACGGCGTCTGGACCGCGCCTTCCACCATGACCTGGACACCCCCGCGGTCCTGGACGCCCTGCGGCATCTCGAAGCGGAGCCAGGAGTCCCGGACGGCTCACGGTTCGAGACCTTCGTCTACGCCGACCGAGTACTCGCCCTCGAACTGCCACGGGAAATCGGCCGGAGCTGAACCGCGCGGCCATGTGCTCCGCACCACCCCCCGGCGCCGGAAAGGCCGATCCGCTTCCCTGCGATCCGCCTCTCTGCGATCCGCTTCCCTGCGACCTGCTTCCCTGCGACCCGGTTCGATGCGCCCCGGTTCGATGCGACCCCGTTCCATACGATCCGGGAGCCGGACGGCCCCTCCCGGACTCTGCGTCTACCCTGGAGGTGCAGCACGGCGGAGGGGCTCGCCGTCATCCGCGGCCGCGCGCCGCCAACGGTCCCTGTCGACACCGGCAGGAGGACCTTCATGCCCTTTCGCATCACCGTGCTGCGCGCCGACGAGATCCTCGACTCCCGGGCCCGTCCGACGCTGTCCGTCACCGCCGGCCTCGCCGGAGGAGCCGTCGGCCATGCGGGGGTGCCCTCCGGTACCTCTCTGGGCCGCCATGAGGCCGTCGAACTGCGCGACCACGACCCCGCTCGCTTTCTCGGCCAAGGGGTGAGTCTGGCCGTCAGCCATGTCAACGGTGAGATCGCGGACGCCCTGCACGGACGGGACTTCACCGACCAGGCCTCCTTCGACCGGGCCCTGACCGACCTGGACGGCACCCCCGACCTGTCACGGCTCGGCGCCAACGCCCTCATCGGCGTGTCGATGGCCGTGGCCCGAGCCGCCGCGGCACGGTGGGGAAGGCCCTTGTGGGAGTACCTCGTTCCCGAAGGTGTCACCCCCGTCCTGCCGGTGCCGCATTTCACCGTCGTCGACGGCGGTCTGCACGCGGCGAACCCCCTCGACGTCCAGGGCTTCATGATCGCCCCGTTCGGAGCGCGGAACATGACGGAGGCGGTGCGTGCCGGAGCGGAGATCCACGGCCGGCTGGGCCGGCGACTCGCGGGTGCCGAGGGTTCCCGCGGCGTGGCCCGGCTCGGTGACGAGGGCGGCTTCGCACCCGGTCTGTCCGAGCCCGAGGAGATCCTGCGCCTGCTGGTGCGGACCATCCGCGAGGCGGGATACCAGCCGGGCCGCGAGGGCGTGGCCATCGCCCTGGACGTGGCGGCGGACGCGATCCGCGGGCCGGACGGCCGGTACCTGGTGAACGGCGAGAAACTGACCAGCGAGGACCTGATCGCCCGCTACCGGCAGATCACCGCGGACTTCCCCGTCCACAGCATCGAGGACCCCCTCGCCGAGGACGATCGCACCGGCTGGGCCCAGCTCACCCGGGAACTCGGCGGACGGGTGCGGCTGGTCGGCGACGACCTTTTCGCGACGAACCCGGCCCTCATCGGCCGGGCCGTCGACGAGGGCATCGCCAACGCGGCGGTGATCAAACCGAACCAGGTCGGCACCGTCACCGAGGCACTGCGCGCGCTCGCCGTCTGCCGCCACGCCGGATACGACGCCATGGTCGCGCACCGCTCCGGGGAGACCGAGGACACCTTCATCGCGGACCTCGCCGTCGGATCGGGATGCGGCCTGTTCAAGGCGGGCGCACCGGCACGCGGTGAGCGCGTCGCGAAGTACAACCGGCTCACCCGCATCGCCTCCCGTCACTCCGAGCTGGACTACGGACCAGGACGATGAGACGGACGACCAGACCGATGAGGGGGACGACCAGAACGAGGAAAGGGACGGTGCCGCCTTGTCGTTCCTGAGCGTGCTCTTCACCGAACCGGCCGAGCAGGCCGCCGCCTCGGCGCGGGACGAACCCGCCTACTTCCACGACCTCAACCTCGACCAGCTCGTCGCCTCCCTGACCTCCGGGCGGGGGCAGTACCAGCTGAAGCCGCTCTTCCACGCCCGTCTGACGAACCCGGACACGATCGACCACCGGCAGCAGGTCTTCCGCGACTTGCAGGACGAGGCCCTGCGCACGGGCATCGAGGAATTCGCCGAGGACATGCGGGAGATGCGCCGCCAGCTGACCCTGGCCGAGCAACTGCGCCACCCCTACCAGCAGGAGAGCTGGTTCCTGGGCGCGGCCGAGACCTACTGCCGTGCCGTCGCCGCCCTGGCCGCGGCCCTGGACGCGGCAGACCCGGACTCCCGGGCCCTGAACGCCCTGCGCGACCACGTCGCGCACCGCACCGGCTCCGAGAGCCACCAGCGGCTCGCCGCCGATATCGAGAACGTGCGGCGGGCACTGGCCTCGGTCCGCTACTGCATGACCATCGGCGGCGGCAAGGTCAGGGTCACCCGCTACGCGCAGGAAGCCGACTACGGCGCCGAAGTCCTGGCCGCCTTCGAGAAGTTCAAGCAGGCGCAGGCCGAGAGCCACCGCCTCGCCCATCGGGACTACGTCGACATGAACCATGTCGAGGAGGCCGTCCTGGACCGGGTCGCGCTTCTCTTCCCGGACGTCTTCGCCGCCCTGGACCGCTTCCGCCGGTGCCATCAGGCGTTCGTGGACCGCACGCTGGCGGTCTTCGACCGCGAGGTGCAGTTCTACCTCGCCTACCGGGAGTTCGCGGGGCGCCTGCGGGACGCCGGCCTGTCGTGGTGCTACCCGAGGCTGTCCCGGACGCCGGAGAACCTGGCCGGCCAGGGCGTGTTCGACCTCGTCCTGGCCGACCGACTGCTCACCGAGGGCCTGCGGGTGGTCCCCAACGACTTCCGCCTCGACGGCGCGGAACGCGTCATCGTGGTCTCCGGCCCCAACCAGGGCGGCAAGACCACCTTCGCCCGCATGTTCGGTCAGCTGCACCATCTGGCCGCGCTGGGCTGCCCCGTACCGGGTGCCGAGGCCCGGCTGCTGCTGTGCGACCGGATCTTCACGCACTTCGAACGCGGGGAGAACCTGCAGGATCTCTCGGGCAAGCTCCAGGACGACCTGGTCCGCGTCCACGCCATCCTCAGCCGGGCCACCGCGTCCAGCGTCGTCATCATGAACGAGATCTTCACCTCCACCACCGTCGACGACGCCGTGGTCCTCGGCACCCGGGTGCTGCAGCAGCTCATCGAACGGGGCTCGCTGTGCGTGTGCGTCTCCTTCGTCGACGAGCTGTCCCGGCTGGGACCGGCCACGGTCAGCATGACCAGCACGGTCGTCCCCGGCGATCCGGCGACGCGGACCTTCCGCGTCGTACGACGGCAGCCGGACGGGCTGTCGTACGCCCTGGCCATCGCGGACAAGTACGGCCTGACGTACGAGCGGCTCAGGGACCGGATCCGCGAAGGCGCCGACGGGAGGACCGGGTCATGAAGGCATGTCTGCTCCAGGCCGAGGGGGATCCGGACCGGGACGCGCCGCTCGGCCCCGAGGCGGCGGATCTGACCCGGGATCTGGGTCTGGACACCCTCTTCGACGCCATGGCGCAGGGGGACGGATTCCTCAGGGACGTGGCCCGGCGGGTCGTGCTCACCTCCCTGACCGACCCCGCCGCGATCGTCTACCGGCAGCGGATCCTGCGCGACTGGCTCCGGCACCCCGATCTGCTGCGGCAGATGTTCGGCCTGGTCGTGGAGACGATCGCGGCCGAGCACCGTGTCTGGCCGACCTTCCTGCGCAGCCCCGACTCGGTCCTGCGCCGGGCGGTGCAGATGATGGACATCTTCACCGGGCAACTGCGCGCGCTGCGCAAGATCGGTGACGAGCATGCGGCGCAGGTCGAGTCCCCGGGCCTGGTCCGGTTCTTCGACATGCTCCGCACCGAACTCGACGACGCCTACTTCCACGTCATGGACGAGCATCTGCGCCGTCTGAAGTTCAAGAACGGCGTCCTCGTCAGCTGCGGGCTCGGCCAGGGCTGCAAGGGCCGCGACTTCGTGCTGCGCCGCCCCAACCCCCGGCCCGGCTGGCGCGCACGCCTCACCACCGGCGGCCCGCCCGCGTACACCTATCGCCTCCCCGACCGGGACGAGGAAGGCAGCCGCGCTCTGGCCGAACTGCGCGACCGCGGCCTCGGCCTCGCGGCCGACGCGCTGGCGCAATCCGCCGACCACATCCTGAGCTTCTTCACCACGCTCAGCCTCGAACTCGGCTTCTACGTCTGCTGCCTGAACCTCCACCAGAAGCTGACCGCCCAGGGTGCGCCGTCGTGCCTGCCCGTCCCGCTGCCCACCGGCCGTCCCGCACTGAACTGCCGCGGCCTGTACGACATCTGCCTGAGCCTGCGCCGCGAGGGACGCGTGGTGGGAAATGACGTCGACGCCGACGGGACCCCTTTGATCGTGGTCACGGGGGCCAACGAGGGCGGCAAGTCGACGTTTCTGCGCAGCGTCGGCCTGGCCCAGCTGATGATGCAGGCGGGCATGTTCGTCGCCGCCGACTCCCTCACCGCGGACGTGCGTACGGGCCTGTTCACCCACTACCGGCGTGAAGAGGACGCGGATATGCGGAGCGGGAAGCTCGACGAGGAGCTGGCCCGGCTGAGCGATGTCGTCGGCTGGCTCACGCCCGGCGCGATGGTGCTGTTCAACGAATCCTTCGCGGCGACCAACGAACGCGAGGGCTCCGAGATCGGCCGCCAGATCATCCGTGCCCTGGTGGAGTCGGACGTCAAGGTCCTGCTCGTCACCCACCTGTTCGACCTGGCTCGCAGCCTGCACGAACGGCCCCCGGCGCAGGGCACGGTGTTCCTGCGGGCGCGCCGCCGGGCGGACGGCAAGAGGACCTTCCGCCTCCAGCCCGGCGCACCGCTGCCCACCAGCTTCGGTGACGACCTCTACCGCGACGTCTTCGGCGAACCCGCACGGCCGTCCCGACCGCCGGATGAGGTCACGGCCGCACCCCGCCGGGACCCGGGGGACCGATGAGCGCCGGCCCGCACGGCCTCAGCCGTGATCAGGGCGCGTCGACATCGGCGGCGTAGACGGCGGCGGCGAAGCCGTCCAGAGCCTCGGCGCAGCCCTCGACGGCCCTGCCCGCGGCACCACGGCCGGGTGCGCCGAGCCGGTCGCGAGCGACGACCTTGTCGAACCAGCCGCGCAGCTTGGCCAGATCCTCGTCGTTCTCCTCCAGCTCGCCATAGGTGAAATGGGAGGCGGCGGTCTCCCGCTCGATCTCGGCGAGGAAATCCCGGCAGCGGTCGGTGATCTCCGCGTATTCGTCGTCGCGGGCGGCGTTGTAGGCGGTGACCAGGTCCGTCCCCCCGGCGAGGGCGTCGGCCCGCAGCAGCTGAGCCGAGCCGCCGTCCATGCGGGTGATCTCCGCGCGCAGGGAGCGCAGGGCCCGCTCGGCGGCGGGATCGGCGGGGAGGGCCGCCACCGCGTTCTGCACATAGATCGCACCCAGCGCCTTGAGCCGCCGCCACACCCCGGCACGCAGCCGGCTCGGCTCGCTGGGAATGCGGTAGGCCAGCAGCAGCCACGTAACCGGTTCACTCATCCGCCCAGTCTGTCCCGCCCGACGTCATCCCACAAAACGCCCGGCCGTTGCCAACCAAATCTAACGACTGTTACTTTTCCATCGAACGGTCCACGCAGTCTCCCGCGGTGTCCGTGACCGGTCGCCGTCATCGCCCGCCTCGTTCCGGGAGCCACCACATGAGGTCTGCCGAAGACCGGCCCACCCCCACCGTCGCGACACCGCAGGCGGCAACCCCGCGGCCGTCCATGTCGCCGTGGCGGTTCGTCATGGCGTTCGGCGTGGTCAGCCTGCTGATGGACTACGTCTACGAGGGCGCCCGCTCGATCACCGGACCCCTGCTCGCCCACCTCGGCGCGTCGGCGGCCGTGGTCGGCGTGGTCACCGGGGCGGGGGAGGCCGCCGCACTCGGACTCCGGCTGCTCTCCGGCCCGCTCGCCGACCGTAGCCGCCGCTTCTGGGCCTGGACGGTGGCCGGGTACGCGCTGACCGCCGTCACCGTGCCCGTGCTCGGCCTGGCCGGCGCGCTGTGGGCGGCGTGTGCGCTGGTGGTCGCCGAGCGGGTCGGCAAAGCGGTCCGCTCCCCGGCCAAGGACACCCTGCTCTCCCACGCCACCGCCACCACCGGGCGCGGCCGCGGCTTCGCCGTGCACGAGGCGATGGACCAGGTCGGCGCCCTGCTCGGCCCGCTCACCGTGGCCGGCATCCTCGCCCTCACCGGCGACGACTACGCCCCCGCCCTCGGTGTGCTCGCGCTGCCCGGAGCCGCCGCCCTCGCGCTGCTGGTCCGGCTGCGCGCCCGGGTGCCCGACCCCGTCGCCTACGAGACCTCCGACTCCGACGAGGAACCGGCACCCGATGGCATCACCGCCGCCACATACCCGAACCCCGGCCTGCCGAGGGCGTTCTGGGTGTACGCGGCCTTCACCGCCATGACCCTGGTCGGTTTCGCCACCTTCGGCGTGCTCTCCTACCATCTGGTCGTACGCGATCTGGTGCCCACCGCCGCGGTACCGGTGCTGTACGCCGCCGCCATGGCCGCCGACGCGCTCGCCGCGCTGGCCACGGGCCGGCTCTACGACCGCCACGGCGCCCGCGTCCTGGCCGTCCTCCCGCTGCTCTCGGCCGCCGTGGCGCTCCTGGCGTTCACCGACACGGTGTGGATCGTGGTGCTCGGCGCGCTGGTGTGGGGCGCCGCCGTCGGTGTGCAGGAATCCACCCTCCGCGCCACCGTCGCCGATCTGGTCCCGCCCGGCCGCCGTGCCACCGCGTACGGCTTCTTCGCGGGAATCATGGGCGCCGCCGCGCTGGCCGGCGGCGCCCTGACCGGGGCCCTCTACGAGGTCTCGATCCCCGTCCTGATCACCACCGTCGCCGTCGTCCAGGTCACCGCCCTGGCACTGTTGTGGGCCACCCGCACTCCGCGGCACTGAACCTTCCGCCCCAGCACGCGTACGCGGCCCGTCGATGGAGCGACGGGGGCGTCACGGCTGAACCACGGGGCACACTGAAGGTGTGCGGTTCTCGCACATCGGTGATGGGGCCCACCGCCAACCGCGACCGGTGTCGCCGACGGTCCCTGGTTGTGTCCGCACAACCGGGAGGCATCATGCACGCGCCCGTAACACCGCGTCGGTCACGGCAGGCCGTCCGTACCGGCCACGCCGGGCCGCCGCACCGTACCGGACATCTGTTCCGGGCCTGGTGGCCGCATCGGAAAGAAGACGCCGCACCGACACGCTCGGAGCAGCTGTACGCGCTCCTGGCCGTCCTCGACGACGGTATGGCGGCGCAGTCGGTCGCCTCTCGCGTGGTGGCGGCCTGTGAGCGGCCGGCCCCAGTGTCCGATGCGGTGGCCCGGACCGCCGACGAGCAGATCGCCGGCTACCACCAGCTGAACGTACGGCTTCACCAACTGCCCGTGGACGCCGTCGGCCTCGATGAACTCACCCGGCGTGCCGGGCGTCTGTTCGCCTCCAACCAGTGGATCCTCCACCAAGCGGTCACCCTCGTGGGCGCCCCCATCGGTCCTGATGCCCGGGCGGAGGCCGCGCGGCAGCGCCTGCACGGGCTGGGCCGCCCGGGAGACGGTCTGCGGCAGTTGCGTGACGAGGTCAGGGACCTGGCCGAAAGGGCCCGCGAGCAGGAGAGGGCCGCCTGAGGCACCTCGCCCCGGACCTCGGCGCTCCACCGGCAGGAGCGGACGGCAAGGCGCCGCACGCTACCTTGGTGCTGCGGTAAGATCGGCAGCCGCACGGCGGTGGGGCCCGCCGTCCCCAAACCGCGGTAGTAAGTCGCCGCCAACGGTCCCTACTTGAGACAGAGCACACCCCGGCGTGTCCTGGGTGTCGTCCGAGTAGGAGACCCGTGTGGGAGAGACTCAGCCCTCCACCCTCAACGAACCCACCGACCCCGATGTCGATCTGCACGCGCCCGCGCAACGGCGTGAGTTGCAGAGCGGGCAATGGTCGATCATCGCAGCCGTGGCCGTCGGCGGCGCGATAGGAGCCTGTGCCCGCTACGGAGCGGCTCAACTGTGGCCGACCTCCGGAGATGTCTTCCCCTGGACCACGTTCTGGGTGAACGTGATCGGCTGCGGCGTCATCGGCATATTCATGGTGATCATCACCGATGTGTGGGCCGCGCACCGCCTGGTCAGGCCCTTCTTCGGCACCGGAGTCCTCGGCGGCTTCACCACCTTCTCCACCTATGTCGTCGACATCCAGCGCCTGGTCGACCACGGACGCCCGAGCACCGGCTTGTACTACCTCGCCGCGACCGTGCTCAGCGCCCTCGCGGCGGTATGGACGGGCGCGCATCTCACCCGGCAGGTCACCAAGTGGAGGCAATCATGACGCGACTGACAGGGACCGCCCTGCGGCTGACCATCTTCATCGGCGAGAACGACACCTGGCGCCACAAGCCCCTCTTCTCCGAGATCGTGCACCGCGCTCATGGTGCGGGGCTGGCCGGCGCCAGCGTGTTCCGCGGCATCGAAGGCTTCGGGGCGACGTCCCTGATCCACACCAGCCGACTGCTGTCCCTGAGCGAGGACCTGCCCGTGGCGATCGTCATCGTCGACACCGAGGACCGCGTCCGCGCGTTCCTGCCCGAGCTGGACGAGCTGGTCGGTCAGGGCCTCGTGATCCTCGACGACTGCGAGGTCATCCGCTACATCGGCCGTGGCAAGGACGATCGATCGTAGAGTGAGCGGCCGCGGTGACCGCGAGACGGATGCCGGGCTATAGTCGCCAGGTCGCGAAAAACGATGTCCCGCGGATCTACCCCCCGGACATCGCGCATACATCGATGCGGATGGTTCTGATCGATGAGCGTCTCTTTGCCGGGACCGGGCATCCCGCCCGCTTTCGGCGCCGACCACCGCCGACGCCTGTCGGCGCGACAAAGGGGCGCAGTATGCGGAAGACCATCGCCATCGTCGGAGCAGGACTGGGCGGGCTGACGCTCGCGCGCGTGCTCCAGGCCCACGGCGTAACCGCGACGATCTACGAGAGCGAGGCCTCGGCGACGACCCGTGCGCAAGGCGGCCTGCTCGACATCCACGAGGAAACCGGACGGGTCGCGCTGCGCGCGGCCGGTCTGTACGACCAGTTCCTCGCTCTGGTCCGGCCGGGCGAGGACGCCAAGCGCGTGGTCGACCGCCACGGCACGATCCTGTTCGACCTGCCCGCGGACCCCGGTTCGGCCCGCCCGGAGGTGGATCGCGGCGAACTCAGGCGCCTGCTCATCGACTCGCTGACACCCGGGACGATCAGGTGGGGTCACAAGCTCGCCTCGGTCCACCGCCGTGCGGAGGGCGGCTACGACCTCGCCTTCGCGGACGGTTCCGCCACGCGCGCCGACATGGTCATCGGCGCGGACGGCGCCTGGTCGAAGGTGCGTCCGCTGCTCACCCACGCCGAGCCTCTGTACAGCGGAACCTGCTTCATCGAGATCGCCCTCGCCGCGGGCGCCCAGGACTGCCGGGCGAGCGTGGCCGCGATCGGCAGCGGCACGCTGATGGCGGTCGCGCCGGGCCGCGGCATCATCGCCCATCGCTGTGCCGACGGGCAGGTGCGCGGATACGTGGCGCTGAACAAGCCCGAGGAGTGGCTGAGGTCGATCGACTTCAGCGACCCGTCCGCGGGCCTCCGCCGCCTCGCCGACGAGTTCGACGACTGGTCGCCGCTGCTCACCGCCTTCGTGACGCGGAGCGACGCGGAACCGTTGCTCCGGCCCATCCACGCCCTGCCCGTCGGGCTCCAATGGGACAGGATGCCCGGCGTGACGCTCGTCGGCGACGCCGCGCATCTGATGTCGCCCTTCGCCGGGGAGGGTGCGAACCTCGCCATGTACGACGGCGCCGACCTGGCGGGCAAGTTGGTCGAGGAACCCGACGTCGAAGCCGCGCTCACCGCCTACGAGGAGCGGCTGTTCCCGCGTGGTCGCGACGCCGCCGACCGCTCGGCGAACAACCTGGAGGTGTTCTTCGGCCAGGAAGCACCGCAGAGCGTGGCCGCGCTGTTCAGCTGAGCCCCGCGCGTCGACGCACTCCTACCTGCCCGGGGTCACGGCTGGTTGCCATTGGAGGCGAGGCGGGCGCCCATCTCCGCGTTGGCGCGCTCGGACCGGCTGTTGGCTTGGTCGTGCTTGAGCCGGAGGTAGTCGTACAGGGCCCGTACGCACAGATCCCGGGTGCGGTACGTCGCGTCCGAGGCCAGTTCGAGTTCCTCGGTGACCTCCACCAACTCCCCGTCGGCCGTGGTGTACACGGGGTGCCAGACGAGTTCCACCGCCGGGTTGAGCGCCATGACCACGCGCAGCTGCGGGACCTCCTGCGCGATGAGCACGCTGTCGGGGTTGTACGCCCGCAGGAAGATATGGACGGGACCGCGGGCGCGGGTCACGAACGCCTTGGACAGGACGTTCCACATCGGCGTCTTGAGCATCCAGTCCATGGTCAGCTGGAGTTCGTTGACCACACTGCCGAAAGGAGTGGACTCCAGGGGCGTATGGCCCTTGGAGCGCGCGTAGACGCTGGTGTCGATGCCACCGGACCACAGGGCCATCGTCGGCCGGTCGATCTCCAGGTAGTCGCCGATGAGCCGCACCAACTCCTGGTACCAGCTGTTCGACGCGCGATGGTCGCGCTGCTCCTGGCGTTCGGTGAACATCGCCAGCGCCTCGTCGTTGAGCTGTCCCTGTTCGGCGATGCCGCCCAGGATCAGCTGCCAGGCGGCGTCCGTGACGTCCTGCGGGAAGCCCACCTTGTCCATCAGGTCGCGGAAGGTGCCCCACTCGCCGTGCCCGGTGGGATCGGCGGCATTGCGCCGCGCCTCCTCCCTGACAGCGGGATCCCCCTGGCCCTGCACACGTTGCACATACCGGGTGACGGCCGCGTTGCCCACGGTCCGCTGGAGGGCGGCGAGCCCGGCGGGTCGCGGCGCCCGTCCGGCGGCGAACTGCGGTTCCGGGCCCTGTATCTGCCTCCTCCGCGCCGCCGCGGGCGCCTCCGGCACCGGGGATGTCGCTCTGTCTCGCACGCGCTGACCAGCCCTCCGGTCACTCAGGCCGCTGTCGGCTCCGAGGGCCGACGCTAGGCTCTCGATACGACCCCCGCAAGGGCCGGAAGGGCAGCCGGGAGGGCAGCTGGAAGGGCATGGCGAACCGGCGCGCCGACGACCCACCGGCCACGCCGGATCGAGCCGCGGGCGACGCCGGACGATGGTCTGAACCACGAGTTGAGAGGGTCGAGGCCGATGCCAGGTCGGCGTGGCCGGTCACACTCCGATGAAGCTCACGGCCTCCGTCAGGTCCGCCCGCCCGGTACGCAGCCGTGGCACGCCGACCTTCTCGAAGCCCACCGAGACGCCGCAGAACAGTACGAGCCCGTCATCGGCTCCGACGATCTGGCCGACGGTCTCGCGATACATCGTCCACATCACCTGAGGGCAGCTGTGCAGCCCTTCCGCCCTCAGCAACAGCATGACCGTCTGCAAGTACATCCCCGCGTCCCCCCACTGCCCTGGCCCCATCGTCTGATCGAGGTAGCAGAACAGCACGACCGGGGCTCCGAACGCCTGCGAGTTCAAGGCGGCGATTTTCATGGGCCGTTCGGGGTCGTCGCGCTCGATTCCCAGTGCCTTGTACCGCTGAGCAGCCGCGGCGGAAAAGCGGTCCACGTACGGCGAGGTCAGTTCGGCCGGGTACATCGGGTACTCCCGCTCATCACCCGGGTCCCCGGCCAGTGCCCTGGCTGTGGCGCGCCTCTTGAGCTCGGCCAGGGGCTCGCCGGTCACGACGTACACATGCCATGGCTGGAGGTTCCCACTGGACGGAGCCCGTGTCGCTGCGGCCAGCACGCGTTCGAGTATCTCTCTGGACACCGGCTCATCGCTGAACGCCCGCACAGCCCGGCGACTGTCCACGGCGTCATACACATCCACGCCCGCTCTTCCTCCCACTCGTCGAATTCGACTGCCGAGCTGGTCGGACATCCGCTCGTCTACTGGCCGGTGCTGATCCTTTCAAGGAGGCATGTGAGGATCGACTCGGCATGAGTCCACAGCAGGGCACCGCCGATCCCCGGCACGACATGATGACGAGCACCGGGCACACGGGCAGCGAGCAGCGCTCCGTTGTCGGGTGAGTGACTGGTGTCCTGCTCGCCGTACCAGATGTCGACGGGGACGGCGATCTCGTCGAGGGCGAACGGCCACCGCCCCATCGCCAGGACCGTGTCACGGGCGTAGCCGGCGGCGCCTTGGGCGAATCCCTCGTCCAAGGCCCTGCGGTAACCGGCCGCGAAATCGGGATTCTGGTACACGGCAAGGTCACACCCCGGGCTCCCGGCCATGACCATGTCCCACATCGCATCCGCGGTGAAGCCCGCGAAGAACTCCTCGGCACCGGCCGGGTCGCACGCGGTCCGCTCGACCAGACCACGCAGGTCCGCGTTCAGCACGGAAGCGAACTCCGGCCTGGCGACCTCGTCCGCACCGGAGACGACAGCCAGTGCCGAGGCGACCCCCTCCGCGGCGCAGGCAAGTGCGAAGGGCGCGCCTTGCGAATTCCCGACCACAACAGGTCGCTCCAGCCCCCGCTGCACACAGAGTTGGCGCATATCTCCGGCGAAGTCGCAGAAGGTCCGCCCAGGGGCGGGCGTCGAGACACCGAGACCCGGACGATCCACAGAGACGAGACGCACTCCGAGCGCCTCGACCACGCCTGCGCCGAATCCGAGCCACCGGCTCGTCGCCGCACCAGGACACAGCACAACAGGCGTCCCGTCCAACGGCCCCCACTCCGCCCAGCCGAGCAGCCGCCCGTCGGACAGCGCACTTTCACCCAGCCGGGCAGGAACGTCGGTGTAACCAGTCATGATCACCATCATGTCCATGGACCTGAAGTCCCGCACCCGACTTTCGCCATGGCACAGAGAAACTGGGCGACGACACTGCCGCCGGTCCCGATCAACAACCGGGGCAAGACGTCGACCGCTGACTACCGGCCCGCCGGCTGGAAGCAGCAGATGAACTGCTGGGACCGCCTCCACTGCGGCCCCCCTTTCGGTTGCCCGGGCTGCGACGACGGCCAGGAACGCGTGGGCGAGCATGGCCAGCGTGATGTGCCGGTACCAGCCCGGACAACGACGGACCTCGTACTGGTCGAGGGCGCATTCGTTCCTGGCGGCCTGGAAGGCTTCCTCGATCGCCCGGCGCGAGCCGGCGATCCGGACCAGCTCAACAACGCTGGTGCCGCCCGGGGCGTAGGCGACGTAGTAGGCGATCTCGTCCGGGCGGGTCAGGCTGCGGCGGGCCAGTCGTAGAGGCGCGGGCCTTTGGCGCCGTCACCGCAGGAATAGCGCTTCCATGCCTCGCCGGGGGCATCGGCGATAGCCTGGTCAATACGGCCGAAGGGAGCGTGCGGTTGCTGTGACTTCGGCACGGCCAGGACGTGGCCGACCCCGGCTTCTTCCAGGGTGCGGCGCATGCGCCATTCCTGCCCGTACGCACAGTCGCCCGTCACCCAGGCGATCGGCAAGGATGAGGCCAGCGCCCGCAGGATCATCCCGCGAGCCAACTCGCCCTTGGTCGTGAAGACGCGGCTGTCAGGAATCTTCGCCAACCGGCACCGGTCCGCATCCGAGGTCCAGGACTTCTGCACCCCAGCGGACGTGGTGCCCTTCTTGAGGAAACCGGTGTCGTCCACGATCAGGACCCCTCTGGGGTGCCGAGGCGCTCGGCGACGTACCGCCGCACGTCGTCCCGGACCGCGTCGACGTCCAAGGCCGCACCATTCAGCAGATGCCGGAAGCCTGCCGGCCCGCGGTGACCTGCGTACTCAGCGAGCCGCCAGCCGTTCTTCCGCTTCGCTGGAGCCAGCAGACCACGCACGTAGTCCCGCACCCGCCACCGCAGATCCACCCTCGAGAACCGGCCCGCAACCCGCGCGAACACCGACTCCAACTCCGGCGACGGTGGGAGTGGAATGAGCCTCCGTCAACTGAAGAAGCAGGTCGAAGGGCTGGCGTGACGGTCGCCCCAGGTTCTCACGCTGGTCGGAGGCGGCAGTCTCCGGACCGCCGGTGTCAGGACCGGGCGATCTCGCCATGGCGGTCGATGAAGCGTCCGGTGCCAGCACCGGGCCCCTCGGTGGCGAGGGCGACGATCGCGTCCGTGCCCTCGGTGACGGTCTGGGAGCCGCTGTGACCGTTTATGTCGGTCGCGGTGTAGCCGGGGTCGGCGGCGTTGACGCGAACGCCCTTGAGCCCCTTGGCGTACTGCGTGGTCAACATCGTCAGCGCCGCCTTCGAGGAGGCGTACAGCGGCGCGACGACATGCGACTCGGTCCGGGCGGGGTCGTGGGTGAAGGCGAGGGAGCCCATGCCGCTGCTGACGTTGATGATCACGGGGTCGTCCGAGCGGCGCAGCAGCGGCAGGAACGCGGTGGTGGTGCGGACGACGCCGATGACGTTGACGTCGAGGACGGCGTGGGCGTCGGCGGCGGTGAGATCGCCGGGATCGCCGAAGGGACCCTGGACGCCCGCGTTGTTGATCAGGACGTCGATCCTGCCCTCGTGCTCGGCGACGTCCGCGGCGGCGGCGGCCACGGACGCGTCGTCGGTCACGTCGATGGGGACGAAGCGTACGCCCAGCGCGGCGGCTGCCTCCTCACCCCGCGCACGGTCGCGGGCTCCCAGGAGAACGGTGTGACCGCACGCGATGAGGCGGCGGGCGGTCTCGCGGCCGATGCCCTTGTTGGCTCCGGTGATGAAAGTGATCGTCATGCCTTCGATGGTTGCCTGGACGAGGGAGCCGGACCAGGGACGCTTCGACGGTGGGAAGACCAGTACCACCCTCGCGTCCCCGCATGTGATCGGGGACGCGGGAGGATGGAGAGCATGACGACGACACCCCCCGGAGCTGGACTGGGCGCGATGATCCGCGTGTGGCGGAACCGGCTGCCCCCGTCAGCCGCTGGGCTGCCGGTCGTCCGCAAGCGCCGGGCTGTCGGGCTGCGGCGCGAGGAACTGGCCGACCTGGCCGGAGTGTCGGTCGACTACGTCGTGCGTCTGGAGCAGGGGCGGGCCACGACACCCTCGGCGTCGGTGGTGGCGTCCCTGGCGCGCGCCCTCCAATTGTCCACCGCCGAGCGGGACCACCTCTACCGGCTGGCCCAGATCGTGCCGCCGGCGGACGGCACGATCTGCGACCATCTCCCGCCCGGTATGCAACGGGTACTCGTCCGCCTCGGAGACGTACCGGTGGCCGTGTTCGCGGCGGACTGGCAACTGGTGTGGTGGAACCACGGGTGGGCTGCCCTGCTGGGAGACCCCTTGGCCTCGCCGCCGCGCATGCGCAACTTCGCCCGCGACAGGTTCCCGGTGGACGTCGATCACACCCCCCTCGTGCTGTGGCCGGTCACCGATACGGACCCCGACACCACCGACGCCGCCCTCGTCTCCGATCTACGCCGCGCCACCGGCCGCTTCCCCCGGGACAGCCGCCTGGCCGCGCTGGTTCGCGACCTGAACGCAGGCAACGAGAGGTTCGCCGAGCTGTGGGCGAAGGGAGAGGTGGCCGCGAACCGTGAGGTCCGCAAGAGGGTCGATCACCCGTCGGTGGGCCCGGTCACGGTGGACTGCGATGTCCTGGCCGACGGCGACACCGAGCTCAAGATCGTCATCATGACCGCCGCGCCGGGCAGCGAGGACGAGACCAAACTCCAGCTCACCACCGTCGTCGGCCCGCCGGCCGGCACACGCAACTGATCCGCCCCGCGCGACGGGACGCCCTTGTACTCTCACAGGCCCGGAACGGAAGGCACAGTGATCCCCGTGCCGCTGCACCGCTGGAGGGATCTCGGCATCCTCGGCGCCACCGGCCCCGGGGAACACGGTCCCTTCGGCCCCCGGCCCGAACCCGAAGAGGATGAGACCGCTGCCGTATGCAGCACACCCGGGCCTCATCAGGAGCGGGGAACCGGCGGATCTCGTCGTAGGTATGGGGCGCGCTGAGTACCTTGCGGGCGTTGGTGGTGATCATGTGTAGTTCGCGAATGGCGGCGAGAGTGGGCAGCCGGTCCCGCCGGTGATGTCCGGCCGTAGGTGTAAGTCGCTTGTGCACGGTAAGCGGTGAGGCGTCGAGCTTCTGATCGTCGATCATGGTCGTGTGATGGGGAACGCGTCTCGTACCGCGATCATCAGCGACCGTAGGATCACGGGCCTGTCGGCCAACGTGATCGCTGAACTCGTCGCAGAGCTGGGCCCCTTGTGGCACGAACGGCACCAGGTCAAGCTTGCGTCCAGGCCGCGGTCGGGGGTGCGGTTGCGGACCCTGGCCGAGGTCATCGACCACCTCGGTGCCGACGGGAAGACCGGGCTCATCGACGGCACCGAAATCCGGGTCCGCCGGCCGGCCGCCGGGCGTAGAACGCCCCCGACTGGTACGAGGAGATGCACGGACGACAGCGAAAAGCCCACTCCTCGCGACGCATCCGCATCGAACACGGCATCGCCCACCTGAAGAACTGGCGGGCCCTGGCGCGCCACCTCGGCCGCCGCGAGCACATGAGCGACACCACTGCTTACCGTGCACGAGCTCGTTAGCCGGCCGCCCCCCGGCGTACCAAAGCTGCCCCGACATGCACTGGTCCGACAGGCCCCGTAAGGGACCAGGATTCTGGGGCCGACACGTGTTGAGAGCCCCCCAGAACCTGCGGCACCGGCGCGGGGCTCACGGAGCTGTGGGCGCTGCTGGACGGTGCCCGGCGGATGCGATCCTCAGTTGTATTCGAACCAGGTCAGAATGGCCTTGACACGTCGATTGTCCTCGTCGGGAGGCATGCCGAGCTTCACGAAAACGTTCGCCACATGCTTACTCACGGCAGCGCCAGAAAGAAACAGCTCCGCCGCGATTTCCGCGTTGGAGCGCCCCTCGGCCATGTGGGCGAGCACTTCCCTTTCACGAGCGGTGAGCCGGGCAAGCGGCCCCTGCGGCGAGTCCGCGCGGGTGACATGGCGAACAACCTCGGGATCGATCACGACGCCACCTGCGGAGACCGTCTCGACAGCCCGCAGGAAGTCGGCGACTCTACCCACTTTCTCCTTGAGCAGGTACCCGACGGCTCCGTCGGCACCCGGGCCGTTCAGAAGCTCCCTCACATAGGGGCCCGTGACGTAGGCGGAGAGAACCAACACCGGTAGGTCCCGGTGACGGGAGCGCAGATCGATCGCGGCACGCAGTCCGTCGTCGGTGTTTCTGGGGGGCATTCGGACATCCGTGATCACCATGTTCGGGGCGGCTCCGGCGCGCACCAGCTCATCGACCGCGGCGACCAGTTCGCCGGCATCCTCGCATTCGCGGATGACATCATAAGAGTGGGAGGTCAGGATTTCCCGGATGCCGGCCCTTATCAGCACGCTGTCATCTGCCAGAACAATTCTCATGACCCCCCTCCCCGGGGAATTTCCTGCTTCAATTTATCACCATGGGGGTTGACTGGGAGCGGACGCCACAACGAGCGTCCCGCCATCCTGTGGGCTGATGATTTCGAGATTCCCGCCGACACTTCGCATTCGCTCGCGCAGTCCGGCGAGCCCGGAGCCCGTGTCGATTCTCGCACCGCCGACACCATCGTCATGCACCCGCACATGTACGTCTGTCGTGGCGCATCGTAGATCGATCCGAGCACTTCCCACATCTGCGTGTTTCGAGATGTTCGTCAGGGCTTCGGACACCGTGAAGTATACGGCGGTCGCGGTCTGTGACGAAAGCTGGGTGTCATCGCCGGTGCTGGTCAATTCAACCCGCAAAGGTGATCGTGCGGCCAGCTCTCGGACGGCGGCGATGAGACCGAGGTCGCTCAGTTCGCGGGGATGGATGTCGCGCACCGTGTCCCTCAGCCGTTCGAGTGCGCGCTCCGCGTGAGCCCGGGCCTGCCGCGCCAGCCGCACGATTCGTTCCTGATCGGTGGCTGCGGCTGCGGCCGTGGCTTCCAGCATCCCGAGACGCATGACGACGGCGACGAGTTCCTGTTGGGCGCCGTCGTGCAGATCGCGTTCGATGCGCTGTCGCTCGAATTCGAAGGCCGCTGTCAACGAAGCCCGACTGGTCCGGAGCTCCTCCAGTTTCGCGACCAGATCCGGGTCCCGGCTTCTGGAGAAGGCACGCAGGAGGAAGTCGCGAAGAAATGATGCGCCGGTCAGTACGGTAGTGGTGACCGCGCCGAGAATGATGCCTGCGGGCATCGCCAGGAGGGTTTCCCCGACGGATTCAGGGGTGAATGGACCGACCTGCGCAGCGATACCGAAGAGCCAGAAGACGGGGGAGAACACCAACGCGGCAGCGCCGATGAATCCGAAGAAGGCCACCAGCAGTGACAGTGCGGACAGGGGTACGGCGGTCACCAAGACTGGGAGGTCGGTGCGCCACATCGACCGTGAACGCAGCCGAAGTGCCACCCACTGGGCCCAGCTGTGGTCAGAGGGTTTCAGGGGCATCGTCTCGACGCCGCACCACCGGGCTCTCGAACGGTCCGCCTCCGCCACCACCGGGGCCGAGACCGGCGCGATGAGAATGGAAAGCAGCAGAATCGGAAAAGCCATTGCCTCGATGCATTCCGTCAGCACCCTCCGGGCAATACGAATCTGCGCCATGCCCGTAATTGTCGCATACTGCGGATCGCGCAAAAGGTAGACCTAGGTCTACCTTCAAGCAGTGCAGACACCCGTGTGGCTCCCGCCGCGCCCTGCTTAGCTCGATGCATGCCTACCTCAGCTGCCGCTTCCGTGCCATGCATCCGTTTGCGCGGCCTTCATATGGACTTCCCCGTCCCGGGCCGTCGACGCGAGACGGCGCGCGTCCTGCACGATATCGACCTGGACATCCCCGAAGGCCAGCTGACCGCCATCGTCGGCCCCTCCGGGTCGGGCAAGTCGACGCTCCTGCTCTGCATGGCTGGTCTGGAGCAAGCGACCGCGGGTTCCATCGAGGTCCTGGGAACGGATGTCGTGTCGCTCCCCCCTCGCAAGCAGGCCGCATTCCGCAGTGAGAACGTCGGATTCATCTTCCAGGAGTACAACCTCGTCAGCTCGCTGACGGTCGAGGACAACATAGCCCTGCCGGCGCGACTCGCCGGCCATCGGGTGCCCAGGTCGAGAGTCGGCGACGCCATGTCGAGGCTCGGTATCGCCCAGCACGCCCGGCGGCGCCCCGACCGGCTCTCCGGAGGGGAACGCCAACGCGTCGCGGTGGCCCGGGTCGTCGCGAATCAGCCGCGGATCGTCTTCGCCGACGAGCCGACCGGCGCGCTCGACCTCAAGTCGGGTCACGTTGTGCTCGATTGGCTGCAGGCGCTTCCCTCGCAGGGAACCACGGTCCTCATGGTCACACACGATCCTCATGCAGCCGCACGTGCTGACCAGGTCGTGGTGCTGGGGTCCGGGCGAGTGCACGCCGTCATTCCTGGTGGCGACTCCCACGCGGTGAGCGATGCCGTCCTCGCGGCGCAGTCGGAGGACGAAGCGGGTGAGCAGGCATCGTGATGCGACTTGTCCTGTCGGACATTCGGATGCAGGCGTCCATGTGGTGGTGGACGTTCCTGTGCGCAGTGGTCGGTGCGGCATGCTCAGCGGGCTCGGTCATCGCCATGTTCACCGCCGTCTCGGCAGCGCGAGCGGCGGGTGATGCGCGGATGGTCTCCGCGTCGATCGCACTCGGCGGCAACATCGTCTTCTTCACCGTGCTTGCCGCCGTGGGCATCGTCGCGTCCACCGTCGGACTGACCTTGACGACCCAGCGACGCGATCACGCCCTGTGGGCGATCCTCGGGATCCCGCGCAATCGCATCAGATCCATTCTGCGCACGGAACTGATCGTGCTCGGCACCGCAGCCGGCGCGCTGGCAGTACCGCTGGCCCCTCTTGTCGCGAGCACCGCCCTCTCGCAGTGGACGGCCACGGGACTCGACCTGCACGGAGCCACGGCCGGATTCCGGCTCTGGCACGTCGGGGCGAGCGTGTTGTCCGGAGTGGTTCCGTGTCTGCTCGGCGGCTGGGGAGTCACACGCCGCGCCGCCAGGACACCGGAGATGCGCGCGTTCCGAGACCTCTCCGATCCACCGGCGCGGCCCGGCGTCACGCGCAGTGTTCTCGCCCTCTGCCTTCTCGCGGGTGTGGTCGGGATGTGGATTCCTGGGCTGGGACTCGAACTCGAAGGCGGGATCGAACAGCGGACGGCCTTCGCTTTCGCCGGCGACCTCTTTCTCATCTGCCTGTTGCTGCTGATGGGGCCGTGGGTGCTCACACCTCTGATGAGGTTCTGGACCGCACTCGTGCCCTCGCGCGGTGTCGCCTGGCGCCTCGCCGTGCAATCGTGCCGCACCCGCGCGGCGAGAAGCGTCACCACGGTGCTGCCCTTCGCCCTCTCCTTGTCGTTCGTCGGACTCTTCATGGTCATGGGGAACGTCATGCCCGGAAGCGCCGCCGGGCTGGACGATGTCCTGGTCGTACTGGGCTGGGTCTTCGTCGTGTCCTGGGTCGGCGGCCTCGCTGTGATCGCTCTGGTCGGGCGGGAACGCACACGTGATTCCGCCATCGTGGCGGTCGCCGGTGCGCGACCAGGCGTGGTCACCCGATCCACGATCTATGAGGGAGTGATCTATGCGGGGACGGCGATCATCTTCGGCGGGATCTCCATCGCGGTGACGAGTGCCACCATCGCCGCGGGCGCCAAGATCAGCGTCGTCCGGGTTCTGGACGGCCTCCCCTGGGCGACTCTCGGTGTGCTCGCCGGCGTGACGCTTGTGACCACCTGCCTCGCTCTGGCCCTCCAAGCCGCCCGTGTGTCGCGCACGGTCGCAGCCCGGGCTCTGCGCTCGTGAGGCAACGAACTCGCCACCGGCGCGATCGCGCCCTTTGAACCAACCACCACCATGAACGGCGTGCGTCACCCGCATGTCCAGAATGACGAAGGAATGAATCAATGGGAATGAGGCCTCACGCTGTGCTCGTCCTCGGGGGTGTCGCGGTCCTCGCTGTCGCAGCCACAGGATGCAGTCCTGACGACACCAACCCGGCGAATAAAATCGTGGAATCGAAAGTGTTTGATTTCAGCGGGGACAGCCTGACCGTGAAGTCCGACTCCGCCGACCTGGAACTCGTAGCCGCCGATGTCAAGGGCGTTCGGGTGACGCGGCAGGTCAGCGGTAAAAAAGTAGGCGGCGAAATAGAATCCGGATGGCATCTCGAAGGGGGCATTCTCAGGCTCTCGCTGGACTGCACGGGATTCTCCGTCAACTGCGGTGCGAAGTACACCGTGAAGGTACCGCGCGATGTCGCGATCACTGCCGAGAACGATAAGGGTATTATTAAAGCCACAGGCTTCACTGCCGACTTCTCGGCCAAAGCCGGCAACAGCGACGTGCAGGTGTCGGACCTCAGCGGAACCAACCTGGATCTGGAAGGTCGCGACGGAAACATCAAAGGCGACAGGATCTCCGCAGAATCGGTCACAGTCACCTCACGAAACGGCGATAGCAATCTGAGCTTCGCCTCTGTGCCTGACCGCGTCGATGCGCAAAGCCATGACGGCAACATTGAGCTCGACCTGCCGGAGGCGACGTACGCAGTCGACACGGCCGCTAAAAAGGGCGACATCACCGTGGGTGTCACGAAAGACGACACGAGCGGCCATTTTGTGAAGGCTCACACGCGTAACGGCGATATTGTCATTGGCAAGGCATCTTAGCTCTGGCGCCAACGAAAATAGACCAGGAAAGAAATAATGTCTAGTAGATCCTCGCGCATCTTCAGGTGCAGGGCCCGCCGGGTACGGCCGCACGCAACTCTGATCATTGCTGCTTCGATGGCGGCTGCTGTCGCAACGTCGGCATGCTCCAACAGCTCCACGGACCATTCAATCCTCCCATCGAAAAGTACCGCGCCAGTAAGTGCCGATCTGCAGAAACTCATGAACACGGCACCATGGTCGTCCGGTAAGTGGGGTGTGCAAGTGGCCGACCTGAAGACCGGAGAAGTCGTCCAATCGAAGGGCGCCGATTCTCTGTTCATGACCGGCTCGACGGCCAAGACTTTTGCAGTGAGTGCCGCGCTCGATGTCCTGGGCGACGACCACCATTTCCGCACTCCGGTGGTCCATTCAGGTACGGTATCGCCTGACGGACGGCTTTCAGGAAACCTGATTATGGTGGGCAGCGGCGATCTGGCGCTCGGTGGGCGGACCACTGCGTCAGGAAAACTCGACGTACCTGACTTTGACCACTATGACGCCAATGCTGTACCTGGGAAGGCAACCCTTACTCAAGAGGATCCCCTGGCGGGCATCAACGAACTGGCCCGGCAGGTCGCCGCGAGCGGTGTCCGTCGGATCGACGGCGACGTGGTGATCGACAACCGACTCTGGGATCCGGTGTCCATCGGCGGGGTGCCGGTCACCCCAACCGTCATCAATGACAACCTGATTGACGTGCTCATCACGCCGGGCGCATCCGGCGGGCCGGCGAAGGTTGACTGGCGTCCAAAGACGGCAGCCTTCAGCGTCGACGCACAGGTGGCAACCACGCCTGCTGGAAGCAAGCCTGCGGTGACGACCGAAAGTGTCACGCCTGGGCATATCCGGGTGCGAGGTTCCGTACCGGCGGATGCGAAGGCTCCCTTCGTGACGACGTACCAGGTACCTGACCCGGCGGCCTTTGCCCGGACCGTCCTGGTCGAGGCACTGGCTCGAAACGGCGTGAGCGTGGCTTCCCCTGCAACAGGAGCAAACCCCAGTAGTAAACTCCCGCCGTCGAAGGATGTGAATGCGATGCCTGTATTGGCATCCTACACATCGCCGCCTTTCAAGGAATACGCAAAGCTGATAAACAAGGTCAGCCACAACCTCGGGGCGAATCTTCTGCCACCTCTTATGGCGGTGCAGCGCGGCCAACGGACCTATGCGGACGGGATGAAGATCGAGCGGGAATTCCTTGCTCGCGCCGGTGTCGATCCGCAATCATTCACCCTTGTCGATGCCCAGGGCCTGCCCGGCGACAAGGCGACGCCGACTGCGCAGATTTCATTGCTGCGGTACCTCGCCCGACAGGACGACTTTGACGTCTTCTACGACTCCATGCCGAGTATCGGGGTCGATGGTTCGCTTGCCGATGTAATCGACCGAACTAATCCTGCCGCAGGGCACATCCGAGCGAAGACTGGCACCTTGGTCAGCGCCTACCATGGAAAACTGGCTCTCGGCACGAAGGCGCTCGCAGGTTATATCGACGCGAAGGACGGCCATCGCTATGCCTTCGCGATATACGTGAATAATATCCCGGTGCCCAGTAATTCCGTGGGTGATGCCATCGACCTCGCGCTCAGGGCCAACAAGCAACTGGGAGCGATGGCTGCTGACATCTACAAGTCACCCAAGGGGTAATGGACACGCGATGCGGTCTCCCGGCTTTCCGGCGCCCAGGATGGTTGCAACGAGCCGACGGCGCGACCTACGGCGCTCCACAGCGACCCGACTGACCGTCAGGAAAGTCGGCATTGGGTCAGTGAACCTGATGGGGTGCCTCCTACCCTGCCGGGACTCTGTCCGGGCAGGTAGTAAAACACCGGTTCATCGCACTCGGCCGCGCGCCTTGAGCGGCGTCGGCGGCAGCTCCGGTGCAGGCAGCGGATCCCCGGCGTACCCCTTCACTTCCCCAAAACTCGACCCGCTCATCCAGTCCTCACGTGCCTGCTTGATGTCCTCCTGGGTACGCCCGACGAAGTTCCACCACATGATGAGCTCCTCGGCGAAGGGCTCGCCGCCCAGGAGCATGACCCCGGCGTCGGACTCGGCGCGCAGGGGGAGTTCGGAGCGGCCGCAGCCGAGGTAGAGCATCGAACCGGGCAGCACCGGTACGCCGTCCACATGGACCTCGCCGGACATCGCGAGGACGCCGTACTCGAAGTCGGGGTCCAGGGGCAGCCGCACATCCGCACCCCGGGCGAGGGCCAGGTCGGCGCCGACGATCGGGGTGTAGGCCGTACCGGGGGAGACGGAGCCGTCGAGGTCGCCGAGGAGCACCGTGGCGGTCAGCCCCGGCGCGGTGACCGTCGGCAGCTCGGCGTGGAACTCGAACCTCGGTTCCGTGTGCCGGTGCGCGTCGGGCAGCGCCACCCACAGCTGGGCGCCGTGCAGCAGACGGGCGTGCGGGCGGGGGCTCTCCTCGGAGTGGCTGATCGCGCGCCCCGCGGTCATCAGGCCCAGCTGCCGGGGCCGGATCGTCTGGAGGCTGCCCGTGGAGTCGCGGTGCAGCACCTCGCCCTCGTGCAGCCAGCTGACCGTCTGCAACCCGATGTGGGGGTGCGGCGGGACCTGCATGCCGGGCTCGTCGGCGATGTCGTCCGGGCCGTAGTGGTCGACGAAGGCCCACGCGCCGATCATGCGGCGGCCGAGGTTCGGCAGCAGCCTGCGCACCTCGGTCGATTCCCCCAGCTTGACGTGACGGGGGCTCAGCAGCTCGCGGACGGGTTCGGCGACGACGAAGCCACGGCCACCGCAGACGGTCGGCTCGGGCGCGCGGTCAAGGTTGCTCATGCCGCCCAACTTAGCGGTGCCGATGCCGGACCGGTGAGCGCGGACGGGTGCAATTCGCCACCGCGTCCACCGTGCTCATCGTCCTCACCGCGGGTCCGGCTCCGGGGCGGACGGGCTCGCCACGGGCGAGGGCGACGCGGAGCTCGGCATCGGCGAGGGGGTGCCGACGGTCGGACGCGGCTGGTGGGCCGGCGGCGCCGGGCGGCTCCCGCCGTCGTGGAGGCCGAACAGGACGAGGGCCGCCACCGCCGCCAGGGCCAGCAGCCCCACCACGGTGCCGCGCAGCGACAGCCGGTGGGCCTTGAGCGCGTCGGTCGGCGGGCGCAGGGGGCGCAGATCGGCCGGTGCGACGGCGTTCGCGCGGGCGGCCAGGGCGGCGCGCAGCCGTTCCTCGACGGGTTCCCGGACGGATCCGTCGACGGGAAAGTGGTTCATCGCAGACCCTCCAGACGCCGGCCGAGCGCGTCCAGGGCCCGGCTGGCCGTGGACTTGACGGCCCCTCTCGACAGACCGAGCGTCGCCGCGATCTCGGCCTCCGTCAGATGCGACCAGTAGCGCAGCACCAGTACCTCCCGTTGGCGCCGGGTCAGGGTGCCCAGCGCCGCCAGCACCTCCCGGTGGTCCTCATGGATGAGCACGTCCTCCTCCGGCGCGGGCGCGTGCCCCTCCGGCACCGGGGGATGGGCCCGTACGGTCCTGCGCCGACGCAGCACCGAGCGGGCCGTGTTGACCACACTGGTCCGCAGATACGCCTCCGGGTCGTCCAGCGCGGCGAGCCGATGGCCGTGCCGCCGGAACAGCGCGGTGAAGGCGTCCTGTACGACGTCCTCGGCCGTGGGCAGATCGTCCACCAGCAGCACCGCCAGGCGCACCAGGGGCAGCCGGCGGTGGTGGTACAACTCCTCGATCCCGGGCGGGGGTTCGGGGGCGGCCGTCCCCGCGGTCGGGGGACGCGGCCCGGACACGGTGTCCGTGTCCATGTTGATACGGGCGAGGAGTCGGGTGAACCGCCGCCGCAGGGAAGGGAGCCGGGCGGCTCCGGACCTCTCCCAGGGCAGGGCCGCCGGTGGTGTGGCTGTCGTCATGGATCTCCCGGGACCGGGTGCGGGGAACCGTCCTGCGACGGCTCCCCGCACCCGCCCTACCTCAGTGCTGCGCCGGAACCGGCGCCGGAACGGCCGAGCTGTGGTGCGGGTGTGCGGGCGTCGACGGCACCGGCGACGGGGTCCCGGAGTGCGGCGGCGCGGGCACCGGCGACGGGGTCGCCGTACCGCCCGGCACCGACGGGACGGGACGCGGGGTCGACGTACCGCCGGGGACCGACGGTACCGGGGACGCGGTCGACGTACCGTTCGGGGTCGACGGGACGGGACGCGGGGTCGACGTACCGCCCGGGACCGACGGCACGGGGCTCGGCGTGGCCGTACGCGACGGGGTCGACGGCACCGGCTTCGGCGTCGCCGCGGCGTGGTGGTCGGACTGCGCGGCCTGCGCGGCCACGGTGCCGGTGACGGCGAGCGCCGCGCCCAGCGCGGAGACCCCAAGGACGGTGCGCAGCTTGCGGGCGCGGAACGGGCGGGGGACACGGTGTGCGGACATGGGTTCCTTCTGGGCTGGTCGGACAACTGGTCGAAGTGGAGGCCTCCACCCGGACAGACGTCCGACCCCGGTCGAGGTTGCGGGTGGCGGCCGAGGAATTTTCGTACGCCCTTCACCGCCTCGAAATCCCCCCGGACCCGCCCCCTCGGACCCGCCCCCTCAGTAAGTCCCCGCCCCCTCCTCCGCGGCCGTCACCGCCGCCGCATGACCGAACAGCCCCGGCAGCCCCCCGGTGTGCACGAACACCGTCTTCTCGCCGGGACGTACGTCGCCGTCGCGCACCGCCGCCGCCAGCCCGGCCAGGGCCCGGCCCGTGTACGTCGGGTCCAGCACGATCCCCTCGGTGCGCGCGGCCAGCCGCAGCGCCTCGGCCACCGGCTCCGTCAGCGCCGCGTACCCCGCGCCCACCTGGTCCCGCCGCACCCGCAGCCGCTCCGCCCCGACCTCCTTGGAGGTGAGCGGCGCGGCGAACGCCGCCACCGCGGCGGCCGGGTCGGCCAGCGCGCCGACGTCGACGCCGAGGACGGAGCCGGTGCCGAGGGCGGCGACCAGGCCCGCCATGGTGCCGCCCGAGCCGAGCGCGACCACCGCCGTGCGCAGACCGGGCAGTTGGGCGCGCAGCTCCTCGCCGCAGCGCGCGTAGCCCCGGGCGCCCAGGGTCCCGGACCCGCCGAACGGGATCAGCGCGGGGCGCCTCCCGTCCGCGCGCAGCCGGGCGCACACCTCGGCCGCGGCCGCGTCCAGACCCGCCTGGTCCACCTCGCCCGCCCAGGCGAGCCGGGCCCCGAACAGCCCGTCGAGCGCGAGGTTCCCGGAGCGGGCGGCACCGGGGGCGCCGCGCAGCACCAGGACGACGTCAAGCCCCAGCCGGGCGGCCGCGGCGGCGGTCAGCCGGGCGTGGTTGCTCTGCGCGGCGCCCGTGGTCACCAGGGTGTCCGCGCCCTCGGCGAGGGCCGCCCCCACCGTCCACTCCAGCTTGCGGATCTTGTTGCCGCCCCCGCCCAGACCGGTCAGATCGTCCCGCTTGACCCACAGGTCCTCCGGGCCGAGCCCCAGCGCCGCGGCCAGCCGGGGCGCCGGTTCGAGCGGGGTGGGGAAGGTGCCGAGCGGCACGGGCGGGTGCGTCATGGCTGATCCTCGGGGGAGGAGGGCGGGCCCTCGGTGCGGTGGGCGGAGGGCCGGAGCCCTCGGCGCGGTGATGGCGGTACGACGATCAGTCGATCACAGTAGGTCCTGTACGTCACTCCGCCGCGGCCGGCGCCCCACCGCTGCCCCCACCGCCGCTCCCTCACACCGGCAGCAGCCGCCCCACCAGCCCCCCGAGCTGCCGCGCCGTACGGCACTCGTGCATCTCCACCAGCTCCGCGTACGCCGGCGCCGCCGAGTCCCCGGTGCCCCACTGGCCGGCCGGCTCCGGGTTCAGCCAGTACACGCGCCGGGCCCGCCGGGTGATCTCGCGGACCGCGGGCAGATTCGGGTCGCTCTGGTTGGTGCGGGCGTCGCCGAGCACGAACACCGTGGTGCGCGGGCCGACCGCGGCGCCGTACCGCTCGGTGAACTCGCCCAGCGCCATGCCGTAGTCGCTGCTGCCGTGCCAGCCGGTGAGCGTGGCCTCGTCGCGGATGCGGGCGCCGAGGCCCTCGGGGTCGGCGCGGCCGTGGTCGAGCAGGCCGGTGACCTCGTCGAGCCGGTTGACGAACGCGAACACCCGGACCTTGCTGAACTGGTCGTGCAGCGCCTGCACCAGCAGCATCGTGAAGTCGGAGAAGCCCGACACCGAGCCGGACACATCGCAGAGCAGCACCAGTTCGGGGCGGACCGGACGGCGCCGCCGCAGCACCGGGCGCATCGGCACGCCGCCCGTGGACAGCGAGGAGCGCAGGGTGCGGCGCAGATCGACGGTGCCGCGCGCGGCCCGGCGGCGGCGCGCGGCGAGCCGGGTGGCCAGCTTGCGCGCCAGCGGTTGAACGGCCCTGCGCAGCTCGGCCAGTTGGTCCCTGCTCGCGAACAGGAAGTCGACCCGGTCGGCCGTCGGGCGCACCCCGCGCCGGGCGATCTCGTCCCGCCCGCGCCGCTCGGCGACCCGGCGCCGCGCCTCCGCGCCGACCAGCCGCCGGAACTCCTCGATACGGCGCCGGATCTCGTCGTCCAGCAACCGGTCGGCGAAGTCACCGCCGGCGCCCGCCCCGGCCCGTACCTCGGCCCGCACCCGCGCCAACAGGGTCTGGGGGCGCAGCCGTTCGAGGGTCTGGTACGCCGACCAGCCGTCCGATCCCGGTGAACTCCCGTATCCGCCGAGCCCGTCGACCGCCTGGGCCGCCAACTGGGCCATCAGGGCGCGGTCGTCGGCCGTCAGCGCCTCGGCCAGCCGGTCGCGCAGGCTCTCGCGGTCGGTGGGACCGGCGTCCGGGGCACCCACCCCGCGCGGGAAGTAGAGGTCGAAGACCGGGTCGAACACGGCGCGTTGGGCCTGGCCGTGCAGCAGGGTCGCGGCCAGCCCCTCGCGCAGCAGCTCCCGGTCACCGAGCCCCAGCGCCTCGGCCGCGCGGGCCGCGTCCACCGTCTCCCCGGTGCCGATCCGCACCCCGTGCGCCCGCAACGCCCCGACCAGGCCGGTGATCCGCTCGGCGGGATCCGTCACAGCGCGTCCAGGTCGAGCTTGGCCGCGGCCTTCTGGATGTCGTCCTGGTGCTTGAGGATCACCCCGAGACTGTCCCGTACGACCGTCTCGTCCAGGGTGTCCGCGCCCAGCGCCAGCAGGGTGTGCGCCCAGTCGACGGTCTCGGCGACGGACGGCGCCTTGCGCAGGTCCATCGCGCGCAGCGCCCCGACCACCCGGACGACCGACTCCGCCAGCGCCTCGGGCAGGCCCGGCACCTTCAGCCGTACGATCCGCCGCTCCAGCTCCTCCTCCGGGAAGCCGATGTGCAGGAACAGGCAGCGGCGGCGCAGCGCCTCGGACAGCTCCCGGCCCGCGTTGGAGGTGAGCACGACGAACGGGCGGCGGGTCGCGGTGACCGTGCCCAGCTCCGGCACCGTGATCTGGAAGTCGCTGAGCACCTCAAGCAGCAGGCCCTCCATCTCGACGTCGGCCTTGTCGGTCTCGTCGATCAGGAGCACCGTCGGCTCGTCGCCGCGGATCGCGGTCAGCAGCGGGCGCGGCAGCAGGAACTCCTCGCTGAAGATGTCGGTCCGGGTCTCGTCCCAGCTCTCGTCCCGGCCCGCGCTGATGCGCAGCAGCTGCTTGGCGTGGTTCCACTCGTACAGGGCCCGGGACTCGTCCACGCCCTCGTAGCACTGGAGCCGCACCAGCCGGGCGTCGGCCACCTGGGCGACGGCCTTGGCCAGCTCGGTCTTGCCGACCCCGGCGGGGCCCTCCACCAGCAGCGGCTTGCCCAGCCGGGCCGCGAGGAACACGGTGGTGGCGACCGCGGGCGAGGCGAGGTAGCCGGTCTCGGCGAGGCGGGCGGAGACGTCGTCGACGGACGTGAACAACGGGGTCCTCCGGCGGGATCGGGGAGCGAGCCGGGCGACGAATGCCACCCAAGCCCTTCTATCTAAGCGCTTGTTCAGCACCCCTGTCACGCATGGCCCCCGGCCGGGCCGCACCGCCCGGCCGTACGACCGCCGTACGCCTCTTCCCACGTACGCCCCTCCCCGTACGTCCCCTTCCTCTGTACGTCCCTCCCTCGTACGGCCCCCCACCACGCGCACCCCGCCCCGCCCGCCGGTCCAATGGACCCGTGACCGCCGCCCCCGACGACTGTCTCGCGCGCAACGAGTGGATCTGCGGCGCCTATCTGAGCAGCCGCCGCGGCATCCTGCTCGACGCGGTCGTCCAGCACCTCCAGCTGACCGCCCTGTCGGTCCTGATCGGCCTGCTCATCGCGGTGCCGCTCGCGGTGCTGGCCCGCCGCTGGGGCTGGGCCGCCGGACCGGTGCTCGCCCTCACCACGATCCTCTACACCATCCCGTCCCTCGCGATGTTCTCCCTGCTCCTGCCCCTCTACGGCCTGTCCGCCACCCTGGTCGTCGCCGGCCTGGTGCTGTACTCGCTGACCCTCCTGGTCCGCAACCTGCTCGCGGGCCTGCGCGCGGTCCCGGAGGAGACCCGGCAGGCGGCGCGCGGCCTCGGCTACGGCCCCATCCGGCTGCTGCTCACCGTCGAACTGCCCCTCGCCCTGCCCGCCGCGATGGCCGGGCTGCGCATCGCCACCGTCTCCGCGGTCTCCCTGGTCACGGTCGGCGCGATCGTCGGCTACGGGGGCCTCGGGAACCTCGTCTACGCGGGCATGAACACCTACTTCAAGGCCCAGGTGCTCACCGCCTCCGTGCTCTGCGTGCTGATCGCGGTCGCCGCGGACCTGCTGCTTTTGGGCGTACAGCGGCTGATCACCCCCTGGACGAGGGCGGCACGCGGATGAGCACCCTCACCGCCAGCTGGGACTGGCTCGCCGACCCCGCGCACTGGTCCGGCGACAACGGAGTGTGGCACCGGCTGCTCCAGCACCTCCTCCTCACCGTCGTCTGCCTCGTCCTGAGCTGTCTGATCGCGCTGCCCGTCGCCCTGGTCCTCGGCCATCTCGGCCGGGGCGGGGCGCTCGCCGTGAACATCTCCAACGTCGGCCGGGCGGTACCCACCTTCGCCGTACTGGTCCTGCTGCTGCTCACCCCGGTCGGCAACTGGGGCGAGGGCCCCACCGTCGTCGCCCTGGTGCTGTTCGCGGTGCCACCGCTGCTCACCAACGCCTATGTCGGGATGCGCGAGGTCGACCGGGGCGTCGTCCAGGCGGCCCGGGGCATGGGCATGACCGGCCGACAACTGATGTTTCACGTGGAACTGCCCCTTTCGCTCCCCCTGCTGATGAACGGGGTGCGGATCGCGGCCGTACAACTCGTCGCCACCGCCACCATCGCGGCGCTCGCGGGCGGCGGCGGGCTCGGCCGGATCATCACCGCGGGGTTCAACCTCGCCAGCACACCCCAGGTGGTCGCGGGCGCCCTGCTGGTCGCCGTGTTCGCGCTTCTCGTGGAGGGCGGCTTCGAGATCGCCGAACGGCTGGGCCCCGCGTGGGCGAGGGGAGGGCGATGAGACGCGTCCTGTGGCTGCTGGTGCTCCTCGCTCTCACCGGCTGTGCCACCGGCCCCTCCCTGGAGAACCGCGGCCGGGTCACCGCGCCGCCCGGGGACAGCCACCACCTCACCATCGGCTCGGCCGGCTTCACCGAGAGCGATCTGCTCGCCCAGATGTACGCCCAGCTGCTGAACCGGGCCGGGTACAAGACCTCCATCCTCACCGTCTCCAACCGGGAGCTGTACGAACCCGCCCTGGAGTCCGGCCAGATCGACGTCGTGCCCGAGTTCGCCGCCACCTTCGCGGACTGGCTGAACGCCAAGGTCCACGGCACCGACGCACAACCGGTCGGCTCACCCGACCTGGACACCACGATGAACGCCCTGCGCGCGCTCGCCGCCCCCCGCGGACTCACCGTCCTGCCCCCGGGCCGGGCCGTCGACCAGAACGCCTTCGCGGTGAGCGCCGACTACGCCCGCGAGCACCACCTCAAGACGCTCAGCGATCTCGGCGCCTCCGGCCTGAAGGTACGGCTCGCGGCGGGCGACGAATGCGTGCAACGGCCGTACTGCGCACCGGGCCTGAGACAGGAGTACGGCATCGATGTCACCGGCGTCGACCCCAAGGGCGTCGGCACCACCCCGGCCAAGCGCGCGGTGCAGCAGGGCCGGGACCAGCTGGTGCTCACCACCACCACGGACGCTACCCTCGACCAGTTCGGCCTGGTCCTGCTCGCCGACGACCGGCATCTGCAGAACGCCGACTACGTGGTCCCGGTCGTCAACCGCGCCCGCGCGGGCGGCGCCGGAGTCACCAAGGCCCTCGGCCGCCTCAACGACGTCCTGACCACCGCGGACCTGGCCGACCTGAACGAGCAGGTCGACAGCTGGCGCCGACTGGCCGCCGACGTGGCCCGCGCCTACCTCAAGGACAAGGGCCTGCTGAAATAGGTCCTCCCGCATCCGCACGCGCCGGGTCTGACGCGCCAGGTCTCATGCGCCAGGTCTCATGCGTCGGGTCTCACGCGTCCGGTCTCATGCGTCGGACACCGAGTCGAAGGGCACCTGCCCGCGCGCCACGCCCCGCGCGTCCGCGTCCACCGAGCGGCGCAGCGCCTCGTGCAGCTTCGCCGGGGTCAGCACCCCCAAAAAGCGCGCCCCGTCGAGGACCGCGACCCACCCGGCGTCGTACTGGAGCATCACCCCGAACGCCTGCTTCAGCGGCGCCCCGACCGGCACCCACGCGGTCATCCGATGGGCGAGCCCCCCGACCGTGCCGCCCGCCGCGAGGTCCGCCACCCCGACCCAGCCGTGCAGATCGCCCCGCTCGTCCAGCACCACCGCCCAGCGCGCGCCCTGCTCGCTCAGCCGCTGCCGCGCCCGCTCGGCGGGCTCGTCCGGCCGGGCCACCGGCGGCTGCTGGAGATCGTCCGGCTCGATCGCGGTCACCGAGAGCCGCTTCAGGCCCCGGTCCGCGCCCACGAACGAGGCGACGTACGGCGTGGCGGGCGCCCCCAGCACCGCCCCCGGGGTGTCGAACTGTTCGATCCGGCCCTGTCCGTACACGGCGATCCGGTCGCCGAGCCGGACGGCCTCCTCGATGTCATGGGTGACCAGCAGCACCGTCTTGCGCACCGCCGCCTGCATCCGCAGGAACTCGTCCTGCAACTGCTCGCGGACCACCGGGTCGACCGCGCCGAACGGCTCGTCCATCAGGAGCACCGGCGGGTCCGCGGCCAGCGCCCGCGCCACGCCGACCCGCTGCCGCTGGCCGCCGGACAGCTGCTCCGGGTAGCGCGGCCCGTACGTCTTCGGGTCCAGGCCCACCAGGTCGAGCAGTTCGGCGGCCCTGGCCCGTGCCTTCGCCCGCTTCCAGCCGAGCAGCGCGGGCACGGTCGCGGTGTTGTCCAGCACGGTGCGGTGCGGGAAGAGACCGACCTGCTGGATGACGTAGCCGATACGGCGGCGCAGCCGCACCGGGTCGACCGCGGCGATGTCCTCGCCGTCGACGCTGATCCGCCCGGAGGTCGGCTCGATCAGCCGGTTCACCATCATCATGGTCGTCGTCTTGCCGCAGCCCGAGGGGCCGACCAGCGTCACCAGCTCGCCCTCGGCCACCTCGAAGGAGAGGTCGTCCACGGCCGTCGTACCGTCCGGGTAGCGCTTGGTGACCTGCTCGAACCGGATCATGTCCTCACGCTAACGGCGCCGCCGGTACGACGCGCGGTGACGCCGGGCGCCTCACCGGTGGTTCAGTCCGCTGGTTCAGTGCGCTGGTTCAGTCGTCCAGCAGGATCACTTCCAGCGTGCGCGGCCCATGGACGCCCTCCACCCGGTCCAGTTCGATGTCGCTGGTGGCCGAGGGGCCGGAGATCCAGGTCAACGGGCGGGTGGGGTCGAGGCGTTCGAGGGCCCCCGGCACCGACGCCACGACCTGCGAGGGGACCCGGACCACGCAGATGTGGTGGTCGGGGATCAGCGAGATACGGCGTCGGCCCTGGTCGGGGGAGCCGTCGAGGACGAGGGTGCCGGTCTCGGCGATCGCCAGGGCGCAGCCGGTCACGACGCTGGCGACCCGGTCCAGGCGCCGCGGGGTGAGTTCCGCCCGGTCGTGGACCCGCGCCGGGTCGGCCGCCGCCATCCACCGGGCCGGCAGCTCGGGCGGCACCAGCACCTCCGTGGAGCCGTGCGCGGCCAGCAGCCGGGTGATCAGGAGCGGCAGATCCGCCGCGTCGGTGCGGTGCACGATCGCCCGGTAGTCCGCGAGGTTCTCGGCCAGCAGATCGACCGTCTCCTCGACCGTCCGCTTCCCGTGCTCGCGCAGATAGTCCCGGGGCACGGCCTCCTCGTACGATCCGTCGTCCGCGGGCACGTCGGCGAGGGCGCGCCGCACCCGGCCCAGGATCCGCTCCCTGCTGTTCACTTGGCGTCCTCTCCGCCGCGCGTGCGCTGCCACCAGTCGCGGAACGGCTCCGCGGGCACCGCCGGAAGATCCCGGGTGCCGGACCACGCCCGGCCGGGACCCGGCAGGGTACGGGGATGCAGCCGGCGGGAGCGGGCGGCGAGCCGCTGGCCGGTGCGCAGGGCGCCCGGGTGCCCGAACGCCCAGGCCGCCGCCCGCATCGCGGCGCGCTCGGCCGCGTGCCCCTTGGCTGGGCGCAGCACCACCTTGTTGCCGCCCCGCACCGCCGGGCCGCCCTCGACGACCCGTTCACGCAGATGGACCAGCACCTCGGGGATGTCGATGGCGACCGGGCACACCTCGTAGCAGGCGCCGCACAGGCTCGACGCATACGGCAGGGAGGCGTCGATCTCGCTGGCGGTGCCCCGGAGTTGGGGCGTGAGGATGGCGCCGATGGGGCCGGGGTAGACGGAGCCGTAGGCGTGGCCGCCGGCCCGCTCGTAGACGGGGCAGACATTGAGGCAGGCCGAGCAGCGGATGCAGCGCAGGGCCTGGCGGCCGACCCGGTCGGCGAGGGTGTCGGTGCGGCCGTTGTCGAGCAGCACGAGATGGAAGGCGCGCGGGCCGTCCTCGTCCCTGGTGCCGGTCCACATCGACGTGTACGGGTTCATCCGCTCGGCGGTGGAGGAGCGGGGCAGGGTCTGGAGGAAGACTTCGAGGTCGCGCCAGGTGGGCACGATCTTCTCGATGCCGACGACCGAGATCAAGGTCTCCGGCAGGGTCAGGCACATCCGCCCGTTGCCCTCGGACTCCACCACGACCAGGGTGCCGGTCTCGGCGACCATGAAGTTGGCGCCGGAGATGCCCACCTTGGCCCGCAGGAACTTCTCCCGCAGATGCAGCCGGGCCGCCTCGGCGAGATCGGCGGGCGTGTCGGTCAGGTCCTCGGGGGCGGGGCGGCCCCAGGCGGCCATCTCGTGGGCGAAGATGTCGCGGATCTCGCCGCGGTTGCGGTGGATGGCCGGGACGAGGATGTGCGAGGGGCGGTCCTTGCCCAACTGCACGATCAGCTCGGCGAGATCGGTCTCGTAGGCGCGGATGCCCTCGGCCTCCAGCGCCTCGTTCAGCCCGATCTCCTGGGTCGCCATCGACTTGACCTTGACGACCTCCGACTCGCCGGTCTCCTTGACCAGTTCGGCCACGATCCGGTTGGCCTCCTCGGCGTCCGCGGCCCAGTGGACCGTGCCGCCGGCCGCGGTCACCGACGCCTCCAACTGCTCCAGAAAGCGGTCGAGATGGCGCAGTGTGTGGTCCTTGATCCGGCGGCCCGCCTCGCGCAGCTCGGCCCAGTCGGCCAACTCGGCTACGGCGCCGGCGCGTTTGGCGCGGATGGTGTGGGTGGCGTGCCGCAGATTCCCGCGCAGGGTGGGGTTGTCCACGGCCGTGCGCGCGGCCTCGGGAAAGGCCGGCATGCCGACGAATGTGCCGCTCATCGCGCGGGGTCCTCCTCCGTGCTCGCCAGGATCTCCGCGATGTGGACGGGGCGCATGTCCGCCTTCAGGCGGGTCATGGTGCCGCCGATGTGCATCAGGCAGGAGTTGTCGGCGGCGCACAGCACCTCGGCGCCGGTCGACTCGGCGTTGCGCACCTTGTCCGTGCCCATCGCGGCCGAGACCGCGGCGTTCTTCACCGCGAAGGTGCCGCCGAACCCGCAGCACTCCTCCGCGCCCGGCAGCTCCACCAGGTCCAGCCCCCGCACCGCCTCCAGCAGGCGGCGCGGCCGGTCCCCGAGGCCCAGGCTGCGCAGGCCGTGGCAGGTGGGATGGTAGGTGACCGTGTGCGGGTACCAGGCGCCCACGTCCGTCACGCCCAGCACGTCCACGAGGAACTCCGTGAGCTCGTACGTCCTTCGCACCACGGGCGCCACGGTCCGCGCGAGCGAGTCCCCGCGGCCCTCCGCCCCGGCCCGTTCGCCCATCCGGGGATACAGCTCCCGCACCATCGCCCCGCACGACCCGGAGGGCGTCACGACCGCCTCGTACTCCTCGAACACCTCCGCGAACCGCCGCGCCAGCGGCTCCGCCTCATGCCGGTACCCGGTGTTGTAGTGCGCCTGCCCGCAACACGTCTGCCCCATCGGGAACTCGACCTCGACCCCCAGCCTCGCGAGCAGCTTCACCACGGCCTTCCCGGTCTCCGGATAGAGCGTGTCATTGACACACGTCAGGAACAGGGCGACACGCATCGCGGCTCCTCGGGAGGGATCACGGGGCGCGATGCAGCCTAGTCGCCGAAGGGACGGTGGCGCGGACCGGGGATCCGGCGCGTGGCGCGGGCCTAGCATGTGCGGAGGGCGCCGGGTTCAGCGGTGCGACGTCGCAGCTGACCGGGTGGTGGGATGAGCCTTCCGAACGCGGAGTTCTCGCTGGGTGCCGAGGACGCCCTGCTGCTGTTCCGGGATCTGGAGGAGTACGTGGTCTCCCTCGACCGCATCCTGTCCCGGCTCGCGGCCGGCGCCGATCCCGCGATCCTGGCCGACTACCTGGTGGACCGTCGGGTGGCCGCCCGGCTGGCCCGCGCGCGGGGGACCGTCGGGGACGCGCTCGAAGCGGTCATCGGCGCGGAGGCGCTGGAGGACATCGCGGAGGGCGTCTTCCGGTACTCCGGCCCGTGACGCCTTACGCCGTGGACGAAGCCCCGCGGCTCCGCGGCGGCCCGGCACCCGTCCACCCGGCCCCACCACCCGTCCACCCGGCCCCACCGCCCATGTGCTGAACTTGACCCGTCCACCCCACCCCTCCCGGGAGACCCGTTGAGCATCAGCTACCGCCAGCCCGGCGTCGTTCTGACCGATCGCCGGTTCACCGTGCCCCTCGACCACGCCGATCCCGGCGGGGAGCGCATCGAGTTGTACGCACGGGAGGTGGTCGCGGGGGACAAGGCGGACAAGGAACTGCCCTGGCTGCTGTACCTCCAGGGCGGTCCCGGCTTCGGGGCGAATCGTTTCATCGGGCGGCAGGCATGGCTCGACCGCGCGCTCGACGAGTACCGCGTACTGCTGCTCGACCAGCGCGGCACGGGCAGCTCCACCCCCGCCACCCGGCAGACCCTCCCGGCGCGCGGCGGCCCGGCCGCACAGGCCGACTACCTCGCCCACTTCCGCGCCGACTCCATCGTGCGCGACTGCGAGGCCGTCCGCGCCGAGGTCACCGGCGGCGCCCCCTGGACCGTCCTCGGCCAGAGCTTCGGCGGCTTCTGCACGGTGTCGTACCTCTCGCTCGCCCCTGAGGGACTGAACACCGCCCTGATCACCGGCGGCCTGCCCGCCCTGGACGTCCACGCCGAGGACGTCTACCGCGCCGCCTACCCCCGCATCGAACGCAAGGTCACCGCGCACTACGCCCGCTACCCGCAGGACATCGAGCGGGCCCGCCGCATCGCCGACCACCTGCTCACCCATGACGTGGTCCTGCCGAACGGCTACCGCCTCACCGTCGAGGCCTTCCAGTCCCTCGGCCTGATGCTCGGCGGCGGCGACGGCAGCCACCGCCTGCACCACCTCCTCGCGGACGCGTTCGTCCGCACCCCGGCCGGACCCGAGCTGGCGGACGCCTTCCAGGAGCAGGTCCAGAGCCTGTTGTCGTTCGCGGGCCACCCCCTCTACGCCCTCGTCCACGAGTCGATCTACGGCCAGGACGCCCGCCCCACCGCCTGGGCCGCCGAACGCGTCCGCGCCGAGTTCCCCCGGTTCGACGCCGCGAAGACGCTCGCCGGCGACGAGCCGCTGCTGTTCACCGGCGAGACCATCCACCCCTGGATGTTCGAGACCGACCCCGCCCTGCGCCCGCTGCGCGAGACCGCCGAGCTGCTCGCCGCCCGCACCGACTGGACCCCGCTGTACGACCGCGACCGCCTCGCCGCCAACGAGGTCCCGGTCGCCGCGGCCGTCTACCACGACGACATGTACGTCGACGCCGGCCACTCGCTGCGCACCGCCCGCACCATCCGCGGACTGCGCACCTGGGTCACCGACGAGTACGAGCACGACGGGCTGCGCAGCGGCGCGCCCCGGGTCCTCGACCGGCTCCTCGCGGTGGTCCGGGACGAGGTGTGACACAGCGGGTCCGGGCACCCGTGCGGGCGCCCGGACCCCCGGACCTCACGCGGCGAGCGCGTGTCCCGGGTGCAGTACGACCTTGGTGTAGCCCTCGATCCGCTTGTCGAACTTCTGGTACGCCTGCGGTGCCTGGTCCAGCGGCAGCTCATGGGAGACGACGAAGCTGGGCTCGGCCCGCCCGGCGATGATCAGATCGCGCAGCTGGCGGTTGTACCGCTTCACATTGCACTGCCCGGTGCCCATCTTCTGGCCCTTCTCGAACATCTTGCCGATCGAGACCAGGAGCTGGCCGTGCTTGGCGTGCTCGTCGGGCCCGCCCGGGTCGGACGGCACATACAGCCCCGGCACGCCCAGCCTGCCGGTCGCCCGTACCGTCTCCACCAGCGCGTTCAGGACGATGGCGGGTTCCTCGTGGCTGGTGTCGTCGTGCGCCTGGGCCTGGTAGCCGACGGCGTCCACGCCCTTGTCCGTGCCCTCGCCGTTCGTCTGCGCCCTGATCTGCTCGGCCGGGTCGCCCTGGGTGAAGTCGATGGGGACGGCCCCGATCTGCTCGGCCTTGGCCAGCCGCTCCGGCACCCGGTCCACCACGAACACTTTGGACGCGCCGCGCAGCAGCGCCGAGTACGCGGCCATCAGGCCCACCGGACCCGCGCCGTAGACGGCCACGCTCTCACCGGGGGCCACCTGGGCCAGCTCGCAGCCGTGATAGCCGGTCGGGAAGATGTCGGCGAGCAGCACGAAATCGGTCTCGAACTGTTCGCCCGGCGGCAGTTTCAGACAGTTGAAGTCGGCGAAGGGCACCCGCAGATGCTCGGCCTGACCGCCCTCGTACGGGCCCATGGCCACATATCCGTAGGCGCCGCCGGCGAAGCCGGGGTTCACCGTCAGACAGAAGCCGGTCTCGCCGGCGAGGCAGTTCTTGCAGAAGCCGCAGGCCACGTTGAACGGCATCACGACCCGGTCGCCCACGGACAGCGAGGTCACACCGCTGCCGATCTCCTCGATCACCCCGAGGTTCTCGTGGCCGAAGACGATGCCCGGCTCGGCCGCCGTGCGGCCCTCGTACATATGCAGGTCGGAGCCGCAGATCGCGGTCGACGTGACGCGTACGAGCACATCGTTGGGGTGCTCGATCCGCGGATCATCGACGTCTCGCACCGCCACGCTGAACGGCTTTTCGTAGACGACGGCTTTCACCTTGGGTCACCTCCGCGTGGAACGCTGGACGACGGCGGCGAGCCAGGTCCGGGGGAGCAGGCGTCGGCCCGGGCCCCCGGTATGTGCCGGAGCCCCCTGCGCGCGCTTCACCGCCGGTACTTCCAGGTAACTCCCGTAGGGCGAGGGTCGCAACCCCCGGCCGGACGGGCCGGGATTCCGGCTGGTCGGCGCCAGTAGGCTGTGCTCATGCCAGATCAGACAGCCGGGCTTCCGGAGCTGCGCGGGGACTGCGGGAGCTGCTTCGGGCTGTGCTGCGTCGCGCTGCCCTTCGCCGCGTCCGCCGACTTCGCGCTCGACAAGCCCGCGGGCAGGCCGTGCCCCAACCTCGCCGCCGACCACCGCTGCGGCATCCACGCCCGGCTCCGGGACAAGGGCTTCACCGGCTGCACCGTCTACGACTGCTTCGGCGCGGGCCAGAAGGTCTCGCGGCACACCTTCGACGGGCAGGACTGGCGCACGGCGCCCAAGGACCGGGCCCGCCGGATGTTCGAGGTGTTTCCCGTCGTACGACAGCTGCACGAGCTGCTCTGGTACCTGACCGAGGCGCTGTCCCTGCCCGCCGCCCGGTCCGTCCACCCCGAGCTGCGCCGGGCGCTGGCAAAGACCGAACGCCTCACCCTGCTGCCCGCCGAGGACCTGGCCGCGCTGGATGTCGCCGCGCACCGCGCGGAGATCAACGTCCTCCTGCTGCGCACCAGCGAACTGGTGCGGGCCGGTGCGGCCGGTGGCAAGGGCAAGAAGGGCGGCAAGGGCAAGGACCGCCGGGGCGCGGACCTGATGGGCGCCCGGCTCCGGAGCGCCGACCTGCGCGGGGCGACCCTGCGCGGCGCCTACCTCATCGCCGCCGACCTCACCGGCGCGGATCTGCGCGACGCCGACATGATCGGCAGCGACCTGCGCGACGCCGACCTCTCCGACGCCGATCTGACCGGCGCCTTCTTCCTCACCCAGCCGCAGGTGAACGCGGCGAGGGGGAACGCGGGAACGAAACTGCCGGGAACGTTGAACAGGCCGGGGCATTGGGCGGGGGCGGCGGGGGAGTAGCGCCGACCGCGGCGGAGTGACCGGGGCGTCGGGGGGCCAGGACGGGGCGGACTCCGGTGCGGGAGCGGTGCGGACCGGGGTGCCGCCGTGGTCGCGGCGAGGTGTCGCCGTGCGAGTGGCGGTGACGGGCGGCGGGCATGGCTCGACGGCGACTGCTCGGGCCCGGCAGCCGGCCGTGACCGGGACGCTTCACACACCAGTGGTCAGCACGCGGTACGGGGCCCGAGGGTGGCGGACGCGCGCGGGCACGGCCGGGAAACGCCGTGTCGGGGCCCGGCCTCCCGCCCGCCCGCACAACAACGTGCCCCCGCCGGCGCGGCAGTTCGCGAGCCGATGGGCCGGCAGGTGCGCGGTGCGGCCCGTTGCGGCGGCCGCCGGTGCGGCGCGCCACCCGCCGACGCGGCACCAGGGCTCCGTCAGCGCTTCCGGAGCGGCCCGCGTGCCGGCGTCGCCCGCGTGGGTCCCCCCGCCGCCGGGCCGCCGAAGGTCTCCGAACCGGCCCCCGCCGGTCCCGAAACCACCCTGATCCCGCTGATCCCGCGTCTCGCCGACCGCTTGATCCCGCGTCTCGCGGACCGCTGCTGAACCGTCGTCCCCGCCACCCGCCCGTATGCCGGGTATCCCACACCCGAGGCACACCTGCGGCACACCCGAGGCCCGCTCTCCTCAGCCTCCGCTCTCCTCAGCCTCCGCTCACCTCAACCCCCGCTCACCTCAACCCCCGCTCTCCGCACCCTCGTCCGCATGCGCCGGGCAGCCGCCCCCCGGAGCCCCGCCGTCCCCCCGCTCCGCCGCCGGGCCCGGCTCCGCCGCCTGGGCGGGCAGCGCACGGCGCGACAGCCGTAGCCGGAAGTCCTCCGGCATCAGGGTCAGCCGTTCCGTCACCTCCAGCCGGTAGGCGGGGTCCGCGTGGAGGTCGTAGCGGCGCAGGAGGAGCGCGAGGACGAGGGTGGCCTCGTGAAGGGCGAACTGGCGGCCGATGCAGGCGCGCAGCCCGGTGCCGAAGGGCTTGAAAGTGTGCGGGGCGCGGGTGCGCACCGCCTGCGGGGTGAAGCGGTCCGGGTCGAAGTCCTCCGCGTTCTCGCCCCAGACCGCGGGATCCCGGTGCAGCATGGGCGTGAGGACCAGGGCCCACGCGCCCCGGAGCATCGGATGGTCCCCGGCGAGCACCGTGTCCCGGCGGGCCTCACGGGCGAACGCGGGCGCGGTCGGCCACAGGCGGAGCGACTCGTCGAGCACCCGGCGCACATAGCGCAGCTTGGCCACCTGCTCGTAGCCCGGACGCCCGGTGTCACCCCAGACCCGGTCCACCTCGGCGCGCGCCCTCGCGGCGATGTCCGGGTGCCGGGCGAGGTAGTAGAGGGCGAAGGAGAGCGCGCCCGAGGTGGTCTCGTGCCCGGCGATCAGGAAGGTGATGACCTGCCGCCGGACGTTCTGCGCGGACAATCTCTCGCCGGTCGAGGGATGCTCCGTGGCCAGCATCCGGTCCAGCAGATCCCCGGCACCGCCGCCCGACCCGCGCCGCTCCTCGACCAGGGCGTCGACCGTGCGGTTCAGATACGCCATGTCGGCCGCGTTGCGCCGGGCCGCGCCGCGCAGCAGCAGCGGGGCCAGCGGGCCGGGCACCGCGTTGAGCCGCTGGGCGTAGGTCAGCGTGCCGATCATCGCCGAGACGAAGGGATGCGGCCGGTCCCGCTCGAAGGAGCCGAAGTCATGCCCGAACCCGGTCCGCGCGATCGTCTCCAGGGTCAGCTTGGTCATGTCCCCGGGCACGTCCACCGGGCGCCCCGCGGCCAGTTCGCGGTCCCAGCGGTCGGTCAGCCGCCCGGCGACCGCCAGCATCATCCCGTGGTAGCCCTCCATTGCGTCCCGGCTGAACCCGGGCACCAGGACGTCGTGCGCCAGCTGCCAGTTGGGCTCGTGGTTGTACGCGGTGAACAGCCCGTCCCCGGCGATCGGCCGGAGGTTGGCCACGCCCAGCCCGACATGCTTGGCGAACCGGGACTCGTCGGCGAGATCGGCGGCCGGCCCGGCCCCCCACACCAGCACGATCTCCTTGTTGAAGATCCGGCGGCGGAACACGGGGCCCAGTTCGCGCGCGAACCGCATCGAGTCCTGGACGGGCCTGCGCCGGTCGACGCCCACCACATCGCCGAGCAGCGGCAGCCGGCGCGGCGGATGCGGAATGCGGTCCAGTTCGGGCCACCCCAGCTCGGCACTGCGGAAGCCCTTCGGCAGCCGCGGATCCCCGGTCGCATCCGTGGTCCGCGCGCTCTCCGTCGTCTGCGCCATGACGCCGATCTCCCTTGACCCGGCGGGACGTCGAGCCCCCGGTACACGCTTGTTATACGTGGATTCAACAACGCCCTCAGTCTGGTCCGCTTGTTGAACCGACGTCAAGTAAAGTGACGCCATGCCCGCGAACCAGGGGGAGCGCGCCCGGCGCCGCCTCAGCACCGGCGAACGCCGTGAGCAGCTGCTGACGGTCGGCGCGCGACTGTTCTCGGAGAGCCCGTACGACGAGGTGTGGATCGAGCAGGTCGCCGATCTCGCCGGGGTGTCCCGGGGGCTGCTGTACCACTACTTCCCGACCAAGCGGGACTTCTTCGCGGCGGTCGTGGAGCGCGAGAGCGAGCGGATGCTGCGCATGACGGCGGCCGAGCCGGGCGTGCCGGCGCGCGAGCAGCTGACCGCGGGGCTCGACACCTACCTCGGCTATGTCGAGGCCCACGCCCATGGCTTCCGCGCCTTCCACCGCGCCGACGCCGCGGGCGACCAGGCGGTGCGCAGGGTCTATCAACGGGCCCTGGCCGCACAGGAGAAGCAGATCCTCGCCGCCCTCGCGGCCGACCCCGAGTTCGGGCCGGTCTCGGAGGGCGTCCCGCAGCTGCGCCTCGCCGTGCGCGGCTGGCTCGCCTTCACCACCGCCGTCTGCCTGGAGTGGCTGCGCGAGGGCGAGCTGAGCCGGGAACAGGTGCGCGATCTGTGCGCACGCGCGCTGCTCGGCGCCATCGCCTGAGACTCGGACGAGTGGCCCGGCGCCGATCGAGCCACCTGTCACCCACATGCGAGCCACTTGTCACCCACATGACGGAAGACCTGGAGCCGGGCCTCGGGGCCGACCCGCTCCTCCGGCGCCTGCTCTCATCGCTCCTTTCTCGCCGCCGCCAGAGATCTGAACGTCGGGTGAGAACCGGGGCGCCTGGTTGGCGCGCGCCACGATCTCCGCTAGGTTAGGCAAGGCTTACCTAAGGAGGTCTCGGGATGGGTGACACCCAGGCATGGACGGCCGCCCCCGGCGCGGCGGAACAGGCGCGCTCGGTGCTCGCCGCCGCGTGGTCGTGCGCGGTGACCGCGGGCGGCGCCCGCGAGGAGTACGTCGGCGCGCACACCGTGACCGACGAGGGCGCGGTGCTGTTGACCGTGCCCGAGGACAGCGCCCTGCACGGGGCGGCCCTGTGCCTCCCGCGCCAGGACTCCCGCGCGGTACTGGAGTTCGCCGACGTGGCCCCCGTGGCCGTGCGCGACCGGATCCGCGCCCGGCTCTGGCTCGCCGGGCGGCTCACCCCGGCCGACGGCGCCCTGAACTTCCACCCCGCCCGGGTGGTGCTGCGGCGCTCCTGCGGCGCCGTACTCGTCGACCCGGACGAGTTCGCCACCGCCCGCCCCGACCCGCTGGCCGTCGCCGAGGCCGGGCTGCTCACCCATCTCGCCGAGGCCCACCCGGACGCCGTGGAGCGGCTCACCCGGCTGGTGCGGCCGGAGAGCCTGCACGCCGCGATCCGGGTACTGCCGCTCGCCGTCGACCGGCACGGACTGACCCTGCGCATCGAACGCACCCGCGCCCACGGCGATGTACGCCTGGCCTTCCACACCCCCGCCGACGACCTCGGCCAGCTCACCGAGCGGGTGCACGCCCTGCTGGCGCAGGCGAGCGCCGCCGGGTGCCCCCGGACGCTACAGCGGCAGCGCGCAGACGGCGACGGGTGACACGAACGGCTCGCCCGCGGACCGCAGTTCACCGCGGTCGGCGTCCACATGGAAGACGGTGACGGTGCCGGAGCGCTGGTTCGCCGCGAACAGCAGCCGGCCGTCCGGCGAGAGGGCGATCTGCCGGGGGAAGTCTCCGCCCACCGGCACCGTGCCGAGCAGCCGCAGCCGGGCCCCGTCGGCCTCGACGGCGTACCTGGCCAGGCTGTTGTGACCGCGGTTGGCGAGGAAGGCGTACCGGCCGTCCGCCGTGACCAGCAGCTGCGCCGGATAGTTGGTGACGTCCCCGGTGGCGCCCGTGGACTGCGGCTCGCCGATGGCCAGCCGGCCGGTGCCGGGGTCGTACGCGCAGACCACGACCGTGTCGTCCACCTCGTTGGCCAGATAGGCGTGCCGCCCGCCCGGGTGGAAGGTGAGATGACGCGGCCCCGCGCCCGGCCGGGTGTGCGCCTGGCTCACCTCGGTGAGCGTGCCCTTCGCGGGATCGAGGCGGTACGTGTAGACGGTGTCGGTGCCGAGGTCCACCGCCAGCAGATGGCGGCCGCCCGGACCGGCGCGGAACTGGTGCGCGTGCGGCCCCTCCTGACCGGGACCGGGCTTCGGCGAGGTGTGTGTGACCAGGTCGGTGCGCTCGCCCAGGGCGCCCGAGGCGTCGATCGGATGCACGGCGACACTGCCCGAGGTGTAGTTGGCGCTGAGCAGCCACCGCCCGGACGGGTGCACCGACAGCTGGCAGGGGCCCGCGCCGCTGGTGCTGCGCGTACCGAGGACGCGCCGGTCGGCGAGCCGTACGGCCGTCACCCCGCCGTCCTGGCGCTCGTCCACGGCGTACAGGGTCCGGCCGTCCGGATGGACGGCGAGGTACGACGGGTCGGGGACCCCGGTGAGCGTCCCGGACCCGGTGATCAGGCCAGACTCCGGGTCGTACGAGGCGAGCCCGATGCCGGTGCCGCCGCCCGGCACGGAGGTGTACGTGCCCACGTACAGCGGGCGGGGTCCGTCGGCGCGCTCGGCGGGCCGGCGCCCCGGAGCGCCGGACGGCGCGGGGTCCGGGGGAGGGGCGGCCGGGGCCGGCACCGCCACGACGGCGGCCGCGCCCGTGCCCATCCCGATGAATCTGCGCCTGCTCCAGCGGCCGTCCGCCCCTGCTCGCGTGCTCATGCGCCCACCTCAGGTCGTCCCGGTCGTGCACGGCCACCCTCGCCCGAGCCGGGCCCGAAGGGCAAGCCCGGCACCGGCTCCCGCCCGCTCACCGCGCACGGTCGCCGAAGCCCGTACGGCGCCACAGCTCCTCCTGCACCCCGAGCCGCTCGCGCAGCCGGGTCATCCGGGGCAGCTTGGCGCGCTGTTCGCGCGAGACCCGGTCCAGCTCCTCCAGCAGCCGGTGGGTGCGGTGCTCGGTGTCCATCTCGTCGATGATCCGGGTGGTCTCGGTCAGTACGGCACCCAGCAGCTGCCAGTTCGCCCAGTCCGCGCTGATCTCCTCGCGCAGCTGCTCGGCCAGCCGGTCCCGGGTGCCGGCCGCGGTGTGCAGCTCGGCCGTCAGCCGGGACTCCGCGGACTCGGCGTCCGCACTCAGATGGGCCGTCACCAGCACCGCGAAGCTGACCACCGCGTCGCCGATCTCCGACAGCAGCTCCTCCACTGTCGCCCCGACCCGGGGCGGGAACAGATAATCGGACTCGCGGGCCTTCGCCAGGTCGGTGAAGGAACGGGCCAGCACCCGCAGCACCACCGTGCAGATCTCCAGCGTGTCCAGACCGGTGCGCAGCACCACCCGGTGCAGCAGCCCCTCCTTGACCCGCGGATTGAGCCGCAGACTGTCCTCGGCCTGCCGCAGCGAGGCGTCGACCTCCGCGATGTACTGGTCCAGCCGGCGCGCCTCGTGCAGCCGCTCGGCCGCCCGCTCCCAGGGGATGCGGTCCGCGGCCTCCTCACCCATCCGCAGCATCAACTGCCGCACCCGGCGCGCCAGGTCCTCGATCGACCGGCCGGCCGCGTCCACCCACACCGGGGGCGGCAGCAGCAGATTGCAGGCGGTGCCGACGACCGCGCCGATCAGCGTCTCCACGATCCGCGCCCAGGCGGTGAACCCGACCGTGGTCACCCCGAGCACCAGCATCGCGCTGATCGCCACCTCGGCGACGTACTCGTCCACCCGCACCAGATGGCCGACGCCCAGCGAGGCCACGATCAGCAGCGCGAGGCTCCACCAGGTCAGGCCCACCAGCACACTGAAGGCGATGGCGACCAGGACGCCGGCCACCACCGCGTTCACCCGGCGGATGCCGTTGGTGAGGGTGGCGTAGAACGTCACCTGGACCACCAGCAGCGCGGTCAGCGGCGAGGTCAGCGGGGCCGGCTCCGGACTGAGCCGGAGCGCGATGACATAGGCGATCGTCGCCGCCGTGGCCGACCGCAGCGTCTGGACGACCACCGGCTCCCGGCGACGCTTCGCCAGGCGCAGCAGCCCCTCGGTCCCCTTGTGTACCCAGTGCATCCCTTGGCCTGTTCCCGTTCCTCGGGTGCGTCGAACGTGGCTGTTCGAGGGGGGGCGCGGGGTTGGGCCGTACGGCGGGGGTGGGGCCGGTGAGCTCAGACGTACAGCCTTCTGACGTACAGCCTTCAGACGTACAGCTTGTCGAGGAACGCGGCCAGATTGCCCGTCGTCCGCGCGATCTGCTCCGCCACGGTCAGGCTCTCCTCGATCCGCATCCCGGTGTCGGGGGTCTTCTTGCCGCGCACATACAGCGAGCACGCCAGGTCCGTGCACATGTACAGGCCGACCGAGTTGCCCTCGCGGCCCGCCGTGCCCGCCTTGCGCGCGGTCATCAGGGAGACCCCGCCGCCGCGATGGGTGGTCAGGCACAGGGAGCACATGCTGCGGTGCAGGAAGCCGCGCTGGGAGGAGGGGTAGCGCAGCGCGACGCCGACCAGCCTGCCCTCCCGCTCGGTGGCCAGATAGCTGCGGTCGGGCGCGCCCGGATCCCGCCAGCCGAGGAAGTCCAGGTCCTCCCAGGGCCGTTCCTCCAGGTCCCGCGGCACGGCGAGCCGCTTGGCCTCACCCTTCGAGCAGTTCACGAAAGAGCTGCGGATGTCCTGCTCGGTGAGCGGCTTCATGGAAAATCCTTCGTCGTACGTGCGCCGGACCCGGGAAGATAGGGCCCCTGATCAGCCTAGGTACCTCAGGGGAGGGTAGGCCAGTGGATTTCCCGGACGGGCTTTCGACCCGTGCCCTGCGCGCGCTGCGCCATGTGGCCGCCCGAGCCTGCGGGCCCCCGCTCGCCCCCGGCCCGCGCATCACCCTCAACTTCCACCCGGACCGGCTCTCGGGCGGCCTGCCGATTCTCACCTCGCTCGCCAGGGACGGCGTCTACCACTCCCAATTCGTCACCGGCACCAGCAACGGCGGGCTCACCGCGCACCGGCGCGGCGACCGGTGGCGCTGGGAGAGCCGGATCTTCGGGGGCGCCTACGACGACGCCGAGCCCGCGGAGCGGCCGGTGTACGGCGCGTTGGACTTCCGCCGCCAACTGGTGGGCGCCGCCCCACGCTTCGGCTCCTCACACCTACGGCTCACCGCCCACGCCACGGCCCGCGCGACCTTCTGCTACCCGGACAGCGCCGCGGAGCCCACGGACTTCGGCACGGCCGCCGCACTGAGCCTGATCGCCCTCGCCGAGGCGGACGGGTTCAGGAGGCCGTCGGAGGTGAGGACGTAACCGGGGTGCTATTTCGGGAGGAAGGGGAGGTGCCGGGCGACTGTCTCCACCGGAGCGCTGGGATAGCTCGCGTCCACCTGCAAACGCTCTGGCACACCCTGGCCCGCTTCGGCGCGCCGGAGGGGGCGGGTACGGCGTGTGCCGAGGGGGTGTGGGTGGCGGGCTGAGTCGGTGGTTTCGTTCCGGTGGGGGGAACGCATGGGGTTCTTGCTTAGCTCACAGCATGAACTAAGGGTTGGTGGAAAGTCGCGTTCCGGTCGCCCGAAGGAGTATGTTGCAGGTCGGGCATGGTTCGTGAAAGGAGCCGCATGGCGGGGCGGAACGGGCGCACGGTGCGTGACCTTCGGCGGGGCAACCGTACCGCCGTGTTGCAGCGGCTGTACTTCGACGGTCCGTTGAGCCGGTTCGAGCTGGGGCCGGCCACCGGTCTCAGCTCCGGGTCGGTCAGCAATGTGGTCGCCGATCTGGTCGCCGACGGGCTGGTCGAGGAGGCCGGCAGCGTCGACTCCGACGGCGGCCGGCCGCGCACGCTGCTGCGCGTCGCCCCGGACAGCGGACAGATGATCGGCGTCGACGTCGGCGAGACCCGGGTGCGGGTCGAGCTGTTCGACCTCGCCCTGAACGAACTCGCCCGCACCGAACGCCCATTGACCGCCCAACGGTACGACGCCGAAGTCATCGCCGGACATATCCGCGAGGGCGTCGCCGAGGTGCTGCAAGCCCAGGAGGCCGTGCCGGAGCGGCTGTTGGGCATCGGGGTCGGGGTCCCCGGCATCGTGGAGCACACCGCCGACCGGGGTGCCGTCGTCCATGGGCAGACCATCGGCTGGGACGCGGTCCCGCTGGAGCAGCTGCTCCGGGCCACCTCCGAACTGCCGCAGAGCGTGCGGTACTTCATCGACAACGGCGCCAAGACCCTGGGCCAGGCCGAGATGTGGTTCGGCGCCGGACGCGGTGCCCGCAATGCCGTCGTCGTGCTGTTCGGCTCCGGCGTCGGCGCCTGCCTGGTGACCCCCGAGGTGGAGCGCGGGCGGGCCGTCGAGTGGGGGCATCTGACGGTACGGGTGCGCGGGCGCCGCTGCCGCTGCGGTGCTCCGGGCTGCCTGGAGGCGTACGCGGGCGCGGAGTCGCTGCTCGCCCGCTGGCGCGAGGAGGGCGGCCGGCCGCCGGCCGAGGCCGACGAGGAGACCGCGCTCACCGCCATGCTCGCGGCCGCCTACCCGGCGGACGCCGCCGCGGCGGACCCGGTGGCACTGGCCGTCCTGGAGGAGACCGCCGAGTACCTCGGGGCGGGCCTGTCCGACCTGATCAACCTCTTCCAGCCCGAGCGGATCATCGTCGGCGGCTGGGCCGGGCTCCAGCTCGGCACCCGCTTCCTGCCCGCCGTGCGCCGGCATGCGACGACGTACGCCCTGCGGCATCCCGCCGACAAGGTCACCATCGAACTCGGCCGCCTCGGCCCGGACGCCGTGACCGTCGGCGCCGCGATCCTCCCCCTGGCCGACTTCTTCACCAGCGGCGGCCACCGCCCGGCCCCGGCCCCCGAGAGCCCGCTCCCCGCCTGGCGGACGGCGTTGCGGGAGCGGACTCCGGGCGCGTGACGTGCGCCTGACGTGCCTTCAGGAACCCCTGGTCCGGAGCCTCAGGCCTCGGTGAGAGTGCGGCCGAGGAGCGGCAGCAGCCGGTCCCAGTGGCGCTGGAACGCGGCCGCGTCGAAGGCGTCGGTGTCCGACATGGTGAATCCGTGGACGGCGCCGGGGTAGACCTCGGTGCTGTGACGGACCCCCGCGGCCTCGAACGCCTCCTCGATCGTGGCGATGCCCTCGGGCGTCATGTCCTGCTCGGCGAGGCCGAGATGCACCTCGGCGGTGAGGTGCTCCGGGATGAGCAGATGCGGGCTGTCGGGTTCCTCGGTGATCAGGAAACCGGGGTGGAACCCGGCGACCGCGGCCACCCGGTCCGGATGGGCCGTCGCGGTGCGCATGGCCAGGACGGCGCCCATGCAGTAGCCGATCGCGGCGACGGGCCCGGCGGCGACCTCGGGCCGGTCGGCCAGGAAGGCGAGGTAGGCGTCGGCGTCGCGCAGGACGCGTTCGGTGGTGTGCGCGTCGACCAGCGGCATCAGCTGGGCGATGACCTTGGGCCGGATCTCCTCGCCGATGTGCTCGGGCAGGTCGATCAGCGGCGCCGGGCCCTGCCGGTAGTAGACGTTGGGCACGAGCACGTAGTACCCGTGTCCGGCCAGTTCCCGGGCCATCTCCTCCAGCACCGGCCGCAGGCCGAAGGCGTCGGGGTACACCAGCACCGCGGGATGGGGCCGGTCGTCGTCGGGAAAGGCGGCGAACGCGTCGGCGACGCCGTCCGGGGTGGGAATGCGCAGAGTCTCGGTGGGCATGATCGACCATCCTTGCCCGCGTCGCCGACCCGCGCAAGGGAGATCAACCGCGCGGGGGACGGCGGACGTTCAGGCAGGTGACTCGTCCGGGCCCGGATGCTCGGGGTGGACGGTGCCCGTGTGCGGCGCGCCGCGGGGGCCGGTACCGGCCTCGTCCGTGTCCGGCAGTTCGTCCCCGGGAGCCCCGCCGTCCCCGCCGTCTCCGTCGTCCTCGTCGTTTCCGCCGCCCTTGTCCGCGGGCAGGTCCCACGGATCGTCGGATCGCGCCTGCTGGTCGGGCATGTCCCTGGGGACCGGGTCCGGCTCCGGTGCCCCGACGGGTTCCTGTGCGCGCTGTGCGGCCATGATGTTCTCGCCTTCCTCTCCTTGCCGTGCGGTCAGAGCGTCATCGCGGGTCAGCCCACCTTGCGGCCGTGCAGCGGCGCGGTGTCCAGCCCGCCGCCCCGCTGGAGTCCCTCCAGGAACTCCTCCAGTACCTCGGTCGCCGTCCACCGGGGCCGCCAGCCCAACTCCTCGTGCGCGCGAGCGCAGTCCATCAGCGGGAGCCGCAGTACCGCGTCGAACAGATGCGGGGACGCCGGCAGCAGACGCAGGTTCCAGGCCGCGGCGACGGCCGAGCGGACGGCCGTACGCGGGAGCCGTACCGGACGTGCGCCGAGCAGTTCGCCGAGGACCGCGGCGTCGAGCGGCGGGTCGGCCGCGAGGTTGAAGGCGCCCCGGGCCGTCCCCGAGCGCACCGCGAGCCGGTAGGCCTCGGCGGCGTCGTCGGTGTGCAGTGCCTGGACGCGCAGGCCGGGCACGTCCGGCAGCACCGGCAGCAGCTCGGGCCGGGCCAGCGATCCTGGCAGGAAGCGGCCGCCGAAGATCCGACGCTGCTCGCTCGCCGACTCCCGCTTGAACAGGAACGCCGGCCGCATCCGCACCACCCGCACGTCCGGATGATCGCGTTCGAACACGTCCAGGGTGCGCTCCAGATACGCCTTCTCCCGGCAGTACGCGGCGTCCGGCCAGCCGTGCGTCGGCCAGGACTCGTCCACCGCGTGGTCCTTGGGACCCGGTGAGTACGCCCCCACGGACGAGGCGTGCACCAGCACCGGCACCCCGGCCGCGGCGACCGCCTCGAACACCCGGATGCCGCCGAGCACATTGGTCCGCCAGGTGGCCGCCGGATCGTGCGTCGGCTGGAACGCCCACGCCAGATGGACCACCGCGTCCGCGCCCGCGAACCGCTCCGCGAGATCCGCCCGGTCCGACGCCAGATCGACGGCGGACCACTCGGTCCCCGGCGGCGACCACTGCGGCATCCGGCGCGCGAGGCCCCGTACCGAGGCGACCTCGGGATCCTGGGAGAGCAGGCGCACCACGCTCGTACCGACATTGCCGGTGGCCCCCGTGACCACCACCGTGCTCCCCGCTGAGCTGCTCACCTTCGGCTCCTTCCGTCCTTCGGCGAAGGGTCCGCCTTGCGGCGCGGGTCCGCGACGACCGGCCGGGTACCCGGGCGACTCGCCCGCACACGCGTACCGGGGACTCGGACACACGTGCTTGACGTGCCGGGTAATCGACCGCGCGGTCCGTTTTCGGCACCATCGGGATCATCGGCGGACCGCTGCCCCCACGCGCCCGCCGCCGCGCGCGCCGTATCCCGAGGAGGACCCCCATGCCGTACTACGAGAGCCCCGTCGACGGCACCCGGCTGCACTACGTCGACCACGGTCCCGCCCGCGGTGCCGTCGCCGTCTTCGTCGCCGGCGCCTATCTCGGCCATGAGATGTGGGAGCACCAGATGCTGCCGCTCGCCGAGGCCGGGTACCGCTGCGTGGGCCTGGACCGGCGCGGTCACGGGCGCTCGGACGACGTCTGGTCGGGATACGACCTCGACACCCTCGCCGACGACCTCCAGGGGCTCCTCGACCACCTCGACCTGCGCGAGGCCACCCTGATCGGGCACTCCGTCGGCACCGCCGAGGTGGTGCGCTGCCTGACCCGGCACGGCTCGTCGCGGGTGGCCGGGGCCGCGCTGGTGTGCGGGGTCAGTCCGGGCATCGTCCGCTCGAAGGGGCTGCCCGACGGCCTGGATCCGGCGCTCGTACGGGCCGACGAGGAGCTCTTCCGGCGTGACCGGCCCGCCTGGTTCACCCGTTTCGCGGACGCCTTCTTCGCCGTCACCAGCGCGGGAAACGAGGTCTCCGACGCCTGTACGCGCTATCTGATCGACCGCTGTCTGGTGGCCACGCCGCGCGCCGCCACCGCCGTACGGTCCGTCGTGACCGGCCTCGACCTCACCGCCGAGCTGCCCGCCGTGGACGTACCCGTGCTCGTCGTGCACGGCACCCATGACACCTCCGCGCCCCTCGCCCATACGGGTGAGCGGCTGGCCCGGCTGGTGCCGGACGCCGTCCTGAAGGTGTACGAGAACGGCGGCCACGGCCTGTTCTTCACCCACGCGGAACGCCTCACCGCGGACCTGCGGGAGTTCCTCGGCGCGGCCGGGGCCACGGCGGCCACCACGGCCACCACCGGGATCTGCCGGATGCTGGCCGCGGCGGGCATCGGCGGATGAGCAGCCCCCGGCAGGGGGCGAGCGAGCGGGAAGCCGACCGGGCGGACGGCCGGGGAAACGAGGAAGCCCCGGCCGTGACGGGGGGATTCACGGCCGGGGCGGTCTGAGAGTGGGTGCGGACGGCGGTCGCCTCTCGGCGAAAGGCTCCACAGGGCTTCAGCCGAACGATCGTCCCTGTGGGCAGAAGGTGAGGCCCGGGGACACTGTCCCGTCCGTACCCACGCCTGGTTCAACGGGCGGCCGGCAGCCGCTGTTCCATCCCCGCCGGTGACCTGTGCCACACGGGAAACGCTCAGGTCAGCGGGCTGTCGCCGAGGTGGGCGAGCAGATCTGCGGGGTCCGCGTAGACCGCCTGCGCGCAGGCCTCCGCCAGATCGGCCCGGGGGATCCCGCCGCACAGCACGCCCAGGCACCGCACCCCGGCCCTGGCGCCCGCCCGCATGTCCCACACCGTGTCCCCGACGAACACCGCCCGCTCGGCCGGCACCCCGGCCGGCTCCAGCGCGTGCTCCACCGGCTCCGGAGCGGGTTTGCCCTCCTGTACGTCGTCGCTGCTCGCGGTGGCCTTGATCGCCTCGTCCGCGTCGATGGCCCGGCGCAGCGCGCCCAGCTCCGAGCCGCTCGCCGACGTGGCGAGGACGACCGTCCAGCCGTCCCGGTGCAGCCGTCGCAGCAGCTCACCGGCGCCCGGCAGGGCGGGGAGCCGGTCGAAGTACTGCCCGTACAGCGCCTTGTGCGCCGCGCTGAGCCGCGCGTCCTGCTCGCGGTCCTCGCCCAGCAGCTGCGCGATCAGGTCCGGGGAGCCGAGGCCGACGGCCCGGAGCACGGCGTGCATGGGCACGGCTCGGGACCGGGTACCACGTCAGGTTCCCGCCACGCGCGCCGGGACCCGTCCCTCGCGCGTCCAGCCCAGCAGTTCGTCCGCCGACCACGCGGTGACCACCCGCTCGGCCGGTACCCCGCACTCCTCGGCGCGGGCGCAGCCCAGGATCTGCCAGTCCAGCTGGCCGGGCGCGTGCGCGTCGGTGTCGATCGCGAAGAGGGTCCCGGCGGCCACGGCCCGGCGCAGCAGCCGGCGGGGCGGGTCCAGCCGTTCGGGGCGGCTGTTGATCTCCACGGCGGTGCCGGACCCGGCGCAGGCGGCGAACACCTCGTCCGCGTCGAACCGCGACTCCGGGCGCCCCCGGCCGGTGACCAGGCGACCGGTGCAGTGTCCGAGGACATCGGCGTGCGGATCGCGTACGGCGGCCACCAGGCGGCGGGTCATGGCGCGGGCGTCCATCCGCAGCTTGGAGTGCACGGACACCACGACCAGGTCCAGCCGCTCCAGCAGCTCGGGCTCCTGGTCCAGGGAGCCGTCGTCCAGGATGTCGCACTCGATGCCGGTGAGCAGCCGGAACGGCGCCCAGCGGGTGTTCAGGTCCGCGACCGCCTCCAGCTGCTCGCGCAGCCGCTCCGCGGACAGGCCCCGGGCCACGGTCAGCCGCGGCGAATGATCGGTGAGGACGGTCCACTCATGGCCGAGCGCAGCCGCAGCTCGCCCCATCTCCTCGATCGGACTGCCCCCGTCGGACCAGTCCGAGTGCGTGTGGCAGTCCCCGCGCAGCAGCGCCCGGAGCGCGGCACCGGGCCCCTCGCGGCCGATGTCCTCGCTCTCCTCCTCCAGCTTGCGCAGATATCCCGGCACCTCTCCGGCCAGCGCCTCCCGCACCACCTGCGCCGTCTTCGGCCCGATGCCCTTCAGCGACTCCAGCGATCCGTCCGCCGCCCGCGCGGCCGCTTCCCCGGGCGGGAGCTCGTCCAGCACCCGGGCGGCCGTTCGAAACGCCCGCACCCGATAGCCGGGCGCCAGCGACCGCTCCAGCAGGAAGGCGATCCGCTCCAGGGCGGCGACGGGTTCCATACGGCCAAGGCTGACACCGGGCGCCCCTCAGGGGCGCGGGGAACACACCACCCGCACCCCCCCCCGGGCGGCGCCGCGCCCCTACGGCGATCGGGGCTCGCGAATCTCCCTTCCAGGACGTTCCGTCCTAACCTGAATTGCATGACCGAACAAGCAGCCCCCTACATCCCCCAGCCGCGGATCTGGGTGCTGGGCGTGTGCCCCGGGAAGCCGGGTGAGCCGCCCTTCCGGATCATGGAGATCGACGGGGAGGTGATCGGCGCGGCCAGGAACGTCACCGATGTGCTGGAGGTCGCCGCCGCCTACGGGATCACCATCCACGACCTCGACGATCCGGACGTGGTCCGCTGGGTCGGCGGCGGCAAGTACACCTGGACCCTGCACTGAGCCGCCGGCTCAGCCCACCGTCCACTTCTGGTTGGCGCCGCCCGTGCAGGTCCAGATCTGCAACCGCGTGCCGTCGGCCGAGCTGTTCCCGGTGGCGTCCAGGCACTTGTTCGCCTGCGGGTTGACGATGTCGTGCGCACCGGTGACGGTCCACTTCTGGTTGGCGGCGCCGGTGCAGTCCCACAGCTGGACCGTCGAGCCGTCCGCCGTACCCCGGTCGGTCACGTCCAGACACTTGCCGAGCGCCCGTATCGTGCCGTCCGAGCCGACCGTCCAGGACTGCGCGGCGGTGCCGTTGCAGTCGTAGAGCTGGACCGGGGTGCCGTTCGCGGAGTTCGCGCCGGCCACGTCCGCGCACTTGCCGGCCAGCCCCCGGATCGGGAGCCCCGCCGCCGTGTCGCTGGTCGTGACGGAGACCGAGTCCACCACCAGCTGTGCCGGGAACGGGGTGCTGCCGTCCGGGTCGCCGGGCCAGTAGCCGCCGACCGCGAGGTTCAGGATCAGGAAGAACGGGCGGTCGTTGTACACCCAGGTCTTGCCGCCCAGGTCGGCGGGCGTGCGCTGCTCGTAGACGGTGCCGTCCACCGACCAGGTGATCGAGTCCGGTGCCCAGTCCACGGCGAAGGTGTGGAAGCCGTCCGCGAAGGCCTGCCCGTTCGGCAGGCTGTAGGCGGCGCCGATGCCGCCCGAGCCCGAGTAGCCGGGACCGTGGATGGTGCCGTGCACGGTCGAGGGTTCAAATCCGACGTTCTCCATCACGTCGATCTCGCCCGAGTCCGGCCAGTTCACCGGCGTGCCGAGCATCCAGAACGCGGGCCACATGCCCTGGCCCCGCGGGATCTTCATCCGCGCCTCGACATGCCCGTACCGTGCCTCGAACTTCCCGGCCGTGTTCAGCCGCGCCGAGGTGTACTGGCAACTGCCGTACCAGCACTGGTATCCGGCCGGGTTCTCCTTCTTGGCCGTGATCACCAGATGGCCCTGGCCGTCCAGGGCCGCGTTGTTGGTTCCCGAGGTGTAGTACTCCCGCTCGTGGTTGTTGACGTTGTCGCCCGTCTCCTGGGTCCACTTCGAGGAGTCGACCGCCGAGCCCGCGGGCCCGTCGAAGGTGTCGGAGAAGGTGCTCACGGTCGCGGCGGGGGCGATCCGGCCGGCGGGGCGCGCCTGCGCGGGGCCGACGGCGGCCGCGCCGACCAGCGCGGCGGACAGGGCGGCGAACAGGCAGCCGCGGAGCAGACGGGGGGAGGCCATGGCTCTCCGATCGGTGGGGGGAGGCTCTGGGGGGAGAGGCTCTCGGATGAAGCAATGTCTCTTGATTTAAGGAGTGAGATAAGGGGGCGTCAAGAGGCTGGTACAGACCCGCTGTCGACGGGTCGGCACCCCCGCCGGTTTCCGTTCACGCTCCCGGGGCACTCCGCCCGCGGACCCGCGTGCCGCCGCCCCGCCAGGGCCCCGGCGGTGCTTGGATGCACCGAGCGGCGAAGCGGACACACCGCCGCGAACCGGAGACGGCCGGACGAGAGCGGGGAAAGAGGAGGCGATGGATGCGACGGCGTACGACGCCTCGTGCGGTCCTCCTCGCCGGCGGTGAACTCCTCCTGTGGTGGGGTGCCTTGGCCCTGCTCTGGCTGGTGCTGATCAGCACCGTCGACACCCTGGAGCGGATCGTGGGCGCGAGCGTCGCCGCCGTGGGCGCGCTGCTGGCACGGGCCGGCCGGCGGGCGGTGACCTGGCGGTGAACGGCTGGATCCTGGCGGCGACCGTCGAGCTCGGCGGGGGAGGGGCGGCCGCCCTGTGGGGCGTGACCACCGGCCCCACCGCCCGCCGCGTCGTCGCCCAGAACCTCACCACCGCCGCCCTGTGCCCGGCCCTGCTGCTGCTCGCCCAGGGGTACGGCCGCCCCGCCTACGTCGACCTCGCCCTGCTGCTCGCCCTCCTCGGACCGGTCGGCACCCTGGTCTTCGCCCGGCTGCTGCACGAGGACCTGGAGGGGCGGCGACCGAGCGCCTGGGGACTCACCTATGCCGTGGCCGGAGTGGGCGCCGCGGTCGTGATCGCTCTCTGCGCGGCCACCGGACCGGGCCGGGCCATGGTGAAACTCCTGGTGATCGGCGCGCTGCTGATCGGCGGCAATCTGATCGCCTCCCGGGCCCTGGCGGGCGGCTTCCGGGGGGTGCGGGGTGGCTGACCCGGGACGGGAAGGCGGCCGGGGGAACAGGCGGGGGACCGGGGACGGGAGAGGTGCCGTATGTCCGATGCCCTGATCCTCGTGGCCCTGCTGCTCGTCGCCGCCACCGCGACCGCCGCCGTCGCCCAGCGCGACCCCGCCCGCCAGGCCCTGGTGCTCTCCGTCCTCGGCGTCTTCCTCGCCGTGCTGTTCACCGTGCTCCAGGCCCCCGACGTCGGCCTGTCCCAACTCGCGGTGGGAGCCGCCCTCACCCCGCTGCTGATCATGCTGTCGGTGCGCAAGATCCGGCGCCGCCGCCGGGACCGGGACGGCGCGCGATGAGCCGGCGGCTGCGGCTGTGGCTGCTCGCCGTCGGCGGTGCGGGGCTCGCCGCCCTGCTGGCCGCCGCCTGCCTCGACCTGCCCGGATTCGGCGGCCGCTCGCACCCCTACGGCACCCGGGCCGTGCGCGCCTCCCTCGCCCGGCACACCGCCAACACCATCGCCTCCGTCAACTTCGACCAGCGCGCCTACGACACCCTCGGCGAGATGAGCATCCTGTTCGCCGCCGTCCTCGGCTGTGTGGTGCTGCTGCGCCAGGCCCGCGACGAACACCGTGAGCGGCCGCGGCCGGCCGAAGTGGCCCGGCCGGTACGGCGCTACGCCCTCCTCGTCGTCCCCGTCGCCCTGGTCTGCGGCCTGTACATCGTCGCCCACGGCCAGCTCAGCCCCGGCGGCGGCTTCCAGGGCGGAGTGGTCGCCGCGACCGCCCTGCACCTGCTCTACCTCGGCGCCGACTACCGCGCGCTGGAACGCGTCCGCCCCCTCGGCGCCTTCGAGGCCACCGACGCCCTGTCCGTCTGCGCCTATCTGGTGCTGGGCCTCGCCGGGGTCCTGGCCGGGACCGCGTTCCTCGCCAACACGCTGCTGCCGTACGGCACGTTCGACACGCTGTCCTCCGGCGGCTTCGTACCGCTGCTGAACGCCGCCGTCGGCATGGAGGTGGCGAGCGCGGTCGTCGTCCTGCTCGCCAACTTCCTCGACCAGGCCGTGGAGATCGTGGAGGAGAACGGCGGATGAGCGCACTGATGCAGTTCCTGCCGTACCTGATCGCCGCCTATGTCTTCCTGACCGGCTGCTACGGCCTCGCCACCAGCCGCAATCTGATCCATGCCGTCGGCTGCCTCTCGGTGTGCCAGGTGTCCACCTACATCCTGCTGCTGGCGGTCGGCTACCGGTCCGGCGGCACCGCGCCCGTCTTCTCGGACATCGAACCCGGCACCCGGCCACTGGTGGACCCGGTGGTGCAGGCCCTCACCCTCACCGACATCGTGGTCGGCGCCACCGTCACCGCGCTGCTGCTCGCCCTGGTGCTCCAGATCGTCAAGCGGCACGGCACCCTCGACCCGGACGAACTGCGGGAGCTGCGCGGCTGATGCACCATCTGCTTCCGCTCCTCGTCGCGGTGCCGCTGCTCGGGGCCGCCCTGCTGGCCGCCGCCGGGCGCCGGCTGCCGCGCCCCGCCGCCGAGCTGACCGGCCTCCTCGTCAGCGCCGCGACGGCCGCGCTCGCCCTCGTCCTGCTGCTCAACTCCTCGCCGCCCACGGTCGAATGGGTCGGCGGCTGGGTACCCGTCGGCGGGGAGAGCGTCGGCATCGAGGTGATCGGGGACGGCCCCTCCCTCGGCATGGCGACCCTCGTCTGCCTGCTCACCCTCTCCGCGCTCGCCTACTCCTGGCGCTACTTCGACGAGCCACCGCGCGGCCACGCCGGTTCGTTCCCCGCGCTGATGCTGGTCTTCCAGGGCGCCATGTGCGGATTCGCCCTCGCCGGCGACCTGTTCAACGCCTTCGTCTTCTTCGAGCTGATGAGCGTGGTGGCGTACGCGCTGACCGGCTTCCGCATCGACGAGGCCAAGGCCGTGCAGGGCGCGCTGACCTTCGGGGTCGTCAACTCGCTCGGCGCGTACGCCATGCTGACCGGCATCGGCCTGCTCTACGCCCGTACCGGCGAGCTGTCGATGCCGAAGATCGGCCGGGGCCTGGACGCCTCCGCCGGGCACGGCGGGCCGGACGCGCTGGTCCTCGCCGCGTTCGTCCTGGTGCTGACCGGGCTGCTGGTGAAGGCGGCCACCGTGCCCTTCCACTTCTGGCTCCCCGACGCCCACGCCGTCGCCCCCACCCCGGTGTGCATGCTGCTGTCCGGGGTGATGGTCGAACTGGGTGTCTACGGCGTCTGGCGCGTCTACGGCACCGTCTTCGCCGGACCCGGCGGCATCCCGGCCGCCGACCTGACCCGCGCCCTGGTCACCCTCGGCGTGCTCACGGCCGTCACCGGGGCCGTCATGTGCTGGTACCAGCGGCACATCAAACGGCTGCTCGCCTTCTCCACGATCGCGCACACCGGCCTGTTCCTGGTGGCCGTCGGCGTGCTCACCCCCGAGGGCGACGACGGAGCCGCCCTGTACATCCTCGGGCACGCCGGGGCGAAGGCCGCCCTGTTCGCCTGCGCGGGCGCCCTCCTCGACCGGTTCGGCAGCGTGGACGAGCACGAACTGCACGGCCGGGCGCGCGAACTGCGGGCCACCGGAGTGCTGTTCGCGGCCGGCGGGCTCGCCCTCGCGGGGCTGCCGCCCTTCGGCACCGGGCTCGGCAAGGCGGTCAGCGAGGAGGCGGTCGGCGGGCCCCTCACGGTGGTGTACGTGCTCGCGTCCGCGGTCACGGCGGGCGCGGTGCTGCGGGTCGCCGCCCGGGTCTTCCTCGGGCTCGGGCCGCCCCCCGAGGACACCGACGCGTACGAGACCAGCGGCTCGGCGGAGCGGCCCGAGACCTCCGGACTGCTGCGCCGGGTGCCGGACACCATGACGACGGTCCCGGCCGTGCTGCTCGCCGGAGCCCTCGCCGTGGGCACCGTCCCGGGCTTCGGCGACATCGTGGCCCGCTCGGTCAACGAGGCGGGCTCGGGCGGTGCCCGCGCCTCGGCCGCCTGGACGCCGCACGGCGTCCTGCTCGGACTGGTCTCCGCCGCTCTCGCCGTGGCCCTCGCCACCGCCGCCGTCACCCGCTCCCACCGCCCGGCCGCCCCCGCCTGGATGACACCCCTGCGCCGCCTCCAGTCCGGCCACGTCGGCGACTACGTCGCCTGGCTCCTGCTGGGCACCACCCTGCTGGCGGCGCTGGCCCTGCCGGGGGCGCTCGGCGGCTGAGCGGGGTTCAGCGCGCCCCGGGTAATGACTCTGCTTTACCGGAGCAAATTCCGCATCGTGCGTTCAAAGAATTGCTCTGCTCGCGATGAGAGTTTCCTTGAAGAGGGCGCGACACGGCGTGCCGGGCGTCCGGCGTGACCAAAACTTCCGGGCATGGCAACGAACGTTCTCGACGCGGCCGCCGCCACCGGCACCGGCCGCCGCGCACCATGGAAAGCCCCGGTGGGCGAGCCCTCGTACGCCCGTCCGGCACTGCTGCTCCTCACCGTCCTCGCCGCGGTGTTCTACGCATGGGGCATCACCCATAGCCAGTACCACACCTTCTACGCCGACGCGGCGCGCAGCATGACCGGGAGCTGGAAGGCGTTCTTCTACGGCTCTTTCGACCCCGCGAATTCCATCACGCTCGACAAATCCCCGGGATTCCTGTGGCCGCAGGCCCTGTCCGCCCGCCTCCTCGGCTTCCACCCCTGGACCCTGACCCTGCCCCAGGTCCTGGAGGGCGTGGCGAGTCTGCTGGTGCTGTACCGCCTGGTGCACCGCTGGGCCGGGACGCACGCGGCCCTCCTCGCCGCCACGGCCTTCCTGGTGACCCCGGTAGCCGTCGGCCTGTTCCGCACCTCGGTGGAGGACCCGGCGTTCACCCTGTGCCTGCTGCTCGCCGCCGAGGCCACCCAGCGGGCCGCGCGGGCGGGCCGGCTGCGCCCGCTGCTGCTGGCCGGGGTCTGGGTCGGCGCCGCCTTCCAGGCGAAGATGCTGGAGGCCTGGGCCGTGCTGCCCGCCCTCGCCCTGGTGTACCTGGTCTCGGCCCCGCTCGCGCTGCGCCGCCGCCTCGCCCACCTCGGCCTGGCGGCCCTGGTGACGACCGCCGTCTCGGCCTCCTGGATGCTCGCGGTGACCCTCGTACCCGCCAAGGACCGCCCGTACGTCGACGGCACCACCAACAACTCCGCGTTCAGCATGGTCGTCGGCTACAACTTCCTGAACCGCTTCGGCTCGCTCGGCATCAGCGCGGCCGCCACCGGGAGCGTGAGCGCGACCCAGGGGGGCGGGCACCGGGGCGACCGGGAGCGCGGAGCGGCCGGGCCCGGGGCCGTACACGCGGACGCGCACCGGACGTCCGAGCGGCAGGGCGCGCAGCCGGCCCCGGACGCCTCCCCGTTGGCCGCGGGCGGGTTCGGCGGCGCGCAGAACGGGTGGGCGAAGATGTTCGGGACCACCCTTGCGGCCCAGACCGGCTGGTTCTACCCGTTCGCCGCCGCGGCCGTCGTCTGCGGGCTGCTCTGGCGGCGGGGCCGGCCGCGCACCGACGCCTCGCGCGCCGGGTTCCTGCTGTGGGGCACCTGGCTCGCCGTGTACTTCCTGGTGTTCAGCGCCGGGAGCGTCGGCCCGCACACCTACTACATGGGCGTGATCGCGGTGCCGCTCGCCGCGCTCACCGGCGCCGGGACGGTGCTGATGTGGCGCGCCCACCGCGCGGGCGGGCGGCGCGCCTGGGCGCTGCCGGTCGCGGTGGCGGCGACCACGGTGTGGAGCGCGTGCCTCGCCGACCGCTTCGCCGCCGCCTTCCTGCCCTGGCTCGCCCCCGCGGTCGCCGCGCTGGGCCTCGCCGCCGTCGTCCTGCTGGCCCTCGCCCGGCCCGAACGGCCGCGCACCGGCGGCCGGTTGGCGCTCGCCGGGCTGGCCGCCTCCCTCGCGGCCGTGCTCGTCGCCCCGAGCGCCTGGGCGGTACAGGTCTTCAACCCGGCGTACGGCACCTCGGGCATGGGCTCGGTCGGCCCGACCAGTCCCGACCGGGAGCGGGGGAGGGGAAGTTCGGGACCGCAGGCGGTCGGTGCGCGCACGGCCTCCCCGTCCGGCTTCGCCGCTTTGGCCGGCATCGCCTCGGACGGCGCCCTGACCCCCGACGAACGCCGCCTCCTCGACTACACCCGCGCCCACCGGGGCGGGGCGCGCTATGTGTTCGCCACCACCAACTGGAACGCCGCCTCCCCGTACATCCTTTCGGCGGGCGCCGATGTCCTGCCGCTCGGCGGGTTCAGCGGCAAGGTGCCCTTCCCGGCACCGGCCGACTTCCAGCGGCTGGTGGCCGCGGGACAGGTCCGGTACGTGCTCGTGGGCGGCCCCGCGGGGCTCGGCCCGCTGGCCGCCGGTACCGGGAACACGGCCGCGGGGCCGACCGCGGCCACGCGGATCGCCGACCGGGTCGAGGCCACCTGCACGAAGGTCCCCGCCTCGGCGTACGGCGGCACGGACACCCCCGCCGCGCCCCCGGCACCCGGACGGACCGCCCGGACGCTCTACCGCTGCGGTCCCGGCCAGTAGCATGAGCGGCGGCAGCCCGGAATGATCATGCGAGGAGCAGATCGTGCGAGACATCGCCGTCTTCAGCGGCAGTGCCCATCCCGAACTGGCTGAGGAGGTCTGCGCGCATCTGGGGGTGCCGCTGAGCCCGACCAGGGTCAGCAGGTTCGCCAACGACTGCCTGGAGGTACAGCTTCAGGCCAACTGCCGGGAACGGGATGTGTTCCTGATCCAGCCGCTGGTCAAGCCGGTGCAGGAACACCTGGTGGAGCTGCTGCTGATGTGCGACGCGGCCCGGGGCGCCTCCGCCTCCCGGATCACCGTCGTCATGCCGCACTACTCCTACGCCCGCTCCGACAAGAAGGACGCGCCCCGGATCTCCATCGGCGGCCGGCTCGTCGCCGATCTGATGGTGGCCGCGGGCGCGAGCCGGGTCCTCGCCATGACCCTGCACTCCCCGCAGGTGCACGGCTTCTTCTCGGTGCCGGTGGACCATCTGCACGCGCTGCGCGAACTGGCCGCGCATTTCCGGCAGTACGACCTCTCGCGCACCACCGTGGTCTCCCCGGACCTCGGCAACGCCAAGGAGGCCGCCGCCTTCGCCCGGCGCATCGGCGCACAGGTGGCGGCCGGCGCCAAGCAGCGGTACGCGGACGACCGGGTGAGCATCAGCTCCGTCATCGGCGACATCGCCGGGCGGGACGTCATCGTGCTGGACGACGAGATCGCCAAGGGCAGCACCGTGCTCGAACTCCTGGACCGGCTACGCGAGTTGGGCCCGCGCTCGATCCGGGTGGCGTGCACGCACGGGCTGTTCGCGGCCGGTGCGCTGGGTCGGCTCGGCGAGCAGCCGGACGTGCTGGAGATCGTCTGCACCAACACCGTGCCGATCCCGGCCGACGAGCACAGCGACAAGCTGCGCGTCCTGTCCATCGCCCCGGCCCTCGCCGAGGCGGTACGGCGCATCCACAACGGGGAGTCGGTCAGCGCCCTGTTCGAGGAGGGGTGAGCCGTCCGGGGGACGCCCCCTCACCGTGAACCGGACGCGATCCCGGCTCCCGCCAGGGCCGCGTCCGTCGTCGCGTGCGGCGGCAGCAGCCGGGACAGGCCCGTCACCCGCAGGACGCGCAGGGTCAGCGGGTGGGTGCACACCAGGTGCAACTGCCCGTCGTGGCCGAGGATCCGGGCCCGCGCCCGGTAGAGCAGGCGCAGCCCCGAGCAGTCGAAGAACTCCACGGGCCGCAGATCGAGCACGACCCGGGCGCCGGGGCGGCCGGTGATCCGGTCCAGCAGCGGAAGGATCTCGTCCGCCGCGATGATGTCGATCTCGCCCCGGAACTCCAGGACGGTGTACGCACGGTATGCGTACACACGCAGATGCCGGGTGAGGGACACGGGTTCCCGTCGCACCTCGGCATCACCTCCCACCCGCGCCCGGACGTCGGATCTCCGACCGTCAAGTTACCCTCGATGGAAGGAATTTGAGCATGTTCGATTGACATATGTCTTCGGGTTTCGCGCGTGTCCGGGGGCCGTTCAGTCGACCAGCAGCACCAGCTTCCCCGTGGTGCGCCCGGTCTCCCCCTGTTCGTGCGCCTTCGCGGCGTCGGCCAGCGGGTACGTCCCGGCGATCGATGCCCTCAGCTTCCCCGACTCGACGAGTTCCGCGACCGACCGCATTCCGGCCCGGTCGGCGTCCACCAGCATCCGTACCGCCCGTACGCCGAGCCGCTCGGCCTCCTCGTACAGTTCGCGGGAGCCCACCGGCAGGATCGACACCAGGATCCCGCCGGGCCGCAGTGTCCGCAGGGAGCGCAGGGCCGTCTCGCCGCCGAGGGTGTCCAGGACGATGTCCACGTCCCGTACCGCCTCGGTGACATCGGTGGAGTGGTAGTCGACCGGCTCGGCCACGCCGATCTCCCGCAGGAAGTCGTGCTTGGCCGCGCTCGCCGTGCCGATCACATGGGCGCCGTGCGCCGCGGCGATCTGCGCGGCCACATGCCCGACCCCGCCGGCCGCCGCCTGGACCAGCACCCGCTGTCCTTGCCGTACCCCGGCCCGCTCGGTCAGCGCCTGCCAGGCGGTCAGCGACACCAGGGGCAGCGCGCCCGCCTGGGTGTGGTCGACCGAGGCGGGTTTGTGCCACAGGGCGCGGACCGGGGCGATCACGTACTCGGCGTGCGAGCCGTGTCCGAAGGGGTAGGGCAGCATGCCGAACACCTCGTCGCCGTGCCGGAACTCGGCCACGCCGATCCCGGTCTCGGCGACCTCCCCGGAGACGTCCCAGCCGAGCACGAACGGCGGCTCGCCGAGGAACCCGCCGGTGGCGCGGTGCTTCCAGTCGGTGGGGTTCAGCCCGGCGGCCCGCACCCGGACCAGCACCTCGTTCGGCCGCGGCTTCGGCCGCTCCAGCGTCACTTCCCGCAGTACCCCGGGGCCGCCGAGGACGTCCTGGCCGATGGCTCGCATGGTGGTCACATCGTTCATGGTCCCCCAGCCTGCCCCGCGCCGCCCCGCGGCGGACCGGCACCATGACCGAGTTCCGAACGTTCGGGCCCGCTCCCGCGTCCAGGGGTCGTACGGATCCGGTGAACGCGACGAGATGGGGGCGGAGCATGCGCGCAGGGCCGAGGACGGTGGTGGCGGTGACGGCCGTGGTGGTGGCGGGATGCGGCGTGGGCGGCCACGGGACGGGACGCGGTCCCGGCCTGGTGGTGCGGGGGACCCCGCCCGCGCGGCCGTACGGCGGACCGCTCCACGTCCGCACCGCGGAGGCGGGCGGAAGCGGCACCCGGGCGCTGCTCGCGGCCTCCGGGGCGGCCGGGCGGGCGCTGGAGTGCGACGGGAAGATCTTCGACGGCGGCGGGTCCGACCCCTGGAGCGCCGCCGAGGGCGGCGCCACCCCCGAGGAGGGGCTGGCCCGCTACTTCGACATGGACAAGCCGGAGGTGCCCGCGTACGGCTACCGGGTGGAGCGCCGGGAGGCCGACCGGGTGCTCTACTCCTTCGACGTCGGCGGCCGTACCAAGGTGGCCGTCGTGGTGGCCAGGGACCAGCGGGACCGGCCCGGCTGGGGCCCCGAGACCAGCGCCTCCTGCGACCCGGCCGAACTCCCCGAGCGGTTCACCGCCACCACCGGGTGGGAGATCTGGACCGGGCGTGACGGCAGACGGGTCCCGGTGACCCGGCTCGCCACCTCACCCGGTCCCGACCACTGCGACTGGGGGTCCGCCCGCTTTCTCGGCCTGGGCGACCGGATCTACGTCCGCGACCCCGAGGGCGTCCTCGCACGCGAGGGCTACCTCGGCGGGCCGTACGTCGGCCGGCTGCGCGCCCTGCCCGCCGACGCGTACGACACCGGGTACCGCCACCGCGACGAGCGGCTGTGGCTCACCCCCGGCCGGGCCACGGCCTACATCCGTACGTCCCACGGGGTGGAGGCATGGCCCCGCCTGAAGGCGGGGGCCGACTGCGACTGAGGTCCGGTGCCGGGCGTACGCCGGGGACGCACCCGGTGCGCGAAGACGCGCCGCCGGGGCCGAACCTGATGCGTGGGCCCTGATGCGTGGGCCCGTCCGGGCGGCCACACTGGAGCGCACCCGCACCCCTTCAGGAGGCCGAACCCGATGACCCCGCCGCCCGCCCGCACCGCCGAGCAGCGCAAGAAGGACACCCTGCACCGGCTGGACCATGACGAGGACGCCTGGGTGGCCACGGCCGGACCCGACGGCGGCGCGCCCTATCTGGTGCCGCTGTCGTTCGTCTGGGACGGCGCCCTCCTGCTGTTCGCCACCCCCGCCGACAGCCCCACCGGCCGCAATCTGGTCGACAGCGGCCGGGTCAGGCTCGGCATCGGGACGACCCGGGACGTCGTCGTCGTGGACGGCGGCGTGCAGTCGGTGAGCCCGGAGGACCTGCCCGAGGAGGACGCGGAGGTCTTCGCGGGCAAGACCGGCTTCGACCCCCGGCGGCTCGCCACCCGCTATCTGTACTTCCGGGTCGTCCCCGAGCGCATCCAGGCCTGGCGCGAGGCGAACGAGCTGCCCGGACGGGTTCTCATGCGCGACGGCCGGTGGCTGCTCGACGACTGAGACCGTCCGGGCGGCCGCTCAACGCCATCCCCGCTTGCCGCCCTTGTCCCGCTTGCTCTCCTTGCCGACCTTGCCCGCCTTGCCCTCCGTGCCGTTCTCGTGGTCCTCGGCCACCGGCCACACGCCCGTCGAGCGGGCGATGGCCTTGGCCCCGGTGCGGTCCACGGCGCTGCGCACCACCGCGAAGATCGCGCCCTGCAGGGCGGCGGCCAGCAGGATGTCGCGCAGCCGGCGGTCCTCGTCCAGAGCGGTGGGCGCGTCGTCCTCGTGCCGAATCGCCTTCCACGCCTGCTTGAAGGCGAGACCGGCGACCGCGCCGCTCGCCCAGCTGAGCACGAAACCGATCGGCTGATAGACGAAGGGGAGCTTGGTCTTCTTCGACTTGGACATGGATGACTCCTTCCTCGTCAGGGGGTTCTCATACGGGACGGCCCGCGGGGGCCACCCGTTCGCCCTCGGGCACCGGGCCCGGGGGCGTGCCGTCGCCGAAGGGCCGGCCGCCCAGCTCCTCGCGGTGGTGCGGGCTCAGCCAGGACGCGAGATCGGGGCCGAGCGGCACGATGCCCGTCGGGTTGATACCGGAGTGCACCTGGTAGTAGTGCCGTTTGATGTGGTCGAAGTCGACGGTGTCGCCGAACCCCGGGGTCTGGAACAGGTCACGGGCGTACGCCCACAGCACCGGGTCCTCCGCCAGCTTCCAGCGGTTGCACTTGAAGTGGCCGTGGTAGACCGGGTCGAACCGGACCAGCGTGGTGAACAGCCGGATGTCCGCTTCCGTGAGGGTGTCGCCGACCAGATACCGCTGTCCGGCCAGCCGTTCGGCGATCATTTCCAGCCGCCGGAAGACGCCCGCGCAGGCCTTCTCGTACTCCTCCTGGTGGGTGGCGAACCCGGCCCGGTACACGCCGTTGTTGACGTCCCCGTACACCCCGGCCATCACCTCGTCGATCTCGTCGCGGCGGGCCGCCGGATACAGATCGGGGGCGCCCTCGCGGTGCAGGGCCGTCCACTCGGTGGCGAGGTCCAGGGTGAGCCGCTGGTAGTCGTTGGTGACCAGCTTCCCGCTGTCCACGTCCACCACGGCGGGCACGCTCACCCCGCCCGGATACCCGCTCTCGCGGCGGTCGTACGCCTCGCTGAGGTAGCGGATGCCGAGCACCGGGTCCCGGCCGTCCGCATCCAGGGTGAACCGCCAGCTGCGGTCGTCCTGGATCGGGTCGGCGACCGCCATGGACAGCGCGTCCTCCAGACCGAGCAGCCGGCGGGAGATCACCGCCCGGCTCGCCCAGGGGCACGCGCGCGACACCACAAGGCGGTAGCGCCCCGCCGCCACCGGCCACCCGTCCCGGCCGTCCGCCGTGATCCGGTCCCGGAAATGGCTGCGCGACCGGCTGAAGCTCTTGTGGCCGTAGGCGCGGTTGCCGTCACCGCCCATGTCTCCTCCTCGCCGCCGGGTCCCGGACGCTCACCGCCGGGGTCCCCGGAGCACCGACTTCTCCGTCAGAGCACCGACTTCCCCGTTTCCGGGCGCCCGCACGGTGTGATTCCCGGGCCCCCGGGCAGTCGGCCCCCGTGAGTGGAACATCACCGAAGCGACAGGAGCACGGGGCCGCCCCGGCGGGTGCCGCCGGTGCCGACGGGCGCACCGGGGCCACCGACCGCCGGGCGCGGACCCGCGAGCGGCGCAGCCGGGCGAGCGACCGCCGTACCCGGGTCACCGTCCTCGTCGCCCTCGGGGCCAATCTGCTGATCGCCGCGGCCAAGGCCGTCGGCGGGGTGCTCTCGGGATCGCCCGCGCTGCTGTCGGAGGCCGCGCACTCGGTCGCCGACTCCTTCAACGAGGTGTTCCTGCTGGCCGCCCTGCGCCGCAGCCGCCGCCCCGCCGATGCCCGGCACCCCTTCGGCTACGGCAAGGAACGCTTCTTCTGGTCGCTGCTCGCCGCCGTCGGGATCTTCGTGATGGGCGGCTGCTTCTCCTTCTTCCAGGGCTGCGAGGCACTGCGCCAGGGCACCCGGGAGACGTCCCGCGGCTATGTGGTGGGCCTCGTCGTGCTGGCCGTGGCACTGCTGGCCGAGGGCGGCTCGCTGCTGCGCGCCCTGCACCAGGTGCGCGCGCGGGGCGGCCGGGCGGCACTGCGCGATCCGGCGCTGCGCACGGTGGTCGCCGAGGACGGCACGGCGGTGCTCGGCGTGAGCCTGGCGATCGCCGGGATGGCCCTGCACATGGCCACCGGGCAGGTCGCCTGGGAGGCGTCCGCCTCGCTCGCCATCGGGGTCCTGCTGGTCTACGTCGCCTACCGGCTGGGCCGCGAGGCCCGCGATCAGCTCATCGGACAGGCCGCCGATCCGGAGCTGAGCGGGCGTATCGGCGCGCTGCTGCGGGCGCAGCCGGAGATCGACAGCGTGGAGTCGCTGTTCACCATGAAACTGGGCCTCGACTCCACCCTGGTGGCCGCCCGTATCGACCTGGTGCCGGGCCTGGACAGCGAGCGTGTCGAGGAGGCCGCCGACCGCATCAAGCGCTCGCTGGCCGCGACGTTCCCGGCCGCCGACCAGATCTTCCTCGACGTCACCGACAGCCCGGACGGCGAGGCACGGCAGAGCCCCGCCGCGACGGGGGAACGCGGCGGGGCCTGACGGCACGACTGCCCGTGCCGGAGCGGGTTCACACCTGCCGGGTGCAGAATTCTCCGGCGGGCATCGCCTCGGCGATGCCCGTCAGCTCCCCTCGGCCGGCTCCAGCACGAACACCGGGATCTGCCGGTCGGTCTTCTGCTGGTACTCCGCGTACGGCGGGTACGCGGCGACCGCCCGCTCCCACCACCGGGCCTTCTCGTCGCCGGTGACCTCACGGGCCCGCATGTCCTGCTTGACCGGGCCGTCCTGAAGCTCGACATGCGGATCGGCCTTGACATTGAAGTACCACACCGGGTGCTTCGGCGCGCCGCCCTGCGAGGCGACCACCGCGTACGCGCCCTCGTGCGCCACCCGCATCAGCGGCGTCTTGCGGATCTTCCCGCTCTTCGCGCCCTTCGTCGTCAGGACGATGACCGGCATCCCGGTGTCCAGCAGAGTGTTCCCCTTCGTCCCGCCGGAGCTCTCGTACAGCTCCACCTGATCGCGTACCCACTGCTCCGGGCTCGGCTCGTACTCACCCTTGAGAGGCATGGATCCGTCCCCTTCGTCGCTCCCACGCATGCATGTGCACCGGTTCCAACACCGGCGGCCGCACGCTTCATCCGTACCGTGCTTCCCCGCACCGCCCCGATCATTACCTCCGCGGTCATCGCGTCACCCGCACCGCCCTTGGCACAGTGGTCGTCCACCGAGTCCGTCCCCGACCCCGGGAGTGCCCGCCATGACGTACGACCCGACCCCCGACACTCGCGCCGCGGTCCAGGAACTCCTGGTCAGGATCGGCGCGGGCGACCCGGACCGGATCGCCGAGCTGTACGCCGTGGACTGCGACTGGCGGCTGGACTGGCCCGAGGAGGAGCACGGCCGCCCGGACACCCCCTGGATCCGGCACCGCGCCACCCGCGCCGATGTGGCCGCCCACTTCCGGGAGCTGGCCGCCCACCATGTCCCCGAGAAGGCGGACACCGGCGTCGAGCGGATCCTGGTCGACGGCGAGGACGCGGTCGTCCTCGGCGTCATACGGCAGACGGCCGCACCGACCGGCCGCTCCTACACCGCCCGCTTCGCCCTGCACCTCACGGTCCGCGAGGGCCTCGTCGTACGCCACCACGTGTACGAGGACAGCCTCGCCGTGGCCCGCGCCTTCGCCCCGCCCGAGGGGGCCGCCGGGGCGCGGTGAGCGGCGGTTGCGCCGTCTGGCCGGAACCGGACCCTCCTACCTTCGCGATTCGGACGGATCGGGAGGATCCTTGAAGTGGCTGAACTTGTCATCGACCCATAGGTGCCTGAGGCATCTAATGAAGATCGGCACGACGCACTTCTTCGTCTGCGAGGTCTTTCCATGACGGAACTGACGGACATCACCGGCCCGGCGACCCCGGCCGACCCCGTCGCCTTCCCCCAGGACCGCACCTGCCCCTACCACCCGCCGACCGGCTACGCCCCGCTGCGCGAGGCCCGGCCCCTGGCACGCGTCACCCTGTACGACGGCCGCGAGGTCTGGATGGTCACCGGGCACGCCATCGCCCGGTCCCTGCTCGCCGACCCCCGGCTGTCCAGCGACCGCCGCCGCGGCGAGTTCCCGTCGATCTCCCCCCGCTTCGAGGGCGTCCGCGACCGCCGGGTGGCGCTGCTCGGCCAGGACGACCCCGAGCACCAGCGGCAGCGGCGGATGATGATCCCGTCGTTCACCCTCAAACGCGCCGGCGGGCTCCGACCGGCCATCCAGCGGATCGTGGACGGCCTGCTGGACACGATGATCGAGCAGGGACCGCCCGCCGATCTGGTCTCCGCCTTCGCGCTGCCCGTGCCGTCGATGGTGATCTGCGATGTGCTCGGCGTGCCCTACGCCGACCACGAGTTCTTCGAGGAGCAGTCCCGGCGGCTGCTGCGCGGGCCGACCGCCGCGGACAGCCAGGGGGCCCGCGACCGCCTGGAGGAGTATCTGGGCGGCCTCGTCGACGCCAAGGCCCGGCAGTCCGAGCCCGGTGACGGCGTCCTCGACGACCTCGTCCATCAGCAGCTCGGCCAGGGCACGCTGGAGCGCGCCGATGTTGTCTCACTCGCGGTGATCCTGCTGGTCGCGGGCCATGAGACGACCGCCAACATGATCTCGCTGGGCACCTTCACCCTGCTCCAGAACCCCGGCCGGCTGGCCGAGCTGCGCGCGGATCCGGCGCTGCTGCCCGCGGCCGTCGAGGAACTGATGCGGATGCTGTCCATCGCCGACGGGCTGGCCCGGGTGGCGCTCCAGGACATCGAGATCGACGGCACCACGATCCGGGCCGGTGAGGGCGTCTTCTTCTCCACGTCGGTGATCAACCGGGACCCGGGCCAGTACGACGAACCCGACGCCCTGGACTTCCACCGGCCCACCCGTCACCACGTGGCGTTCGGGTTCGGCATCCATCAGTGCCTGGGCCAGAACCTGGCCCGCGCGGAGCTGGAGATCGCCCTCGGCACCCTGCTCGCCCGGCTGCCGGGACTGCGGCTGGCCGCGCCCGCCGAGGAGATCCCCTTCAAACCCGGCGACACGATCCAGGGGATGCTGGAACTCCCCGTGACCTGGTAAGAGGCTCAGCTCATGCACATCGAGATCGACAAGAACGTCTGTATCGGCGCGGGCCAGTGCGCGCTGACCGCGCCGGGCGTGTTCACCCAGGACGACGACGGGTTCAGCATGCTGATCCCCGGCCGCGAGGACGGCGCGGGCGACCCGAACGTCCGCGAGGCGGCCCGGGCGTGCCCGGTCGGCGCGATCACCGTGACGGACTCCGCGACGGCGGAGGCGTAGGCGGACCGAGCAGCCTGAGCGGACCGGCCGGCCCGGGCGGACCGAGCGGGCCGAGCGGACCGGGTGGATCGAGTACGGGACGACGGGGGTGGGCCGGGGCGGCGGACGGTGGGCTCGGCCGGCCGGCCGTTCGCCGCCCCGGCCCACCCCCGCTGCCGCCTGCCCCGGCCCGTCACCCGCCGTCCGTCGCCGGAGATTCAGTTGGCGTGCATGCTCTGCGCCATCCGAACCAGCTCGTCGCTCTCCGCCGCGTCGATCTCGACGTCCAGGACGGTGCAGACGCGGGCCAGAAGGAAGTAGAAGCCCGCCAGGACGAGGGTCTCGACGATCTGTTCCTCGGTGTAGTGGGCGCTGACGGCCGCGTAACGGGCGTCGTCCACGAGCGGCGAGGCGGCCGCGGCGGCGGCGAAGGTGACCAGTGCCTGCTGGGCCGGGGTGAACACGTCGGCGTCGTACCGCTTGGCGCGCAGAGCCGCGCGCTGCTCGTCGGTGACGCCCGCGGCCCGGGAGATGGGCACGTGCTGCGCCCACTCGTACTCGGCCTCGAACACGGTGCCGTAGGTGAGGATGAGGAGCTCGCGGTCCATCGCGCCGAGGCTGGCGTCGGCGAAGAGCGAGGCGCCGAGCCGGGCGATCTGCGTGACCGACCGGGGCGCGTGGCCGAGCATCCGGTACACGTTGATGATGCGCCCCTGACTGAGCGAGCGCAGGGATTCGGGCAGCGCCTCGGTGTCGAGGCAGGGGATGCGGGACATGGGGTCTCTCCTTGGGACGGGTCGGCACAAGGCACAAAGGGGGCAAGGGGCCAAGGGGCCAGGGGTGGGGGAGGTCAGGAGCCCTGGTCGTCGAGCCAGCGGGGCTGTGACGAGCCGCGGGGGACGAGGAGCGGGCCGCGCCAGGCCGGCGGGGTCTCGCTCAGGGTCACCGGCGGGGCCACGAGGGAGAGTTCGCCGAGCGGGGTCGCCCGGGTGAGGCGCTCCGCCGGGACCAACGGCGTCGCGGGCAGCAGCCGTTCGACCTGTTCGGGGGTGAACGTGCCCAGCTGGTAGGCCCAGTTGGAGACACCGGCGAGGGAGACCCGGACCCGGTAGCTGCCGCCCTCGTGGGCACGGCGCAGGACCGCGCTCATGACACCGGCGGCGACGAGATACGCGGCCAGGTAGTCGTTGAGCATCCGGCCGGGCGGCAACTGCGGGCGCCCGTCCCGTCGTTCGCTCCAGTTGACGCCGGTCAGCGCCTGGGCGTGCTGGTCGAAGCCGCCCCGGTCCTGCCAGGGGCCGCTGTGGCCGTAGGCGCGCACGGACACATGGATGATGCCGGGGGAGATCTCGGCGCACTCCTCGGGGCTGAGCCCGAGCCGGGACATCTTCCCGGCCCGGTGGTTGTGCACGAACACATCGGCGGTGCGCAGCAGTTCCTCGAAGGCGCGTCGGCCGTCGCCGCCGGAGTCCAGGGCGAGCCGGGCGGAGCGCAGACCGACACCGGTCTCGTTCCAGCACAGATCGTGGTCAAAGGCGTTCGGCTCGCACACATGCAGCACGTCCGCGCCCTGCTCGGCGAGGACCCGGCCGGCCGCGGTGCCCGCGAAGACATGGGTGAACTGAAGGGAGCGCAGCCCGGACAGCGGCTGGGCACCGGCCGGCAGCGGACGCGGCGGGGCGTCGCCCACCCGCTCCACGGCCACCAGGGGTTCGTCCAGCACGGCCCGGCCCTGCGGGTGCGCGAGGAACTCCTCGCGGCTGCGGACGATCGCGAGGGGGACACCCCGGTCGGCCGCCTCCTCCTCCAGGTCCCAGGAGATCCGCTGTGCGACGGCCGCGCCGATGTGCTCGCGGGTGTGCGCCGTACCCAGCATGTCGAGGAAGGCGTCGCGGGTGCTCGGATAGCAGGCGATCGGGATGGCCCAGCGGTCGTCCGCGGTGCGGTACAGGTCCCACAGCGCGGGGGCGAGCCCGCCGCCGAGCCCGAGGACGCTGCCCATGTTGGAGCCGTAGCCGTTCAGCGTGTTGCCGCCGCCGAGGTAGGGCGTCAGCTGGTGCATCGCCTGCCCGAGGTCCAGGCCGAGACGCTGCGGGCGGCCCGTCGCACTCTGCCAGATCTGTGCCGCGCCGACGGCCGCGGACAGCAGGGCTATGCCCATGGCCGAGCCCAGCCGGATGGTCGAGGGGACCAGCGGATCCTGTCCGCGCACGACGAGTTCGCTGACCGCGCCGTCCCGCGACAGACCGAGCGTCTTCAGTGTCCTGTCTAATTCACCGATCAGATCGAATTCGTTTTCTTCCATGCCCGGAAACATAGCACCGATGAGGTGAAGGTAAACCGGTCGAGTGCCATTTTCGAAGGGGGTGTGGAGCGCTGCTGATGAAAGTCGAACCGTCATCAGTCAGCTATCAGTTCACTATCAGGAAGGGCTGGTTCGGTGGTCCTGAAGCAGTCGATTCGTAGAGAGGCGGTGACGTGGATGTCGCATGATTTTCCCGCCGTGGAGGAGCTCAATCACCTGCCGGAGTACGAGCGCCGGGAGCTCATCGAGGACCTGGTGGTGAAGGAGTTCAGAAACGCCCTTTTCATGACCGACCGCGAGGAGTTCGCCCTGGACGTGGGCTTCTTCGACCTGGGGCTCACCTCGTTGCGGCTGAGCGAGGTGAAGCTTTCCCTGGAGCGGAAGCTGGGTCGCGAGATTTCGACAGCCGCCCTTTTCGGCCATCCGACCGCCGGTCAGTTGATCGACCATCTTTGTGCGTGATCTTTTTCCTGACCGGAGGGAATAAATGTCGGACACATCGAATCCTACGGCGGCCGAACTGGCCGCCGTACTCGCCGAACTGCGACGCAAGGAGGAAGCGCTCGCCGCCAACGCGGAGGCGCTCGCCGCCCTGGAACGCGAGAAATACGAACCCATCGCCATCGTGGGGATGGGGCTGCGTATTCCGGGTGGGAACGACGACGTCGACACATTCGCCGAGTTCCTGCGCGAGGGCCGCTCGGGCATCGGACCGCTGCCGGCCGAGGAGCGCCGTCAGATGGCCCCGGGCGACGGCGCGGGAGCCGACGGGCAGGACGGCGACCTGCCGAGCGGCGGCTTCGTCCGTGACGTCGACCGCTTCGACGCCGCCTTCTTCTCGATCTCCCCCAAGGAGGCTCCCTACATCGACCCCCAGCAGCGGCTGGCCCTCCAGACCGCCTGGGAGGCGCTGGAGCACGCGGGCATCGACCCCACCTCGCTGCGGCACGGCGACACCGGCGTGTTCATGGGCGTCACCACCCTCGACTACATCTTCGAGTCCACCGACCTCGCCCCCGCCGACCTCGACGGCTACCTCGCGCCCGGTCTCACCCACAGCGCCGTCTCGGGCCGGATGTCGTTCTTCCTCGGGCTGCGCGGCCCCTGCCTGACCGTCGACACCACCTGCTCCTCGTCGCTGACGGCCACCCACCTCGCCGTACAGGCCCTGCGCGGCGGCGAGTGCGGGATCGCGCTGAGCGGCGGTGTCAACGTCATCCACAACGCGCAGAACCACACCATCCTGAAGCTGGGCGGGGTGCTCTCCGCCGACGGGCGGTGCAAGACCTTCGACGAGCGGGCCGACGGCTACGCCCGCGCCGAGGGCTGCGGGGTGCTGGTCCTCAAGCGGCTGTCCGACGCGCTGCGGGACGGCGACACCGTGCACGCCGTGATCCGGGGCTCCGCGGTCGGCCAGGACGGCGAGAGCGCGGGCCTGACGGCCCCCAACGGCGCCGCCCAGGAACAGGTCATGCGCTCCGCCCTGGCCCGGTGCCGGCTCACGCCCGGCGACATCCACTACGTCGAGGCCCACGGCACGGGCACCGCGCTCGGCGACCCCACCGAGATGGACGCGATCAGCGATGTGTTCGCGCAGTCGCACACCAAGGAACGGCCCATGGTGGTGGGCTCGTTGAAGACCAACATCGGGCACATGGAGGGCGCGGCCGGGGCCGGCTCGCTCATCAAGGCGGTGCTCCAGTTGCGGGAGCGTACGGTCTTCCCGCATCTGAACCTCGTCACCCCCTCCCGGCGCATCGCCTGGGACGAGGCCCCCGTCACCGTGCCGACCGAGTGCCGGCCCTGGCCCGGCACCGGCCCCGGGCGCGCGATGGTCAACGGATTCGGCGTGACGGGCACGATCGCCTCCGTCATCTTGGAGGAGGCACCGGCCGCACCCGCCGAGGCGCCGCAGGCCGAGGCGCGCCCGAGCGCCGTGCTCACGCTGTCCGCCAAGAGCCGCGCCTCGCTGCGCCGGCTCGCCGAGCGCTACCTCGACCACCTGGACCGGCACCCCGACACCCCGCTCGCGGATCTGTGCCGCACCTCCAACACCGGGCGCGCGCACTTCCGTTACCGGATCGCCGAGGTGGTGGGTGACCGGGACGGCGCCGTACGGGCCCTGGGCAAGCGGGTCGAGTCCCTGGCGGCGGGCACCGCCCGCGGCGGCTCGGCGAGCGCCCCGAAGGTGGCCTTCCTCTTCTCCGGCACCGGCACCCAGTACCCCGGCATGGGCGCCGCGCTCTACCGGCAGTACCCGGTCTTCCGCGCCGCCCTGGACGAGTGCGACGCCATCCTCACCCCGCTGCTCGGCGTCCCGCTCGGCGCGTTGATCCGCGGCGAGTGCGAGGCACCCGAGCGCATCCACGAACCCCGTTACCTCCAGCCCGCGTTGTTCAGCCTGGAATACGCGATGGCCCGGCTCTGGCTGTCCTGGGGCGTCCGCCCCTCGGTGCTGATGGGCCACAGCCTGGGCGAGTTCGCCGCCGCCGCGGTGGCCGGGCTGTTCTCGCTGGAGGACGGCGCCCGCCTGGTGGCCGCCCGCGGCCGGCTGAGCGAGGCGCTGCGCAGCAAGGGCGGCATGGCCGCGGTCGGCGCGCCCGCCGCCGAGGTCGCCCCGCTGGTCGAGGACTACCCGGACCTGACCATCGGCGCCGTCAACGGCCCCGGCCAGTGCCTGCTCACCGGCGGCCACGACTCGCTCGCCGACGCGGGCCGCAAGCTGGCCGAACGGGGCGTGAAATTCACCCCGTTGAAGGGTGCCGTGCCCTACCACTCGCCGCTGATGGCGGAGATCACCGACGCGTTCCGCGAGGTCCTCGCCGGTGTCGAGTTCCGCACCCCGGGCATGGCCCTGGTGTCCAACGTGACCGGACGCGTGGCCCGCGGCCGGCAGATGGCGGACCCCGAGTACTGGATCAGCCACCTGCTCGAACCCGTGCAGTTCGAGGCCGGTGTCCAGACGGTGGACCAGCGCGGCCGGCACGTCTTCGTGGAGCTCGGCCCCTCCGGCGCGCTCACCGCGCTGGCCAGGACCTCGGCCGGCGATGCCGACCACGTCTGGCTGAGCAGCACCTTCCGCGACGACCAGGACGGCGACATGGTCCGCCGGTCCCTGGCCAAGGCGTACGAGGCGGGCGTGCCCATCTCCTGGGCCGGCTACCACGAGGGCGCCTCGCGACGCCGGATCCCCGTGCCGTCGTACCCCTTCGACGGCAAGCGGTACTGGCTGCCCACCCCGCAGCGCCGGGCCGCCGAGGCCGCCTGGCAGGCGGAGCGGACCGGCGAGGATCAACAGGGCGCGAACGGCGGCCTGTTCTACGAGCAGCACTGGGTCGCACAGCCCCTGCCGGACATCCGCCGCGACGGACGGCGCGTCCTCGTCGCCGGGGGCACGGACCGGCTGCCGCGCGCCCTCGCCGAGGCGGCCGCGGCCCAGGGCGTCACCCTCGATGTCCTACCCGACCCCGCGGCCCTCGCCGGGGCGCTGGCGGGCGAGCCGCCCACCGATGTGTGCTGGCTGTGGCGCGCCCACAGCGGCGAGGAGACGGGAGCGGCCCGGCTGCGCGCCGAGTCCGAGGCCAACTACCGTGAGCTGCTGGCCGTGTTGGACACACTGGCCCGCGCGGGATTCGGCCGGGGCCAGCGGCTGTGGCTGGTCACCGAGGGCGCCCAGCACCTGCCCGGCGACAAGAACGCCGAACCGGCGGCCGCCGCCACCCTGTGGGGCTTCGGCCGCGCCCTGGGCGCGGAGTTCCCCGGCTACCGGGTCACCCTGCTGGACCTGGCACCCGGCGCCGACGGCGCCGCGGGACTGGTGGGGGAGTGCCTGGCGGCCCAGGAGAGCGAGCTGGAGATCGTCCACCGCGACGGCGGCCGCTGGGTACGGCGGCTGCGCACGGCCGACCCCGTGCCCGCGGACTCCCGCCCCCTCACCGTCCGCCCCGACCGCACCTATGTGGTGGCCGGCGCGACGGGCATGGTCGGACGGGCCCTGGCCCGCCGCCTCGTCGCCCTCGGCGCCCGCCATCTGGCCCTGCTGAGCCGCACCGGCGGCCCCGCCCCGGCCCTCGGCGACGACGTCACGGTCCAGGTCCATGCCTGCGACCTCGGCTCCGCGCCGGACGTGACCCGCGTCCTGGCCGAACTCGCCGCCACCGCGCCCCCGGTGGGCGGAGTCGTGCACGCCGCCCAGGAGGCCGCGCGGGACCTGCCGCTCGCCCAGCAGACCTGGGAGAGCCTGGACGCCGTGTTCCAGGCCAAGGTCTACGGCGCCTGGCTGCTGCACGAGGCCACCGCGGGCCTGCCCGAGCTGGACTTCTTCCTCGGCTGCTCCACGGCGGGCGCCCTGTTCGGCGCCGCGACGCAGACCGGTGCCGGTGCGGGCGCCGCCTTCCTCGACCATCTGATGGCCCAGCGCGCCGGTGCCGGGCTGCCCGCCACCGCCGTCAACTGGGGCCCCTGGGTGCCCCGGGAGCCCGGCCGGCAGCTCAGCTCCTCGCTGGTCCGCAGCTGGGAGGGCCAGGGCATCACGCTCCTGGAGGAGGACGAGGCCACCGACGCGCTGCCCGCGCTGCTGGACGCCGGGCGCGCCCAGGTCCTGATGGGCCGCTGCGACTGGAACCGTTTCGTGGCCCGCAGGGCGCCCAGCGCGCTCTTCGCCGAGCTGGTCTCTGGCTCTGCCGCGGACGGGACGCCGACCGGTGTGGACGCGCTGGCCGACACCCCGGGGGCCGCCCGCTCGGCCGGGATCAACGCCATCGTGCGGGCCCGGCTCGCGGACGTCCTGCGCTTCGAGTCGGCCGACGACATCGAACCCGACGCCGAACTGGCCGCCCTCGGCATGGACTCGCTCAACGCGGTCGAGATCCGCAACGCGCTGGAGGCGGCCTTCCGGATCACGCTGCCCGCGTCGGTCACCTTCGACCGGCCCGGCGTGGACCTGCTCGGCGCATACATCGAAGAACTGCTGTCCGGTGCCGAGGCACCGGCACACGAGGCGGGAACGGGAGCACACCGATGACCACAGCCACGCGATCACGGACCCTGGGGGAAGTGATCTCCCGCCAGGCCGCGTTCCGGCCCGAGCAGCCGGCCGTCGTCTGCGCCGGACGGTCGCTCACCTACCGGGAACTCGACCGGGAGAGCGCGCGAACGGCCGAGGTGCTGCGCGCGGCCGGCGTCGTACCCGGCGCCCGGGTGGGCTACCTCGGCAAGGAGGCCGTCGAGTACTGGGAGCTGGCCTTCGCCTGTGCCCGCACCGGCGCGGTCCTGGTCCCCGTCAACTGGCGGCTGACCCCCCAGGAGGTGGACCACATCCTGCGGGACTCCACCACCCAGGTGCTGCTGGTGGACGAGGAGCATCTGCCGGTGGCCGCCGAGGTGCGCAAGGGGCTGCCCACGCTGCGGACCCTGCTCTGCCTGGACGCCGACACGCCGGACGCCGAGTCCCTGGCCGCCCGCAAGGACGCGGTGCCCGCGGAGGCCGGCCCGCGGCGGACCGGCGGCCGGGAGGCGTCGGACGACGCGGAGAGCCCCGTCGTGCAGATCTACACCAGCGGCACCAGCGGGCTGCCCAAGGGCGTCGTCCTGCCGCACCGCAGCTTCTTCAACGTCGCCGAGGCGATGGACGACAACGGCCTGGACTGGCTCGACTGGAAGCCCGGCGACCGCAGCCTGATCGGCCTGCCCGGCTTCCACATCGGTGGCCTCTCCTACGCGATGCAGGCGTTCAACGCCGGTGTCACCGTGGTGTCGCTGCCCGCCTTCATCAGCTCCGACGCGGTGCGGGTGATCGAGGAGGAGAAGGTCACCACCGGCATCGTGGCACCCGCCATGCTGGAGCTGATGCTCCTCGAACCGGCCGCCGCCAGGGGCGCCCTCGGCTCGCTGCGCAAGATCGTCTACGGTGGCTCGCCGATCGGCGAGGACCTGCTGAGCCGGGCGATCGACCTGATGGACTGCGACTTCCTCCAGATCTACGGCAGCAGCGAGACCGGCAACTTCGCCGTCTGTCTGCCGCCCGCCGACCATGTCCCCGGCAGCCCGCGACTGCGCGCGGCGGGCCGCCCCTACCCGGGGATCGAGGTGCGCATCGAGGACCCGGAGGGCCGGGTGCTGCCCACCGGCGAGGTCGGCGAGGTCTGTGTGCGCACCCCCGCCCGGATGCTCGGCTACTGGCGGCTGCCCGAGGCCACCGAGCGCACCGTGGTGGAGGGCTGGGTGCACATGGGGGACGCCGGCTGCCTCGACGAGGACGGCTACCTCTACGTCCGCGACCGCGTCAACGACATGATCATCGTGGCGGGCGAGAACGTCTACCCGAAGGAGATCGAGGACGCCCTCGCCCGGCACCCCGCCGTGTCCGGCGCCGCCGTGGTGGGCCTGCCGCACGAGCGCTGGGGCGAGTCCGTGCACGCCCGGGTGGTCCTGGAGCCCGGCCAGGAGGCGGGCGCCAGGGATCTGCACCTCTTCCTGCGCGGCCGGCTGGCGGACTTCAAGATGCCCACGTCGTACGACTTCGCCGACGCCCTGCCCCGCAACCCCAGCGGCAAGGTCCTGCGCCGGGCGGTACGCGACGAACTCGCCGCCGCGAAGAGCTGACCGCACCTCGCGTACGACACCGGCCCGCCACCTCACCGAGGGGGCGGGCCGACGTCGTACGGGAGGACCCCCGGTCCGGTGAACCCGCCTGGATATGCTGCCCGTTCGGCTCGGGTCCGGCCTCCGGGGAGGAACGGCGTTGATCGGTGGCGAGGGCGGGGTCCGGGAGGTCCCGGTGCCGGCGGGCGTGGGGCAGATCGCCGCTCTGGCGCCGGTGAGCGGTGCCGGGCGGCCGGTGTGGCTGGTGCTGGGCGCGGACGGGACGATCGGCCGCTGGGACATGGCGGCCGGGGTCCATGAGCCGGTGGCCGCCACCACCCTCGCGACGGAGTCGGACCGCGAGCCGTGGTCCGGCCACCGGTGCCGTCGGCGGCTGCACGCGTCCGGCGACGGGATGCTCGCCGCGGTGGTCAACGACTACGGCCGGTACGGCGAGGTGATCGACCTGCGAACCGGCCGGACCACGCTCGCCCTGGACAACCAGGGGGGCCACGAGGAGACCGTGCCGGGTGCTTCGCACTGACTGGAACCGGCTGGATGTGTCCAACGCGCGGACGGCAGTGCTGGCTCGGTCACCTGTCGAGCCCACCGACGAGCGGCCGGCCCGGAAGACCATCGCGACTATTTTCATGGTGCCTTCGGGTGAGCCCAGACAGCAGACCAGAGGCGTCCTGTACGACGGTCCGGGACGGGTCCCGCTCTGCGGGCGGGCGTACTGCTGGGACCGGCCCATGACCTGGATCGGCTCGACCAGGGTCGCCGTCGCGGGCCTCGGCGACGACGAGGAGGTCATGCGGCCCGGCGCGCGGATCTTCGACACGACCCGGACCGGCCGGGACGATCCGTGGTGCCCGGCGGCGGCCGTCGAACTCGCCTCGTTCGAGGGCCCGTCGGGAGAGTTCTTCAGCGACGGCACCCGTCTGTTCAGCGGCGGGGACGCCGAGGGCACCGCGGGCCTGTCCGCGTGGGATCCCGCCACGGGAAGGCTCGTTGGCGTGGTGCCGGGCTTCTTCCCCACTCAACACCACCCGGGCGCCGGGCAGTTCGTGGAGTTCACCGGCGGCGCGGTGCGGGCGTGGACGGCGTGAGCGGACGCCCCGGCCGGGAGGGCGTCCGCTCGGTGCCGTCCGGCGGGGCTCAGCCGTGCAGATGGCGGCGCAGATAGTCGTGCCAGGTCTGCTCGAAGCTCCTCGCCAGAGCCGAGTGCGGCGCGAACACGTCCCACGAGTGGAAGGCGTGCGCGTAGACATGCAGGTCGACCGGGACACCGGCGGCGAGCAACCGCCGCGCGAAGTCGATGTCCTCGTCGCGGAAGGCGTCGAACTGGCCGACCGCGATGAAGGTGTCCGGCAGGCCCGCGAGATCGGTGGCGCGGCCGGGCGCGGAGTACGGGTGCACGTCCGGCGCCCCCGCACGGTCGCCCAGCACCGCCGCCCAGGCGTACAGGTTCTCCTGCCGGTCCCAGACACCGAGGCCGGTGATCTCCCGGCTGGAGCGGGTCTCGTTCCGGTCGTCGAGCATCGGGTAGTGCAGCGACAGCAGCCGCGGCGGGTGCCCACCGCGGTCACGGACCATGAGCGCGGCGGCCGTGGCGACCGCCCCGCCGCCGCTCGCGCCCGCGAGCCCGATCCGGTCCGGGTCGATTCCGTGCTCGGCGGCGTGCGCGGTCAGATACGTGTACGCCAGGTGGCCGTCCTCGGCCGCGCCCGGCGCCGGGGTCTCCGGCGCCAGCCGGTAGTCGACGGCGGCCAGGACGACATCGAGCCGCAGCGCCAGATCAGCGCCGTACGCCCGGGCCGTGCGGTCATGGGCGCTGCCGAGCACCTGGCCACCGGCGTGGAAGTGGACCAGGGCAGGGCGGGCGCGGTCGGCGTCGCCGGGGTGGAACATCAGCACGTCGAGCACGGTCCCGTCCGCGCGCGGCAGGCTCAGCGTCTCGATCTTGACGCGTGGGTCCGGGTCGGGCGCGGGGAGCCACTCCTCGGCCGCCGCCACCTGCTCGCGGCACACGCGGATGTCGGAAAGGTCCAGCAGGGCGCCGTTCGGGGCCTTGGGCAGGGCGGCCAGCGCGGTCGCGAGCTCGGGGTCGATGTCGTAGGCCATGGTCTCTTTCCTTCCCGGGATCGGAACAGGGGGGCGTCGCCCGAAGCGGGGAACCTGACCGCGCGGGCGCCCGGCCGGGGCACGGCGACCGTGAACGCACGGGCGGCACCGAGGCGTTGCCGCCGCTCGGGACCGCCGAACGCGACGCGGCCGCGGCGCCTCCCGGAGCCTGGCAGGCCCCGGCCGGGAGCGGAACGAGAACCGCCTAGCGGGTGTAGTCCTCCGGCTCGAAGACGGCGGTGCGCTCCTTGTACGCCTCGATGCTGGCGGGCCAGTTGTTGACCACACGCCCGTCGCCCGTCTTGTACCAGCTGGCGCACCCGGCGGCGAAGGCCGTGCCCGCGAGGTCCCGCTGGAGCTGCTCGTTGTAGCGGCGCTGCACCTCGGGGGTGACGTCCAGGGTGCGGTTGCGGTCGCCGTCGAGGGAGCCGAGCGCCTTGAGGATGTAGTCGATCTGGCACTCCACCATGAACAGGATCGAGTGGTGGCCCAGGTTGGTGTTCGGGCCGTAGAGCATGAACATGTTCGGGAAGCCGCTGACCGACACCCCGAGATACGCCTCGGGGCCGTCCTTCCACGCCTCGCGCAGCGTCAGCAGGTCCCGTCCGACGATCTCCGCCCCGCCGGTGCGGTCGAGCGGCTGGAAGCCGGTGGCGTGCACGATCACATCGACGTCGTGCAGCCGCCCGTCCGCGGTCCTGATGCCCTCCGGCTCGATCCTCGTGATGGGCTCGGAGACCAGCTCGACGTTGTCGCGGGAGACCGCCGGGTAGTAGTCGTCGCTGATCAGCACCCGCTTGCAGCCGAACGCGTAGTCGGGGGTGAGCCGGTCGCGCAGCCCCTCGTCGGCGACCTGCGCGGCCAGATGGTCCTTGGCCACCCGCAGGAACTCGTCCCGCACCGGGTTGCCGTCGTCACGCAGGCCGACGGCCCAGCCGTCGCGCTCGCGGTAGAGGCCCTCGCGCAGCTCGTCGTAGCGGTGCGGCTCGGCGAGCAGCTCGGCGCGCTCGTCGTCGCTCAGGGCCTGGTCCTGGCGCGGCAGCAGATAGTTGGCGGACCGCTGGAACACCGTCAGCCGCTCGGTGTCCCCCGCGATGGCGGGCACCAGCTGGACGGCGCTGGCCGCGCTGCCGATGCAGGCGACCCGCTTGCCCGTCAGATCCAGGTCCTCGGGCCAGCGCGCCGTGTGCACCTGGGTCCCGGTGAAGCGCTCCGCGCCCTCGATGCCCGCCCAGGCCGGCAGGTTGAGCTGTCCCCACGCGGTGATCAGCACCCGGGCCCGCAGCCGCTCGCCGCGCGCGGTGCGCAGCAGCCAGCGGCCGTCCTCGTCCGACCAGGTGGCCTGGGTGACCTCGGTGCCGCAGCGGATGTGCTCCGTCAGCCCCTGGCTCCCGGCGAACCGTTCGAGGTTGTGCAGGATCTCCGGCTGCCCGGCGTAGGTGCGGCTCCAGTCGGGCTGCTCGCCGAAGGAGTACCAGTACAGATGGGACTGTACGTCGCAGGCCGCGCCGGGATACGTGTTGTCGCGCCAGGTCCCGCCGATCCTGGCGGCCTTCTCCAGCACCGTGAACGTGTGCCGGCCGGCCTCCTTGAGACGGGCGGCCATGCCGAGGCCCGACATCCCGGCGCCGATGATGACGATCTCGAAGTCCTCGTCCATAGTCATCCCCTTCGTAGTGCCTCTTCGCGGTCCACCCTGGACAGGGCTGCTGATCGACGGCTGAAGAACGACTGATGGACCGAGGACAGACATTTGCTCATGAGGATTGCAGTAGAAAAGGATGCGGCAAATAAACCCTCGCCGACTCGAAGGATAAAAGCACCTGATAACGCTTTGACAGCGCTCTCTTCGTGCTCGCGTCGACTTCCTGTGCGGGGTATGCGCGAGGAATAGTCTCGCGCGATGCGCTGACACGGAGCTGACGCGCCGCGGACTCCTCGGAATGAAGCCCGGACCGGAAACGAAGAACGAGGCTGCGGCGGTACGCCCCCGGCGGTTTCCGGGCGTACTGCCGCAGCCTCGTCGCTGCCTGCCGCCGAGCCGCTAGGCGGGCACGGCGGCGTCCAGGGAGGGCGCCTGGTTGAGGATCTGCTGGAGCCGCTGGCGCAGCTTGAGCGAGGGCTCCATGCCCAGCTCGCTCGCCAGCCGGTGCCGCGTGCTGTTGTACGTCTCCACCGCCTCGGCCTGCCGCCCGGTCCGGTACAGGGCCAGCATGAGCATCTCGGTCAGCCGCTCCCGCCAGGGGTGGATGGTGCGCATCCGCTTCAGCTCACTGATGCTGTGCACCGGGTCCGCCAGCTGTATCTCCAGCCAGAGCTTGTCCTCGACCGCGCACAGCTGCTCCTCCTCCAGGGCCAGCGCCACACTCTGCGACATCGGCCCCTGGGCCACGTCCTGGAAGGGCGCGCCGCGCCACAGCGCCAGTGCCTCGTCGAGCAGGTGAAGCGCCTGGTCGGGGGTGTGCCGGGCGCAGGCGCGGGCCTGTCCTGCCAGCCGCCGGAAGGCCGCCGCGTCGGTCTCCTCGTCGCCCAGCTCCAGTACGTACCCCGACGAGCGGGTGAGCAGCTCGGGTGCCCGGCCGTCCGGCCCGGCCAGTTGCTGGAGGGTCCGGCGTAACCGGTACACATGGGCCTGGAGCGAGTTCTCGAAGGTGGGCGGGGGGTTCTCCCCCCACAGCTCGGCGTACAGCTGCTCGGCGGCCAGCGGCCGGCCGGGGCTCACCAGCAGCGCCGCCAGCAGGGTGCGCTGCCGGTTGCCGCCGACGGTGTGCGTACGGCCGCCGGTGCGCACCTCCAGGGGGCCCAGGAACGCGCAGACCGGACGCGCCGGGGAAACGTCACGAGCCGAAGGCCCGGAAGGCAGTCTCCGGTCGTTGTTCGGATGGGCGTCCTCGAACTGCGAATAGGTGATCACTTTTTCCTCCTGCCGAGCCGTACGCGGGTTCCTTTAATTGACTCCAGTAACCTTCGCAACCGCAAGTATCGAGCAGAGGCGGCCGTCGCTTCCAGGCCAGTGCGTGTCCAATGCAACAATGCTGATTTCCGCCGGTGATGTGGGGACGGATGGGTGCATTTCGGGCATCAGGATTGCGTGTTCGCCATCCCTGCGTGCCGATTATCGAGCCCAGCCACGGCCGGTTAAGACACCGCATTAACGGTTTTTCAATTCCCGCGCCCGCTTTCATCGAACGATCAGGAACCTGTCAGGTGCGGTTGCTTGGATCGCGGGTACCGCCGACCGCGACCGCAGAAAGAGGTGTGTGATGGGGCCCGTTCGTCAGCCGCTCCGTGTGGGGGTCCTGTTGCCGACCCGGGAGCAGGCGATCCTCGGCGAGCACAGCGCCTCCTCCCTGCTGGACTTCGCGCGACGCGCCGAACAGCTCGGCTTCGACTCCCTGTGGACGGGCGAATCGCTCACCGCGCGCCCCCGGCTCGACCCCCTGGTGGTGCTGTCCGCCGTGGGCGCGGTGACCCGCCGGGTGCTGCTGGGCACCGCGGCCATGACACCGGCGCTGCGCCACCCGCTCATGGCCGCGAGCATGGTCAGCAGCCTGGACCACGTCAGTTCCGGCCGGCTCGTCCTCGGTGTGGGATCCGGCTTCCCGGTGCCGGAGACCGACGAGGAACCGGCCGCCGTGGGCGCCTCGTCCGCCGCTCGGGCCGGCACCCTCGACGAGGTCACCGCGCTGTGGCGGACGGCCTGGAGCAGCACCCGGCCCGGCGCGCCCACGCACTTCACGGGCCGGCACTGGCAGGAGGAGGGCCTGGACCGGCTGATCTGCCCGGCCGCGCTGGACGGACCGCCGCTGTGGCTCGCCGCCGGTGCCGACGGCGCCCGCGCGCTCGAACGGGCCGCCCGCCTCTACGACGGCTGGCTGTCCTCCCGTACCTCGGCCGAGTCCTACGCCGGTGCCCGGCGCCGCCTTGAGGACCTCTGCCGACGCGCGGGACGCCGGGCCGGGGCGGTGACCCCGGCCCTGTATCTCACGGTCACGGTCGGCCCCGACGAGCGCGGTGCCAGGATCGAGCTGGACGACTACCTCGAACACTGCTACGGGCGCGCCCTGGAGCAGATGTCGGCCATGCGCGCCTGTGCGTGGGGGCCCAGCGAGCACTGCGCGCAGCGCCTCGCCGACTATGTGCGGGCGGGCGCCCGGCACATCCTGCTCCGCATCGGATCGCTGCGACCGGAGACACACCTGCGGGAGATCGCGGACGTACTCGTGTCCACGGCCCGCCAGACAGATCAGGAGAGCACATGAGCACCGCCGGCCGCACCCGACGTGCCCGCTGGTTCACCACCGCCGGGGCCGATCCGCACGCCGACCACCAGGTGTTCCTCTTCCCGCACGCGGGCGGCACCGCCCCCGCCTACCAGGCGTGGGCCGCCACCCTGCCCTCCACCATGGACGTACGCACCCTGCAACTGCCCGGCCGCCAGGAGCGGTTGGACGAGGAGCCGTTCAGCGATGTGGAGCCCCTGCTGGACGCGCTCCTGGAGGTCTTCGAGGCCGAACTCGACGGCCGGCCCTATCTGCTGTTCGGCCACAGCTTCGGCGCGCTGCTCGCCTACCGGCTGTCCGTGGCCACCGCGTGGAACGGCCTGCCGGCCCCCGCGCTCCTCGGCGTCTCGGCCTGGGCCCCGGCCCTGCAACCGGCCGCCGAACTGGCCCGCGTCGCCACCATGTCGGACGACGAACTCCTCGACCGGGTCGGCCAGTTGGGTCTGATGCCGGAGGGTACGACGCTCGATCCGGCCACCCTGGCCTCGATCATGCCCGCGCTGCGCGCCGACTTCCTGGCCGCGGGCAGCCTGCGCGAGGACGGCGAACCGGCGCCCTGCCCGGTCGCGGCCTACTGCGGCACCGCCGACCCGATCGTGGCACCCGGCGACATGGCCGCCTGGGCCGACCACTGCGCCGACTTCCTCGGCACGACCCAGTTCCCCGGCGGCCACTTCTACCTCTTCGAACACACCGCGGCCCTCCAGCACAGCCTGGACCGCCGACTGCGCCGCCTGTCCGCCCGGGTCTGACGACCGCATCCCGCCACGGAGAGGCGGGAGGATCGCATAATCGGCCGATGGGAACAGTGACGGCGGTGCGCCGGTACCCGGTGAAATCCATGCTCGGCGAGGCGCTGACGGCCGTGCGGGTCGGTGAGCGGGGCCTGTCCGGGGACCGGAGGTTCGCGGTGCTCGACGCGGCGGGCGCGGTCGGCAGCGCCAAGCATCCACGCAAGTGGGAGCCGCTGCTGCGCTGTCGCGCCCGGCTGACCGGCCCCGGCACGGCCCGGGTCGAGCTGCCGGACGGCACCGTCCTGGCCGCCGGGACCGCGGCACTGGACGCGCGGCTCTCCGAGCTGCTCGGCCGTCAGGTCACCGTGTCGGACAAGCCGCCGGAGCACGGCACCCTGGAGCGCGCGGTGCCCGGGTACGAGGGCGGCCTCCCGGACGTGCTGCGCGCGACGGCGTCCCCGGACGAGACCGGGGACCTCATCACCTCGGGGCGCGTCGCCCCCGGCACCTTCTTCGACCACGGCACGGTCCACCTCGTCACCACGGCGAGCCTGCGCCGGCTCCACCAGGCCTGCCCCGCAGGCGACTTCGACCCCCGCCGCTTCCGGCCGAACCTGGTGGTCGACCTCCCCGGCGGCCCCGGTTTCCCCGAGGACTCCTGGCCGGGCGCGACCCTGCGGATCGGCGCGGCCCTGTTCCGGGTCACGGTCCCCACGCCCCGCTGCGTGGTCCCGGCCCTGCGCCACGATGAACTGCCCGCCGACCCGGGCATCATGCGCACCGTGGCCCGCGAGCACCGCGTCCCGGTCCGCACCCTCGGCCCACTGTCCTGCGTCGGCGTCTACCTGGACGTGCTGGAGCCCGGCACCGTCCGCACGGGCGATCCGGTGACCGTGGACACCGGGAAGCAGCGGATCACCGGACCGGGCCTCGGCCCGCCGCCGGTCGATACGCTTCCCGGGTGACCGAACACGCCGGAGCATCCGAGAAGCCGTTCCTGTACGTCGTCGTCTGCGCGGCCGGTATCGCCGCCGGGGTCGAGGAGTTGATCGCGGCCGCGCAGGAGCGGGGCTGGGAGGTCGGGGTCATCGCCACCCCGGTCGCGATGGGCGGCTTCTTCGACGTCGCGGCGGTCGAGGCCCGTACCGGCAGGGTCGTACGGTCGGCGTGGCGGTCTCCGGCCGATCCGCGGCCGTTCCCGGCGCCCGACGCGGTGGCGGTCGCGCCGGCCACCTTCAACACCGTCAACAAATGGGCGGCGGGCATCGGCGACACCCTGGCCGTCGGCACCCTGTGCGAGGCCGCGGGCCTCGGGGTGCCGATCGCGGTGCTGCCCTGTGTGGGCGGTGCGCTGGCCGCCCATCCCGCCTACCAGCACAGTCTGGTACGGCTGCGCGGGATGGGCGTGCGCTTCGGGGACCCGTACTCCGGCGAGCCGGGCCCCGGCGGCGGCCGCCCCGCGTTCCCCTGGACGACCGCCCTGGACCTGCTGGAACGAGCCTAGGAGCAGGTGAGTTCGGGTCCTTCCAGCATGCCGCCGGTGTACAGGGCCTGGCCGTCGGGCATCCAGTAGCCCAGCTTGGAGACCACCGTGGAGCAGGTGGCGCCGACGGTGACGCGGACCTCGACCTGCTCCGGGTGGCCGGGCTGGAGCTCGGTCAGCGCGCAGTCCAGGGAGTACGGCAGCCGGGTCTTCGCCGGGTACCTGCCCACCAGCGGGTTGACGCAGCGGGCGTCGGAGGTGGCGATCCGGACACCGCTGCCCGCCTCGCCGATCAGCCCGAACCGGGCGCTGCCGTCGCCCTCCGTACTGTCCCGGCGCACCGTGTAGACGAGTGTGGTCGTGGTGTTGCGGCGCAGCGTCGTCCGGTCGACGGTGATGGCGTGAGTGGCCGGTGCTTTGGGCGCGGTCAGCGTCAGGGTGGCCCGCACCTGGCCCGTGAGGTCCACCCCGGCGGGCGCGGACCGTACCCGTACGGTCGCCGTGATGTCGTAGGTGCCGGGCCCCGGATAGTCGCCCGAACCGGGCAGCGGGCCGCCGGCCAGGGTCTTGCCGGAGCGCTTGGCGGACCAGGTGCCGTTGGTGCGGCAGCTGTAGCGGACCCGGGTGCCGGCGCGGCCGCAGGAGGCCGGGGCGGAGACCGCGAACTGCGGGGTGCCGCTGCCCGCGCACAGGCTGACCAGCGCGTGCTGGCCGTGATCGCCGCGCAGCGTCCCCGCGACCGCGCACAGCGTGGCCGGATCCTCGGCCTTCGGGGCCGGGGCGGCGGCCGGGCTGCCCCAGGCCGGGGTGACGAGGGCCAGGGGCAGCAGCGCCGCCCCGGTCAGTGCTCTCAGGGTGGTCGGACGAGTCGGCACCGCGTTCCTCCCGGGCGGCCGGTGACCGGCCGGGCGCCGGTCGCCTGCCCACGAGGATCATCCGACGGTACGACCCTCCACCGCCTCCCACGCCGAACGGTCACCTGGGGGCAGCAACACCTCCGCCCGGACAGGCCCTAACGCACCGCCCGCACATACCCGGAGGCGCCCGGAGTGGTGACGTCCCGGTCCCGGCGGACGATGCTCAGCCGCTTGCCCCAGCCGGCCAGGGCCTTGCGCAGTCCGTCCGAGGTGTACTCGATGTCCACCACGCGGTCCCCGAACGCCTTCGCGTACACCCCGCACTCGTCGTACTGCCCGCACTCCTCCGCCACCGCGAAGTCCAGCCCGGCCCGGCGCCGCAGGCCGGCCAGTTCGGAGGTGTTCTTCTGGGCGATGGCCAGGTGCCGGTCGTGCGCGTGCCGGGACAGCAGGGCGATGAACGAGGTCGCGTCGGAGGGGGAGAGCAGCCCGTCGGAGCGGGTGTAGCTGTCGTAGTTGTCCGGCTCCACGGCGTCGAAGCCCTTGCGCGCGCAGTCGTCGATCCAGCCGTCCACCCGCCGCGCCACCCGCTTGCGCTTGGCCGGGGTGCCGATGTCGAGCAGCGCCTCGTTCCAGTCCTTGTCCATGACGACCTTGCCGTGCCGGTTGCGCAGCAGCAGGTCACGCGGCCAGGAGGCGCGTTCGGCGGGCTGGGCCTGGAAGGCGTTGACGTAGCAGATGTTGTACAGGCCCGGTGCGGGGGAGTCGGACCGGTCGCGGCTGACGATACGGACGCCGGACGGCGGGGGATAGGCGCCGCCGATCTGGTAGTCGAACCCGGCGTGCCGGGGCGGCAGCCGGACCGGGGGCGGCTGCGCGCCGTCGTCCTTTCCGGTGGTCGCACAGCCCGTCAGGACGGAGACGGTGACGGCCAGTACGACGAGTGACGCGGCGCGGAACATGTCTGGATCAAAGCGTTCAAACGCGTCGACCGTCAAGGCGGTGTCCGGCCACGTCATAGGCTCGGCCGAGATCACCCGTCCCGAAGGCAGGAGCAGCAACGATGCAGTATGTGAAGCTCGGTTCGACGGGCCTGGACGTGTCGCGCGTCTGTCTGGGCTGCATGACCTACGGGGTGCCGGAGCGCGGCAACCACGAATGGACCCTGGACGAGGAGGCCGCCCGTCCGCTGATCCGGCAGGCGCTGGAGGCGGGCATCACCTTCTTCGACACCGCCAACGTCTACTCCGACGGCACCAGCGAGGAGATCGTCGGCAGGGCGCTCAAGGACTTCGCGCACCGCGACGACATCGTGCTGGCCACCAAGGTGCACGGGCGGATGCGGCCGGGCCCCAACGGCGCCGGGCTGTCCCGCAAGGCGATCATGACCGAGATCGACCACAGCCTGCGCCGTCTCGGCACCGACTACGTCGACCTCTACCAGATCCACCGCTACGACCACGCCACCGCGATCGAGGAGACGATGGAGGCGCTGCACGACGTGGTCAAGGCGGGCAAGGCCCGTTACATCGGGGCGAGTTCGATGTACGCGTGGGAGTTCTCCAAGGCCCAGTACACGGCGGAGCGGCACGGCTGGACGAAGTTCGTCTCCATGCAGGACCACTACAACCTGCTCTACCGCGAGGAGGAGCGGGAGATGCTGCCGCTCTGCGTCGACCAGGGCGTCGGTGTGCTGCCGTGGAGCCCGCTCGCCCGGGGCCGCCTCACCCGCGACTGGGGCACGGTCACCGAGCGCAGCGAGCACGACGTCTTCGGCGGCAAGCTCTACCAGGAGGGCGACCGCGCGATCGTGGAGGCCGTCACCCGGATCGCCGGGGAGCGGGGCGTGTCGCGCGCCCAGGTGGCCCTCGCCTGGCTGCTGCACCAGAGCCCGGTGACCGCCCCGATCGTCGGCGCGGGCAAGCCCCGGCACCTGGAGGACGCGGTCGCCGCCGTCGAACTCACCCTCAGCGACAAGGAGATCGAGGAGCTGGAGCGGCCCTACACACCGCGCGCGATCAGCGGTCACTGAGCCCTGCGCGGCCCCGCTCAGTGCGGTCCGTGCGGCGCGAACTCCGCGCCGCACGGACCCGCGCCCGCGCTCTCCGGCAGCCGCACCCGTGCCCCGGACATGGTGAGCGTCCGGTAGTGCGCCCCGATGTGCCGCGCCGAACGGCCCACGCAGTGCCCGGCGAAGGAGTGCCGGAACCGGTCGGCGCTGCGGTCGGGGCCCGAGCCGGAGCGGACCGGACGGCCCCCGATGCGTGCCCTGCGCGAGGCCCGGCCGCGGCACGCGGGCCGGATCCTGGAGGTCACCGACCTCGCCGTGGAACGGGTCGCCGCGGCCTCCGGGTTTCCCGGCCCCTCCCACTTCAGCCGGGCTTTCCGGGACCGCTACGGAGCCCCGCCCGGCGACCGGCGCGCGGGGCGACGGCCGTGACGGGGACGGGGGTCTCAGGGGTGGTGCGGCGGTGGAGGCGGGATGGTCGCGAGGCCGGGGGCCGGTTCGGGCCAGACCAGCAGGACCGGACAGGGGGCGTGGTCGACGGCGAAGCGGACCGCCGGGCCGAGGCTGCGCGGTCCGAGCCGGGAGCGGTCGCCGTCCCGGGCCAGCACCAGCAGATCGGCCCCCTCGGCGGCGGCCACCACCTCCCGCTCCACCCGGCCCGCCCGCTCCTCGCGCACGGCGGGCCGGCCCAGCCGCTCGGCCGCCGCCGCCAGGAGTTCGGCCGCCGACGTCCCGCCCAGCTCCTCCAGCAGGTCACCGGGATCGCGCTCGGGGTGCCCGCGGCCCAGCAGTCCCGCGAAGGCGCCGTGCGCGACCCCGGGCACATCGGGCCCGCTCACATGCAGCAGCACCACCTCGGCGGACTGCGGCGCATGCGTGCGCACGGCGTCCACACAGGCGGGCCAGGTGCCCTCGACCAGCCAGACGATCACCCGCATCGGGTCGGCCTCCCGTCAGAGAACGTGCAGCGACCCCCACAGTGCCACCACCGCGACCGCGAGGGAGGACGGCACGGCGAGCAGACCCAGCCGGGTGAACTCGCCGAGGTTCACGCCGTGCTCGTGCTGGTGCACGATCCGCCGCCACAGCAGCGTGGCCAGCGACCCGGCGTAGGTCAGGTTCGGGCCGATGTTCACCCCGAGCAGCACCGCGAGCACCGCGCCGGGACCCGCCGGGGCCGCGAGCGGCAGCAGGACCAGCACGGCGGGCAGATTGTTGACGATGTTCGCGAGGACGGCGGCCAGCGCGGCGATCCCCAGCAGCGCGGGCAGCCCGGTGCCATCCGGCACGACATGCCCGAGCACATCGGCGAGCCCGTTGTCCACCACCGCCCGCACCACGATGCCCAGCGCCAGCACGAACGCGAGGAACGCCGGGGCCGCCGCCCGCACCACCGCCACCGGGGTCGCCTCGCGGCGCAGCAGCGCCCGCCCGGCCAGCACCAGCGCCCCGGCCGCCGCCACCCAGGCGGGGTCGACGCCGAACGCCGAGGCCACCACGAACCCGGCCAGCGTGCAGACGACGGTCACCACCGCGAACCGGGGGAAGACGGGCGGCTCGCCGGTGTCTTGGCCCGCCGGGGCCGCCGCCGCGAGGTCACCGGCGAAGAACCGCCGGAACACCACGTACTCCACGGCGATCGCCGCCAGCCACGGCAGCGCCATCAGCCCGGCGAACCGGGTGAAGCTCAGCCCGCTCGCCGCGAACGCCAAAAGGTTCGTCAGATTGGACACCGGCAGCAGCAGCGACGCCGTGTTCGACAGATGCGTGCAGGCGTACACATGCGGCTTGGGGCGTACGCCGGTGCGCGCGGCGGTGGCGAACACCACCGGGGTGAGCAGCACGATCGTGGCGTCCAGGCTGAGTACGGCCGTGATGGCGGAGGCGAGCACGAACACCGCCGTCAGCAGCCGTACCGGACGCCCCGCCGCCCAGCGGGCCATCCACGCCCCGCACGCCCGGAACAGGCCCTCCACGGCACAGAAGTGGGCGAGCACGAGGACGGCCGCGAGGAAGCCGACCACCGGGCCGAGCCGCTCGGCCTCGGCGCGGGCATGGTCGAGGGAGATGGCGCCGGAGGCGATCACGATCCCGGCGGCCGGGACGGCCATGACCGCCTCCGGCCACCCGAAGGGCCGTACCACGGCGAAGGCGAGCACCGCGAGGAGCAGTACCACGGAGAGTGCTTCGGCGAGCGCGCTGTTCAGGGCGGGTCCTTCCGGATTCGATCACGCTTTCCCGCCCATGAAAACAGATGGCCCCGGCCGCCTCGTGACGGCCGGGGCGGACGGTCAGGGAGCGGTGCCGGGGCTGAACACGGTCAGGAAGACGGCCGAGGAGTTGCCGGAGACCGGGACCTCACCACCCGTCCACGTCACCTTCAGATGATCGCGTTCATCCGGCGGCGTGATCAGCAGGGCCGCCGGCTTGGCCGTCTTCGCGCCGCTGACCCCCGGACTGGAGAAGGTCAGCCCGGCCCAGGCGCTCTGGCCCGGCCTGAGCGTGACCGTCGTCGAAGAGCCCGACTCCCGTCCGGGGTTGGGGCCGAGCTGGCCGCCGGAGGCGTTCACGAAGGCCGCGCCCGGGAAGCCGCGCACGGTGCAGATGCGCCCCGAGGTGTTGGTGAGCACCACGGGGAAGTTCTCCTGCCCCGCGCCCGGGTCGTTGCGGCCCACGGAGGCCCGCAGTTCGGAGGTGTGGCAGCGGGTGCTCGCCGCGGCGGTGGTGCCCCCGCCCGAGGTGGCGGTCGCCCGGGTGGGCGCCGTCGAGGGGGCGCCGGTGGGCGCGGAGGAGGCGGGGGAGGGCGTGGTCGCGGTGTCGGAGGGCGCCGGTGCGGAGGAGTCGCCGGTCGCGGGCGCCGCCGTACCCGAGGACGTCATGGGGGAACTGCTGTGCACGGTCTGGCCGGTGCCGCAGGCGGTCAGCAGGCCCAGCACGGCGACCGAGCCCGCGAACAGGGCTCCGCGCCGCGCGGACCGTGGGGTGTACACCATGTCGCTCAACACTCCTGGTTGGTCGGGGCACGCGGAGGGACGCGTGCCTACGGTGCCGAGTGCGCCGTCACCCCACTCCGATGCACGGAGGGTGGGAAAAGTTCGGAACACGAGGGTTCTTTTCCCCGCTTCGGCCCCGGACCGACCCTCGGCTCACCCCTCAGCGCACCCGCAGGGAGCGCAGTACGCCATCGGTGGCGTCGCCGTCACCCCGCTGGCGTAGCTGCACATACACCTGCGGCTCGGTGGCGCCGCCCGCCGGGACGAGCGCGGACTCGGTGATCGAACCGCCGTCCGGACAGCCGCTCCAGGCCCGCACCAGCCCGTGCCAGTCGGCACCGCGGAAATCGCGGCTGCTGGAGTAGTGGCAGCCGGAGTGCGCGAGCGCCTTCACCCGTGCGGTGACATCGCCGTGCGCGCTGACCCCGACGAACACACCGTCGACCGGGGCGGCCAGATCGGGCCAGCGGGCCAGGTCGTCGGCCACCACCAGACCCGGCTCATGCCCGGAGCCCAGGCCCAGCACATGCGGGTCCCAGCCGGAGTCGCGCAGCTCGCGGTCCCAGCTCGCGGGCACCCGGACGCTCACCCGGCCGCCCGCGTCCGCCACCCGCGGCTGCTCCGGGGCCCCGCCGCGGTTGAGCACCACGGTCACCGTGACCGCCGCCAGCGCGGCGGCGACCAGCGCGGCCACGGACAGCGTCACCGTGTTCAGCCGCCCCCGGACCCGGTCGAGACGGGGCCGCGCGGTCCTCCCCTCGGCCGCGGGCCGGCCCGCCAGCCGGTCCAGCTCGGCCGCGAACTCGGCGGCGCCGGGCCAGCGCCTGGCCCGGTCCGGCTCCAGCGCCCGCAACAGCGTCCGTGCCACGTCCTCGCCGAGGCCCGGCCGCAGCCGCGCGGGCGGCACCACCTTGCCGGGCGGCCCCGGCACGCTCCCGGTGACCAGCTCGTAGCCGACCGCGCCCAGGCTGTAGACGTCGGCCCGCTCGTCGATGCCCGCCCCGGGCTCCGCCTGCTCCGGCGGCCGGTAGCCCGCCGAGCCCGCCGCCAGGGTCAGCACCGAGCCCTGCGCCAGGCTCTTGGCGAGCCCCAGATCGGCCAGCAGCACCCGCCGGGAGCCGTCCGGGGCGGTGTGCAGCAGCACATTGGTCGGCTTGATGTCGCGGTGCACGATCCCCGCCTCGTGCAGCGCGGCGGCGCCCCGCGCGGCCTGAGCCGTCAGCGCCAGCGCGTCCGGCACCGGCAGCGGGCCGTCCCGCAGCAGATCGGCGAGGGTGCCGCCGTCGGCGTACTCCATCACGAAGTACGGCCTTGCGTCCGGGAGTTCACCGATGTCGTAGACCTGCACCACCCGGCTGGAACCGGCCCGGCGCAGCAGCCGCGCCTCCGAGAGGAAACGCTCCCGGACGTCCAGCCGGTGCGACCAGTTCTCGGCGAGCACCTTCACCGCCACCGGGGCCTGAAGCTCCGGGTCGTGGGCGAGCCACACGGTGGCGAAGGCGCCGGTGCCCAGCGGCCGTTCGAGACGGTAGCGGCCGATCCGCTCCAGGGAGTGCATACGACTATCATGCCTGCCCTGAGATCGACTCGAAGGGGAGCGTGACGTGCAGGACGAGGCGCCGGTGGAGGAACTCGCCCGGCATGCCGCCGCCGGGGACCCGGCGGCCCTGGACCGGCTGCTGACCGAGCTGCGGCCCGATGTCGTACGCCGCTGCGGGCGCTTCCTGCCCTGCCGGGAGGACGCCGAGGAGGCCGCCCAGGACGTGCTGCTCCAAGTGGCGCGGCACATCGGCACCTTCGAGGGCCGCAGCCGCTTCAGCACCTGGCTGTACACCGTGGTCGCCAACTGCTGCCGGCAGAAGTACCGCGAGCTGAAGCGGCGGGCCGCCGAGCAGCCCGTCGCCATCGAGCCGGCGCACGCCGTCGACCCGCGCACCACCAGCGTCATCGCCGGCTCCCGGGTGGATCTGCTGGAGGCGCTGGAGCGGCTGGAGCGCGAGCACCCGCAGCTGGTCGCGCCGCTGGTCTACCGGGACATCTGCCAGCTCGACTACGCCGAGGCCGCCGAACGCGCCGGCATCCCCCTCGGCACCTTCAAGTCCCGGCTGCACGAGGCCCGCAGACAGGTACGGCCCTGGCTCACGAGCCTCTGACCGGCGGCTGGTCGTCCTCCTCGAACAGCGGCAGCTCCGCCCAGATCGTCTTGCCGTCCCCGGTGTGCCGGCTGCCCCAGCGCTGGGTGAGCTGGGCGACCAGCAGCAGCCCCCGGCCGCCCTCGTCGAAGGTCTTGGCCCGGCGCAGATGCGGGGCGGTGTGGCTGGTGTCGGAGACCTCGCAGATCAGCGTGGCCGCGTCCTGGATCAGCCGGAGCCGGATCGGATGGGCGCCGTAGCGGATGGCGTTGGTGACCAGCTCGCTGACCACCAGCTCCGCCGTGAACGACGCCTCGCTCAGCCCCCATACGTCCAGCTGCTCCACCACCTGTTTGCGGATCGGCGCGACCAGCGCCGGGTCCGCCGGGATGTCCCAGGTCACCACCTGGGAGGCGGGCAGCCCCTGGGTGCGGGCGAGCAGCAGCGCCACGTCGTCGGCGGCGCCGCCGGTCGGCAGCAGGGTGCGCAGGATCCGGTCGCAGGAGAGGTCCAGCGAGCCGCCGCCCGCGCTCAGCGCCTCGAAGAGCATCGCGCGGCCGGCATCCCGGTCCCCGTCCCGGGACTTGACCAGACCGTCCGTGTACAGCGCGAGCACGGTGCCCTCCGCCAGGTCCACCTCGGCGGACTCGAACGGCAGTCCGCCCAGGCCCAGCGGCGGGCCCGCGGGCAGGTCCAGCTGGCGGGGGCGGCCGCCCGGCGGCAGCACGACGGGCGGCGGATGCCCCGCGCGGGCCAGGGTGCAGCGCCGCGACACCGGGTCGTAGACCGCGTACAGGCAGGTCGCGCCGACCTCGCCGGTGCTGCCGTCCCGGCCGGTCTCCTCCGCGAGCCGCACCACCAGGTCGTCCAGGTGGGTGAGCAGTTCGTCCGGGGCGAGGTCGATGTCCGCGAGGGTGCGTACGGCGGTGCGCATCCGGCCCATGGCGGCCGAGGCCTGGACGCCGTGCCCGACCACGTCCCCGACGACCATCGCGACCCGCAGCCCCGACAGCGGGATCACATCGAACCAGTCGCCGCCCACCCCGGCCCGCGCCGCCGGCAGATACCGGGAGGACGCCTCCAGCGCGGCCGTGCGCGGCAGGGTGCGGGGCAGCAGACTGCGCTGCAGGGCGAGGGCGGTCTCCCGCTCGCGCGAGTAGCGCCGGGCGTTGTCGATGCAGACCGCGGCCCGGGCGGTGATCTCCTCGGCGAGCATCCGGTCGTCGGCGTCGAAGCTGTCCGGGCGGCGGTGCCGTACGAAGACCGCGACGCCCAGGGTCAGGCCGCGGGCCCGCACCGGGACCGACATCGTGGAGTGGATGCCGAAGCGCCGCACCTGCCGGGTGCGGGCGCTGTTCCAGTTCATCCAGGGGCTGGTGCCGCCCGCTGTCCTGGAGAAGACAAGTGTGCGGCCCGCGGTCAGCGAGTCCGCCTGCGGGGAGCCGCCCGGATAGCGCTCGGTCTGCCCCGGCTCCATCACCGCCTCCGGCACCCCGTCCAGGACCGAACGGTGGGCGGCCCGGCGCAGGGTCACCGGGGTGGCGACACGGGCCGGGGGCTCGCCGCCGTACTCCTCGGGGTCCAGCAGGTCGATGGTGACGAAGTCGGCGAGCGCGGGGACGCACATGTCGGCCAGCTCCTGCGCCGTACGGGTGACGTCGAGGGTGGTGCCGATGCGCATGCTCGCCTCGTTGACCAGCTGGAGGCGCTGCCGGGCCCGGTGGCTGTCGCTGACGTCGTGCGCGGCCAGGCACACGCCCCGCACCCGGCCCGCGCGGTCGTGCACCGGCGCCATCCGGGCGAGCCAGGCGTGCGCCCGGCTCTCGCCGCCGGCCCGCATGAAGGTCCGTACGTCCAGCGGGTGGCCGGTGGCCAGCACCTCGCGCATGCCCCGCGTCAGTTCCTCGCTCTGCGGACCGTCGACCAGCTCCGTGAACCGCAGCCCCCGCGCGTGGTCCTCCGGCAGCCCGGAGACCACGGACATGGCGTCGTTCATCCGGCGCAGCCGCAGCTCCTCGTCGTACACCGCGGTCGCGCACGGCGACTGGACCAGGCCCGCCTCGCCCAGCGGATCGTCGGCGACGGGCGGTTCCGTGCGGGGCACCGGGGTGACCAGGATCCACCGGTTGCCCGCGCCGTCGGGGGCCGGGCGGTACCGGGCGAGCAGCCAGACCTCGACGCTGCGGCCGTCCAGGTGGCGCACGGTGAGCGTGCCGTGCCAGCGGGAGGCCCGGGGCAGGGTGGGGGCGGGCCCGATGAGCAGCTGCGTGGCGGGGCGGCCCACGACCGCGTCGGCGGGGTGGCCGAGCAGGCGCCGCGCGCCCTCGTTCCACTCCACCAGCGTTCCGTCGTCATCGATGACAGCTCGGGCCGTCGCCGCCTCGTCGAACGGATAGACCCGGCTCATCGTCGCCGCTCCCAAGCGCACACTCACAGTGAACAGGTGGCACCCCTCGCGACCCCCAGCCTAGTGCTTCCCGCACACCGGTGGACGCCAGGCCCCCGGGCGGCGCCGGTACCTGTGGTGTGCGGTGATCAGCTCGCGTCGTGGAACACCAGCCCCAGCGTGCGCCGCCGTCCGGACCGTACGGTGCTCACCCCGTGCCGCAGCGCGCCGGCCGACCAGCCGCGGCGGGAGCGCACGGGGCGGTCCCGGGTCGTGAAGACCAGGCCATGGCCGCGGCGCAGGGCGGTCGAGGTGCCCCGGGACTGGGCGCGCGGGCGCTGCTCGACCAGCAGGAACTCGCCGCCGGTGTAGTCGTCGCCGTACCCGTCCAGGGCGACCACCACCTGGAGCGGGAAGACCAGGTCCCCGAAGACGTCCCGGTGCAGGGCGTTCCAGTCGCCGGGGCCGTAGCGGAGCAGGATCTGCGCCGAGCGGTCCTGGCCCGCGGCGTGGCAGCGGGCCAGCCATTCCTCCAGGGTGTCCGGCCAGGGCGCCGGGCGGCCCAGGCGCACCGCCCAGTCGCGGGCGAGGGGCAGCAGCCGCGGGTAGAGCGCGCCGCGCAGCGCGGCCACCGGGGCGGGCAGATCGTGGGTGAAATAGCGGTACTCGCCGGAGCCGAACCGGTGCCGGGCCAGATCGACCGTGGTGCGGAACAGCTCCGGGCGGTCGTACAGGTCGGCCAGCTCCGCGCACTCGGCGGGCGTCAGCAGCGGCCCGGTGGCGGCGCAGCCGATCTCGTCCAGCTCGGCGGCGAGCGCGGGCCAGTCCGTGCCGGCCACCCGGCGGCGGCCCTCGGCCGGGGTGAACTCCATGTGCGGTGCCTCCTCGAAGGGCCCGGTGGATCCTCGGGAACGGCCCTCGGAAACCGTCGTCCGTGCCGAGTCTGCGCCGCCGGACGCCGGGGGACCGGCGGGAATCGGACACGGCCCTCGGGTGTCCCGGTGCCGCCGCCGGTACCGCAGCGGAGATGACGTGACCTGCGGGAATTTACGGGTGAATACCCGAGCGGTACCGTTTGGTCCATGCCAGCTCTCAACGTGGAGTTCAGTGACCGGGAACTAGAGGACCTGCGGCAGATCGCCAAGGAGCGCGGTACGTCGATGAAGGCCCTCGTCCGCGAGGCCGCCGCCGCCGACATCGCCCGGCACCGGGCGCTGAAGGAGGGCGCCGCGGCGTTCCGCAGCTTCTTCACCACGCACGCCGAGGAGTTCGCCGCCGCGTTCCCCGAGGACGAGCCGCCCGCACGGGGCGAGGCCGCCTGAGTGATGCCGCCCGTCATCCATATCGATGTCCCGTGGCTGCTCCAGCGGCATGAAGAGGTCCTGCCCGAGCAGCCCACGGTCGACGACTTCTCCGCTCTGGTCGCCGCCGTCGCCCGGCACCGGGTCGACCCGCCCCGGCTCGGGGTGGACTCCGACCCCGCCTGGCGGGCCGCCGCCCTGCTGCACACCCTCGCCCTGCTCAAGCCGCTGCCCGCGGCCAACGCCCGCTTCGCCTGCGCCACCGCGGTCGCCTACATGTTCGTCAGCGGCGCCGGCATCGACCCGCCGTACGGCGCGCTGGTGGACCTCGCCCGCGATCTGATCTCCGGCAAGGCGGACGTCTACGGGGCCGCCGACCGGCTCCGCTCCTGGCAGATCTGAACACCGGAGCACCAGTTCGGGTACGAGTCCGGACACCCGCGCGCGGAGGGCCCTCAGCCCGTCCGTCCAGGCGCCGCGCGCGGTCGGTCCCGCGATCCGGGAGGGGTGACCCTGGGCGAGTGCCCGCCGCCCGCGCTACAGCAGCGCCGCCTGCCCCGACTCCTCGACCAGGCGCGCCAGTGCCCGCTCGTCCTCCTCCGAGGACGGCATGAACACCACCAGATGCTGTCCGGGCGTCTCCGTGACATCCAGCTTGGTGTAGTCGAGGTCCAGCCGCCCGGCCGTCGGATGGCTGAACCGCTTGAGGGTCGGCTGGAACGCCCGCACGGGATGCTCGGACCACAGTGCGCGGAACTGGCCGCTGGACCTGGTCAGGGTGTCGATGAGCGCCGTGGTCCGCGGATCGTCGGGGTTGCGCCCCACCGAGATCCTGAACTGGCCCAGGATGTCGCGGACTTCACGCTGCCAGTCGACCAGCAGGGACTGCATCTGCGGCCGGGTGAACAGCAGCCAGATGCTGTTGCGTTCCTCCTGCGGCAACTGATCGAGACCTCCGACCAGGGACGCGTAGGCGCGGTTCGCGGCCAGCAGGTCCCAGCAGTCGTTGATCACATGCGCCGGGAACGGGTCGAGGGTCTCCACCAGCTTGCGCAGGGTCGGATTCACCGCGACCGGCTCGGGCCGCTCGGCCGGCAGCGCCGTCTCCGCCAGCGTGAACAGGTGCCGCCGCTCGGCCGGGGTCAACTGGAGCGTGTGCGCGAGCGCCTCAAGGACCTGCCGGCTCACCCGGATGTCCCGGCCCTGCTCCAGCCAGGTGTACCAGGTCAGGCTCACCCCGGAGAGCTGCGCAACCTCCTCGCGGCGCAGTCCCGGGGTGCGGCGCCGCCGACCGGGAGTCAGCCCAGCCCGCTCGGGGGAGAGCGCCTCGCGCCGGGAGCGCAGGAACGCCGCAAGGAGCTCACGCTGCATGCCGGTCATCCAAGCACCCCCCGAACGGCCCTGTCCTGGTGGTCATTACACCAGCATGACTGCCCCTCTGTACCCCCTTCGGGAACCGCCGCACGCTGTTCTCGTGACCACGTCATCGACCGCCGCGGGTATCAACAGCCCCGCCCCCGCCCCGTCTTCGCCCGCTTGGGGAAGGCCCGTCGCCGTCCTCGCCCTCGGCTCGTTCGCCATGGGCACCGACTCGTTCGTACTGGCCGGCATCCTCCCGCAGATCGCTCACGGTCTGCACATCTCCACCGGCGCCGCCGGGCAGACCATCACCGCTTTCGCGCTGACCTACGGCCTCACCGCGCCATTCCTGGCCGCGCTGACCAGCCGGCTGCCCCGCAAGCCCCTGCTCGCGGTCGCGCTCGCCCTGTTCGTCCTCGCCAACCTCGCCTCCGCCGCCGCCCCCAACCTGCCCCTGCTGCTCACGGCGCGTGTCGTCGCGGGTCTCGGCGCGGCCCTGTACACACCGAACGCCTCCGCCGCCGCGGCCGCGCTCGCCGGGCCCGCCGCCCGGGGCCGCGCGCTGTCGGTGATCCTGGGCGGTCTGACCGTCGGCACGGTCTTCGGCGTCCCCGTCGGCACCGCCATCGGCCAGCACCTGTCCTGGGAGGCCGGCCTCGTCTTCGTCGCGGCCGTCGGCGCCCTGGCCCTGCTCGGTGTCCTGGTGGTGCTGCCCGGTCCGCCGATCCCGCCGGCGATCCCGCTCGCGCAGCGGTTCGCCGTGCTGGCCGAGCGCCGGGTCGTCGCCATGGTGGCCTTCATGCTCCTGGCCAGTGGCGGCAGCATCATGGTCTACACCTACACCGCGACCGTGCTCGGACAGATCGCCCACATCCATGGCACCGGCCTCGCGGCCGCGCTGCTCGCCTGGGGCGCCGGCGGCATCTTCGGCTCCTTCGGCAGCGGCTGGCTCACCGACCGGCTGGGCGCCGCCCGCACCCTCAGCGTCGCGATCGCCCTGCTGATCGTCACCCTGGCGGCGCTGACCGTGTGCACCTCGATGGCCCTCGTGATCGTCGTCATGGTGCTCAACGGCGCCGCCGGCTGGGCCCTGGCCACCCCGAACAACCACCGGCTGACCGCGCTCGCGCCGACGCTGCCCAGCGTCGTGATCTCCTTCAACTCCTCCGGCATCTACCTGGGCCAGGCCCTCGGCGCGGCCCTCGGCGGCATCCTGGTCGACCACGGGGTGACCGCCCGCGCGCTGTGCCTGACCGGCATCGCCATCGCCCTCGCGGCCGCCGCCGTCCACACCCTGATCCCCCGCCCGGGCCCGGAGTCCTGATCCTCCGTCCGGCCCCGGAGGGTTTCCCCTGGGGCCTCATCGTCCGTCTACGGCGCTCCGCGCAGGGTCAGCGCGGTCCGTGCCAGCCCGCGCAGCCAGGTGTGGGCGTGGTCGGTGTCGTAGCGCTGATGCCATGACAGATAGACCGGTGCCGAGGGCAGTTCGAGCGGCAGCGGGAGCACCACCAGGCCGAGGTCGGCGATGGCGGACCGGGTGGTGGCCTCGGGGACGCTGATCAGCAGATCGGAACCGCGCGCGAACTCCAGCGCGGCCGCTTCCGTGGGCGCGGTGGCCACCACGCGGCGGGTGAGGCCGAGCGGCGCGAGGGCATCGTCGATGCCATTGGCGAGGTTGCCCCGCCGCGAGACGTTCACATGCTCGGCGGCGGCGTACTGCTCCGCGGTGACGGTCCTGCCACGGGTGAGGGGATGCCCCTGCCGGACGGCGATGACGAGGCGGCTCTCGCCCACGCTCTCGGCGCGGATGTCCGGTGCGCTCGGGCGATTGGCATTGGCCTCCAGGTCCACCTCGCCGCGCCGCAACTCCGGTGTGTCGAGGCTCGATTCCGCGACGAAGCGCAGTCGGACGCCCGGCGCCTCCGCGCGCGCGGCCGCGAGCAGTGCGGGGCCGCTCAGGGCGACCAGGGAATCGTGCCAGCGGAGCGTGAAGGTGCGTTCCAGCGTCGCCAGATCGAGTTCACGGCTCGGCGCCAGCACCCCCTGGACCTGGTGCAACAGCTCGTGCACCTGTTCCCGTACGGCGATCGCGTACGGCGTCGGGGTCATGGTCCGCCCGGTGCGCACCAGGATCTGGTCCCCGGTGGTGCGCCGGATCCGGCCCAGACTGCGGCTCATCGCGGGGGCGGTGACATGCAGGCGGGCAGCCGCCCCGGCCACACTGCCCTCCTCCAGCAGCGCGTCGAGCGCGGCCAGGAGGTTCAAATCCAATTGCATACGAGTAATCCTAGCCGTGTCTGACATGCATTTGAAGTTAATCAAAGGGCTCTATACCTTCGAGACCAGAGCGCAGGACCGGAGCGCACCGCTCGGCCCGACCAGCCTCAACCCACCACCGTCCAGAGGGAGTTCAGTCATGTCCAAAACCCTTGAGACCGCCGGCGTCGCCACCTCCGACGCCACCTCCGACGCCACCCTCCTCGACCGCACAGCGACCGCCGTGCGCGCGGCCGGATCCGCGCTGCGCGAGCACTTCGGGGAGGTGACCCGCTACCGGACCCGCGCAGAGCTGATGCGCGCCCTCGCCGCCAACGACGACAGGGCCCTCGACATCCTGCGCCCCCGCCTCACGGACCTGCGCCCGCACGCCGGCTGGGTCGAGGACGAACTGGACGGCGGGGCGCTGCCGCCCGGCGAATGGTGGGTCGTGGACCCGGCCGAAGGCAACATCAACCATCTGCACGCCCTGCCGGAGTGGGCGGTGACCGCCACCCTCGTGCGCGACAACCGGCCCGTGCTCACCGCGGTCCACCTGCCGATGACCGGCGAGACCTACACCGCACTCACCGGCGCGGGCGCCCACCTCGACGGCCGGCCGCTCGACGTCGCCCCGACCACGGACCTCGGCCTGAGCATCGTGGCCACCAGCCAGGCCCGGCCCGACGAGGAGGACGACGTCGTGCGCCGCGTCGGCTCCTCGATCACCGCCATGCTCGCCGACGCACTGGTCGTCCGCACCGCCGTCCCCGCCACCCTGCACCTGCTGAACGTGGCCGCCGGCCGGATCGACGCCTTCTGGCAGTTCGCCGGTGCCCGCGCGGACCTCCTGCCCGGGACACTGCTCGTCACCGAGGCCGGCGGCCGGATCTCCGACGCCGAGGGCCGCCCCTGGACCCCGCACAGCGAGAGCTTCCTGGCCGCCGCGCCCGGCATCCACACCCAGGCCGTCGCCACCCTCACCCGCTGACCGCGCGCACCACCACCCGCACACACGGAGGAACCAGACCACCATGACCACGATCACCGTCCTCGGAAACGGCCGCGTCGGCGGCAACCTGGCCACGGCCCTCACCCGGGCGGGACACGAGGTGAGGGTGGCGGACCGCACGCCGGGCGCCGCCGCCGAGGCGTCCCGCACCGCACAGGTCGTCATCAACGCCACACCGGGCGCGGGCTCGCTGGACCGGCTCGCCGCCCTGCGCGAGGAACTGCGCGGCAAGATCCTGATCGACGTCTCCAACGCCACCGTCGACGGCCCCGACGGACTGCCCGCCGACCTGATCTACCCCGGCTCCAGCCTCGCCGAGCGACTCCAGGAAGCGCTCCCCGAAACGCGCGTCGTCAAGACGCTCAACACCATGCTCTTCCCGGTGATGACCGCCCCGGCCACCCTCACCCAGGCCCCCGAAGCCTTCCTCTCCGGCGAGGACCCACAGGCCAAGCGGACCGTCCGCGAACTGCTCATCAGCCTCGGCTGGCGCACGGAATGGATCACCGACCTCGGCGGAATCATCACCGCCCGCGCCACGGAGGCCGCGATCCTGTTCGTACCGCACATCCTCCGGTCCAACGGATTCGCACCCTTCGCCATCACGATCGCCCGCTGACCACGGCCCTCGGCCGCGCAGCCCGGGCCATCCGGACGCCCGGTCGACTACCACGAACGCCCGCGGCGTCGACCTGGGCCTTCACCGGACGTGACCATTCGGGCGTATCACTGAGCGGATCCGATCACACGGTCATGGAGCTGTTGGTCCGAGAACGTCGTCGCCGGAGCCCCGAATGTGAAGCATGATCGAGTCCACGTCCGCCCATTCATCGCTGTTCCACATGACGGGCATGGCTCCGACGGGTTCGAACCGGATCTGCGGGTCGTTGCTCTGGACCAGGCAGATCAGACGGCGGCGAAGTACAGCTGCCTCCCTGGCCTGGTCGGCGATGATGTCCAGGACGATCTGGGCCGCCCTGGGGCAGGCCGTCGCGAACCGGTCGTAGTCTCGGTGAGGACGAGGACCAGTCCGGCGCCCTCGGGAGCGTCGTCGTAGCCGCCGTAGCAGGCCACGTCGCCGAGGCAGTCGTTGAGCGCGTCCAGGTTGTGCCCGTAGTAGTCGGGGAAGTCCAGGGCCGCGGCCATGGCACGGTGCATATCTCGCTCCGTGCTCCATCGGCCGGCCTCCAGACAGATCACGCGGAAGCCGCGGTCTTCGAGACGTTCGGTCGCCTGTGTGAGGAGACGCTTGCGCCAGAAGAAGGTGACAAACGTGTTGATCATGTATTCGATGCCGGGGAGCCGAGTGGACCGGTGCCGCCCAGGCGTGTTCCGAGCCACTGGCTGAAGGCTCCGCCGTGAATCTGGTCCAGGAAGTCGTGCATGTCCGTGCAGCCCTGCCAGTGCTTGGCCGTGGGGTGCCGTGGGTCTTCGGTCGACCTGTCCCGACCCTACGGTGCGAAGGGCGCTGTTGTCGGTGGCCGACTGAGCATCCGGCGTTCAGCAGGCTTTTGACGCGTCGGCACGCGTCCTACCCTCTGGCCATGCCTTGGACAACACTGGCCAGTGCCGTGGTCGGCGCCTTGATCGCGACCGCTTCCGCCGCATTACTCGACCGCAGCCGCTGGCGACGGGAGCAGGATGACCGCCTCATCAGCGCACGACGTGCTCTCTACGGCGAGTACCTCGCGTGCCTCTCTCAGGCCCGCAACGACTTCCGTAGCCTGGCACGCAATCAGAGCGTGGACTTGGTCGAACGAGAGCGTTCCGCCCGCGACAGCTTCGCTCCGTGCTACGGCGTGCGCTACCAGATGTCGATCACCGCAGCGTCGAACGTATTCGTCGCCTCCGAGAGCGCCTTTCGCCGGCTACGTGACGTACGGGATCTCGCCGCGGCCGGCACCCTCGCCGGGGACGAGGCGTACTCGGGTGGCCGCGCCGAGTACGAGACCGCGCTCACTCGACTTCGTGACGCCATGCGCTTCGATCTCGGAGCCGACCGGGAGCCCACGGTGTCCAGGTGAGGTACTCGACCGGCCGACTCGGGTGCTCGGCCGCACCCGTTGTGGCTGAGCGTTCCCGTTGATGAGTGAGCAGGCGATCGGGCGAGTCGAGCGTGTACGTGGACGTTGCTCACCCTTTGGAGCGGTACGGCCCGGGGACCCCGGGGCGGTTCCGGCCGTCCCGGCCGCGCTCGCCGTTGCGGGCCCTGGACGTCGCGCGGTCGGCAGTGCGTGAATTCCGGGAACGTGGGCGGCCCTTGGCCGCGGACCTGTGTGCGCGTCGTGATGTCGCTGTCCTGTCGAAGCGGGTTCTGGAGCCTACGGCTGTTGTTCCCGGTCGGGGCGGGCACGATGGGGCCGGTGGTTTCCGCGGTCTGCGGTCGCAGGGGTGCGTGGCCGTAGGCGCTCGCCCTGGGGGCCGAACATGATCAGGTACTCGACCGGACCGCCCGGGCCGGCGTTCGCCACTCCGTGCGGGGTGCGGGTGTCGAACTCGGCGACGTCCCCCGCGGTCAGGACGAGGTCCTGGTCGCCGAGCGCGAGCCACAGCCGTCCGTACAGGACGCACAGCCACTCGTAGCCGTCGTGGGAGACCTGACGAGGACGCGCGGGCGGGTCCCCGAGGGCGGGCAGGACATGCTTGTGGGCGTGCAGGCCGCCGACGTACCGGGTCAACGGCAGCACCGCCTTGTCGTCGCCGAAGCTCAGCGGCGCCGTGGGGCGCGGCTCGGCCCCGGGGGCGGGCGCGGTGCCGGCCAGCTCGTCCAGGCCGACGCCGTACTCCTTCGACAGCTGCAGCAGCACCTCCAGGGTGGGCTTGCGCCGGCCGGTCTCGATCCGGGACAGCGTGCTGGACGAGATGCCGGTCGAGCGGCTGACACCGGCGAGCGTGGCGCCGTGGCGCTCACGCGCCGCCCGCAACCGGGGCCCCATCGCGGCCAGGGTGGCGTCCATCTCGTCGACCGCCATCACTCCCGCTCCCTTGTGCAGACCGTGCCGCTCCACCCCTCTGTTCTGCGAGTTTGCCAGAACGGCAACGCTGATCGCGTCGGGCGGGTGCCCCGTCGCATGATCGACGGACAGCCGCACCCACCGCGAACCGAGGAGAAACCCATGCAGCCCGAGCCCACCGCCGCGCTCCGCCACCGCACCGTCGAGGCCCCGGCCGGGCGCCTGCACCTGGTCGAGCAGGGCACCGGCCCGCTGGTCCTGCTCGTGCACGGCTTCCCCGAGTCCTGGTACTCCTGGCGCCGCCAGCTCCCGGCCCTCGCCGCGGCCGGCTACCGGGCCGTGGCGATCGACGTGCGCGGCTACGGCCGCTCCTCCAAGCCAGCGGCGACCGACGCCTACCGGATGCTGGACCTGGTGGCGGACAACGTCGCCGTCGTGCGCGCCCTCGGCGAGGAGCACGCGGTGGTCGTGGGCCACGACTGGGGCTCCAACATCGCCGCCGCCTCCGCCCTGCTCCACCCCGGGGTCTTCCGCGCCGTCGGCCTGTTGAGCGTCCCCTACGCGCCGCCCGGCGGCCCCCGCCCCACCGACGTCTTCGGCCGGATCGGCGGCCCCGAGCAGGAGTTCTACGTCTCCTACTTCCAGGAGCCGGGCCGCGCCGAGGCGGAGATCGAGCCCGACGTCCGGGGCTGGCTCGCGGGCTTCTACGCGGCGCTGTCCGCCGACACCATGCCGGCCCAGGGCGCGCCCGACCCGCACTTCGTCGCCCGCGGCGGCCTGTTGCGCGACCGCTTCCCCGCGGGGGTCCTCCCGGCCTGGCTGAGCGAGGACGATCTCGACGTCTACGCCGGGGAGTTCGAACGCACGGGCGTCACCGGCGCGCTCAACCGCTACCGCAACATGGACCGGGACTGGGAAGACCTCACCCCGCACCGCGGAGCCCCGATCGCACAGCCGTCCCTGTTCATCGGCGGCGCCCTGGACGCCTCCACCACCTGGATGTCCGACGCCATCGACGCCTACCCCACCACCCTCCCCGGCCTGTCGGCCTCCCACCTCCTGGACGGCTGCGGCCACTGGATCCAGCAGGAGCGCCCCGGCGACGTCAACCGCCTGCTGACCGACTGGCTCGCCACCCTCCAGGGCTGAACCGGCGGCCACCCCGGCCCGCTCGGGACGGTGATCTTCGGGTGAACACAGGGAGTCATGAAGGGGGTCCGGGACGGCGGTGTCGGAATGTTTCCGGACGATTAAATAACCGCTGATTTTCGGCCAATTGACGACTTCTCAGGGGCTCCCGCCGCCCAGTTCCGGGGCCCCGCCGTTCGAATTCCGTGACTTCACGCCACTGCTTCAACACGAAATGTTACCGAAACCTGTGGGGTCGATGTGTGTTTCCGGCGGGGACTCGGCAGAGTGGCGCTCGCCGCTCCGACGTCCTACCGGAAACGGAGCCGGCACCCGTCTAGTTCGAGCGGAAGGATGCATACCATGCGGAACACCGCGCGCTGGGCAGCGGCCCTCGGCCTCACGGCCGTCGCCGTCTGCGGACCCCTGACCGGGGCCGCCGTCGCCGCCCCGGACGCCGCCCCGGCCTCGCTCTACGCCCCCTCGGCGCTGGTGCTGACCATCGGCCACGGCGGCGAAGCGGCCACCGCGACCCCCGAACGCGCCGTCACACTCAGCTGCGCCCCGACCTCCTCCGGCACCCACCCGGCCGCCCCCGCGGCCTGCGCGGAACTGCGCGGTGTCGGCGGCGACTTCGCCGCCCTCAAGGCGCGCGACGACGTCTGGTGCAACAAGCTCTACGACCCCGTGGTCGTCACCGCCCAGGGCGTGTGGCAGGGCCAGCGGGTCAGCTACGAGCGCACGTTCGGCAACTCCTGTGAGCGGGACGCCGTCGGCGGCAGCCTCTTCGCGTTCTAGCGAGGGCTGCCCAAGGACCGGGATCGCAGGGTCTCCGTACACACCGGATCAGGACCGTGACTGGGGAGTGCGGACCTCTCGGAACGGGGAACCCGTGATCTCGCGCCGGACCGCCGGGCGAAGTGGGGTCGCCCGCCGGTATTCCGGCACACAGAGCCGCTCCCCGGACAGGCCCGTGGGGGGCCTCCCGGGGAGCGGCGAAAAACGAACGGTGCTCAGGCCTTGCGTCGATGGCTCGTGTCGCACCACGGGTAGCGGCGACTGCGCCGACAGGTGCACAGAGCGACACGGAAGCGGTCCGAGGACACCGTCGTACCGTCTTCCAGTTCCACCTCGACCGGACCCTCCACGAGCAGCGGCCCCCGCCGCCGCACGGTGATCCGGCGGGCGCGGTCAGCGGGTTCGTTCGGCACGGATCACCACCAGCTCTTCCGTTCTCTCGTGCGGCGCGAGCAGCCCGCGCCGGCGCAGCCAGTCCTCCCGGGAGCGCAGCACGGGACCCAGCGCGAGCCGGCGCCGCCGCACCACCGCGGCCTTCAGGTCCGCGCCGCGCAGCAGTTCCAGGGTGTGCCCGGGGTCGCTCAGCGCCGACTGCACGATCAGCAGCACGCCCCGGGACGCCAGCAGTGTGGGTGCGTCCCGGCAGATCCGGTCCAGCAGCAGCCGTCCGTCATGGCCCGCGTCCCAGGCCCGGGACCGGCCGCGCGGACCTTGCCCACCGTGCGGACCGCGCCCGCCGTGCGGGGCGGGGACATAGGGCGGGTTCGCGAGGATCACGTCGTACGACCGTCCGCGCGCCGGTGCGAAGAGGTCGCCGCGCCGGATCCGTACCGGCAGCCGGAACAGCAGGGCGTTCAGCCGGGCCGTCCACACCGCCCGCCGGGACACGTCCACCGCGGTCACCTCGGCACCCCGCCGGGCCGCCGCCAGTGCCAGCGCCCCGCTCCCGGTGCCCACGTCGAGCACCCGCGCCCCGGCGGGCACCGCCTCCTCGCCCAGGGCCTCGGCCAGCAGCGCGGTGTCGTCCTGAGGGGCGTAGACGCCCGGAAGCAGCAAAGCGATCACGTGACGCGAGTACCCGGACATTTCGAAAATATGGCTTATATCGTGCTCGGCTGTTCGAGGGGGATGCGCAGCGAGGACCGGGCCGCGCGCCACTCGGTGAGCAGCCGGCGGGCGAGCCGGTCCTCCAGATACTCGGTCGCGTCGATGCCGAAGGCGATGTCCGCGGCCAACTCCGGTTCCTCCTCCAGCAGTCCGCCGATCACCTCGTGCCGGACCACCTGTTCGTGCACCGCGTCGGCCTCCACGTGCTCGTCGTAGAAGAACTGCGCGGCCGCTCCCGCGCCGGTGCGGCGCAGCGCCTCGGCGAGCCGCCGGGAGCCGGGGGAGGAGGTGATCTCCACGTCCGCGAAGTGGCCGACCAGCGCGCCGCGCAGCGCGCGGTGCAGCCCGAACAGGGACATCAGGTTGACGACGGCCAGCATCTCGGCGGGCGCCGCGTCCAGATAGCGGCCGTACGCGGTGTCCAGGCCCAGGTCCCGCATCAGGCCGGCGAACAGGCGCGCGTGCACCCGTTCGGCCCGGCCGCCGCCGAACTCGTCGTACTCCACCGCCGCCATCCCCGCCTTCGCCCGGCCCCACAGCCGGGGCAGCACCCAGGCGTGCGGGTCGGCCTCCTTCAGGTGGTACAGGGAGCGCTGTGCCGCGTACTCGCGCAGCTGCCACAACTCGCCCTCGGCACACAGGAAATGAGTGACGCCGGTGCCCTCGGCCGGTTCCACCAGGAGCGCGCCGAGCGCGTCGTCCAGGCTTTCGTGCCCCGGGGTGTCGGCGCGCAGCGCGGCCAGGAAGCGGTGCTCAAGGGCGGCCCGCAGACGCAGCAGGTCCGGGTCCCACTCGGCCTCGGCGGGCACGCCCGCGAAGCCGCGGTAGTGCAGCTCGTAGCAGAGGTACAGGGCGAGCTGCGGGTCGTCCCCGTAAGGGTCCCCGAAGTCAGCCGGGGCGGGCAGCGGGCCGGTGCCGCGCAGATGTGCGACGAGCGCCGCGGACAGCGGGCCCCGTGCGGGCGGAAGCTCGGGTCCTCTTCGGTTCATGGCGGCCGGGTACCCGGATCCGGGCAGGTCAGTGGCGCCGTCCGGGTGCGGTCCGGTCGCCGCCCGACTGTTCCTGGGCCTGGGTGTCCGGACCCGCGCGCGGGTCCGGCGTGTGCCCCGTGCGGTCCCCGGGACATGGGCGAGGGGCCGCCGTCTCCCTGCGGACGGCGGCCCCTCGGTCCAGGTGGCCCCTCGGCGGCTCCGCCGGGCCGGGTGGCCTCACATATGGACGACCGCCGCCGCGCCCGCGTCCTGCCGCGGCACCCCGCGCCGGTAGAGCAGGAAGGTGAGCACGGTGCCCGCGGCGAAGAAGCCCGCCGACCACCAGAAGGCGGTGGTGTAGCTCTCGATCGTGGCCTGCGCCTGGACCAGCTTGCTGGTGGCGTCACGACCGGTCACGTAGTGCGTGGCGGCGCTGGTCGCGAGGGTGTTCAGCAGGGCCGTACCGACCGAGCCGCCCACCTGCTGCATGGCGTTGACGCTCGCCGAGGCCACGCCCGCGTCCTCGGCGGCGACCCCGCCGGTGGCCAGCTGCATCGCGGGCGGCATCACAAGACCGAGGCCGAAGCCCGTCACGATCAGCTGCGGCAGCACGGCGCCGCTGTAGTGCGAGCCGAGGCCGATGCCGGTCAGCCAGGCCATGCCGGCCATCGCGATGGCGAAGCCCAGCGGGATGACCGTCTTCGGGCCGAGGCGCGGCACCAGGAGCGTGGTGCCCAGCTGCGCCGCCACCATCAGCGCGCCGACCATCGGCAGGAACGCCACACCGGTCCTGGTGGGGCTGAAGCCGAGGTTGAGCTGGAGGTAGTAGGTGAGGAAGAGGAACACGCCGAACATGCCGGCACCGGTGATCAGCACGGCGAGGAAGGATGCCGACCGGTCGCGGTCCAGCAGGATCCGCAGCGGCAGCAAGGGGTGCGCGGCACGGGTCTGCCACCAGGCGAACGCGGCGAGCAGCAGGGCGCCGGCGAGCAGGAAGCCCCAGGTCAGCGGGGAGTGCCAGTGGTGGCTCTCGGCGTTGGAGAAGCCGTAGACCACGGAGAAGAGTCCGGCGGCGACCAGGACCGTGCCCGGCACGTCCAGCTTGGCGTGGCTCGCGTCGCGGTGGTTGCCCAGCAGGATCCAGCCGCCCGCGAAGGCGATGACCGCGATGGCCACGTTCACGTACAGCGTCCAGCGCCAGTCCAGGGCGTCGGTGAGCAGTCCGCCGAGCAGCAGGCCGACCGCGCCGCCGGCCCCGGCGATCGCGCCGTAGACGCTGAACGCGCGGGCCCGCTCGCGGGCGTCGGTGAACGTGGTGTTGAGCAGGGACAGCGCGGCCGGTGCGAGCAGCGCGCCGAAGGCGCCCTGCAGGGCGCGGGCGACGACCAGCATGGTGAAGCCGTTCGCGGCGCCGCCGAGCGCGGAGGCCCCGGCGAAGCCGACGACGCCGACGAGGAAGGCGGGCTTGCGCCCGAACAGGTCGGCGATGCGGCCGCCGAGCAGCAGCAGCGAGGCGAAGGCCAGCGCGTAGGCGGTGACGATCCACTGCCGGTTGCCGTCGGAGAAGCCGAGGTCGCGCTGGGCGGAGGGCAGGGCGATGTTCACGATCGTGGCGTCGAGGACCACCATCAGCTGGGCGACGGCGATCACCGCGAGGATCCACCACCGCCGGGGCGAGGCATCGTGCGGTGCCGCCCCGGTCCCCGCTCGGGGGTCGTCGGTCAGGGTCTTCTGGGACATGGGGAACCACTCCAGGGAAGTCGTTCACGCGCGAGCCATACGGCGTACATAAACGAAACGGTTTCGTACGCATCGAGGCTAGACCAGCTTGAGCGAAACGGCAACGTTTCGCTGTCGCGCCCGGAAAAGCGCGGCCACACGGCGACGGAACAGCCCGCCGGGCCCCCGTCCGCGCCGCTTCCACGTGCGCGGAGTATCCGGATGTGGCGCCCTGGATACACCGTGGGCTTTGGCCCAGGAGCCCGCGGATCCCGCACGCCGTCGCGATGAGGTCGCCACCATGTCCCACGCCCCGTCCCCCGCAGGACCGTCGAACCGCGCTCGGCCGGTGACGAAGTCCGGCCCGGCGGCGGATCCCGGCGCCCGGCCCGCCGATCAGCGGACACCCCGCTGCACGGCCCTGGTGACCGGCGCCTCCTCCGGAATCGGCGCGGCCGTGGCCCGCCGGCTGGCCGCCGACGGGGGCTGGCGGCTGGTGCTCAACGGCCGCGACCTCACCCGTCTGGAGCAGGTGGCCGCCGGGATGTCGGCGCTGACCGTCGCCGCCGACCTCAGCTGGCCCGGCGCCGACCGCCGGGTGACCGAGGCCGCCCTCGACCACCTGGGCCGCGTGGACCTGCTCGTGGCGGGCGCCGGTGTCGGCTGGGCCGGCGAGTTCACCGGCATGCCCCGCGCCCGCATCGACGAACTGATCGGCACCGATCTGCTGGCCACCCTGCACCTCGTCCGCGGACTGCTGCCCCACATGGTCGCGGCCGGCTCCGGACGGATCGTGCTGCTCGGCTCCGTCGCGGGCAGTGTGGGCGTGCGCGGCGAGGCGGTGTACTCCGCGGCCAAGGCCGCCGTGGCCGCGTTCGCCGACGCGCTGCGCTACGAACTGCGCGGCACCGGCGTCGGCGTCACCCATGTGGTCCCCGGCGTGGTCGACACCCCCTTCTTCGACCGGCGCGGCGCCCCCTACCGGCGCACCTGGCCCCGCCCGGTGCCGCCCGAGCGGGTCGCGGACGCCGTGCTCACCGCCGTACGGCGCGGCACCGACGAGGTGTACGTGCCCGGCTGGCTGCGGCTGCCCGCCCGGGTGCGCGGCGCCGCGCCGGGGCTCTACCGGCGGCTCGCCGCCCGCTTCGGGTGAGCGCCCGTGCTCGCCCTCCCGGTCGGCCTCGCCCTGTGCTCGGCCCTGGCGAACGCCGCCTCCTCGGTACTGCAACGCCGGGCCGCCGCGGTGGACACCCCGGCGGAACCCGGCGGGGCCGGCGCGCTGCTGCGCGGGCTGCGGCGACTGCTGCGGCGCCCGGACTGGCTGGCCGGCGTCGCCCTGCTGATGCTGTCCGCCGTCATGCAGGGCTGGGCACTGGCCGTGGGCAGCCTCTCGCTGGTCCAGCCGCTGCTCGCCACCGAGCTGCTGTTCACGCTGATCGTGGGCGGCCTCGTCTTCCGGCGCCGCCCGGGCCGCCGCACCTGGCTGGCGTTCGTCGCGCTCGCCGCGGGGCTGGCCGTCTTCCTGCTGTCGGCCGCGCCGCGCCCGGGCCGCGACGACGCCACCTCCCGGGCCTGGCTGATGGCGGGCGGGGTGGCCTGCGCCGTCGTCCTGCTGCTGGTGCTGGCCGCCCGTACGGTACGGGGGCCCGCCCGCGCGGCGCTGCTGGGCCTCGCCTCCGCCGTGTCCTTCGCGACCACCGCCGCGCTGCTCAAGGAGAGCGTGGGACGGCTGCGGCTGGGGCCCGGGGTGATGTTCTCCCACTGGTCGCCGTACGCCACCGCCGCCGTCGGGCTCGTCGCCTTCCTGCTGCTCCAGAGCGCGCTCGGCGCCGGATCGCTGGCCGCCTCCCAGCCCGCGCTCACCCTGGGCGACGCGCTCACCAGCGTGGCGCTCGGCTGGGCGCTGTTCGAGGAGTCCGTGCAGCTCGGGCTGCGGATGATCCCCGAGGCCATCGGTATCGTGCTGATCGGCGCGGGCAGCATCGGACTGGCCAACACGCTCTCCGCCGGGCGGGGCTGGGACGCACCCGCCGAGCCGGACGGCAGTGAGGTCCGGACCCGCCATGAGTGAACACCTGATCCCGTGGCGGGCATCCTCGCCGTCGGCGCGCGCCCTGGGTACGGCCGCCGCGCTGCTGCCGCTCGGGCTCGCGGGCGCCCAGGTCGGCCCGGCCGCCACCTGGCTCCCCGCCGTACGGCTGCCGTTGTTCCCCCGGCTCTCGGGCACCGGAGCGCCCCACCATGTCGCCCTGACGTTCGACGACGGCCCCGACCCGGTCGCCACACCACGCTTCCTCGACGCGCTGGACGGCCTCGGTGTGCGCGCCACCTTCTTCGTGCTCGGCGAACACGCGGTGCGCCATCCCGCGCTGGTCGCGGAGACCGCCCTGCGCGGGCACGAGATCGCGGTGCACGGCTGGCGCCACGACCGGCCCTGGCACCCCGCGCTCGCCCGCGAACGCGAGGGCGTCGCCCGCACCGCCCGCGCCGTCCACGACCTCACCGGCCGCCGCCCCCGCTGGTACCGGCCGCCCTACGGCATCCTCACCTCCCCGCGCTGGCTGGCCGCCCGGCGCGTGGGGCTGCGACCGGTCCTGTGGTCCGCCTGGGGCAAGGACTGGCGCGCGGACGCCACCCCGCAGTCGGTGCACGCCCTGGTCACCGCGCAGCTGCGGGGCGGCGGCACGATCCTGCTCCACGACTCGGACCGGCAGTCCGCGCCCGGCTGCTGGCGAGCGGCCCTCGGCGCCCTGCCGGGCATCGTCGGGGACTGCCGGGAGACGGGGCTGACGGTGGGGCCGCTGGGGGAGCACGGGATCGGCTGATCAGGAAGACGAGGGGCCGGCGTTCTTGGCGTTTTCGGCGAGTTCCGCCACCGCCGCCATCGGGTCCGCCCGGAACAGGGCGCGGGCCTGTGCCGCCCGCGCCGGGGCGGACGAGGGAAGGCCGGCCAGGGCCTTCAGCAGACCGGGCGGGTCCGGGGCGAGGACCGACAGCCCCAGGTCGGCCATCCGGTGGACGCCCTCCAGACCATGGCCCGGCAGCGGACGGTAGCCGATCACCGGCAGCCCGGCCGCGAGGGCCTGGACGGCGGTCTGACCGGCCGCGTTGTCCAGCAGGGCGTACGACGCGCCGAGCAGCCCCGGCATGTCCGCGACCCAGTCCAGGGCGAGCACCCCCGGAACCCGGCCGATCCGGTCGTACAGCCGCCGGTTGCGACCGCACAGCACCACCGGCAGATACCCGGCACCGGCGAGCAGCGCGGCGGTGGCCTCCGGCCGGGACGCCGCGCCCCAGGCACCCGCGGACAGCAGCACCGGCGGCCGGCCCGGCGCATGCCCGGCGAACCGCTCCCGCCAGCGCGCCGCGCCCGGGGCCGGCGCCGAGAACGCCGGGGCCACGGCGGGACCGGTCGGCACGGCCGCCACCCGAAGGCTCCCGCGCACCTCCCGGGCCGCCGCGTCCGTCAGGCACAGATAGCGGTCGTTGCCCGGGTGCAGCCACTGCCGGTGCACCGCGAAGTCGACCAGATAGACCGCGCTCGGCACCCGCAGCCGCCCCCGCGCCCGCAGATGCCCGGTCAGCTGCGCGGCCAGATGGAAGACCGACACCACCACATCGGCGTCCACCCGGTCCACGAGGGCGAGCAGCCGCTCCCCGGCGAGCCGAGCCAGGGGCACTCCGCTGGGCCGGGTGCCGCCCGGACCGCCGCGCAGGAACGCTTCGTAGACCCCGGCGTACACCCAGGGCGCGTGCCGGACCACCGCCCGGTACCAGCCGCGCAGCCCCGCCCCGAACCCGCGGGGCAGCAGCGTCAGCACGTCGACGACGTACGGCTCATGGCCGTACCCCCCGGCCCGCCGCGCCAGTTCGGCGGCGACCGTGTCATGTCCTGCTCCCATGCTCGCGCTCAGGATCAGCGTCCGGCGCCGCCGGGGCACCGCGGCAGATGCGCACACGGAGACCGATTCTCCGGGGCCGGGACGGCCGAACCGGGCAACCCGGGCCGTGTCGCACCGCCTCGATGGACCCGACTGGCCGACTCCTCCGTGGCGGGACGCCCGGACCGTGCCAGAGTGAAGCCAGGCGCGCGTTCACGCCGGACCCGCACGCGCGCGGCGGTGAGCACGGGAGGTGCCGTGAGTCGGTTGCGGCGCGGCCTGCACCGCGCTTGGCGGTGGATCCGCGTCCAGGCCCTGTTCGCGCACGGCCGGGAGCTGGAGCTGATGCACCGGGCCATGGGTTTCGCCACCCTGGCGCTGGTGACGCTGGCCCCGCTGCTGATCGTGGTCGCCGCCGCCGACCCGCTGGTCCAGGGCGGGTTCGCCTCCTGGCTGACCGACGGGATGGGACTGTCCGGCCCCTCCGCGCGCGTGGTCACGGACGTCATCAGCCCCCCGCACAATGTCATCGGCACCACCAGCGCCTGGAGCGCCGTACTGCTCGCCGTGTTCGGCGTGTCCTTCGGGGGCAGCGTGCAGAACGCCTACGAACGCATCTGGGGCCTCGCCGCCGGGCCCTGGCACCGGGTCTGGCGGCAGGCCACCTGGCTGATCGTGCTGACGGCCTACCTCTACCAGGAGGTGGCGACCAAGGCCGCGCTGCACGGCTCCCAGCGGATCCTGCTGTCCGGGCTCAGCGGTGTGCTGTTCTTCTGGTGGGGGCAGCACTTCCTGCTCGGCGACCAGGTCCGCTGGCGGGAACTGCTGCCGGGCGCGCTGGCCACCATGGTGGGCCTCGCCGGGCTGCGCGCCTTCTCCTACCTCGTCTTCACGCCCCTCATCGTCACCAACGCGCTGAGCTACGGCGCGGTCGGCACCGTCCTCGTCCTGGAGTCCTGGCTGATCGGCGTCGGCTTCGTGATCTACGGCGGCGCCCTGTTCGGCCGCTGGTTCTGCGAGCACCACTGGGTGATGCCGGTCCATCTGCGCCGCCATGGGGACGAGGACGGCGGGGAGAGTGGGGACCCGGGGGAGACCGGGGATCCGGGGGAGAGGGGGCATCCGGGGGAGGACGAGGTTCCTTAGGGGACCTGTCGCGGTCGGGACGCCCCGCGCCGGGTACGACGGCCCGGACCTACGTCAGCTGCCGCCGCACCAGTTCATGCAGCCGGCCCGTCGTGTCCGCGAGCAGTTCGGCCGGGCTGCCCTGCTGGACCACGCGGCCGTCCTCCATGACGATCACCCGGTCCGCGTCCAGGACCGTGGACAGGCGGTGGGCGATGACGACACGGGTGGCGTTCAGTTTGCGGGTGCTGTCGATGACGATGCGCTGGGTGTCGTTGTCCAGCGCGCTGGTCGCCTCGTCGAAGAAGAGGATGCGGGGGCGGCGGATCAGCGCCTGGGCGATCATCAGCCGCTGGCGCTGCCCGCCGGAGACCGAGCCGCCGCCGGAGACGATGGTGTGCAGGCCCATCGGCATGCGCGCGATGTCCTCCGCGAGCCCCGCCATCTCGGCCGCCGCCATCGCCTCCTCGGGGGTGTACGGCTCGGTGCCGCAGATGACGTCCAGGAGGGAGCCGGTGAAGGGCTGGGCGTGCTGGAGCACCACCCCGCACTGGCGGCGCACCGCCGATTGGTCGAGGGCGGCGAGGTCCTGGCCGTCGTACAGGACACTGCCCGAGACCGGCCGGTCGAAGCCGATCAGCAGCCGCAGCAGGGTGGACTTGCCGCAGCCGCTGGGACCCACGACCGCCACGAACTCCCCGGCCCGTACGGCGAAGTCGACACCGTCCAGGACGAGCGGGCCGTCCTCGGAGTAACGGAAGGACAGCTTGCGGGCCTCCAGCGCGCCGGTGAGCGGACCGGGCCGGGTGCTCCCGGCGCGGACCTCGAGGGCGGCCCGGAGGACCGGCCGGATCTCCTCGAACAGCGGCAGCGCGGCCACCGCCGACACCAGCGAGCCGGTCAGCTGGGTGACGGAGGTCAGCACCATCGTCACCGAGGTGTTGAAGGTGAGGAAGTCCGCCGCCGACAGGGTGCCCCGCGCCGGGCCCGCCAGCAGCATGAACATCAGCAGCGAGCACACCGGCAGATAGACCGCGCCGAGCACCGCGGTGAGGTTCTTGATCCGCCCGGCCTTCTGCTGGAGCCCCCGGCCGCGCGCGAACTCCCGTGCCCACGCGGCGTACGCGTAGTTCTCGGCGGCCGCGACCCGCAGCTTGGGCAGCCCGCGCAGGGTCTGGAACGCCTGGTTGTTCAGCTGGTTGCCGAGCACCACCAGACGCCGCTGCCAGCGCACCTGCCACAGCCCGAGCCCCAGGAACACGGCCGCGATCACGACCAGCATGCCGATCGCCGCGAGCGCCATCGGCACGCTGTACCACAGCAGCAGACCGAGATTCATCGCGCCGACCGTCACCGACTGGGCGACCACCGGGCCGACACCCGCCAGCATCCGGCGCATCGCGCTGATCCCCATGGCCGCACTGGCCAGTTCACCGGTGGAGCGCTGGGTGAAGAAGCGGGTGGGCAGCCGCAACAGCCGGTCCCAGACGGCCGGTTGCAGCGCCGCCTCGACACGCCCCTCAAGCCGCAGGATCGACAGGTTCTCCAGCAGGGTGAACGCCGCCGACACCACCCCGCTCACCAGCACCGCCAGGCACACCTGGACGATCGGGCCCTCCTCGGCCCTCGGCACGTACTCGCCGAGCACCTTGCCGGTCGCGATGGGCACCAGCGCGCCGATCGCCACCGTCACCAGGCCCGCGAGCAGCAGCCCGAGCAGATCGCCGCGGGCGCCGCCCAGCGTGAACCGGAGCAGCCCGAGCGGCGAGAGCGCCCTGTCGGGCAGCGGCCGGTAGAACATCACCGCGCGCGGCTCGAACTCCTCGGCGTTCGCCCTGCCGACGGCTGTCTCCCGGCCGCTGCCGGGGTGGACGGCCGCATAGCCGCCGCGCCGCCACAGCAGGGCGACCGGCGCCCCGGACAGCGCCCGCCGCCCCACCAGCGGGCCCACGTTCTCCCGCCACCAGCGTCCTTCGAGCCGTACGGCACGAGTGCGCACCCGGGAGGCCAGCGCCACCCGCTCCACCGGATCGAGGCGCTCGCTCTCGCCGCCGCTCCGCGCGGGCTCGGCGAGCCTGATCCCGGCGGCCTCGGCGACCAACGCGCAGGCCGCGTACGTGGCATCGGCGTCGGCGGCCGTCGTACGACGCTCCGAGCGGCGGCCGATCGAGGCCAGCAGGGTGCGGTCCGCCTGGGCGCCCGCCGCCTCACCCGCCTTGATCCCGGCGGCCGTTCGCGTCTCATGGCTGCGCTCCAGCTGCTCGATCCAGCGGTCCAGCGCGGTCAGCAGCCGGTACTGCTGGTCGACCAGCGACTGCCACAGCGCCGGGTCCATCAGCAGATCGGCGGCGGCCTCCGCGCCGTACAGGGAGCCGTACTGGACGCTGCCGGGCGGCACCTGCATCCAGAACACGTCGTCGTCCGCGGGGACTTCGGGCCGCTCCTCGGCCAGCGCGGCCTGGAAGAGGACGGACAGGCCGCGGCCGACGCCGAGCGCGAGGGCGTACTCCAGCGGGCTGGACGCGGGCGGCACGTACTGCGGCCGCCCGTACTCGTCGTACGACCAGGTCTGGGTGGCCGTCTGCTGGTACAGCTCGCGCAGGTTCACCCGGTGCACCACGCAGTCCCGCACCGGGCGGGCCACCAGGGTGTGCCGGGGACCGGCGACCGGGCCGAGCAGCAGCGCGCCCGCCTCCAGGCGGCCCAGATGGTGCCAGTGGCCCTGCTGGTCGGCGTCCACCGCGAACAGGTCCAGGGCACCGGCCGCCACCAGCCACAGCACCTGGGGGCCCGCCAGGTCGAGGCGGGTGAATCCGGCGCAGTCGACCCGGGTGCCGAGCGTGCCCAGGGCGCCGAGCACCAGGTCGCCGTCGTAACCCTCCCGCCCCTCCTGAACGGATGTCATCAACGCTCCCTGACCAGCGCCGCGTACGCGCCGCCGCGCGCCACCAGCTCCTCGTGCCGCCCGCGTTCGACCACCGTGCCGTGCTGGAGCACGACGATCTCGTCGCTGTCGCGGACCGTGCTCAGCCGGTGCGCGATCACCACACAGGCGCAGCCGCGCCGCCGCAGGTTGTCCATCACCACCAGCTCGGTCTGCGCGTCCAGCGCGCTGGTCACCTCGTCCAGCACCAGGACGCTCGGCCCCCGCACCAACGCCCGCGCGATCTCCAGGCGTTGGCGCTGCCCGCCGGAGAAGTTGCGGCCGTCCTGCTCGACTCTGCCGTGGATGCCGCCGGGCCGGCGCGCCACCACCTCGTACAGGGCCGCGTCCTTCAGCGCCTCGACGACCGCCTCGTCCGGGATCGAGGGGTCCCACAGGGCGATGTTGTCGCGGACCGAGCCCTCGAAGAGGAACACCTCCTGGTCCACGAAGGAGACGGAGGCGGCGAGCGCGCCGCGCGGGATGTCCTCCAGGCGGCGGCCGTCGATCCGGATCACCCCGTCCCAGGGCGCGTAGAGGCCCGAAATCAGCCTGGACACCGTGGACTTGCCGCTGCCCGAGCCGCCCACCAGCGCCACCTGCTGCCCCGGCCCCACGGTCAGGTCGAAGCCGGTCAGCAGCGGCTTGTCCAGCGGGCTGTAGCCGAACGTCACGTTCTCCAGCTCGACATGGCCGCGCAGCCGCCGCGTCTCGTCGCCGGGGCCGCCCCGCGCGTAGAGCGGATCGGCCTGGAAGTTCTCCACGTCCTTCAGCCGCGCCACGTCGGCCGCGAAGTCCTGGATGCGGCCCGCCACCCCGTTCAACCGGGTCAGCGGCGCGGTGAAGCGGGTGACCAGCGCCTGGAAGGCCACCAGCAGACCCACCGAGATATGCCCCTCGATAGCGCGCAGCCCACCGATCCACAGGATCAGCGCGCTGTTGAACGTGGCCAGCGTCGGGGCGACCACCCCGAGCCAGGCGCTCGGCACCCCGAGCCGCTGCTGCTCCTCCAGCGTGGCGGCGTGCTGCCCGGCCCACTTGCGGAAGTAGCCGTCCTCGCCGCCGGTCGCCTTCATCGTCTCGATCAACTGAAGCCCGGTGTATGCCGTGTTGGTCAACCGGGCGGTGTCCGCACGCAGCTTGGCCGTGCGGGTCGCGCGCAGCCGTACCACCAGCCGCATGGCGACGATGTTCAGCAGGGCCACGCCGATGCCGAGGAACGTCAGCTGGGGGTCGTAGGTGTAGAGCAGCACCGCGTACAGCACGACCACGATCGCGTCCACGCCGGCCGCCGCGATATCGCGGGCCAGCGTCTCCGCCACCTGGTCGTTGGACTGCAGGCGCTGCACCAGGTCGGCGGGGGAGCGCTGGGCGAAGAACGTCACCGGCAGCCGCAGCAGATGGCGCAGGAAACGGGCGCTGGTCAGGGTGGAGGAGATGATCCGCCCGTGCAGCAGATTGGCCTGCTGCAGCCAGGTCAGCACCAGGGTGAGCAGCACACAGGCGGCCATCGAGGTGAACAGCACCCCCAGCAGCGAGGTCTGCTTGCCGATCAGGAACATGTCGATATAGGTGCGGCTCAGCGCCGGTACGGCCGCGCCGACCGCGACCAGCAGCAGGCTGGCCAGCACCGCGGCGGGCAGGGTGCCCGCGGTGCCGCGCAGCCGGGCCGGCAGCGCGCCGAGCACGCCCGGCCTGCGCCCGCCGCGGGTGAACTCCGCGCCGGGTTCCAGCACCAGGACGACACCGGTGAAGCTGCCGTCGAACTCCTCCAGGGGCACGAAACGGCGGCCCTTGGCGGGGTCGTTGATGTGGACGCCGCGCCGGCCGAGGCGGCGGCCCGTCCCGTCGTAGACGACGTAGTGGTTGAACTCCCAGAACAGGATGGCCGGGGCGCGCACCTCGGCGAGGGCGGCCAGGTCCATCTGCATGCCCTTGGCGGTCAGGCCGTAACCGCGCGCCGCCTTCAGGAGGTTGCTGGCGCGCGAGCCGTCCCGGGACACACCGCAGGCGATGCGCAGCTCCTCCAGCGGGACGTGCCGCCCGTAGTGGCCGAGGACCATCGCGAGGGCGGCGGCGCCGCACTCGACGGCCTCCATCTGGAGCACGGTGGGCGTACGGACCGTGCCGGTACGGGACGTGGGGGCCGGACGCCGGGCGGGGGCGGCGCGTCTGCGGCCGCGGGTCTCCTGCGGAGCGGTCGTCACGGGAGCAGCCAATCGACGGGGTGCTGGTCGGCCAGCCGGACGGAGGCGGCGGCGAGGGTCATGGAGGCCGGCCGGAACGGCGGCCCGTCGGCCGTCGACCACCGGTAACCGCTCTTGGTGGTACGGGAGTTGTCCAGTTCCACGGTCACGGCGACCGGACGGCCGTCCTTGGTGAACTGCCGGCCGAGCTGGCTGTCGCCGAGGAACGCGGCGATCGACTGCGCGGACTGCGCGGCCCGGTCCACCGAGCGCACCCGGCCGCGCAGCACGCCGTAGCGCTGCGCCGGTACGGAGGAGACGGTGAGGTCCACGGCGGCGCCCGCGGGGATGGCGGCGGCGTTCTCGGCGGGGACGTACACGGTCGCGTACAGCGGGTCGTCCGCGTGGGCGACCTTCTCCACGGCGGCCACGTCGGTGCCGGTCTGCACGATCTGCCCGATGCTGGCGGCGAGCGTGGTGATCCGGCCGGCGGCGACCGTGCGGACCACCGAATCCCCTTGCGGGGTACGGACCTTGACCACGGGGGCGTTCGCGGGCAGCTGCCGGCCCTGGCGGGCGAGGACGGCCGTCACCTGCCCCGCCACGGGACTCTGGAGGACGTAACTGCCCTGTCCGTGGGTGAGGATGGCGCCCGCGCTCACCGTGGAGGCGACCGAACCGGTCACCGCCCAGACGGAGGCGGCGGCCATGACGGCGACGGTGACCCCGAGCGCGAGCCGGCCCTGCGGGCGGGCGAGCCGCACCGGGAGGTCCAGCTCCTGGGGCGACTGGAGTTTGGCGAGGGCCTGTTGGCGGAACTGCACGGAACTTCCCTCACCTGTGGGGGAGTCGCGGATGTGTCGGGACGCCCGAGAGCCCCGGAGCCGGGGGACGGCTCCGGGACCGACGGATCACAAGAGGGCTCGGTCAGAGACCGGCGACCAGGCCGGTGACCGGGGCCACGTTCAGGCCAGTGACACCCTCGACCGTGCCGATGGCCGTGTTGGCCAGGTCGGAGACCGGGGCGATGCCGTTGACGGCGCCGGTCACGGTGCTGAGGGCGTTCACCTGGAGACCACCGGAGACGGCGTCCAGCTCGGCGTCGGCGATCTCGGCGGTCTGGACCTGGGAGGTGGAGTTCATGATGGAACTTCCCTTCATATGGATATTCACAAGGGGGGAACGGCCTCTCCGGTCGACAGGCGATCAACAGGAGGCGGGCCGCGGTGCGAAGGATCAAAGCACGCACGCCGTCCGCGCTTCCACTCAAACAGGGCTCTCACCAGGGAACTTGATCCACGAGGGGGTGCAACCGTGCAGGCGCGGGCACGGCTTGTCGGCGACTTTTTCACATGCGGCACGGCATCGTCGCGGCCGCGGGGTTGCCTCGGTCGGCGCGTCCGGCACGGCACCCGCCCGGGGCGGGCCGGGGGCGCCCGGATGTGCAGAAGCGCTGACCGCGGTGGCTTGGTTGAGCATTCAATGTGCAGATTCGCTGAAGCGGGGATTCCGGTACGTTCCAGGAACTGAACGTCATGGAGCGATCGCTGCACGTGTTCTTTCAGCTGCCGGTGCTCTCAGTCGCCGCACGCGCGCAGGAGCAGCAGCGCCACATCGTCCCGCCGCGCCCCCGCCGGCACGCTCCGGCGCACCAGTTCGTCCGCGAGGGTCTCCAGCGGCAGGTCGCCCAACTCCGCGAGGCGTGCGCCCAGTTCCGCCAGGGCGTCCTCGATGTCCACGCCGGGCGATTCCACCAGGCCGTCGGTGTAGAGGACGAGGACCGAACCGGGCGTGAGGGCGACCTCGGTCGTCGGGTACGCCGCCGCCGCGTCGATGCCGAGCAGCGGGCCGCCGGCCAGGTCCAGCACCCGCACCTGCCCGTCGGGCCGCCTCAGCAGCGGCGGCGGATGTCCCGCGCGCGCCATCACGGCGAGCCCGGCCGCCGGATCGAGGCGCAGATACAGACAACTGGCGAACAGCTCCGCGCCCAGGTCGATCAGCAGCCGGTTGGTGCTGGCCATCACCTCGTGCGGGCCCTGCCCCACCGCGGTGTACGCCCGCACCCCGGTGCGCAGCTGCCCCATCAGACCCGCCGCCGTCACGTTGTGCCCCTGCACATCCCCGATCACCGCCGCCGTCAGGGGCCGGGCCGCGACCAGGTCGTAGAAGTCGCCGCCGATCTCCATGCCATGGGTGGCCGGCAGATACCGGGCCGCCGCCTCCACACCCGGCAGCGACGCCAGCGAGTGCGGCAGCAGCGCCTGTTGCAGCCCGTGCGCCAGCTGGTGCTCGGCGTCGTAGAGCATCGCGCGCTCCAGGGCCTGGGCGATCAGCCCGCCGAGGGCGGTCAGCACGGCCCGTTCGTCGGCGGGGAAGAGCCGCGGCTCGGCATACGCCAGCACACAGGTGCCGACCGGCCGTCCGGAGGCGATCAGCGGCAGATACGCCCACGCCGCGAAGCCGTCCGGGCTCTCCTCCCGCTCCGGGTAGAGCCGCCCCAGCTGCTCCCGGGACTCGAAGAACGCGGGCACTCCGCTGCTCAGCGCCCGCATGCCCGGGGTCCGCTCGGACAGCGGCAGCCCCTCGAACCGCTCCACCACGCTCGGATCGTCGTACCCCCGGTGCCCCAGCAGATGCAGCCGGCCGTCCTGCGGCGAGGCGATCGCCAGCGCCCGGCAGCCCACCGCGGGCGCCAGCTCGTCCCACACCAGCCGCACCACGTCCCGCACCCCCACCGCCTCGGTCAGCGCCCCCGCCAGGTTCAGCACCTGGGAGATCGTCACCAGCCGGGACGGCCCCGCCGCCACCGGGGCGGCGGCCGGCGCCACGTCGGCCATCGGGCGCGTCCGCCCGATGCGCACGCTGATTCCGGTCAGGCTCGGATACAGCCGGAACGACAGCCAGTCGCCGGGCGGCCGCAGCGCCACGAACGAGGTGGGCTGCTGGCTCAGCAGCGCGGCCCGGTAGCGGTCCTCGTAGGTCGGATCGTTCAGCCAGGGCACCGCGACCCACGGCAGGGCGCCGAGCAGTTCGTCCGGGGTCCTGCCGAGCAGGGTGGCGGCGGCCGGGCTGACGTAGCCGATCCGGCCGTGCAGATCCAGCGACGCCAGGCCGTACGGCAGCCGGTCCACCATCCGCGCGGCCTCCACCGAGCCCAGGGTGCCCGCCACCTCGGGTCCGGGCGCCGCGAGCAGATCGCGCTCACGGCCGAGCGGCCTGCGCTCCTTCGCGGCCCGGGCGAGCCGCAGCGCCAGCCGCTTGCAGGACGCCGTCAGCCGCACGCGCTCCTCGGTGGACAGCTCCGGCGGATGGCTCCCGGGCCAGGTCACGAACACCGCGCCGTACACCTCGCGCGCGGTCGCCAGCGGCAGCGCGGCCAGCGCGAACGAGTACGGCAGCACCACCGCGATCCGCGGATAGCGCCCCGCCATCTCCTCCTCGCCGCCCACCCAGATCAGACGCCGCTTGCGCACCGCGTCCGCGACCGGCACCGACGCACCGAGCCCGAGCCGCTCCCAGGGCGCCGCGAACGCCCGGGGCAGGCCCGCGTGCACCGCCATCTCCAGGACCGGTTCATCGGGTCTGAGCAGGTACACGGCGCCGGAGTGGGCGTGCACCTCCTCCATCATCGCGGCCAGGGCGACCGACAGCACCGGCTCACCGGCGGGTGTCCCGGCGGCCGCCGCCCGTGCGGGCCCTGGCCCGTCGGACACGCCGACCACCTCCTCCTACGGCCGCGTGTCGCATCCCGGATCAAGACTCCCCCGTGACGGCGTCCCGCGCACGGCGAGCGCGCCCCCGGTGGCGTGCCGGGCGGCGGGGACGGTACGACTCGCCGTCGTGACCAGCGGCCAAGCCGCGGCGCCGGCCGCCTGGAGCGGGTCGGGCGTGTCGGAGTGCATGGTTGCGGGTTGGACAGGCGCGCCGACGGGACCGCGCCTAGATTCGATGGGGTGGCACACACCTTCGAGGAACTGGTGCAGAAGCAGCGGGCGGCCGACGCGGCGCACACCACGGTCGAGGAGCTGCGGGAGACGTACGGCCCACCGGCCGAACGCGGCATGACCGGCGCCCAGTCGGGCACCTATGAGACCGCCCTGCGGGCCTGGCGCGACCTCGCCCGCGATGTGCAGACCGCGCTGAGCGAGTACGCGAAGGACACCGGCCGCCCGCGCGCCGACATCGAGGCCGAGGTGGAACGCGCCGCCGCGGCGGGCGAGAGACCGCCGACGGGCTGACCGGCGGCCGGGGAAAGGCCCATGTGAGCCGGTATTCGTCGGCTCGCCCCGGGTACCCGGCGGCCATGAACACTGCCATGTACGAAGCGGCCACCGGCAGGCAGGTCTTCGGCTACGTCCTCATCCTGGTCGCCGGGGTCGTCCTGGTCGGCGGACTGATCTGGGCGTTCCGGCTGGGCTTCGAGGTGCGTCAGCGCGAGCCCGCCCCACCGCGCCCGGAGGAGCAGCCCAAGCTGCCGCCGACGGGCCCGGTCCGCGAGACCAGCGAGATGCGCGAGCCCCGCGATGTGCCGAGGGCCGATGACGGGAGCGAGCGGCTCACCCCGCACCAGCTCGACAACATCCGCTCCCGGCGCGCCGACGACCAGCGGCGTCCGCGCTGGTCACCGGGGTCCAGCGGTTCCTTCGGCGGCGGTGGCGGCGGCCGTACCTGAACGGCCCGCCGCGCGGCCCCCGTTTACGCGCGGCCCCCGTTTACGGGTGACGCCGGGCGGATACCCGCGGCGGAAAGCCGAGACCAGGTCCGCGGGGCCGATGTACCGGTCCCGCCGGACGCCGTACGCAGAGGGTGGATGACACGACGTGATCGCGCAGCCGACCGAGAATCCGGACATACCGCGGGCCGAGACGGGGTGGGCGCAGGCGCACAGCCGCCGGGACCGCCCGGACCTGGGGGTGCGTACCTGTGTTCCCGCCGTGCCGGACCGCACCGGGACCTGGCGGCCGGGAAACGGCCCCGAGGACACCATCGTGCGTGGCGAGGACTGAGCGCGCGGCACATCCGCGGCCCCCGGCACCGCACCGGCCCGGCCCCTCGTACGGACGAGGGAACCGGGCCGCCGCGCTGTCCGGCCGCGGAGTTCAGCCGTGCGTCGCCGGAGAGGGAGTTCAGCCGTGCGTCTTCGCCAGCAGCTCAAGGATCTCCGCCGTCGTGCCGGTCTCGCCCAGCCGCGGGAAGATCTTCTCGACGCTGTGCGCGTGCGTCGCGGCGTCGCGGTCGGCCATCGCGTCGGTGGCCAGGGTGACGTGGTAGCCCATGGCGTAGGCGTCACGCGCGGTGGACTCGACGCCGATGCTGGTGGCGATGCCGGTCAGCACGATCTGGGTGACGCCGCGGCGGCGCAGCTGCACATCCAGGTCGGTGCCGAACAGGGCGCTCCAGTTGTGCTTGGTGACCTGGATGTCCCCGGCGTGACCGGTCAGTTCGTCGACGATGACGTCCCAGCCCTCCGGGAACGCCGCGCCGCCGCCCTGCTGCTCGGTGCGGCCGGGCATGACGTCGGAGAAGTCGGCGGCGAAGGACACCCGGACCAGGACGACGGGCAGGTTCCGGGCGCGGAACGCCTCGGCCAGCTCCACCGAGCGGGACAGCACGTCGGCGCCCGAGTGCGGCTGCGTGGGGGAGCCCACGATGCCGTGCTGGAGGTCGATCACGACGAGGGCGGTACGGGGGTCGAGCGTGGTGAGCGACATGAGTCGGTCAGGCCTTTCGAGGGGTTGTTTCAGGGGTCGTTCAGGGTCGTTCGGGGGTGTGCGGAGTTCAGCGTGTCCGTTCCATGGCTACGGCCGCGACAGCCGCTGCATCAGCTCCAGCGCCGCCAGGATCGTCTGCCGTTCCTCGTCGCTGTACCGGTCCTGGAAGGCGCGCGCCAGCCACTCCTCGCGCACCTGCTTGTTGCCCTCGACACGGGCCCGGCCGGCGTCGGTCAGGGTGACCAGCTGGCGGCGGCCGTCGTCCGGGTCGGGGGCGCGGCGGATCAGATCGTGCTGCTCCAGCCCGGCCAGCGTGGTGGCCATGGACTGCGGGCGCACCCCCTCGGCGGCGGCCAGCGCGCTCGCGGTGGCCGCGCCGTGCTTGCCGACCAGGGTCAGCGCCGACTCCTGCGACGGAGTCAGGTCCGCGTCCTGGGCGACCTCGCGGATACGGCGCCGCAGCCGGCTGAACGCCACCCGTAGATCGCGTGCCGCCCGGACCGCCGCGTCGGAGATGTCTTCCACGCCGATCACCCTAGGTCCGTCAGGCTGGACTGTCCAGCTGAAACTGTTCAGCTTTGCCTGAAGAAACTCAGGGGCGGCACCGGCGACACGACCGACGCGTGCTTCGCCGCCCCCGTCCTCGACGAACTCGACGCCCGACTCGCCCGCCACCAGCCCCAGTTCGGCCCCAAGCCGTCCGCCCACAGCCACTGTTCCCCCGGCGGCATGATCGGCAACAACTGGTGCGGCGCCTGGAGATCCTCGCCTATGACGGGCAGGGCGCCTGGGCCGGCCCCACCCCGCCCGGCGAGATCTACCCCGGCCTCGACCGCATCGCCACCGACCACCTGGCCGGCATTCGCCGCGGCTACCCGAGGATCCGGCGCCGCGTCTCCGGCCACAACCCCGACTCCCTGCTGTCCGAGAACGGCTTCGACGTGGCCAGGGCGCTCATCGGCAGCGAGAGCACCGTCGTGACCGCACTGCGCGCCGAACCCGACCTCCTGCCCGTGCCGCCGTACCAGTCGCTGCTCGTCCTCGGCCACGACGACATCTGCGCCGTCGCCGACGACGTCCCCCGCCTCCCGGAGCACTGCTCGCCCACTCGGCTGGAGGCCCTGGACGGGCGCATGGCCCAGCTGGTGCGCGAGGAGGGCGCCTACCTCGACTCTCTCGACATCCTTCGGACTCGCGCCAACCCTGCCGGCGGGGCGGGACGTCACCGTGTCAGCCCGCCGGCTGGACCGAGGCGACGTTCTCCACCGCGCGCACCGACCGCGAAGCGACCATCGCGGCCGTCGCGACCACGTGTATCGTCGCGCAACCGATCAGGGTCGCGGTGATCCCCGCGGCCTGCGACACCGGGCCGACCACGAGCTGGGCCAGCGGAACCGCCGCGATCGACCCGAGCATGTCGTAGGAGTAGACCCGCGCGAGCCGTTCCGCCGGCACGTGGTGCTGCAACGATGTCTCCCACGCCACGCCGAACTGCTCAAGGCACAGCCCGGCCACGAAGGCGGTGGTCATGAGCAGCCACGGCTTCGGGTACATGGCGAGCGCCAACGGCAGGCCCGCGAACGCCGCCACGCACGCCACGCCGAGCAACAGCAGCCTGCGCACCCTGATCCGCAGCGCCACGAAGGCACCGGCGACCATGCCCACGGTCTGCGCGGCCAGCACGAAGCCCCACGTCTCACGCCCGATCACGGTGTCCGCGAGGACCGGGCCGAGGACCATCGTGCCGCCCGCGTGCGCCGCGTTGACGAAGACGAAAGCCACGACCACGCCCCAGACCCAGCTCCGCGAGACGAACTCCGTCCAGCCGATCCGCAGCTCGGACAGCACCCCCGGCCTGTGCTCGGCGGCGACCCCGGCCGCCGGTACACGCACGAACGCGAAGCACAGGCCCGACAGCGCGAACGACAGCGCGTCCACCCCCAGGCCCCAGCCAGGGCCGATGAACGCGATCAGCAGGCCGCCGAGGGACGCGCCCGCGATCGTCGACGAGTTCTGCCCGAGGCGCAGCAACGCGTTGGCGCGCTGCCGCTGCTCGGTGGGCACCGTCTGCGGCGTGAGCGCCGAGGAGGCGGGGAACGCGAAGGCGCTCGACATGCCGTTCACGGCCGCCAGTACGACGAACGCCGGCACGGACACCGTCCCGGTCAGCACCAGGACGGTCAGAAGCCCCTGGCTCACCGCCGACACCGCGGACGACCCCACGAGCACGAACTGGCGGGGCAGCCGGTCCGCCACGACACCGCCCCACAGCAGGAACACCAGGTTCGCGATCGAGCGCGCCGCCACGACGACACCGAGCGCCGTGACCGACTGGGTCACGTCCCGTACGGCGAACACGAGCGCGATCTGCGCCATCGCGTTGCCGGCCATGGTCGTTACGCGGGCACTGAGCAGCCAACGGAAAGCCGGATGCGCCAACGGCGCGAGTGATTCCCCCATGACGGGCACCGTACCAAGTGGTCTGCTTCGGAAGTGAAGTCTCAACCTGCCGCTCCATGAGCCCTGTTGGTTCCCTGGCCTACCGCACTCGACCTGCCTCGCGTGCAGGTCGTCACCGACCCGGAAGGCCGGCTCATCCCTGTCCGCGGGGCCGCAGCCTGGGCCGCGCGGTGGCAGTCGCGCGCCTCGTCTCGTCGAGCCGGCTGGCCAACCGGACCACCGTCGGCCCTTCGAACAGGTCCGCGAGGGAAAGGTCGACGCCCAAGGCCGCCCGTATCCGGCTGACCAGTCGGGTCGCGGACAGTGAGTGGCCGCCGAGTTCGAAGAAGTTGTCGTCGATGCCGACGCGTTCGAGGTCCAG
>NZ_JBFBFF010000007.1:0-358914 GCF_040684035.1 Streptomyces sp. NPDC093018
GTCAGCGGCAGTGCGTCGAGCACCATGAGTGCCGATGGGACCATGTGTTCCGGCAGTCGCCGGGCCGTGAAGCCGCGCAGGTCGGCGGGGTCCGGTCGGCAGTCCTTCCGCGGTGTCACGTAGGCGACCAGACGTTTGTCACCCGGCCGGTCCTCGCGGACCAGTACGGTGGCCCGGCCCACTTCCGGATGCGCTGCCAGCGTGGCCTCGACCTCGCCCGGCTCGATACGGAATCCCCGCACCTTCACCTGATCGTCAGCACGACCCGCGAACACCAGCTGCCCGTCATGGTCCCACCGGACCAGATCACCGGTGCGGTACATGCGTTCCCCGTCGCCCCAGGGGTTGGCGACGAACCGTTCGGCGGTCAGTCCGGGCCGGTTGAGGTAGCCGCGGGCAAGACCCGAACCCGCCACGTACAGCTCTCCCACCACGCCGGGTGGCACCGGAAGCAGGTGTTCGTTCAGCACGAACACCTGCTTGTTCACCAATGGCCGTCCTACCGGAACGACCCCGCGCCCGACATCACGACTGGTGGCCAGGTGAGTCGTGGAAAGTCCCATGTTCTCGACAGGGCCGTAACCGTTGAGAACCTGAAGTCCTGCCGATTCCCGCAGTGCCGCGGCCACATGTGCCACTGACGCGGCCTCGCCGGCCGTCATGATGTAACGGAGCTTGTGAAGGACTTCTGGTTGATGTTCGACCAGAAGGTTGAAGAGACTGGCCGACACCTGCAGGGCGGTCACGCCATGCCTGTCGATCGCGTGGACGATGCCGGGGACGTCCAGCTTCGGTTCCGGGTAGAGCACGACCGTGGCTCCGGCGAGCAGTGGCGCGAGCAACTCCACGGCGAAACCGTCCCACGACACCGGCGAGGTCTGCAGCCACACCTGATCAGGCCCGTAGTCCACATAGTCCTGACCGATGAACGTCCCCACCAGAGCCCGGTGGGGAGTGAGCACTCCCTTGGGCCGGCCTGTCGAGCCCGACGTGAACATCACACACGCCGCGGACTCCGGATCCCCGGCCACCGCGGGGCCAAAGTCCGCCTGCTGCCTGATCCGCTCCGCTGCGGAGTCCACCCGGACAAAGCTCACACCGGGCCAGGAAGCCTGACCGGCCACCGCCGAATCGGCAATGACCACACGGGCGCCGGCATCCTCGACCACTGAAAGCAGCCGGTCGACGGGAAAGCCGGTGTCCAGCATCGTGTAGGCGCCACCGGCCTTGAGCACGGCCAGCACCGTGACCACCATCTCCACTCCGCGATTCAGGTGGACGCCGACCACGTCGTCCGTGCCTACTCCGTGGTCGATGAGGTGGTGTGCCAGGCGGTTGGCGCGGGTGTCGAGCTCTTCGTAGGAGATCTCGGTGTCTTCGAAGACCACGGCGGTGGCCGTGGGGGTGCGGCGCACCTGGGCTTCGAACAGTTCGTGGACGCGCTGCCGTGGTACCTCTACCGCGGCGCCGTTCCATTCGACGAGGGTCGTATGTCGTTCGTGGTCGGAAAGCAGGTCGATCCCGGTGATCCGGGACTGTGGTTCGGCCGCCACCCACCGCAGGACACGCATCAGGTGGTCCGCGAGCGAGTCCACAGTGGTCTGATCGAAGATGTCGGTCGCGTACTCGATCTGGCCGGTGATCCCTGCGGGCGCGCCGGTGGCGTCGAACACCTCGGTGAAGCTGACCACGAGGTCGAACTTCGCGACCTCTGTGCGGATCTGTTCCCGGGACACGGCCAGATCAGCGGACTGCGGCCAGTCGAGTGTGTCGGACTGCAGCACCAGCATCACCTGGAACAATGGCTGCCGGGCCGCCGACCGGTGCGGAGCCAGATCCTCCACCACCAGGTCGAACGGGACGTCCTGATTGCGGTACGCGCCCAGATCCGTCTCACGGACCCGACGCAGCAACTCCGCGAAGGACGGATCCCCCGACAGATCGGTCCGCAGCACCAGCGTGTTCACGAAGAACCCGACCAGGTCCTCCAGCGCCTCATCGGTCCGCCCCGCCACCGCGGTGCCGAGCACGATGTCGTCTCCCGCGCCGTGCCGCTGCAACCAGACCGCCAGCCCGGCCTGCAGCACCATGAACAGGCTGGCGCCCTGCGCTTGCCCCAGCCGCGTCAACGCCCGGTGCGACTCGGCGTCGAGGGTGAAAGAGGCCAGCCCGCCGTGGTGCGTCGGATCAGCCGGGTACGGCCTGTCGACCGGCAACGTCAACTCCGGTGGCGCCCCCGCCAGCGCCCGGCGCCAGTACTCCAGTTGTTCCGGCCCGACCTGCGCCACCAACTCCTCGTGCCACAGCGTGTAATCGCTGTACTGCACCGGCAACGGCACCCATTCCGGAGCCGTCCCCCTGCACCGCGCCTGGTACGCCTGACCCAAGTCCCGCGTCAGCGGCGCCAACGACCAGCCGTCACAGGCGATGTGATGCAGTAGCAGGACCAGCACATGCTCCTGGGGCGCCAGCCGGAACAGCCACGCCCGCGTCGGAATGTCGCACGCCAGATCAAAAGGACGCGCCGCCGCCTCGCTCATCACTCGCGGCAGCTCGTCAGCGGTCACATCACTCAGCCGCAGCTCGATGCGTGCCTGGTCCGGCCGCAGCACCTCCTGCCGCGGCACCCCGTCCCGCTCCGGGAAGATGCACCGCAGCGCTTCATGCCGCTCCACCACGTCGTTCAGCGCCGCCTGCAAGGCCGGCGGGTCCAGGTCCCCGACAAGGCGCAACCCGAACGGCACGTTGTACGTCGCCCCAGGCCCCTCCAACTGGCCAAGAAACCATAGCCGTCGCTGAGCGAAGGACAACGGGAACACAACAACCCCCCAGATAATCGGACCAGTCACGGCCACACCCGGCGTGCCCACGCACACCGTTGCGCCAGTGTCGGTTCCCAGTGAAGTCAGACGAATCGCAGTGCGTCGTGATCAGAGGTCGGCGCCTTGTCGAGGCAGAAAGAGATAGCGCCCGCAGAGAACGCCACAGAATGCCGCATACCGCCGAAGCGGTCCCCGGCCGTGCTTCGGTCAGGCCGTCGTCAGCGGGGCTCTTTGAATAACCCGGTGCCGCGGTGATCTGCCGCGCACGTGAAGAGCTGTGTGCCCACAGCAAAAATTTCGACCGCAAGCAGCAGTCGCCCCCATGACGCCCCCCGTGTGCCTCTCAGAACATAAGCAGAAGCAAGCGGGATCTTCCTATATCGAGATCGACAGTGAACGCAAGTAGGTTTCCTGTATGACGTGGGTCACTCTTGATCAAGGTAGGTTCCACGGTCCATGGGGCCGCCGCCTTTGATACGGTCCGACACCATGAAACGTGTGGTCTACCCGGGCTCATTCGACCCAGTCACAAATGGGCATATCGACATAATCGGGCGCGCCGCCGCTGTGTACGACCATGTGGTGGTGAGCGTGCTGGTCAACATCAACAAGAAATGTCGGTTTACCTCGGAAGAACGCATGGACATGCTCCGTGAAGTGACCGCGGGCCTGGGCAACGTGAGTGTGGAATCGTTTGACGGACTGCTCGTGGACTACTGCAAAAAGGAGAATTTTGCGCTGGTCGTCAGGGGGCTGCGCACGATCAGCGACTTCCAGAGCGAATTGCAGATGGCGCAGATGAATTACAGTCTTGCGAGGGTCGAAACCGCATTCTTCATGATGAACCAGAAATACAGCGTCTCATCCAGCCTGGTCAGGGAAATCCTCGAACTGGGTGGCGATGTGTCTCACCTGATCCCGCCGGCGTTGCTGGGCAGAATGAAGCACAACGTCACCTGAGAGAGGGTGAACGTGTGGCACGGCACTTCTCTAGGGGGACGAAACACCGTCATGCGCAATCTGATCTCTTTGTCCGACCTCACCCCGGACGACCTGGCGCGCATCGTTGGACGCGCTGTGCGATTCGGTCGCGAGGGTGTCCGGGAGCGGACGCTCGCCGGGCGCGCCGTCGGCATCTACTTCAGCAAGTCGTCGACCCGTACCCGAACGTCCTTCTGGTCGGGGGCGACCCGCCTTGGCGCGGACACCATCACCTACGGCCCGAGCGACCTCCAACTCGCCACCGGAGAGACCCTTGAGGACACGGCGAGGGTGCTCGGTCAGTACCTGGACGCCCTGGTCGTCCGTACCAACGGGCCGGTCGAGGAGATGCGCAGACTTGGCTCGAGCAACCGCCTCGCCGTCGTCAACGCGCTCAGCATCGAGGAGCACCCCACCCAGGCCATAGCCGACCTCGCCACGCTCACCGAGGAATTCGGCAGCCTGGACGCGCGACATGTGCTGTGCGTCGGCGAAGGGAACAGCTCCGGCTCCGCCCTCGCACTCGCCGCGGCTCTCACACCGGGGTTGCGGCTCACATTGCTGTGCCCTGCCGGGTACGAGGTGCCGGACGAGGTTCTCGCCACCGCTGACCGCCTTGCCGGCGGACGCGCCCAGGTCGAACAGATCACCAGCCCGGCGGAAGTAAAGGGACCTGTCGACGCCGTCTACACGAGCCGCTGGCAGACCATGGGGGTGGCCAAAGAGGACGCGAATTGGCTCACCGCATTCGAGGGGTTCCGCATTGACGGCGAGTTCTTGGACCGGGTCGGCGCACGGCACACCGTCTTCCTTCACGACCTGCCCGCCGTGCGCGGCCAGGAAGTCACCGACGACGTCCTCGACGGAGCGCAGAGCCGGGCATGGCGCCAGGCGCATCACAAGATGACCGCGGCCATGGCCGTACTGGAATGGTGCATGACGAGCGAAGTTCGCTGAATCCGCTCGAATGACCGTCAAGGAGTGAGCAGGGGGGCCGGTGCCGGCGGGGATGACCAGTGCGGCCCCGGGCGCTGTGCGGGCAAGGGGGGAAATGAACGCGGACGTACCCGAGACCGAGATCGTCGACATGGCGTCGAGGGACCCGGCCATCGGCCGGCTTATCGCGATCACGGCCATCGAGACCGAAAGAGGAATGGACCGCGATGCCTGTTGAAAAAGCGCGGCCGACTCGACTGAGCGGACGCGTGAGTGCCGGGCCGAGTCATTTGCTGCGCACCGAGGTGCTGAATCCGCAGTTCGACGCAGAAGTGCATAATCTGCTGCCGCACTACGTGGCGATCGAGAAAGCCCTGGTCACGGAGTACGTCCGCATGGGAATTCTCGCCGAGGGAAGTGCTCGCGAGATCGACACGCTCCTGGACTCGGTCGATCGCGACTCGATGACCGAGCGGAGCGCGGCCAGCATGAGCGACATGGCCTTCACGCTGGAACGGCAGGTCGAGGACGGCCTCAGTGAGCCGGTTCCGGCCTGGCACGTCGATCGCAGCCGCAACGACTACCAAGCGTGTGCGCAGTTGCTCTTCGGACGTTCCCGTCTGCTCGAAGCCGCCGCGACACTGCTGGAGTTCGGCCGTGCCGCGCACCGGCTCGCCGGGTGTCACACCGAACACCCGATGCCCGGCTACACGCATCTGCAGGCAGCACAGATCATCTCGCCCGGCTTCTACCTCGCCGCTTTGTCCGAACAAGCGCAACACGCGTCGCGCCGACTCCTGTTCACCTATGACAGCATCGACGCCTGCCCTCTGGGAGCGGGGGCGATGTCGGGCCAGACCTTGCCGTGGGACCGCCAACGCCTTGCGCGATCACTGGGTTTCCAGCGGGTGCAGCCGCTCGCGCTGACCTCTGTCGCGTATCGGGGCTGGACCGTCGAGATCACCGGCGAGTTCGAGATCCTCGGTGTGCAGCTGAGCCGGTTCGTCACCGACCTGATGGCCTGGGGCAGCAGTGCCTACGGGTTCCTGGATCTGCCGGACGAGCTGTCCGGAATCTCCTCCGCGATGCCGCAGAAGAAGAACTTCCCCATTCTGGAGCGCATTCGGGGACGCCTGGCACATCTGTCCTCGACACACCTCGACACGGTGCTCGGACAGCGCAACACCGCGTTCTCCAACTCCGTCGAGGTCTCCAAGGAGGCCGGCACGGAACTGCCGCGAGCCTTCGACGCGTTCGAAAGCGCGCTGCGTCTGTTCACGGTGGTGCTGGACAACGCGCGATTCGATGTCGACCGGATGGCCCGCGCATGTGAGAAGGAGTTTCTGGGCGGCTTCGCGCTGGCGAACCGCCTCACCCTCGACGAGGGTGTGCCGTGGCGCCTCGCGCAGGTGATCGCGGGACGGTACATCGTGATGGCCATGGACGCGGGCCTTGAGCCGGCACAGGCGGATCCTGGTCTTCTGACCACAGCCGCAGCCGAAAGCGGACGCCGTCTGACCGACCCGAACGCACTGCTGCGTGGCGTATTCGAGGTGGCGGGAGCTCTGGGGTCGATGAACTCAGCGGGATCGACCCATCCGCAGGCCGTCGGTGAGGTGCTCGCGGATCAAGAGCGGGAACTCGAACGACTTGCGCGTGAGTGGGGTCGTCGGAAGGCGCAAAGCCAAGGGGGAGGCAACGAAGTTGTCCAGTTCGGACACGAGGGCGAGTGAGCGGTCCACCGGTGTGGCCCAGGGCACCGGCCGGTCGTTCGGCACATTCGGAGAGCTGCTGCAAGGCACTGTCCACTCGGGACAGCACTTCATGGTGACCTGCCCCGTGGCGGCGTGGAACACCGCGTCCTTCCGGTACGCGCCCGGCTCCACGAGTGTCGACGTGCACCCCGTCCACAAGTGGAAGGCCGGCCGCCTCGCGATGTCGGCGCTGCGTTTCGCGGGCGTGGGCGGCGGCGGGCAGCTGATTCTCCACGGCGAGCTGCCGGAGGGGAAGGGGCTGGCCAGCTCATCGGCGGACCTGGTCGCCACCGCCCGCGCCGTCGCGGCCGCGGTCGGAACGCGTTTCCGCGCTGAGGACATCGAGTCGCTGATGCGGGAAATCGAACCGTCCGACGGCGTGATGTACGACGAGATCGTCGACTTCGACCATCGCAACGTGCGCGTGCGGGAAAGGCTGGGCACCCTGCCGTCCATGATCATCGTCGCGCACGACGAAGGTGGCCAGGTCGACACGGTGCAGTACAACGGGGCCGCGAGAGTCCACACCGACGAGGAACGCCGCGAGTACGCCCGCCTCCGGACGGCGCTCGGTACCGCGATACATGCCGGTGATCTGCCGGAGGTCGGGCGAGTCGCCACCCGCAGCGCCGAGCTCAACGCCCGCCTGAATCCACGCCGCTTCCTGGCCGAGCTGCGGCGACTGTCCGGGAAGATCGGCGCACTGGGCGTGGTGTGCGCACACAGCGGAACGGTGCTCGGCATTCTGATCGACCACGCCGACCCCGACGCGGCGGCCAAGACCGAAGCGGCCCTGGCCGGCTGCGCCGCACTGCCGGGTACGACCGCCGTCTACCGATCGCTCGGGCATGAGGACGACGACTGGAGTCGCCTGGGTGCTCTCCATCTGACCCATCACCAGAGGATGTGACGATGCTCTTTCAGTCCGCTCGCGACATGATCGGGCACACCCCGCTCGTGCGCCTCGCGCTCGACGTACCCGAGGGCACCGAGGTGTACGCGAAGCTGGAACTCGCCAACCCGTTCGCCATGAAGGACCGGGTGGCCAAGAGCGTGGTGGAGGAGGCACGCCGCATCGGAGCGCTCGAGCCAGGGGCGCCCATCGTGGAGAGCTCCTCCGGGACACTGGCCCTCGGTGTGGCCTTGGTGGGGCGGTCCCTGGGACATCCGGTCCACATCGTGACCGATCCCAGGATCGATCCCGTCACCCTGGCGAAACTGCGCTGCCTGGACGCGCATGTCCACATAGTGCGGTCGATGACCGGGCAAGGCTGGCAGTCCGCCAGGCTGGAGCGTCTCGCGGAGCTGATGCGGGACCTGCCAGGGGCGTTCTGGCCGCGTCAGTACACCAATCCGGACAACCCGCGCGCCTATCGGCCACTCGCGCAGGAATTGATCGACGACCTCGGGACCGTCGACGTCCTGGTGGGCGCGGTCGGCTCAGGCGGCTCCCTGTGTGGTTCGACCCGCGAGCTGCGCAAGACCTTCCCGAGCCTGCGATCCGTCGGTGTCGACTGCGTCGGGAGCGCGCTGTTCGATCAGCCGGACTCTCCCGGCCGACTGCAGAGCGGCCTGGGCAACAGTCTGTCACCGAACAATCTGGACCGCGACGTCATCGACGAGGTGCACTGGCTCAACGATCACGAGGCATTCGCCGCGACCAGGGCCCTGGTGCGGGAGCAGGGCATCTTCGCGGGCAACACGTCCGGCTCGGTGTATCGCGTGCTCACCGAGGTCGCCGCTCGCGCGACGCCGGGCAGCCGGATCGTCGGAATCTTCCCCGACCGGGGCGATCGCTACATCGACACCGTCTACAGCGACGAGTACTGGGACGAACACCGCGTGACCGACCTCCCCCTGGCCACCGAGCCCCGGCCGGTCGAATACGGCACCGCGGTGACCCAATGGTCGCGTGCCACTCTTCCGAGGGCCGGCAAGGCGGGCAAATTCCTGATCTTCATCGAGTCCAACACGACCGGCACGGGAATGGAGGCGCTGCGTACCGCGCGCGAACTGGGGCTGCGTCCGGTGCTGATCACCGGCAGACCCGAGCGGTACGCCGGACTTGAGGAGACCGGAAGCGAGATCGTCGTCTGCGACACGAACTCGCCCGCGGAACTGCGCACCGTGATCCAGGAGCGCTTTCCCCGCCAGGACATCGCCGGACTGACCACCACGAGCGACTTCTACGTGCCCACCACCGCGGAGTTGACCGAGTGGCTCGACCTGCCCGGCAATTCGGCCGACGCGGTCGCCGCCTGCCGGAACAAAGACGTGACCCGTGGGGTCCTCTGGGCGGCGGGAATCGGGCAGCCCAACTACGCCGTGGTCAAGGACGTCGACGAAGTGGCCAAGGCCGTCGCCGAGGTCGGCCTGCCCTGTGTGGTCAAGCCGTCCGACGACTCGGGCTCGAACAACGTCAGGCTCTGCATCGACGTGGACGAGGCCAGGGACATGGCTTCGCGCATCCTCGCGGTGCGCACGAACGTCCGCGGCCAACCGACCGCCCGAACCGTATTGGTGGAGGAGTTCGTCCAGGGCGACGAATACAGCGTGGAGACCTTCACCCACGACGGCGTCACCACCTGCGTCGGCGTGACCGCCAAATCCGTCACGGCCGGACCGTACTTCGTCGAGACCGGTCACGTCTTCCCCGCGCCGTTGCCTGCCGGTGCCGCGAGCGAGTTGGCCGAGACCGTGATCACCGCGCTCGGTGCGGTGGGCTGGCGTTCGGGTGCCGTCCACACCGAAGTCAAGCTCACCGCGTCCGGTCCACGCGTTCTGGAGATCAACCCCCGGCTGGCAGGCGGCATGATCCCGGAGCTGATACGGCAGGCGATCGGTTCCGATCTGCTGGAGCAGCAACTGCGCGCCGCGACGGGCCTGCCGGTGGACCTTACGGCCACGCGCCACGGTCACGCCGTGATCCGGTTCCTGCTGCCGGACCGCGCGGGCGTGCTGAGCGGTGTGGAGGGTGTCGAGGCGGCCTCGGCCACGCCTGGCGTCACCAAAGTCGCCGTGACAGTGCGCCCGGGTACCGCCGTGAAACGGGCCGAGAACGCCTACGGGCGCATCGGTTACATCATCGCCGCAGGCGATACCCCCGCGATGGTCACCCGGACGCTCGACGCCGCGCGGGACCGTATTCGCATTCGCGTCGACGACGAGTCGCCCGACGGCGAGAATCCCGGTGCGCGAACCGTGCGGTGACACCCTCACTCTGCTCGCGTACCGTGCGCCTGGTAGGCCGTAGACCGGGAGTAGGTGGACACTTCACCTGTTTTCGCGCACAACTCGTTAGGCTGAAGCCGTGCGACTCCTGCTCATGTCCGACACCCATCTGCCCCGGCGCGCCAAGCGGCTCCCGGAGGCCTTGCTGGCCGAACTCCCGCGCGCGGACGTCGTGTTCCACGCCGGGGACTGGGTGGACACCGCCACACTGGATCTGCTGGAGAGCCGCAGCCGCCGGCTGATCGGGGTGTACGGCAACAACGACGGGCCCGGACTGCGCGCCCGGCTGCCCGAGGTGGCGTACGCCGAACTCGACGGCCTGCGCTTCGCGGCGGTGCACGAGACCGGATCCGCGCAGGGCCGCGAGGCCCGTTGCGCCGCGCGCTTCCCCGACCTGGACGTGCTGGTGTTCGGGCACAGCCACATCCCCTGGGACAGCACGGCCCCCGGCGGACTCCGGCTGCTCAACCCCGGCTCGCCGACCGACCGCCGCCGCCAGCCGTACCGCACCTATATGACGGCCGAGATCGCGGGCGGGACGCTCGCCGGGGTGACCCTGCACCGGCTGCCCCAGGGGTAGTACGGCGTGCGATGATCACCGGATGATCTCCAGCGCTGGCATACCCGACGTCGTACCCGCGGGCCGCATGGCCGACGGCGGGCAGCCCGTTCTCGGCCTCGGGGAGGGCGTCGAGCTGCGGCCCTGGAGCCCGGACGACGCCGACGCGCTGCTGGCCGCCGCGCAGGATCCGGCGATCCGGCGGTGGAACCTGTTCACCGTGGCCGACCACGCCGACGCCCGGCGCCGGATCGAGCGGATGCACGAGCGGTGGCGGGCCGAGACCGGCGCCGTCTGGGCCGTCGCCAGGACCGGCGGCCCCGCGATCGGACTGATCGGGCTCAACGACATCGACCTCGCGGGCGGCGCCGCGGAACTCGTCTACTGGCTGCTGCCCGAGGCCCGCGGCGCCGGCCTCGCCCACGCCGCGACCCGGCGCCTCGCCCGCTGGTCCCTCGACGACCTGGGCCTGCACCGCCTCCGTCTGTGCCACTCCACCGCCAACCCCGCCTCCTGCCGAGTCGCCGAGAAGGCGGGCTTCACCTTCGAGGGCACGATGCGCGACGCCCTGCTGCACGCCGACGGCTGGCACGACCAGCATCTGCACGCACGGGTGGCGGGCGACCCGGAGCAGGTGTGACGGACGGCCGCTCCCCCCGGCAGACACGGCGCGGCCCGCTCGATGTCGAGCGGCGCGGGCCGGGGCCGCAGCGGCGAACTCGTGGTGCGGCTCCATGACAGGCTTCTCGGGAGCGCGGGATCGGGAATCAACGCCCGGCCCCCGCCGCCGCACCGGTGTCCGCCCCGCGCACCACCGCCGCGAGCCGTTCCAGCGCCGCCAGGCTGTGCCCCGCCACGAACACGTCCACGCTCGGCAGCGCAGCCGCCATCCCCGCCGCCGTCGGCGCGTAACCCGGCCGCGCCTTACGGGGGTTGGCCCAAACCACCCGGTGCGCCAGCGCGTGCAACCGGCGCATCTGGGCGCCGAGCAGCGCGGGATCGTCCCGCTCCCAGCCGTCGGAGAGCAGCACCACGACCGCGCCACGCGCCATGCCCCGCTGCCCCCAGCGGTTCAGGAACTCGCGCAGCAGCTCGCCCAGCCGGGTGCCGCCCCGCCAGTCGGGCACCGCCGCCGCGACCGCCGCCATCGCCAGGTCCGGGTCGCGATGGGACAGCTCGCGTGTCACGCGGGTCAGGCGCGTGCCGATCGTGAAGACCTCCGTACGGCCGCCCCGCGCCGCCGCGTGGGCGAAGCGCAGCAGCGCGTCCGCGTACGGCGCCATCGAACCGCTCACGTCCACCAGCAGCACCACCCGGCGCGGCCGGTCGACGCGCGCGTGCCGGCGCAGCCGGGCCGGTTCGCCGCCGCGCCGCAGCAGTTCGCGCACGGTACGACGGGGGTCCACCGCCCCGCGCCGCGCGGGCCGCCGCCGCGCGGACCGCCGGACCTCGCCGCGCAGCGCGAACGCGGCCAGCAGCCGGTGGAGTTGGGCGCGCTCGGCGGCGTCCAGCGCGGCGATGTCACGGTGCCGCAGCACCTCCGTTGCGCTGGCGAGCGCCGCCGTGGGCGGGCCCAGCGGATCGCGTTCGCCGGGGGTACGGCTGCCACCGGCCGCGTCCCGCGCGCGCAGCCGTGGCCGAGGCGGGGCAGGGCCGCGGACCGCCGGCAGGGGAGGGGAGCCCTCGGCGGCGCCGAAGTAGGCGGCGAACACCCGCTCATAGCGCTCCAGATCGTCCGGCCCGCCGCACAGCGTCGCCCGCCCCGCCGCGTACACGTCCGCCCGCATCCCGGGCCGCAGCACGGCCACCGCCCGCAGGAAGGCGTACATCCGCTCGGCGCTCGCATCGACACCGGCCGCCCGCAACGCCCGTACGAAGCCCAGCAGTACGGCATCCGGCCCGGCGAGCCCCGCAGCCGGCACCCCGGCCTCCCCGGTCTCCTCGCGTTCGCCGGGCACGGCGCTCACACTCCCCGCGCGGCCAGCACCGCGGCCAGGTCGAGACCCCTGGCCCGGTCCATGTCCTCCCGGTACTTCAGGACCGAACCCAGCGTGCAGACGGCGAGCTCCGCGTCCACCTCCGTGGCGCCCAGGGCATCCAGCGCCTCGGCCCAGTCGATGGTCTCCGCGACCCCCGGAGGCTTCACCAGATCCGCGCCGCGCAACGCCTGGACCAGAGCCGTGACCTGCTCGGCCAGGCGCGCCGACACCTTGGGCAACCGGCGGCGCACGATGGCCAGTTCACGGGCGAAGCCGGGATGGTCGAACCAGTGGTACAGGCACCGCCGCTTCAGCGCGTCGTGCACCTCCCGGGTCCGGTTGGAGGTGAGGACCACCACCGGCGGCACCTCGGCCCGCAGCGTGCCCAGTTCCGGGATCGTCACCGCGTACTCGGACAGCAGCTCCAGCAGGAACGCCTCGAACTCGTCGTCGGCGCGGTCGATCTCGTCCACCAGCAGCACCGACGGCTGCCTCTGGAGGGCCTGCAGCAGCGGCCGGGCGACGAGGAACCGCCGGTCGTACAGCTCGCTCTCCAGCCGGTCCGCGTCCTTGACCCCGGCCGCCTCCGCCGCGCGCAGATGCAGCAGCTGACGCGGGAAGTCCCAGTCGTACAGGGCCTGCGAGGCATCGATGCCCTCATGGCACTGCAACCGGATCAGCGGCGCGTCGAGCGCCTCGGCGAGGGCGGAGGCGAGCGCGGTCTTGCCGACGCCCGCGTCGCCCTCGCAGAACAGCGGCCGGTGCAGCCTCAGCGCCAGGTAGCAGGTGACGGCCAGCCCCTCGTCGACGAGATACCCCGTCTCCGCCAGGCGGGCCCGCACCTGTTCCGGGCCGTCCATCCGGGTGATCGGCGCTCACCCCATCCCGGCGGCGGCCAGCACCGCCCGCTTGGTCAGCACCTCGGCCAGATGCGCCCGGTAGTCGGGCGCGGCCGACGTGTCCCGCCCCGGCCGCGCGCCCTCGGCCGCCGACCGCGCGGCACGCGCCACCGCCTCCGGCCCGTCGGCACCGGCCAGCGCCGCCTCGGCCGCGGCCGCGCGCAGCGGGGTCGCGCCCATGTTGGTCAGGCCGACCCGCGCCTCGGCGATGTGCCCGTTCTCCCGGCGCACCAGCGCGGCGACCCCGACGATCGCCCAGGACTGCGCCACCCGGTGGAACTTCTCGTAGTGGAAGCCCCAGCCGGCCGCCTTCGGCAACCGCACCTCCACCAGCAACTCATCCGGGGCGAGGGCGGATTGGAGGTAGCCGACGAAGAACTCCCGTGCCGGGAGGGTGCGTCGGCCGCCGGGGCCCACGGCGACCAGTTCACCGTCCAGCGCCAATACGATCGCCGGCAGATCGCCGGCCGGGTCGGCGTGCGCCAACGCGCCGCCGAGCGTGCCCCGGTGCCGTACCGCCGGATCGGCGACGGTCGCCGTCGCCTGCGCCAGCAGACCGGCGTGCCGGCGCACCAGCGGGTCGTGGATCACCTCGTGATGCGTGGTGAGCGCGCCGATCGCCAGCATGTCGCCGTCCTCGCGGACCCCGCGCAGACCGGGGATCCGGCCCACGTCCACGACGAGTTCGGGAAAGGCGAGCCGCAACCGCAGCAGCGGCAGCAGGCTCTGCCCGCCGGCCAGCACCTTCGCCTCGTCACCCGCCTCGCCGAGCAGCCGTACGGCCTCCTCGACGCTCTCCGGTCGGGCGTACTCGAACGCCGGGGGAATCATGCCGTCGCCTCCCTCACCGCGCGCCACACCCGTTCCGGGGTGCAGGGCATCCGTACGTCGGTCACGCCCAGCGGCCGCAGCGCGTCCACGACGGCGTTGACCACGGCGGGCGTCGAGGCGATCGTCCCGGCCTCGCCGACCCCCTTGACGCCGAGCGCGTTGGACGACGCGGGGGTCTCGGTCCGGTCGGTCACGAACTCCGGCAGGTCGGCGGCGGAGGGCAGGAGGTAGTCGGCCATGCTGCCGGAGACCAGGTTGCCCTCGTCGTCGTAGACGGCCTCCTCGTACAGCGCCTGCGCGATGCCCTGCGCGAGCCCGCCGTGCACCTGCCCCTCGACGATCATCGGGTTGACCACATGGCCGACGTCGTCCACGCAGACGTACGACCTGATCCGCGTCCTCCCGGTCTCGGTGTCGACCTCGACCGCGCACAGATGGGTGCCGTGCGGGAAGGAGAAGTTCTCCGGGTCGACCACGTGCTCGGCGTTGATGGACGGCTCCACCCCGTCGGGCAGATCGTGATTGGTGAACGCCTCGAAGGCGATCTCCTGGATGGACCTGCGGGCCTCGGGGGAGCCCTTCACGGAGAAGACGCCCTCCCGGAACTCCAGGTCCTGCTCGCTCGCCTCCAGCAGATGTGCGGCCACCTTGCGGGCCTTGTCGACCACCGTGGTCGCCGCCCGGTGCACGGCCTCACCGCCCACGGCCAGCGAGCGCGAACCGTAGGTGTCCATGCCCTGCGGACAGGACCTGGTGTCGCCGTGCAGCACCTCGACGTCCTCGAACGGCACACCGAGGACGTCCGCCGCGATCTGGCTCCAGCAGGTCTCGTGGCCCTGCCCGTGCGGGCTGGTCCCGGTGACCACCTCGACCTTGCCGGTGGGCAGCATCCGGATGCTCGCCGCCTCCCAGCCGCCCGCGCCGTACCTCAGGTCGCGCAGCACCCGGCTCGGCGCCAGGCCGCACATCTCCGTGAACGTCGACACGCCGATGCCCAGGCGCACCGGGTCGCCGCGCCCGGCGCGCTCGCGCTGCTCGGCGCGGAGCCCGTCGTAGCCGAACAGGGCGAGCGCCTTCGCGGTCGCCGCCTCGTAGTCGCCGCTGTCGTAGGTCAGTCCGGCGATCGTGGTGTACGGGAACTCCTCGTGCCGGATCCAGTTGCGGCGCCGCAACTCCACCGGGTCCAGGCCCAGTTCGGCGGCCAGCTCGTCCATGATCCGCTCGATGGCGAACGTGGCCTCCGGGCGGCCGGCGCCCCGGTAGGCGTCGGTGGGGGTGCGGGTGGTGAAGACGCCGGTGCAGGTGAACTCGTAGGAGTCCATCTTGTAGATCGCCGGGTACATGAACGCGCCCAGGATCGGGATGCCCGGTGTCACCAGCATCAGATAGGCGCCCATGTCCGCGAGCAGGTCCACCTTCAGACCGAGCAGCCGGCCCTCCCGGGTGGCCGCGACCTCGATGTCCTGGATCATGCCGCGCCCGTGGTGGGTGGCCAGGTGGCCCTCGGAGCGGGACTCGGTCCACTTCACCGGCCGCCCCAGCCGCCGGGCGACCGCGAGGGCCAGCACCTCCTCGCCGTACACCTGCAGCTTGGAGCCGAAGCCGCCGCCGACGTCCGGGGCGATCACCCGCAGCTTGTGCTCGGGGATGCCGGTGACCGTCGCGAGCATGATCCGCAGGATGTGCGGGATCTGGGTGGCGGAGTACATGGTGTACTCGCCGGAGGCGGCCAGCGGGGTGACCACGACCGCGCGCGGCTCCATGGCGTCGGGGATGAGCCGCTGCTGGTGGTAGCGCCTCTTGACCGTCACCTCGGCGCGCTCGCGCACCGCCTCGAAGCTCTCGCCGGTGGCCAGCGGCCAGGTGTAGCAGCGGTTGGTGCCCTTGTCGGAGTGGACCAGCGGGGCGCCCTCGGCGAGCGCGTCCTCCAGATCGAGGACCGGGGGCAGCGGGTCGTAGTCGACCTCGATCGCCTCCAGCGCGTCGGCCGCCGCGTACCGGTCGCGGGCGACGACGACGGCCACCGGGTCGCCCGCGTAGCGGACCTCCTCCACCGCGATCGGCGGATGGTCGGGCAGCACGATGTCCTCGGTCACCGGCCACGCACAGGGCAGCGAGCCGAGGCCCTCGGCGAGATCCGCGCCGCTGAACGCCGCGAGGACACCGGGGCGTTCGAGCGCGGGGGCGACATCGACGCGGGTGATACGGGCGTGCGCCATCGGGCTGCGCAGCACGGCCAGATGCAGCATTCCGGCGACCTGGATGTTGTCGGTCCAGGTGGTCTGGCCGGTGATCAGCCGGGCGTCCTCCTTGCGCAGCCGGGACCGGCCGACCTCCCGTCCGGTGCCGGCCTCGCCCGCCACGGCCTGCTCGGTCATGCCGTGACCTCCTCGGTGACCTGCTGTCCGCAGGGGGCCTGAGCCCGCGTCCCGGAGCCGTCCTGCTGCCCGGCCGCGGCGAGCACCGCGCGGACGATGTTCTGGTAGCCCGTGCAGCGGCAGAGATTGCCCTCCAGGGCGCCGCGCACCTCCTCGGCGGTGGGGTGCGGGTTCTCCCGCAGGAGATCGCGCGCCGCCATGATCATGCCGGGCGTGCAGTAGCCGCACTGGAGTCCGTGCTGCTCGTGGAAGGCGCGCTGGAGCGGCGTCCACGCGCCGTTCTCCGCCAGGCCCTGCACGGTCGTCACCGCGCATCCGTCCGCCTGGACGGCCAGTACCGAGCAGCTCTTGGCGGTCGCGCCGTCCAGGTCGACCGTGCACGCCCCGCAGTTGGAGGTGTCGCAGCCGATCGGGGTGCCGGTCAGACCGAGGCGGTCACGCAGATAGTGGACGAGGAGCAGCCGCGGCTCCACGTCGTCCTCGTAGATCGTGCCGTCCACGTTCACCTTGATGTGCGTCATGCGCCCTCCAGACCGTGCGGGCAGGCGTCGATATCAGCCGGTCCGGCATGATATAGGTCACTCTATGACCGGGGTGTGGACCCGGCGAGCGCTGAGACGGAGTGATCCATCGGCTCGGAGTACCCGCTGAACGCGACCCCCGGGGCGGGGGCCGGGCGGCCGGGTCCGGCGAAGGGCGTTCGGCGCGCGCGATCGCACCGGAACTGGTCTGCTGAGAAGGAGTGGGCCGTCGTACCGGACCGCCCGGGAGAGCGGCGGCCGGCACCCCCGCTCGGCCGCCCCCTCACCGCTCGTACCCCCTTCTCCGGAGAGATCCATGAGCAGCTATCGAGTCGCCCAAGTGCCCGCCGCGAACGGCACGTTCGAGGTGGTCGAGCGCGAGGTGCCGCGGCCGGGGCCCGGCCATGCGCGGATCGCCGTCGAGGCGTGCGGCGTCTGCCACAGCGACGCGCTCTTCGTCAGCGCGGCGGTGCCGGGCATCACCTTCCCCGAGGTGCCCGGGCACGAGATCGCCGGGCGGATCGCGGAGCTGGGCGAGGGGGCGGGGGAGCGCGGCTGGCAGGTCGGCGACCGGGTGGCCGTGGGCTGGTTCGGCGGCAGCTGCGGCCACTGCCGGGCCTGCCGCGAGGGCGATTTCATCGTGTGCGAGAGCCTCAAGGTGCCGGGCTGGGCCTACGACGGCGGCTTCGGCGAGCAGGTGATCGCACCCGTCGACGCCCTGGCCCGGATCCCCGACGCGCTCGCCGCGAGCGACGCGGGACCGCTGGCCTGCGCGGGCGTGACCACGTTCAACGGGCTGCGGCGCAGCGCGGGACGCCCCGGCGACCTGGTCGCGGTGCTCGGCCTCGGCGGCCTCGGGCACCTCGGTGTGCAGTACGCGGTCGCGATGGGTTTCGAGACGGTCGCGATCGCCCGGGGCCCGCAGAAGGCGGAGTTCGCCGAGCAGCTCGGCGCCCACCACTACGTCGACAGCACCGCCGCCACCCCGGTCGCCGAGGCGCTGCGGTCCCTCGGCGGTGCCAAGGTCGTCCTCGGCACCGCCGGCAACTCCGAGGCCATCTCCGCGACCGTGGACGGCCTGACCCACCGCGGCGAACTGGTCGTCATCGGCGCGGACATCGCCCCCCTCGACATCAACCCCAACCAGCTCCTCATGGCCGCCCGCGTGGTCCGGGGCCACCCCTCGGGGACCTCGCAGGACGTCGAGGACACCATGGCGTTCAGCGTCCTGCACGGCATCCGCCCGATGACGGAGAAGGTTCCGCTCACGGAGGCGGACGCGGCGTACCGGAAGATGATGGCGGGCGGCGCGAGGTTCAGGATGGTGCTGACGGAGGGGTGATGCGGGGGAGCGGGAGAGCGGGGGTGTGAGTACGGCTCCGGGCGGCCGCGGCCAACTCACCTCGTGCGCGCCCGAGTTCGACCGGTACGGCCGTCCGCGCCCGCCGGTCCCGCCCCCTCTCTGTGGTCAGGCCGCCGCGAGCTTCCCCCGCGCCAGCCCCCGCTCCGCCGTCAGGCCGCCGCACGCCCCGCTGCGGCAGCCTCCGCCGCCGTCACCGTCTGCTCCAGCAGCGTGGCGATCGTCATCGGGCCGACGCCACCCGGGACCGGGGTGATCAGGGAGGCCCGCTCGACGGCCGAGTCGAAGTCGACGTCGCCCACGTTCCCGGCGTTGTAACCGGCGTCGATCACGACCGCGCCGGGCTTGATGTCCTGGCCCCGCAGCAGCCGCGGCCGGCCGACCGCGGCGACGACGATGTCCGCCTCGCGGACCGCCGCCGACAGATCCCGGGTGCGCGAGTGGCAGTACGTCACCGTCGCGTCCCTGGCCAGCAGCAGCATGCCCACCGGCTTGCCGAGGATCGCGCTGCGGCCCACCACCACGGCCCGCTTTCCGGCCGGCTCGACGCCGTACTCGTCCAGCAGCCGCAGGATGCCGCCCGGCGTGCAGGACACGAAGCCCGGCAGGCCGAAGCTCATCGTGGCGAAGGAGGCGAAGGTGACCCCGTCGACGTCCTTCTCGGGCGCGATCGCCTCGAACGCCGCCCGCTCGTCGACATGGTCGCCCACCGGGTGCTGGAGCAGGATCCCGTGCACCGTCGGATCGTCCGACAACTCGCGCAGCGTGCCCACCAGTTCGGCGGTGGACGTACTCGCGGGCAGGGCCACGTGCCGGGAGGTGATACCGGCCTTGCGGCAGCGGTTCTGCTTCATCCGGACGTACGTCACGGACGCCGGGTCCTCGCCGACCAGCACGGTCGCGAGACAGGGCACCACACCGGTACGCGCGGTGAGGCCGGCCGCCCTGCGCGCGGTGTCCTCGACGATGCGACGGGCGAGGGCGGTTCCGTCCATGAGACGGGCCTGGGTCATGCGGCACACTCCTGAGCTGGATCGATGTCTTACGCCCAGGCGCGCGGCAGCCATACGGACCGCTCCCCGGTGGTACTCCACCTCAGCGCCAGTCACGGCCCGCGCACAGCGTAACCGAGGCCCGCAGGGGGCCGGGGAGCGGGCGTGATCCAGCCCGTGCCGCAAGCGCACGGCCGGGAGACCTCATGGCCGCCCGCGAAAGCTCGCTGCCGGGAACGGGAACGCTCACCGCGTCCGTCCGCGCCGGACCCGCGGTACCACCCGCGGCACCCGTGGCAACCGCGACGCGCGCGGCACCGCCGCCGGGGGACGTCCACGCACCGCCCTCAGGACCGACCGCAGCACCGCGCCCGTCACCGGCACACCCGCCGCGGAGACCGCCCCGCGGCGCCGGGGCCGCGCCCGGCCCACCACCGCGCGGGCCGAGAAGGTCCAGGTCAGCCGGGAGCTGACCTGGATCCGCGCGAACCTCCTGCCTACTCGTCCCATGCCTGGATCAGAATCTGCTCGGCGACCTTCCCGTCCCGCAGGGTGATCATGGATTCGGCGAGGACGCGGGTGCCGTCCCCGTACTGGCAGGACTCGGTGAACGCGGCGTGGTCGCCCTGCACCACGCACCGGTCCAACTTGTGGATCATGTCGCGGCGGTAGACGTCGTCGAGCATCTCGGCGATCTCGCCGCGGCCGTGCAGGATCTTGGGGTGGCTGGGCTGGGTGTTGCGGTCGATGATGCGGATCTCCGCGTCGTCCGCGTACAGGGACAGCAGGGTGTTCCCGGTGTTCCCCTCGATGCCCCGGCGCAGTGTCTCGGTGTCGAAGGCGGAGCCTGTCGCGGTGCCCATGGTGACCTCCTTCAGGCGCTCGCGGTCCGGCGCGCGGCGGACCGTACGGGCCCCGTCTTCGAGCGTCCCCCGGCCCGGCGGCCTCGGCAAGCGCACGGGGCGGGCTCCGCCTCACGAGTGAGCGCGGGCCGCCGCCCGTGTCCGGCCGGGGGCCTTCGCCGTTGCTGAGGGCATGATCTCAACACGCCGTATCGTCGCCGTCCTCGGACTCGCCGCCGGGGTCACGGGCCTGGCCGCACCCCTCGCGAGCGCGGCCGACGCGAGCGCCTCGCACACCGGGCAGATCAACCCGATGACCGTGCTCGACTCGCTCACCGCCGGCGACATCCCCGCCGCGCAGCGGGCCCAGATGCCCACGGCCTCCCAGCAGCTCAAGGCCCTGAACCAGGTCAGCGAGCTGAACCGGCTCAGCGAACTCCACCAGGTCACCGACATCGTGGCGCCGGTGACGGGCCTGCTCCCGGCCGTGGGGGCCTGAGCCGACGCGTCACGCCGGGGCGCCGCGCAGCCGGGTGCCGCCGCCCGCGTCCAGCACCGCCCAGTCCCGGGCCACGGCGTACGCCGCGCCGGGGGCCGGGGCGGTGCCGGGCGGCAGGTCCTCGGCCAGTGCGCGGGTCAGGGTGTCCGCCGGGCCCAGCTCCAGCCAGGTCCGCACCCCGTCCCGGTGCAGCAGCGAGGCCACGTCCGCGAACCGCCGGGTCCCCGGGCCCGGCAGCCAGAACCCCGGCTCCGCGGTCTCGGCGCCGACCGGGCGTGCGGTGACGTCGGAGACGAGGGGGAGCCGCGGCGGGCAGGGGTGGAGCGTGGCGAGCGTACGGCCGTAGGCGGTGAGCAGCGCCTGCGGGGCCGTCTCGCCCAGGGCGCCGTCCAGAAGCCGGGCCAGGGTGCCGACCGCGTGGCAGCCGTCCGCGAGTGAGAAGACCCCGGCGGCGTACGCGGCGGCCATCCGCCCGGCCCCGTGCCCGAACAGCACATCAGGGCGGGCGCCCCAGCTCCGCAGCAGCCGGTACTGCGCCACCTGGAGCGCGAAGAGCGCCGGCCCGGCGTACGACGCCCGGCCCAGCAGCACCGCCGTCCGGGTGCCGGGCGCCGCGAACATCACGCTTTTCAACGGCAGTTCGAGATAGGGGTCCAGACGGGCGCACAGCTCGTCCAGCGTCTTCGCGAACAGCGGGAAAGCCGCCGCGAGTTCACGTTCCGTCCCAGGGCGCGGCGAGGCACCGGCCGAGAACAGGAATGCGGTACGTCCCTTACGGCCATCAGCGAGCATGCCTCCATGAAGGCACGGTCGGGTAAGCACCCGGACCGGTCGGGTTCCCGCACCTCGCAAAGGAATCGCCATCATCGAACGTCGTCATTCGATCCGATTCTTGTGCAATTCATAAGCGTTCCTCAGATCGGGTGTCCGCGGCTGCCCTCGGCTCCCCTCGGGTGCCCTCGGGGGAAAGATCCACGGCCACCGCCGTGGCCCGTCCCGCCGCCCATCGGACGCGCGTAGGGTCTGCACCGTAAGCACTCGATGGAAGGAACCAGAGCATGGCGCAGGAAGTACGCGGCGTGATCGCACCGGGCAAGAACGAGCCCGTACGAGTCGAGACGATCGTGGTGCCGGATCCCGGGCCGGGCGAGGCCGTCGTACGCGTCCAGGCCTGCGGCGTCTGCCACACCGATCTGCACTACAAGCAGGGCGGCATCTCCGACGACTTCCCCTTCCTCCTCGGCCATGAGGCCGCCGGCGTGGTGGAGTCGGTCGGCGACGGTGTCACCGAGGTGGCCCCCGGTGACTTCGTCGTCCTCAACTGGCGTGCCGTGTGCGGCAATTGCCGGGCCTGTCTGCGCGGCCGCCCCTGGTACTGCTTCAACACCCACAACGCGAAGCAGAAGATGACCCTCGCCGCCACCGGCCAGGAACTCTCCCCGGCCCTCGGCATCGGCGCGTTCGCCGAGAAGACCCTGGTCGCCGCCGGTCAGTGCACCAAGGTCGACCCGGCCGTCTCCCCGGCCGTCGCGGGCCTCCTCGGCTGCGGTGTGATGGCCGGCATCGGCGCCGCCATCAACACCGGCCAGGTCGGCCGGGGCGACTCGGTCGCCGTCATCGGCTGCGGCGGCGTCGGCGACGCCGCCGTCGCGGGGGCCGACCTGGCCGGCGCGGCGAAGATCATCGCCGTGGACATCGACGACCGCAAGCTGGAGAAGGCCCGCGCCCTCGGCGCCACCCACACCGTCAACTCCAAGCAGCACGACCCGGTCGAGGCCGTCCGCGAGCTGACCGGCGGCTTCGGCGCCGACGTCGTCATCGAGGCGGTCGGCCGCCCGGAGACGTACCGGCAGGCCTTCTACGCCCGCGACCTCGCCGGCACCGTCGTCCTCGTCGGCGTCCCCACCCCGGAGATGAAGCTCGAACTGCCCCTGCTGGACGTCTTCGGCCGCGGCGGCGCCCTCAAGTCCAGCTGGTACGGCGACTGCCTGCCCTCCCGTGACTTCCCGATGCTCATCGACCTGCATCTGCAAGGCAGGCTGCCGCTGGACGCGTTCGTCACCGAGACCGTCCAACTGGAAGAGGTGGAGAAGGCGTTCGAGCGGATGCACCAGGGCGACGTGCTGCGCTCGGTGGTGGTGCTCTGATGACCGCACGCATCGAACGGCTCGTCACCTCGGGGCAGTTCACCCTCGACGGCGGCACCTGGGACGTCGACAACAACGTCTGGATCGTCGGCGACGACCATGAGGCGATCGTCATCGACGCCGCCCATGACGCCGACGCCATCGCCCGCGCCGTCGGTGACCGCAGGCTCACCGCCATCGTGTGCACCCACGCCCACAACGACCACATCGACGCGGCGTCCGCGCTGGCCGACCGCACCGGCGCGGTCATCTGGCTGCATCCCGACGACCTGCCGCTGTGGCGGATGACCCACCCCGACCGCGACCCCGACCGGCTCCTCGTGGACGACCAGGTCATCGAGGCGGCTGGCGCCGACCTGACCGTGCTGCACACCCCCGGGCACGCGCCCGGCGCGGTCTGCCTCTACGACCCCGCACTGGGCGCCGTCTTCACCGGCGACACCCTCTTCCAGGGCGGCCCCGGCGCCACCGGCCGCTCCTTCTCGCACTTCCCGACGATCATCGACTCCATCCGCGACAAACTGCTCACCCTCCCGCCCGAGACCAAGGTCCTCACCGGCCACGGCGACTCCACCACCATCGGCGCCGAGGCCCCTCAGCTGGAGGAATGGATTAAACGCGGGCACTGAACCGCATCGTGCGCATAGGGTCGCGATCATGACCACGAACACACTCGTGACCCTGCACGACATCCGCGTCCTGCGCTGCGCCGCCGAGGGCCCGACCCTGGACGGCGAGCGCACGGCACTGGACCTCATAGGCGACGCCTTCGGGCAGGACGCCCAGCTGGTCGAGGTGCCCGTGGCACGGATCGCCCAGGAGTTCTTCCGGCTGCGGTCCGGTGTCGCGGGCGCCGTCGTCCAGAAGTTCGTGAACTACCGGGTGCGGCTCGCCGTCGTCGGCGACATCTCGGCCCACATCGAGGCGAGCGACGCCCTGCGCGACTTCGTGCACGAGTCCAACCAGGGCGACCAGCTGTGGTTCCTGCCGGACTCCGACGCCGTCGCCGAGCGGCTCGCCCGCTGACGGACCGCCCGGTAAAACCCGACAGGAGATGTCCGGCTTCTCCGTGACGCTGAGAGACGACAGCACACGCTCAGCGCACGGAGGCCGGACATGCCCGCACCGCTCGACGAAGACCACGGAGATCCGACGGACCTCAAGGACCTCAAGGACCTCAAGGACCTCAAGGACCTCAAGGACCTCAAGGACCTCGCGGGCAGGGTCGCCCTGGTCGCCGGGGCGACCCGGGGCGCCGGTCGGGGCATCGCCGTGGAGCTCGGCGCGGCCGGCGCCACCGTCTACGTCACCGGCCGCAGCACCCGCGCCCGCCGCTCCGAGTACGACCGCCCCGAGACCATCGAGGACACCGCCGACCTGGTCACCGCCGCCGGCGGCCACGGCATCGCCGTACCCGTCGACCATCTGCGACCGGCCGCCGTACGCGACCTGGTGGACCGCATCGCGAGCGAACAGGGCCGTCTGGACATCCTCGTCAACGACATCTGGGGCGGCGAGAAACTCTTCGAGTGGGACACCCCGGTGTGGGAGCACGACCTGGACAACGGGCTCAGACTCCTGCGCTTCGCCATCGACACACACGCCGTCACCAGCCATTTCGCGCTGCCCCTGCTGCTGCGCCGACCCGGTGGTCTGGTCGTGGAGATGACCGACGGCACCGCCGAGCACAACCGCGACACCTATCGCGTGAACCTCTTCTACGACCTCGCCAAGACCGCCGTCCTGCGCATGGCCTTCGCCCTCGGCCATGAACTCGGCCCGCGCGGCGCCACCGCCGTCGCCCTCACCCCCGGCTGGATGCGCTCCGAACTGATGCTGGACCTGTTCGGGGTCCGCGAGGACAACTGGCGCGACGCCCTTACGCGCGAACCGCACTTCGCCATCTCCGAGACCCCGCGTTTCACCGGCCGGGCCGTCGCCGCCCTGGCCACCGACCCCGCCGTGGCCCGCTTCAACGGGCGGTCCCTCTCCAGCGGCGGCCTCGCCCGGGAGTACGGCTTCACCGACCTCGACGGCAGCCGCCCCGACGCCTGGCGCTATCTGAGGGAGGTCCAGGACGCCGGGCGGCCCGCCGACACAACGGGGTACCGGTGAGGGGCAGTTGGGCGGAACACCGGCACGGGACGGTGAAAGACCGCGGGTACGGCCGTACCGTCACCCCATGAGCGATCACACCCGTTTCGCAGGACACGCGGTACTCGTCACCGGAGCGGCCCGCGGTATCGGTGCCGCCGTCGCCCGGCGGCTCGCCGAGGAGGGCGGCCGGGTCCTGGTGACCGACCGGGACCCGGCCGAGGCCGAGCGGACCGCAGCCGAGCTGCGCCGACAGGGCCTGACCGGTGAGGCGTTCGGCTGCGACGTGGCCGAACGCACCGCCGTCAAGGCGGCCGTGGCCCGCGCCGTCGACGCCTTCGGCTCCCTGGACGTCCTGGTCAACTGCGCCGCCCACTGCACCCCGGACACCCCGCGCTTCGAGGACGGCACGGACGAGACCTGGGCCCGCGACCTCGACATCACCCTGACCGGCGTCCAGCGCTGCTGCCGCGCCGCCCTGCCTCACCTGGCCGCCTCCGGACGCGGCGCGATCGTGAGCATCGGCTCCGTCAACGGCCTCCAGGACTTCGGCAACCACGCCTACAGCGCCGCCAAAGCCGGCCTCGGCTCCCTGACCCGCACCCTCGCCGGGCACGCGGCGGCCCGGGGCGTGCGGGTGAACCTCGTGGCGCCGGGCACGGTGCGCACCTCGGCGTGGGAGGGGCGCGAGGGCGAACTCGACGCCGTCCGCGCCCTGTACCCGCTCGGCCGGGTCGGCGAACCCGAGGACATCGCCGCCGCGGTCGCCTTCCTCGCCTCCCGCGACGCCGCCTGGATCACCGGCACCACGCTCGTGGTCGACGGCGGCCTCACCTCCGTGCACACCGGCTTCCACGCCGCCCTGCACGACTGACCCTCGTACCGGCCCGGTTGCGGCCGTCCTCAGGTCCCCGCGCGCAACGCCTCGCGCAGCCGGCCCAGCAGCTCCCGCGCCGCCGGGCCCAGCGGCCCCCGGTCCCGCCAGACGAGGGCCGCGCGGGCGCGGGCGCACGGGTCGGCGAGGGGAAGGACGCGCAGACCGGGGCGGGGGTCCGGTCCCGGCAGGACGGCGACACCGAGGCCGCGCGCCGCGAGACGGGCGAGCGCGTCCGGCGTCGCGGCCTCGAACACGACCCGCGGCCGGAACCCGGCCCCGGCGCACAGCCGTTCCAGCACCGTCCGCATCCCGGTCCCGCGCGGCAGACCGATCAGCCGGTGCCCCTCCAGCGCGGCCGGCGACACGGCGTCCCCGTCCGGGTGCGCGGCCATCAGCGGATGCTCCGCCACGGCCGCCACGACCAGCGGCACATCGACGAACACCGCCCAGCCGAGGCCCGGCGGCGGGGTCCGGTCCGCCACCCCGGCCACCGCGAGGTCCAGCGTGCCGTCGCGCAGCGCGGACAGCATCGCGTCCGAGAGGTCCTCGGTGAGGGTGACCTCCACCCCGGGATGCGCCCGGTGGAACCCGGCCAGCAGCCCGGCGAGGTCGAACGGATGGGTGAGCGCGCCGGGCACGAGACCGATCGCGACCCGGCCGCGCAGCAGACCCGTGTACTCCTGCACGGTCTGCCGGACCCCGTCGACCGCCGCCAGCGCGGCCCGCGCGTACGGCAGTACGGCCGCACCGACCTCCGTAGGCCGCACCGTACGCCCCGCCCGGTCCAGCAGCGGCTGCCCCAACTCCCTCTCCAGCAGCCGTATCTGGACACTGAGCCCCGGCTGCGCGAGGTGCAGCCGCTCGGCGGCCCGGGTGAAACCGGCCTCCTCCACCACCGTCACGAAATAGCGCAGCTGCCTCAACTCCATAACCGAGCATGCTAGTTGCGATACGAACCCGGTCTTGGACGCGCCGTCGAAGCCCTCACCATGCTGGGGCGTATGGAAAGAGCACCGGACATCGCCGTACTCATCGCCGCCGAACGCCGCGAATCGGCCAATGTTTTCGCGGAGTTGACCCCCGCGCAGTGGGACGCGCCCAGCCTCTGCGCCGGCTGGCGGGTACGGGAGGTCGTGGCGCACATGTCGATGGGGTTCCGGTACTCGACCGCGCGGGTGCTGCTGGAGCTGGCGAGGGCGCGCGGGAGCCTGAACCGGATGACCGACCGGCTCGCCCGCCGGGACGCGGCCGCCCACCGGGACCGCGACCTCGCCGGCTTTCTGCGCACCCACGCCCACCACCCCTGGAAACCCCCGGTCGGCGGTCTCACCGCGGCCCTCGGCCATGACGTCGTGCACGGCCTGGACGTCACCGTCGCCCTGGGCCTGGACCGGCGCGTCCCCGAGGACCGGCTGCGGATCCTCCTCTACGGCAGCGCCCAGGACCTGCTGCTCGTCGCCTACGGGCGGACGCTTCCCGGTGGTCGGCTCCGGGGTGAGGAAGCTCACCGTTTCGTCACAGCGTGACCAGAAAGGCAACCTCGACGCGCCCGATCAGGTCTACTTGTCCGAGATCGTGGGAATCGCGCACGAAGAAACCCCGGGGGAGGCCCTGGGCAAACCGGTCAGAAGAAGGAGAAAAGCCCTCATGGGGGACATACGCAGACGAGGTGTCGTGGCGCTCGGACTCACGGGTCTGGTGGCGCCGCTCACACTCGCCCTCGGCGCGGCGCCCGCCCAGGCCGCGAGCTCCTGCACCACATCGACGGGCCCGTACCAGAAGCAGGCGGAGAAGTTCCTCGGCCGGCCGGTCGACGGCCGTCAGTCCGCCGCCGACTGCAAGGCGATCCGCGCCTTCCAGGCGAAGAACGGCATCACCCCCACCATCGGCTACGCGGGGCCCGTCACCTGGGGTGTGATGGACCTCATCAACCAGCAGAAGGCCGTGGGGAAGAACCCGAACAAGAGCGGCAAGTGCCCGGTGAACAAGGGCCGGATCGCCTGTGTGGACCTCACGCACCAGCTCAGCTGGATCCAGGACGGCAAGAAGCTCGTCTACGGCCCGGTCCCCGTGCGCACCGGCCGCAAGGGCTTCGTCACCCGCACCGGCCTGACGAAGGTCTACTGGCGTGACCTCCACCACGTCTCCACGCTCTACGACGTGTCGATGCCCTACAGCCAGTTCTTCAACGGCGGCGAGGCGTTCCACTCGGTCGGCCTGAGCATGTGGAACCCGCCCGGCTCGCACGGCTGCGTCAACATGACCCCGAAGGACGCCAAGAAGTACTGGTCGCTGCTGCGGACGGGCGACGACGTCTTCGTGTACGGCCACAAGCCCGGTACCTGAGCGACCGGTCACCCGATCGTCCCGGTCACTTCGATCGGGTGCCTGTGCCGTTGCTCACCCTCGTCCGGCGGTCCCGGAGCGGCCGTCGGGTGAGGGTCGGGTGTGAACTCCCGTACGCCGCTTGACACATTGACGTGATGAGCAACACGGTCCGAAATGTCCGCATCGAAGGTACTTGCTCACAGCGCCTTCACCTCGATCGGCATATGCTTCACAGCATGTCCACCACTCTTGAAGCCGCCTCCGAGCGATCGGCCGCGGAGGTCAACGAGGAGATCCGGGCCCTGTGGCGCCGATCGGGCGGGACGCTGACCACCGAGCAGCGCAAGCAGTACCAGCGCCTCGTGATGGAGTGGGCCGCCGCGGCCCCACGGCCGTACCGGGCCGTCTGACCTCGCGACGCGAACCCGCGACCCCGATCGGGAGTCGCGGGTCCCCAGATCCTCCTCAGTCCTTGCGGGCCACCCCGCCGAACATGGCGACCTCCTCCGGCTCGGCCCCGTTGTCGTGCTCCGGGCGCCAGCGCGAGCAGGAGACCACCCCCGGCTCCAGCAGCTGGAAACCGTCGAAGAACCGCGCGACGTCCGCCGGCGTGCGCTGGGTCAGCTTCGGCGTGCCGTGCTCGTTCCAGAACTTCACCGCCTCGTCCACGTCCGGCATCGAGGGATGCGTGACCGTGTGCGACAACACCAGATGGCTGCCCGCCGGAAGCCGGTCCATCAGCGTCCGCACCAGCCCGTACGCCTCGTCGTCCGCGCCGATGAAGATGACCACACCGAGCAGTATCAGCGCCACCGGCTCACTGAAGTCCAGCGTCTTCGAAGCGTGTTCGAGGATCGCGTCCACATTGCGCAGATCCTCGTCCAGATAGTCGGTACGACCCTCCGGCGTGCTCGTCAGCAGGGCCCGCGCGTGCGCCAGTACCAGCGGGTCGTTGTCGACGTACACGATCCGCGACTCCGGCGCGATGCGCTGGGCGACCTCGTGCGTGTTGTCGGCGGTGGGCAGCCCCGTGCCGACGTCCAGGAACTGGCGGATGCCCGCCTCCTCGACCAGATGCCGCACCGCCCGGCCCAGGAACAGCCGGTCCGCGCGCGCGTACTCCCCGATGCCCGGGTGCAGTTGGCGGATCTGGTCGCCGGCCGCCCGGTCGACCTCGTAATTGTCCTTGCCGCCGAGCCAGTAGTTCCAGATCCGCGCCGTGTGCGGCTGGCTGGTGTTGATACGGGCGCGCAGCGACACCGCCACGTCATTGGTGGCTGCGGGGTTGTCGGTCACGTGCGTCAGCTCCTGGGATGCCTGGAGAAGTGGTTCAACCTTCAAGGCGCAATCTAATCCCCCGAGTTGCCCCGCGCCGCCGGTCCGCCCGATTCCGGTACCGGGACCCGCGCACACCCCATCGCCGACGTACGGACGCGAGGCCGCGAGCACCGGGAGCGGGGGAGGGCCGGCCCGGACGCTCCCGGTAGGCGGTCGCGCCGGCGCGTGCCTCGCCCACGGCAGCTGCCTCGCCCCGCACTCCTCCGGCCTCCCGGCGGCGCACCACCGCCACGCCCGCCTCGTCCGCCCCGTTCCGGCACACCGCACCGCGCCCTATCTTGTGCCTCATGACCAGCTTCCCGCACGACACCGCCGGCGAACCGGATCCGCTGCGCGCCCTCGACCTGGAGCGGCTGCGCCGTCGTACGAGCATGAAGTGGCGCACCTACCCCGAGGACGTCCTCCCGCTCTGGGTGGCCGAGATGGACGTACCCCTCGCCCCGCCCGTCGTCCGTGCCGTCACCGAGGCCCTCGCCCTGGGCGACACCGGATACCCGGCCGGCACCGCCTATGCCGAGGCCCTCGCCGCGTTCGCGGCCCGCCGCTGGCACTGGGACGGCATCGCGACGGACCGCACGGCGATCGTTCCGGACGTCATGCTCGGAGTGGTCGAAATGATCAAACTGGTGACCGATGCGGGCGATCCGGTGATCGTCAACCCGCCGGTGTACCCGCCGTTCTTCCTGTTCATCACCCATATGGACCGCCGCGTGGTGGAAGCCCCGCTCGGCGCGGATTTGCGCCTCGACCTGGCGGCCCTGGAAGACGCCTTCCGGGAGGCCACGGCGGGTGGCGGGCGCGCCGCCTATCTGCTGTGCAGCCCGCACAACCCCACCGGTACGGTGCACACCGCGGCCGAGCTGACGGCCGTCGCGGAACTGGCCGAACGCCATGGTGTGCGGGTCGTCGCGGACGAGATCCACGCCCCGCTCACCGCCCCCGGCACCCCGTTCGTGCCGTACCTCAGCCTGCCCGCCGCCGCCCGGGGCCTCTCGCTCATGTCGGCCTCCAAGGGCTGGAACCTGCCGGGCCTCAAGGCCGCCCTCGCCCTGGCCGGTCCCGAGGCCGCCGCCGATCTCGCCCGGATGCCCGAGGAGGTGGGCCACGGCGCCAGCCACATCGCGATCATCGCGCACACCGCCGCACTGCGTGCGGCCACCGGCTGGCTCGACGCCCTGCGCGCCGGGATCCGGGACAACCGGCTGCTGCTGGCCGACCTGCTCGCCGAGCGGCTGCCCGCGGTCCGCGTCCACCCCGGGGAGGCGACCTACCTCGCCTGGCTCGACTGCCGTGCCCTCGGCCTCGGCGACGACCCCGCGCAGGTCTTCCTGGACCGCGGCCGGGTCGCGCTGTCCGCCGGTCTCCCGTTCGGCACCGGCGGCGCGGGCCACGCCCGCCTCAACCTCGCGACGTCACCGGAGATCCTCACCGAGGCCGTGCACCGCATGGCCGCCGCCCTGAAGTGAGCGAACGCCCAGGGTCTTTCGTCGGGATCAGGCCGGATCAGGGCGCGGTGCCAGGGCCCGCGAGCCCGGCATGATCCGAACGAGAGGCCCTAGACTCGGCGCCATGGACCACGACTCGCGCCAGGCCCGGCTCGCCGCCGGAAAATACCTGCTGGTCACCAGCTTCCGCAGGAACGGCACCCCCGTGGCCACCCCGGTCTGGGTGGTCCGGGACGGCGCGAGCCTCGGCGTCTGGACCACCGCCGACAGCTTCAAGGTCAAACGCATCCGTAACCGCGCCGACATCCTCGCCGGCCCCTGCGACCTGCGCGGCAACCCCACCGGCGACCAGCTCCCCGCCACCGCCGAGATCACCGACGCGGCCACCACCGCCCGCTACCGCGCCCTGATCGCCCGCAAGTACGGCATCCTCGGCCGCCTCACCCTCCTGGGCAGCCGGCTGCGGCGCGGCACGGACGGCACGGTCGGCATCCGGGTGACCCTCGACGACTGACCGCCGCGAGCCACCCGGAACCTCCGCCGGATCAGGACGCGTTGAGCACCGAACCCTCCAACACCAGCCCGTCCTTGCGGGGTTCGCCCGTCATGTCGTCGAGCTGCCGGAACCGTACGGACTCCACCGGCTCGGCGACCTTGTCCTTGACCGTGGGCAGCGTGATGTCCGCGCTCGTCCGGTGCGCGGGGATGTCGACCCAGAGGTAGAGACCGCTGACCTTGGACAACGGGCGCTCCGGGTCCGGGGATTCACCGGAGGCATCGCGCAGCCACGCGGCGGGGACGTCCTTGGTGGACAGCTCCGCACCCGCGGTCGGCGCGGTGGCGGCGAACATGGCGCTCATGTCCACGTCGACCGGCCCCGACAGCGAGACCCGCCAGGTGAGGGACTGGCCCTCCGTGACCCGGTCCGCGACCGGGGTGACGGTCATGGTGGGCGCGGGATCGTCGTCGCGTACCGTGACACCGCCCCCGTAGGACCCGACGACGGCGCCGTGCACCGCCTTGACCAGCACGTCGTACGTCACGTCCGAACCGTAGCGGGTGTTGCCCACGACCTTGATCGGCACATCGATGTCCCGGCCGCCCGGGTGCACCGTGACCAGCCGGTCCGTGGCATGGCCGGTGACCGGGTCGAGGACGTAGACGCGGACCTGGCCGCTGCCGTGCCCCGACACCCGGGCCGGGACACGGTAGGTGCGGGTGCCCGAGTCGCCCTCGGCCACCGTCAGCCGGCCGAGGTCCACCCGCGGCAGCGCCGCCGCACGCACCGCGGGCGTCCCCGGACACCAGCCCCACGCGTCGACGAGCCAGGCCCGCCCGGACGCCGAACGCGCCGTCAGCTCCATGGACTTGACCGAGCGCAGATCGACCTGCGCACGGCCGGCGGCCGCCAGCGGGACCCGGAACTCGCGGGCCCAATAGGAGGCGGTCCGCTCACTGCCGGGCAGCCCGTCCGCATGGATCCGGCCCAGCGTCGCACGGTGCCCGCCGGTGTCGGTGAGCGTCACATCGAACTGCGCGCCACGGGAGTTGGGCGGCACGAACAGCCGGAGCGCCAGATCCTTGGCACCGGCCAGGGACAGCGGCCGCTGCGACGTCACCCGGCTCCGGGCGCCGGTGTGCGTCCAGCGCAGCGCGATCGCGTGCCGCCCGGCCTCCTGATCGGTCCCCCACTGCGCGAAGTGCGGCGAGGAGCCGCTCGCGTCGTCGCCGAGACAGCGCTTGGCCGGGCTGGTGTCCACGACGGAGCACAGCCTGGCGCCGCTCACCGAGACCCCGCCGTCCGGCAGGAACCCGCCGCTCCGGCGCGCCCCCACCGCATGGCTGAGGACCCGCGCCGGATCCGCCGACGGCGCCCGCTTCCCGGAGCCGTCCAGCAGCGGACGCACCCGGTCGTCGCCGGCCACGAACAGCCGCGCGGCCGCCGCGATGTACACCGAACCGGCGCGGTGCTGCCGGTCGGCGGAGAGCCGGGTCGCGGCGTGCTTGCCGCACACCGGGTCCGGCCGCTCCGGATCGTCGTAGAAGTCGTCCTCGGCAGGAGCCGCCGAAGTACCGGGCGTCCACTCGGAGTTGAAGAAGTTGTGGTCGGCGCCGACGACGTACACGGCACTGTGCAGCGCGCTGCCCGCGGTGACCGCGCGCGTCCCGTCGACGTACAACTCGCCTTCCAGGTCGGAGACATCGCCGTCGCAGCCCGGCAGGACCGACACCGACGGCACATCGGGCACCGGGTTCTGGCCGAAGGCGGTGGGGCCGATCAGCACCATGCCGCGCACGGTCCAGCGCACCGCGCCGTGATAGCCGTCCCTGTCGGCAGGCGGCGGGTAGAGGCTGTCCAGGGCCGCCCGGTTGACGCCCTCGCCGCCCCGGGAGTGCCCGACGAGCAGCACCCGGCCGAGATCGGCGCGGGGCGCGGAACGGACGACCGACGGCGCGGACCCGGGGTTCTTCGCCCAGTCGGCCCAGTGGCCGAGGTGCAGCCGGATCAGGGAGGAGCGGGCCTGCGCGCCGCCGTCCTCCGTGTCATTGTCCTGCCCGTTGATGCCGTTCGCCGCGATCGACACCGTCAAGTAACCCTGTGACGCCAGGAGTTGCTGGTCGCGCAGATAGCCGCGATAGCTCGGCACCGACCGGTAGCCGGACTTGCAGGGCCAGTCGATGCTGATCTCGTCGCCCCGGTAGCAGGTGTAGTGGCGGCCGTGCAGGAACAGCGCGAGCGGCCGCTTGCCGGGGGCGCCGACGGGGGCGACCACCACCGCGCGCATCTCCACCGGCTTCGCGAAGCCCGGCAGCCGCACCGACTCCAGGGTGTACTCACCGGTCTTGGTGCGATAGGCGCCCGGCTTGCCCGGGTCGACGCCGTTCGCCGGGAGCTGCGGCGGGGGAGTCGGCCCGGCGGGTGAGACGGGGGCCGCGGGCGAGGCGGGTGACACGGGTGCCCCGCCGCTCGCCCGGCCGTCCAGCCTCCGGCCACCGGACCAGACCTGGAGCCCGTCGGGGCGGCCGAGCCCGGTGAGCCCGCTCGGAGCGCCCGACCGCTTCCCGTCGAGCGGAAGGCGGAACGTACGGCCGTCCGCGTCCGGCTTCGGCACGCCCAACAGGCGCCCTCCGGAACGGAATTCGACCCGCGCGTCCCCCATCGGCACCGGCCGGTCGGAGCGCCACTCCAGCCGGGGCGCCGAAGCCCCGCCGGTCAGCCGCCAGCCCGGCGGCAGCGCCCCACGACCCTCCGACGACGCCAACGCGGCTGCCGCTGACGGTGGTTGACCCTGGGCGACCGCCACCCCTGGAGACACCCCCGCCACCGCGCATAACGCGGCGGCGGTGACCCATATGCGCCGGGCACGGACCACTGTTCCTCCTCGACCCCCGACCCCGGGCGCCCCGGCCGTCCCGGAGCCCCTCGCTCCCGGAGGACGGAACAAGGACCCTGTGGGTTGCCTGTGGAGGAGAAGTGGCGGATCACATGTACGGGGATCAGGCGTACGAGAGTGAGGTGTGCGCGGGATCCGGCGTGCGGGCGGGTCAGGTCCAGGCCCGGTACGGCTCGTCCATCAGCTGGAAGACCGGCTCACCGCGCACCGGGTCCTTGGTGGTCGACAGCCGTACCCGGTCACCGCTGTGAATGCCGACCGGCGGTCCCATCACCCGGCCGCGTACGACGAAGCCCTCGGCCATCTCGATCAGCGAGACATTGCGCGCCGCCGGGGTGTTGCGGTGCACCACCGTGGAGTGGCGGACCGTACCGATCCCCTCGCTGCGCTCGGTGCACAGCTCGCTGCCCTGGCACACCGGACACAGCAGCCGGTGGTACATCGCGGTGCCGCACCAGGTGCAGCGCTGGAAGTGGAGGGCGTCCCTGGAGTCCGCGGGGGCGGGATCGAGCACACCCGTCGCGGAGCCGGCCACCGCATACGGGGCGCTCACTTCGTGGTGGTACATCCTGGTCAACTCCCTGCACTCGGCCGGAATCCCGCGTGCGTGTCCCGTGCACGCGTGCGCCCGGCGGCCTGGCCACCGCGCATGACCGACAGGGTATGGCACTCAGTGTCACTCGTAAAGGCACTCGGTACCCTAAAAATTGTCCCCGAGGCCCCTCGCGCGTCCATCGCGCCGACCACTCAGCCGCGGTGCGCCGCCGTCTCCAGCTCCTGCACCACCCGCCACAGCGGGGCATCCCGGCGGGTGACGAGGACCATGACGTCGTCGGGGCGCGGCGCGTCCTCGCCCTCCGGCGCCGGCCCGAGCCACACGGGGGAGCGGCCGCCCGCCGCGGCCCCGGTCTCCTGCGGGCGCCCGAACTCCCTCTGCACATAACCCAGCGCGTGATCCAGCGCCGCGACCGCGTCGCCCCGGCCGTCCGAACGCAGCCAGGAGCGCAGCGCGTTGTTGTGCGCGGCGACCACCGCGGCCGCGATCACATCGGCCCGCAGCGTCCCGTCGGGGCGCCCGGTGAACCGGCCGCGCAGATATCCGGCCATCGCGCGCTCGTACCGCCACACCACCGACAGCTCGGACGCCCGCAGGCCCGGCACCTTCCGGGTGAGGCGATAGCGCTGCACGGAGAACGCCGGGTTCTCCGCGTACATGTGCAGCACCATCCGGGCCGAGTCGCACACCCGCCGCACCGGCTCGCACTCCTCGCCGCCCGCCGCGAGGAAGGCCGTCATGTCGGCGAGACAGCGCTCGTGGTCCGGGAAGACCACGTCCTCCTTGGCGGGGAAGTAACGGAAGAAGGAACGCCGGCCGACTCCGGCGAGTGCCACGATGTCGTCCACCGTGGTCTGCTCGTAGCCGTGTTCCGAGAAGAGCCGGAAGGCCGCCGCGACCAGGGCGTCCCGCATCGGCGGTTTCGCGGCCGGCGCCGCACTGCTGGAGCTCATGGACGGGAACGTAGCACCCGGATCGGCAATGTGACACTCAGTGCAGCAACAGTGGAGATATGGGGGAACTGAGTGCTACGCGAGGTGTGCGTTCGAACACCGGAGCGATCGTATTGATTGGAAACGGTCGATACGGCTGTGGGCGTAGAGTGAGCGGCCCGAAATCCGGCTCGGGATCACTGTCCAGGGGGAGCCCATGCGACTGCACGTCGACCAGCGCCATGAGCGCGTGCTCGAACTCGTCCGTGAGCGGGGCAGCCTCCGCGTCGCCGAACTGGCGGCCGAACTCGGCGTCTCCGCCGTCACCTTGCGCCGCGACGTCGAGACCCTCGCCACCCGCGGCATGCTGCGCCGGATGCACGGAGCGGTGGTCTGGCCGGGCGACCACACCGACGCCATCGTCCGGCAGACCCGCACCGACCGGTCGTACGACACCCCCGAAGGCGCGGTGATCGGCATGATCGTGCCGACCACCGTGTCCATCTTCACCGACATCGTGAACGGCGCGCGCGAAACGGTCGGCGCCCGCGGCGGCCGGCTCGTCCTGGGCGTCTCCGGCTACGTCGACACCGAGGACTCCGTCCAGGCGGACCACCTGATCGCGGGCGGCGCCCAGGGCCTGCTGGTGGCGCCCAGCTGGTTCGGCGGCGTCCCCACCGACGGACAGGAGGAGTGGCTCACCCGCTGCGGAGTGCCCGTCGTCCTGGTCGAACGCTCCGCACCGCCCGGCAACCCCGCAGCCGGCCTCGACCGGGTGCGCACCGACCGCGCCCACGGCGCCGCCGTCGCCGTCGGCCACTTCGCCGCCCTCGGCCACCGCCGGGTCACCGCCGTCCTCCAGGAAGGCCCCCACGCGGCACCGATCAGCGACGGCTTCCAGGCCGCCGCCCGCGCCCGCGGCCTGGAGATCCACCGAGGCGCCCCGAACGTACGCGAGTACGGCGACTACGAGGCGTCCGTCGACTACCTGACCGACGCGGTCCGCGCCCACGGGGTCACCGCCGCCCTGGTGCACAGCGACGAGGACGCCATCGTGCTCGTCCCCCGCCTCCAGGCACGCGGCGTACGGGTCCCCGAGGATCTCGCGCTCATCGCCTACGACGACCAGGTCGCCCCGCTCGCCGACGTGCCCCTCACCGCCGTCGCCCCGCCCAAGCGCTCGGTCGGCGAACTCGCCACCGGCATCCTGCTGCGCCGCATCGCCGAACGCGCGGGCCGGCTCACCCCAGGACCCCGCCAACACCTCGACCTGCTCCCGGAGTTGCACGTCCGCTCCTCCTGCGGCGCCCAGTCCCCGGCCACCGCCGCACACTGACCCACCGGACACCACCGCCCCCGGACATCGGCCCAACGACACGTCCGCCCCCCGGTCAGGAGTCCAGCCAGTCCGCGATCTCCCCGGTGTGCTCGCCGAGCCGGGGCGGGCGGCGGTCGTAGCGGGGCGGGGTGCGGGACAGCGAGATCGGGTTGGCGACGAGGTCCAGGGCCGCCCCGCCGTCCCCGTCCAGCGTGGCCCGGGGCGCCAGGCCCAGCCGGTCGGCGAGGTCGAAGGCCTGGCCGAGGTCGTTGACCGGACCGCACGGGACACCGAGGGGCGTGAGGTGCTCGAACCACTCGGCTGCGGTACGAGCCGCCAGCAACTCACCGAGTTGTCCCGCCAGTTCGTCGACATGGGCCACCCGGTCCGCGTTGCCGGCGAAGCGCGGGTCGGCGGCCAGTTCCGGGGCGCCGAGGCCCCGGCAGAGCGCCGCGAACTGACGGTCGTTGCCGACGGCGATCACCAGCGGCCCGTCCTTGGCCCGGTACACTTCGTACGGCGCGATCGACGGATGCCGGTTGCCCATGATGCCCGGCACCCGGCCGGCCAGGGTGTATCCGGCGGACTGGTTGACCAGGCTCGACAGCAGAGTCGTCAGCAGATCGACCTCGATGAGCTGCCCCTCGCCGGTCGCGTCCCGGTGCCGCAGCGCCGCCAGCACCCCGACCGCCGCATGCAGCCCGGTGAGCACGTCCACCAGCGCCGCCCCGGTCTTCACCGGCTCCCCGGGCGCGGCCCCGGTGACACTCATCAGCCCGCCCACGGCCTGGATCAGCAGGTCGTACCCGGGCAGCGCGGCCCCCGGACCGGACCCGAAGCCGGTGATCGAGCAGTACACGACGCCCGGGTTCGCGGCGCGCACCTCGTCGTAGCCGAGCCCGTACTTGCGCAGCGTGCCCGGCCGGAAGTTCTCGAACAACACGTCGGCACGGCGCGCCAGTTCGACGGCACGGCGCCGGTCGGCCTCCGCGCGCAGATCGAGAGCGACCGAGCGCTTGTTGCGGTTCACGGACAGGAAATAGGTGGCCTCGCCATGTGCGTGCGGCGGCCCCCACGCGCGGGTGTCGTCACCGCCCGCCGGATGCTCGACCTTGATCACATCGGCACCCAGATCGGCGAGGAGCATCGTCGCGTACGGCGCCGCGAGCACCCGCCCGAAGTCGGCGACCAGAACACCGCTCAGCGGCAGCGGCGGAACGGCCCCGCTCATGACGCCGCACCCCCGAAGCCGTACGAACACCCGGTGACCCGGCGCCCCCGGACCGCGCCGGTCCGCCCCTGCCCGCCGCCTGCGATGGACCGCACAACGCCACTCCCTTCGGCACGCCGCCGCACCCCGGGGTGCCCCGAGCCGCGGTGGCCTGGCTGAGGCGGCCATTGTGGGCGCGGCCGGCCCCGCGACGCACTGGACGAAATGGCCTGCTGCCGGGGGTCGGGGTACGCCGATCTGTCGATGGCGCCCGGTGCGGCGAGACGGAACCCCGGGCGACCGAAAGCGCGTGAACCATCAGGCGTAACCTTTCTGCGCCCGGCCCGCCCCACCCGCCGACCCCAGCGCCGCCCAAGGAGACCCGCATGCCCGCCGCCCGCCCCCGCGTCCTCTACGTCACCGACCTGGCGTACCAGGCCCGCGGGCGCCGCTACTGCGACGAGGACATCCTCCTCACCTCCCGGCTGCGCGCCCACTTCGACCTCGCCCTGTGCCATCCGCTGGACGCGGCGGCCCTGATGGACGGCCACGACGCCGTCGTCGTCCGTAACAGCGGCCCCGTCCTCGGCTACCAGCAGGCCTACGACGCCTTCCGCGCACGGGCCCTGGAACGCGGCAGCCGCGTGTACAACCCGCTCACCGGCAAGGCGGACATGGCCGGCAAGCAGTACCTCCTCGACCTGACCGCCGCCGGGTACCCGGTGATACCGACCGTCGACAGCCTGGCCGACCTGCACCGGCTGCCGCCCGCGCACCGCTATGTCGTCAAGCCCCGGCTCGGCGCGGACTCCCTCGGCCTGCGCATCGTCCCCGCCACCCGCCTCGGCACGCACGCCGGGGACGACGTCCTGATCCAGCCGCACATCGACTTCGCCTACGAGGTCTCCTTCTACTTCGTGGACGACGACTTCCAGTACGCCCTCTACGCCCCCGACCCGCGCCGCCGCTGGGAGCTGAAGCCGTACGCCGCGACCGCCGCCGACCTGGAGTTCGCCCGGCGCTTCATCGACTGGAACGACCTCGGCCACGGCATCCAGCGCGTCGACGCCTGCCGCGCCCCCGACGACGGCCTCCTGCTGGTCGAGTTGGAGGACCTGAACCCCTATCTGTCGCTGGAGGCTCTGCCGGAGGAGGACAGGGACGCCTTCGTCGGAGCGTTCACGGCGTCCCTGAGCCGGTTCGTGCGGGGGGCGGTCAGCGCAGTCTGACCGTGATCAGCTGGGTCACTCCGGCCGTGCCGGTGAGATCGCCGAAGGTCAGCCTGAGTGATGTGCCCGTATCGGCCGAAGCGAGCGTGGTCGGGGCCGAGGTGACCGAGGCGACCGGACGCCTCCAGGTCAGGGTCAGGCCCGTGCGCATCAGCATCGGATCGCTCACGGCGATCACCGCGCTACCGTCCTCCTTCTCGCTGATCATCACCGAGCACGGATCGCTCGCCGTGAGCGATCCGACCGTTCCGCCGAACCAGAAGTTCACCCCGGTGAAGCCGAGCGAACGAACCGAGACGCCCTGCTGATCGTTCGTGTTGGCCAGGACGGTCAGCCAGTGCCGGTCCGCCGATCGTGCACGCGTCCGCGGGGCGCTCGCGCCCGGCATGAGCAGATACGCGTACGAGGCGTTCACCGGATCGGTGCCGTGATCGACGTACATCGTCAGGTACCTCCGGCTCAACACGGCCGTAGACCCGCCCGTGTTGATCGAACTCCAGCTGCCCTCCCGCGCCTCGCGCACCGCCCGCACCGTCGCGCCCCCGGGAAAGACATAACCGCCGTGCCCCCCGATGTGCGCCCAGCCGGCGTCGGCGAGCGTCTGCGACCAGGGGTACCCGGCCGGTTCCGCCCTGCCGTCCACCGTGAACGACGCGCCCCCGGCCGCGCCGAGGTTGCGGTTCTCGACGGTCGTCTCCACGGCCGTGCCGTCGGTGCAGGAGATGCCCGCGCCGAGGCAGACCACCGTGTCGTCCAGGAAGAACCACGACTTCTTCGCGACCAGGGTCGACTGGAGGCCCTTGAGGTACTGCCCGACCGCGGCCCGGTGGCCGTCGGTCGCGCCGCCCACCCAGTTCACATCCGGTCTGGCCGCGCCCCAGTCGCCGCCCGCGCCGTCGGCCAGGACCTTGCGCGAGACGGTCGTACCGGGGAGCCGGTAGGGGTCGACGGTGGGCCAGAAGGCGTCGCTGTACTGGTCGTTGGCGAACGTGTCGCCCCACCAGTACAGCATTCCGGAACCGGTGTGCCAGCCGCGCGGGTTCTCGCCGTTGCCGGACTCGTAGTACGCGATCCGCTTGTTCGCCATGCTCAGCGAGGCCGCCCAGCCGGGCCGGCGGTGCGTGGCCCGCGCCATGGCCGGGAACAGCCGGTGCCCGGTCGGCTCCGGGAGGGCCCGCACCGTCATATCGTCCTCGACTCCCTTCAGCCGGGCCAGGTTCGGCAGGCTGAGCACCGGATCCTGGAGCGGCGGACGGTACCGGTCGCGCCGCATCCAGCCCTTCACCAGCGCACGCCAGCGGGCGTTCTCCGCGGCGCTCGCGCCCTGCCCGAGCAGCACGATGGAGGCCAGGACGGGGTGACCGCGCAGATGATCGTCCTGCTGGACGCCCGACGGGTCGCCGGCGGACCGGCCCCGGCTGACCGCCCGGCCCGCGACGCCGTCCATGACCAGGCCGTTGTACAGGAACGGCGCCCAGGCCTTCTCGACCGCGTCGAACACGATGGTCCGGTGCTCGTCCGTCACCTCCCAGCTCGACCCGGCCAGCAGCGCGAACAGCATGCCGAGACCGCCGAGGAACACCGAGCCGTACGAGCCCGTGTAGGGCACCCAGGTGTGCTGGATGAACGAACCGTCGGTGTGCAGGCCGTCCCCCGAGGACACGTAGGGGAAGACGGGGGACAGGGCGTCCCGGGCCAGCGCCACCTTCGCCGCGTCCGCGCCCACCACCCCGCGCAGCGCCAGCACCCGGCACAGGTCCACCCGGTTGGCGCCGGTGCTCGTACCGCTGTAGCTCGACACCGCCGAGTCGGGCACGAACCGGTCCACGGCGGCGAGATGGCCGGCGAGCTGATCGGCCGACAGCGCGTCGTACATCAGCACGCACACGTCCAGCAGCGCCTGCGGGGCGCCGATCTGCCAGCTCCACCAGTTGCCGTACCGGGTCTGGCCGGCGTTGTACACATCGTCGTGGAGGTGATCGAGGCCGGTGAGGACGGCGTCGCGCAGCTCGGCGTCACCGGTGAGGCCGGTGCCCGGCTGGCCGTACGCCTGCGCGAGGGTGCTCAGGCGAGTGAAACTGGTGCTCATGTTGCCCGAGTAGACGTACGACTCCGGGTCCGTGTCCGGATCCGGGTCGGCGTACGGGAGGTCCGGCCACAGCGCCCCGGTCGTCGGGGACATCGAGGCGAGGTACTGCCGCGCCGTGCCGCCCAGGTCGGCCAGGCGGGAGGCGAAGGGCTCGGCGGCGGGGTCGAAGCCCTCGCCGAGGATCAGGGTGCGCCACTTCGCTCGCAGGGCGGCGAACTCGTCCGATGCGGCGGAGGCGGGGGAGGAGGTGCCCAGCCCCAGGGCGGCGGCGGTGCCGGAACAGACGGCCAGGAAACCACGGCGTGACCAAGGAGTCGTCATGACGGCGCTTTCTAGCACGCGCTTACTCAAACGCTCAATAGGCGCGTTCTAGGTGATCGTTTGATCGTTTGGTCGCACAGGGTGGGCGGGTTGGGCGAGTTGGGCCGGTGGGGCGATTCGAGGGCGGCGCGCGGGGAACGCCGGACCACGGGACGATGAGTGCGCGAAACGATCGGTACGCAGACGCGGCACTCAAAAGCGACGGCGGCGAAAGCGGCGGACAGAGCGGAGCGGCATGGCGCGGGCGGAGGACCAATTCCTGGGGCGGCTCGACCCCGACATGTGCGTGGTCACGGCCACCGCCGGCGGTGAGCGGGCGGGCTGTCTGGTCGGCTTCGCCTCGCAGTGCTCCATCCGGCCGCCCCGGTTCGCCGTATGGCTGTCCAGGGCCAACCACACCTATCGCGTCGCCCGCGCCGCGCACTGCCTCGCCGTACACCTGCTCACCCGCGACCAACACGCCCTCGCGGAACGCTTCGGCGGCGAGACCGGGGACGACACCGACAAGTTCACCGGCCTCGACTGGACACCGGGACCCGGCGGCGCGGTCGTCCTCGGCGACGCCGCGGCCTGGTTCGTCGGGGGCGTCCTGCACCGCGTCGACGGCGGCGACCACGTCGGCTTCGTCCTCGACCCCCTGGAGTGGGGCGAAGGCCGTGCGGGCCCCCTGCTTCGGCTGTCAGACGCGGCCGGCATCGAGGCCGGGCACCCCGTGGACTGACCCAGACCCTTCCCGGCCGCCCAGCCGCCCGACCAGCCTCCCGCCCGCCCGCGGGGGCGACTTGTCGGTGGGCTCTGGCAGCATCGCGGTCATGACCGACATCGATGACCTTGTGCAACGCGTCGCCGTCCGGGCCGCATCGGACGACGAGAACCTTCCCGCGCCGGTCGGGGACGCACAGCTCGCGCAGGCCGAGGCGCGACTGGGCTTCGCGCTGCATCCCCTGCTCACGCGTCTGTACCGCGAGGTCGCCGATGGCGGTTTCGGCCCCGACTACCGTCTGTTGCCGCTGCTCGGCCCGGGCTCCAGCGTCGTCGGCGAATACCTCGCCCGGCGCGCGGCATCCGTCTCGGTGGCGCACCCGGAATGGCCCGAAGGCGTCGTACCCATCCTGACCTGGGGCTGTGGCATGTACGCGGGGATCGACTGCCGCAGCGCGGACGGTCAGGTCCTGCTCTTCGAGCCGAACCCGTACAGCGGTGGGTCATGGGCCGAGTGCTGGTTTCTCGACTCCGACGGCATCGCGGCGTGGCTGGAGACATGGCTCGCGGGAACAGGCTGGTTCGAGGAGGACGCCTGCGACAGGGACGACGTGGTCGAACCACGGCCGTGGGACCAGGCCGTGAACCGCTTGTCGTCCGGCGCCGGGTGAAACGCCGACGCCCAAAGGAGTCCCAGGTGAACGCCCGTCAGCCGCCCTCGTTCTCCCCGGCACCCGCCGCGCCGACGGCCCCGGCCTCCTCCCCGTCCACGGCCCCCGCCACCCGCCCCGGCACCCGGATGTCCACCACACACACGTCGTCCCGCCATTCGTCCACCAGCATGGCCGCGAGCACCGCCTCCAGGGAGCCGCAGTCGCCGTCTCCATGGGCGCGCACCGCTCGGGCGAGGCGGTCGAGGCCCGCGTCCAGGCCCTCGCCGGGGCGTTCGATCAAGCCGTCGGTGTAGAGCAGGAGCCGGTCGCCGGGTCGCAGGCGCAACTCGGCGGACTCGTAGTACGGGTCGGAGCTGGCACCGAGCAACAGGCCGCCGGGGCGGTCGAGATAGCGCACCTCGCCGCCGCGCACCAGCAGCGGCGGCGGATGCCCGGCCTGGGCCCAGGCGAGAAGACGGCGGCCGGGGTCGTAGCGGGCCATGATCATGGTGGCCGTCATCCGGCTGTCCCGGGAGTGCAGCAGCAGATGGTTCAGCCGGGCCAGGGCGACGGTGAGCGAGGTACCGGTGCTGACCATTCCCTTCGCGGTGAAGCGGAGTTGGGCCATGGTGGCGACCGCGTCGATACCGTGCCCGGCCACGTCGCCGACGACGAACAGCGCGTCGTAGTCGGGCAGTTCGACGGCGCTGAACCAGTCGCCGCCGACATGGATCCCGGCCTGCGCGGGCAGATAGGCGACCTCGACACGCAGCCCGGCCAGCTGCACCGGCTTGCTGGGCAGCGGCAGCAGGGCGTGCTGGAGCCGCGCGGCGAGGGCGCGTTCGGCCTGGAGGACACCGCGCTGCACCGACATGGTGCGCTCGCTCTTGACCAGGGCGAGTTCCGCGCTGCGCTGCGCGGTGAGGTCCTGCACGAAGCCGTGCACCTCGGCCGGGGTGCCGTCCGGCTCGCTGACGGCCTCGGCGACCAACCGCAGATGCCGTACGCCCTCGGGTGTCTCGACCCGGAACGGCAGGTCGAACGGCCGCCCCCGCTGGACCAGTCCGGCGATCGAGGCGGTCAGCGGATCCGCGTCCTGCGGCAGCGCGAGACGCGGCAGCTTCTCCAGTTCCAGCGGCCCCTGTTCGGGGTCGCGCCCCAGGACAGCGTACGCCTGCGCGGACCAGGAGATCTCCTGGGTGCGCAGATTCCAGTTCGCCCAGCCGAGGTTGCCGAGCCGCTGCACATCGGCCAGCCGCTGCTCCTGCCGGTCCAGGGGGTCGTGCCGCAGCCAGGACACCAGCAGGCCCCCGCCCAGGGGAGCGGCCCGCACCGAGAAGGTGCCGGTCAGGGCCATGTCGTCGACGGTCTCCTGATAGGCGAACGGCTCGCTCTCGAACGGCACCCCGGACTCCAGGGTCTCCAGATAGCCCCGCCACAGCGGCTCGCCCGCCACGGACGGGTAGCTCTCCAGGATCAGCCGGCCGACCATGTCCCGGCCCGTCCGGCCGGACACATCGACCGCCTGCGGGGTGGCGGCGTCGATCCGGTAGTCCGTCACCTCACCGGCGGCGGTGCGCAACGGCGTCAGCAGGACCGCGGCACCCGGCAGCGCGTCGAACACCGCCTGCACGATCTCCGTGACGCCAGGATCCCCGGGCGCCTGCCGCACGGTGTCGAAGACGCGCAGCCGCCCCGCGCACAACCGGGCCGCGGCGACGAGCAGTTGGCGCTCATGCGGCTCGAACGGCCCCCCGCACCGGCGCAGTACCCCCAGGGCGAACCGGGCGGCTCCCCCGGCGGGTACCGGCAGCCACACCCGGCTCGGCCACTGCTCCGGCGGGTCCCCGACCAGCACATGGCGGACCCGGTCGGCGGCCAGGTCCTCCAGCCACAGCGGCTCGCCCGCCGCCAGCACCTCGAACGCGGGCACCCCGGCCAGCGGGGGCACCTGCCGCCACTGGGCGGCGAACCGCGCGTCGATCCCGGCATGCCCGGCCAGTTCCAGACCGCCCTCGGCCCGCCGCTCGTAGAGGAGTACGGCAGCGGCCCGCGCCCGCGGCGCCAGGTGGTCCAGCAGGCGCCCGGCCAGCTCGTGCGCGGTACGGACGTGGACCAGGTCCCGCCCGATCCCCCCGAGCACCTCCGCCATCTCCGAGGCGTCGGCGGGCGGGGCCGCGGGCGTCGCGGGCGTCGTGCGGGGCGCGGGGGCCGGCGGCTCCTGGGGGGATGGTTCCTGGAGGGATGGTTTCTGGGGTGATGGTTCCTGGGGCGGCGGAAGGGAGCCCAGCGTGAGCCGGCACTGTTCGAGAAGGGTGTGCCCGCTGTCCGCGGCGCGCCTGCGCAGTTCCCGGTCGGCGGCGTCCGGGGCGCACCCGGTGAGCGCCATCAGGGCACCCTTGGCCCGTTCGAGGACCGCCGACGTCGCGGCGAGATCGCGCAGCCGCTCCAGCTCGGCCCGCTGCCGGGCCATGACCTGGGCCGGCGTGGCACTGTCGGCGCCGGTTCCGGGGTCGTCCATCGGGGGCACGGACTCGCTGGTCACGCGACGAGCATCGCACATCCGGGGACGTTCGATCACTTGTCCGTAGGGGGTGAAGTGCTACGGCCTTCCGCCCGCCCCGCTCCGGCGTCCGAACCGGTCCGACGTGGGACGGGGCGGTCCGGGCTCGGTGCGGATGGGGTGCAGGCGGGGTACGGATGGGATGCGCGGCGGGGCGGGGCTTCAGCGGCGGGCCAGGGCCGTGCTGACCGCGCGGACGCTGCGGGCGATGTGCTGGAGTTGCAGCACCTCGGCGGCGTACATCTTGATCGTGTGCTCGATGACCGCCTCGGGCAGTCCGAGCGTCGGCAGCTCGGCCCGCGCGGTCTGGAGCGCGGTGCGGGCCACCCGGATCTCCTGCTCCACCTGGATCTGCGCGTGCCGGGCGAGCAGTACGGGGTGCCGGATCAGGGCCGGATAGCTGGCATAGCGCGCCGGGATCAGCTCACGCAGCCACTTGGCGGCCGAGCGTTCCCAGTCGTACGAGCCCGGGGTCTTGACCTGGCAGGGCCAGTCGGGGCTGATGCGCGTGCTGGTCAGGGGCATGGTCACGGGCATGGTCACTTCCGGTCTGCGGCGTCGTGAGGGTGGTCCGACGAGATGCGGGCGGCCCCGGCCTAGGGGATGACCGGGGCCGCCCCCGGTGCGGCACAGGGGCGCCGCACCACCGGAGGCCCCCGGCGCCGCCTGGGTAGGTGACGGCGGTCGGGGACGTCCGCGCGGGCGATCCGCCAGCAGAGTATTTATATATACCGAGCAGTTTGCAAGACGTATGAAAACATTCATGTTCGATATGAGGCGAAAGATCCGCCTACGGGTGATCGGCGACCGCAAGATCTTCACGGGTGTGGGGGCGGCGCCGCAGGACCGACGGCGCGCCGCCACACGGAGTGGACGCCCGGTCCCGCACGAAGAATTCAGTCCCGTACGAAGAACTGGTGCTGGTCGGACACCTGCTCGTACTTCTCCAGCCGCGCCTGCGTCCGCTCCGGGTCGGCGTCGGTCATCGCCTGGAGCAGCGCCGCCGCCATCACATTGGGCGCGGCGTAGGAGTCGAAGACCAGCCGGGAGCCGGTGCCGGTGGCGAAGGTGACGTCGGCCTCGTCGGCCAGCGGCCCGAGCGCGAGGTCGGTGATCAGGGCGACCTTCAGACCGACGCGGTGCGCGACCCGGACCGCCTGGAGGGTCTCGTGCGAGTGCCGGGGCATGGCGAACGCCAGCACCCAGCTGCCGCCGGCCTCGCGGGACTGGAGCAGCGCGTCGTAGGCCACGCTGCCGCCCCGGGTGACCAGCCGTACATCGGGGTGGATACGACGGGCCGCGTAGCCGAAGTACTCCGCCAGCGACTCCGCGATGCGCAGGCCCAGCACGGTCAGCGGGGTGGAGCGGGACAGCTCGCGGCCGATGTGGATCACCCGGTCCGGGTCGGCGAAGTCGCGGCGCAGGTTCTCCAGGTTCGCGAGCTCGGCGTCCACGGCCGCCTGCAGCTCGTTGGCGCGGTCCGGTTCGCCCGGGCCGCCGGCCAGGGCTTTGAGCGCGATCGACTGGAGCCGTTCGCGCAGAGCGGGGTAGCCGCTGAAGCCGACGGCACCGGCGAAGCGGGTCACGGACGGCTGGCTGACCCCGACCCGGTCCGCCAGTTCGGTGATGGACAGGAACGCGGCCTCGGTGATGTGTTCGATCAGATACTGGGCGATCCGCCGCTGCCCCGGCGACAGGCGGGGGCCGTCGAACAACTCCCTGAGCTGGGAGGTCGGGGCGGCCTCGACCTCCGGTGCGGTCTTGCCCGACGTGATCGCTGATGCCTGTGCGCGGGCCTGCTGCGGCGAGGGCACCGGTCCGTCTCCTTTGTCTCCCACGAGCACTCAACATAGCTCACCCAGGGTCGTGACCAGCGGGTTGACCAGCAATCGAGGGAACCGGCCCACCACCCGGCGCAGCCAGGGGAATCGGCTCCACCGCCCCGGGGCCGATAGGCCCCCACCACGGCCGAGAGGCGATGGACTCCGCCGACCGGGGCCGCTCGGCCCGGCTGACCAGGGGTCAACCGGCCCGGCCTGCCACCGGCCCGAAGGAGAAGGCAGTGCCCCCGGGGGTCACGAAGGCGACGGCAACGCACCCGTAGGGGCCACGAAAAGCGACGGCGGCACGCACACCCGTAGGGGCCACGAAGCCGACGGCAACGCACCCGTAGGGGGCCCGAGGGCGACGGCATCGCACCCGTAGGGGGGGGCGGGCCCGAGGGCGACGGCATCGCCCCCACGGGGGTTCACCCAGGCGAAGGCGGCGCCCCGCCGCGTCACTCAGCCGACGGCATCGCCCCCGTCCGCACCACCAGATCCGCCCGCCCCCGCGTCGTCGCCACCAACTCGGCATTGCGCTGATCCGTGCCCAGCACCCACGCGCGCGCCGCCGCGGGCTCCTTGCCGAACTCCTCGTGCCGGGCCACCAGTCGGCGGATCCGTTCGTCCTCGGGGATCTCGCAGTACCAGACCTCGTCCAGAGCCGGCCGCACCCGCGCCCACGAACCCTCCTGGAGGAGAAGGTAGTTGCCCTCGGTCACCACGAGGCGGGCGGCCGGCGGCACCGGGATCGCACCGGCGAGCGGCTGCTCCAGGACCCGCTCGAACCCGGGCGCGTACACGACCTCCTCCGGCTCCTCCCGCAGCCGCCGCAGCAGCGCCGCGTACCCGGCCGCGTCGAAGGTGTCCGGCGCGCCCTTGCGGTCCCGGCGCCCCAGCCGGTCGAGTTCGGCGTCGGCCAGATGGAAGCCGTCCATCGGGACATGGGCGGCCCACGGCGGCCCCTCGGCGTTCAGCGCGCGCACCAGAGCCGCGGCCAGCGTGGACTTGCCCGCGCCGGGGCCGCCCGCGATGCCGAGCAGGGCACGCCGGCCGCCTCGGGGGAGTGCGCGGGCGCGCGCGAGGAGGTCGTCGAAGGTCGGGGGCACCCGGTCGGAGGTCAACGGCACACCCCCGAGTGTGTCACCCCGGAACCGGGAAAATTGTGGCGCGGGACACTCGCTGGAGCGCCGCCGATGGGGAACAGTCCTCGGTATGACTCAGCTCGGACTCCCCGACGACATCCAGGCCTGCCTCTTCGACCTCGACGGGGTCGTCACCAAGACGGCCGTGGTGCACGCGGCCGCCTGGAAGGAGACGTTCGACGCCTTCCTGCGCTCCCACGAGGGCGCGGGGGCACGGCCGTTCGACGCGGTCGCCGACTACGACGAGTACGTCGACGGCCGCCCCCGCGCCGACGGGGTGCGCGCCTTCCTGGAGTCACGCGGCATCCGTCTCCCGGAGGGCACGGCGGACGACCCGCCGGACGCGCTGACCGTGAACGGCCTCGGCAACCGGAAGAACGAACTGCTCCTGGAGCGGATCCGCACCGGCGGTGTCGAGGCGTACGAGGGCACCCTGCGCTATCTGGAGGCGGTCCGCGCCGAGGGGCTGCGCACCGCGATCGTCTCCTCCAGCGCCAACTGCCGTGACGTGCTGCGGGCCGTGGACGCCGAGCACTTCTTCGACGTGCGCATCGACGGCGTGGTGGCCGCCGAGCGCGAGCTGCCCGGCAAGCCGCATCCCGACACCTTCCTCGCCGCCGCCCACGATCTCGGCGTCGAACCCTCCCGGGCGGCCGTCTTCGAGGACGCGCAGGCCGGGATGGACGCGGGCCGCGCGGGCGGCTTCGGGTACGTCGTGGGCCTCGACCGGGTCGGCCAGCGCGACGCCCTGTACGCGCACGGCGCGAGCGTCGTCGTGGCGGACCTCGCCGAGCTGGGAGGCAAGCGGTGATCACCCAGGGGTCGTACGCCGTCGAGCCGTGGGCGGTCCGCGAGACCAGCCTCGACCTCGACGTACTCGCCCAGAGCGAGTCCGTGTTCGCGCTGTCCAACGGCCATGTCGGCTGGCGCGGCAACCTCGACGAGGGCGAACCGCACGGACTGCCCGGCAGCTATCTCAACGGTGTGCACGAGGTGCATCCGCTGCCGTACGCGGAGGCCGGGTACGGCTATCCGGAGTCGGGCCAGACCGTCATCAACGTCACCAACGGCAAGGTCCTGCGGCTGCTCGTGGACGACGAGCCGTTCGATCTGCGCTACGGCCGCCTCACCGCCCATGAGCGGGTGCTCGACCTGCGCCGCGGGGTGCTGGAGCGGACCTGCGAGTGGACCTCCCCGGCCGGTTCCACGGTCCGGGTGCGCTCGACGCGGCTGGTCTCGCTCACCCAGCGCGCGGTGGCCGCCGTGGCGTACGAGGTGGAGGCCGTCGACGCCCGCAGCCGGGTGGTGATCCAGTCCGAGCTGGTCGCCAACGAGAGCCTGCCCGGCTCCGACGGCGACCCGCGCGCCGCGATGGCGCTCCAGTCGCCCCTGGAACAGGAGGACCATCTCGCCACGGGCGACCGGCTGCGCCTGGTGCACCGGACCCGGCGCAGCGGCCTGCGGGTCGCGGTCGCCGCCGACCATGTCGTCAGCGGACCCGGACGCACCACCACCCGCAGCGAGAGCGGTACCGACCTGGCCCGGCTGACCGTCACCTCCGTCCTGGAGCCCGGCCAGAGCCTGCGGGTGGAGAAGCTGGTCGCCCACGGCTGGTCCGCGACCCGCTCGCTGCCCGCGATGGCCGACCAGGTCGACGCCGCGCTCGCGGCCGCCGCCCACGACGGCTGGGCCGGACTGCTCGCCGACCAGCGGGCCTGCCTGGACGACTTCTGGGCGCGCGCCGATGTCGAGGTCAGCGGCGACGAGGAGATCCAGCAGGCCGTACGGTTCGCCCTGTTCCACGTCCTCCAGGCGGGGGCCCGCGCGGAGCGGCGCGCGATACCCGCGAAGGGCCTGACCGGCTCCGGCTACGACGGGCACGCCTTCTGGGACACCGAGATGTTCGTGCTGCCGCTGCTCACCCACACCGCGCCCACGGCCGTCGCCGAGGCGCTGCGCTGGCGGTACAGCACGCTTGACGAGGCCCGTGAGCGCGCGGCCCAACTGGGGCTCGCCGGGGCCGCGTTCCCCTGGCGGACCATCGCGGGTCCGGAGGGCTCGGCGTACTGGCCGGCCGGCACCGCCGCCTTCCATGTGAACGCCGGCATCGCCGACGCCGTCGTCCGCTATGTCGAGGCCACCGACGACACCGCCTTCGAACGCGAGGCCGGGGTCGAACTCCTGGTGGAGACGGCCCGGTTGTGGCGCTCGCTCGGCCATCACGACGCCCATGGCGTCTTCCATCTCGACGGCGTCACCGGACCCGACGAGTACAGCGCGGTCGCCGACGACAACGCCTACACGAACCTGATGGCACGTCAGAACCTGCTGGCAGCCGCCGATGCCGTCGAACGCCATCCGCGCGAGGCGGCCCGGCTCGGGGCGGACGAGGAGGAGAGCGCGGCCTGGCGGGACGCGGCCGGGGCGATGCATGTGCCGTACAACGCCGAACTCGGCGTCCATGAACAGCACTCCGGGTTCACCCGCTACCAGCGCTGGGACTTCGACGGCACCCGCTCCGACCAGTACCCGCTGCTGCTGCACTTCCCCTACTTCGACCTCTACCGCAAACAGGTCGTCAAACAGGCCGATTTGGTGCTGGCGCTGTACACCTGCGACAGCTGGTTCGCCGAGCGGTACGACGAGGAGCAGATCGCCCGGAACTTCGCCTACTACGAGCCGCTGACCGTCCGCGACTCCTCCCTGTCCGCCTGCTGCCAGGCCGTCGTCGCCGCCCGGACCGGCCATCTCGACCTCGCCTACGACTACACGGCCGAGGCGGCCCTGATGGACCTGCACGACCTGGAGCACAACACCCGCGACGGACTGCACATCGCCTCGCTCGCGGGCACCTGGATGGCGCTGGTCGCGGGCTTCGGCGGGATGCGCCGCGACGGCGAACGGCTGCGCTTCGCCCCCCGGTTGCCCGAGCGGCTCTCCCGGCTCGCCTTCCATGTGCAGTTCCGGGGCCGCAGGCTGCGGGTGGAGATCGACGCGGACAAGACGACGTACGAGCTTCTCGACGGGCCGCCGCTGGACCTGCGGCACCACGGGGACGCCGTCACCGTGACCATGAGCGAGCCGGCCGTCCGCGCCGTACCACCGTCCGTCCGCCGGACGCTGCCGGAGCAGCCGCGCCACCGGGTACCGAACCGGACCTCCTGAGGCCGGGGCGGGCCCGGCCCGGGCGGGCCCGGTCCGCTCAGAGCGGCGCGCCCGTCAGCAGCCGGAAGAGGTCGCCCGTGGCGTCCGCCGCCAGCAGCGGCGGCAGGGTGCTCAGGGCGAGCACGGCCAGCGCGGCGGACCCCAGACTCGGCTGCGGGGCGGCCTGGAGGGCGGCGATACGGCGGGTGACGGCGCGGTCGGCGAAGTGCAGCGCGCACACCGCGCCGCCCCGCTGCGCCGTGAGCGCGGCCCGCGCCAGCGCGTGCGCGGTGGTACGACGGTCGCCCACCGCGGCCGCCGCCCGCTCGTCGGCCCACCGCTCCACCAGGTGGACGACGGCCGAACGCACCGGACACAGCAGCGGATCGGCCGCCGCCGCGAGGGTGGCCGCCGTCACCAGGACGTCGTGCCGATGGGCGAGATGGGCCCGCTCGTGCGCGAGGAGCGCCCGCCGCTCGGCGGGCCCGAGCGCGCCCAGCATCGCCGAGGTGACCAGGATCCGGCCCGGCCGCCCGGGCACCGCGCACGCCCGCGGCACCGCCGAGGCGGCCACGATCAGCTCGGTGTCCGCAGGATGCCCCGCGCACAGCCGCCGCAGCGCCCGGCGGGTGCGCAGCTCGGCCCGTACGGCACGGTGCAGCCGCACGCCGACGACCACCAGCGCCAGACAGGCGGCAAGACCGATCACCACCGGCACCGGATCGGCCGCCGCCCCGCCCTGCCCGGCGCCGCGCACCACCGGCGGCACATCCCCGAGCAGCGCCGCGCCGAGCAGCACCAGCGACCAGGTGGTGGCCGCGGCGGTCAGCACGGCGGCCGCGACCAGCACCCGCGCGGCCGCCGCGGGGGCGACGTACCGGCCGGTCAGCGGGCCCCCGGCCGCGAGCAGCAGCGACAGCGCCAGCGGGCTGTACACATCGAATCTCATGCGCGAGACCTCATGTCGTGGACGTCGTGCGCGGAACCTCGTGTGCCGAACCTTGTGTGCCGAACCGTGTGCGGGGAACGGTCCGGCTACGCGTCGCCCTCGGCGAGCAGCGCGCGCAGCGCCCGCTCCTCCTCACGGCTCAGACCGGTCACGAACTGCTGGAGCGCGGCGATCGGGTCCGGGCCCCGGTCCAGAGCCTGGTGCATGGCCTCGGCGGTCAGCTCGGCCGCGTTCTTCGCCGGACGGTACGCGCCGCGCCGCCCGTCCGCGTCCCGCAGCACCAGCCCCTTGTCGTACAGGCGTTTGAGAATGGTGTGCACCGTGTTGTACGCGAGGCCGCCGCCGATCTCGGCCTGGATCTCCGCCGGGGTGAGCGGCCGGTCGGTGGCCCAGAGGGCGGCCAGCACCTCGCTCTCCAGCTCCCCGGCGCTGCGCCGTTCCGCCCTGCCCCGGGACCCTGTGCCAGCCATGTTCCAACCTTACAGCGCGTAGTGGCGGCGCCCGAGGGCCGTACCGCCTTCCCGGACACGGCAGCGAGCGGCGGGTTCGCCCGCGATCTCCGGCCGCTCTGTGATGGGGTGGTCTTTTTCCGGTTCCGCCCCGTTCGGGGCGCAGGGGAGGATGATGACCGGCAACGCCGACGCCGTACTCACCGGGACGCGCTCCGCCCGCTCCCGGCCCCCGTCGAACGGCGCCCGAAACCCCCGGGCCGCCCTCCCGCTCGCGGCCGTCGCCGCCGCCTTCACCCTCGCCCAACTGCTCCTGGTCCGCCCCGGCATGGGCCTCGGCTGGGACGAGGCGGTGTACGTCAGCCAGGTCGGCGCCCGCGCTCCGGCCGCCTACTTCAGCGCGCCCCGGGCCCGCGGCATCTCCCTGCTCGTCGCGCCGGTCGCCGCCTGGTCGTCCTCCACGGTCCTGCTGCGCTGCTATCTCGCCGCCCTCTCCGGCCTCGCCCTGTACCTGGCGCTGCGGACCTGGCGCGGCCTGTTCCCGCCCCGCGTCCTCACCCTCGCCGCCGCCCTCCTCGCCTCCCTGTGGGTGACCCTCTTCTACGGCCTCCAGGCCATGCCCAACTACTGGGTCGCGATGGGCGCACTGGTGACGGTCGGCTCATATCTGCGCGCGGGCGCACCCGCTTCCCGCCGGGGCGCGCTCAAGGGCCTCGCCGCGGGCGCCGCGCTGATGGGCTGGATGCGGCCCATGGACGCGGTGTGGGTCGTACTGCCACTGCTCGCCCTCGGTCTGCGGCACCGGGACCTGCGGCGGCCGGCCGCACTGCTCGCCGGGCTCGGGGCCGGGGTCGCCGAGTGGGTGATCGAGGCGTACGTACGCTACGGCGGCCCGCTGCACCGGCTGTCCGTAGGCTCGGCGATCCAGGGCGGCCTGGGCTGGCACCTCGCCGTCGTCGACCAGCTGCGCAGTCTCGGCGGGCGCACCCTGTGCCGGCCCTGCGCCGGGGCGCTCCCCGGCCCGCTCGTCACCTTCTGGTGGTGCGCGCTGCCCGTGCCGGCCGCGCTCGCCCTGCTGTTCGCGGTCCGCGCCGGACGTACGGCGGCCACGGCGCTGCCGCTGGCGTGCGCGGCGTCGGCCGCCTTCCCTTACCTGTTCCTGATCGGCTACGCGGCACCCCGCTTCCTGCTGCCCGCCTACGCCCTGCTCGCCCTCCCTGTCGCCGCCGCACTGCTCCGCCTGGCGAGCACCCCGCCCCGGCCCTGGCGCCCGGTGGCCGCGGGCGCGCTCTGCCTGGCGTTCGCCGTCCACCTCGGGGCCCAACTCACCGTCCTGGTGCGCACGGCGGACATCGCCGCGGGCGGCCACCGTTCCTGGTCGCGCACCGCCAGCGCCCTGCACCGCCTCGGTGTGCGCGCCCCCTGCCTGGTCACCGGCGAGGACGCCCTGCCCGTCGCCTTCTACGCCGGCTGCTCCTCGGCCGCGACGTCCGGCCCCAACGCCGACACGACGGCGGACGCCATCGCGCGCACGGCCCGGCGCGTGCCGACGGCCACCCTGGTACCGGCCGGGGCCAAACCGCCCCCGTACGCCCGCGATTGGCCGTGGGTCGCGGCCGAAAGCCGGCGGTTGTACTACACGCCGGGGCACGGGGAAGGGTTTCCGGTTCGGCCGCGTCAGGTAGGAGACGGGTGATACCGCGTGTCTATGGAGGGGAAGCAGATGACGGGGAACGACACCGCCGGGCTGATGGACGAGGCGTTCTTCACGCCGGGCAGCTCCTCCTTCGCCGAGTTCCTGGCCGCCCACCGCCCCCGGCTGCTGCCCACCGCGTCCCCGCTGCCGCCCGGCACCAGCGCGGCCCCGGGCAGCTTCCCGCACGGCACCACGGTGCTCGCGCTCACCTACGGCGACGGTGTGCTGCTCGCCGGGGACCGCCGGGCCACCATGGGCAACCTGATCGCCCAGCGGGACCTGGAGAAGGTCCACCCGGCCGACGACCACACGGCCGTCGCCTTCGCCGGCACCGTCGGACTCGCCCTCGACATGGTGCGGCTCTACCAGGTCGAGCTGGCCCACTTCGAGAAGATCGAGGGCATCCCGATGACGCTGGGCGCGAAGGCGACCCGCCTCGCGACCATGATCCGGCAGAACCTCGCCCAGGCCATGCAGGGCCTCGCCGTCGTTCCCCTGCTCGCCGGGTACGACCTCGGCGCGCCCACGGGCGAGGGCGGCCGCATCTTCGCCTACGACGCGGCGGGCGGCCTGTACGAGAAGCGGGAGTTCCATGCCGAGGGCTCCGGCTCGCCGTACGCCCGGGGCGCGCTGAAGAAGCTCTACCGGCCCGGTCTGACCCGCCGCGAGGCCGCCCTCGCCGCGCTGCACGCGCTGTACGACGCCGCCGACGACGACTCGGCCACCGGCGGGCCCGACCTCAACCGCCGTATCTTCCCGATCCTCTCGTTCATCACCGAGGACGGCTACGAACGGCTGCCGGAGGCCGAGACCAAGGAGCTGAGCCGCGAGATGGTGTCCCAGCGCGACGGCCGCCCGGACGGCCCGCACGTCGCGCCCTGAACCCGTCCGCCCCCTGACCGTCACGGCAGCGGCGACGGGCGGACCGGGTCAGCGCTCGTAGACGCCGGTCAGCCGGCCGCGGGCGAGGACCGGCGCGGTGACGGCGGGCAGGAAGGCACGGGGGCGGGCCCGCTCCGGCTCCGGGAGGTCCACGGGGGCGGCCAGGGCGAACAGCTGGAAGGTGTAGCGGTGGGGGCCGTGGCCCTTGATCGGGGCCGGGCCGTGGTAGCCGCGGCCGATGGTGGAGCGCAACAGCCGTACGCCGGGCGCCGGTTGCCGGACTCCGAGGGCGCCGGGGTCGAGGTGCCCGGCCGCCGGGTCGATCAGGGCGAGGCAGTGCACGGCGGGTTTGGCCATGGGCACGTCGATGTCCTCGACGACCAGCAGGAGGAGGGCGGTACCGCTCGGCGGCGCCGTCCAGGCCAGGTGGGGGGAGAGGTCGGCGCCGCGGATGGTCTTCGCGCACTGCTCCAGCGGCATGGGATCACCGTCGCCGAAGTTCCGGCTGGTGAGGGTCAGCGATGCGGGACCCTGGAGGTGGGGCATGTTCCACGCCATATGGGTCTCGCCCGCCCTGCGGTTCCTCAGGAGTCGGCCCAACAGGCTCATCGCGTCGCCTCCAGCATGGTGACGACCTCGGTGGCGGTGGCGGTCTCGCCGAGCCTGGGGAAGACGTGTTCGACGCTGTGGCGATGGGCCTCGGCGTCCGGGTCGGCCATGGCGTCGGTGGCCAGGACCACGTGGTAGCCGTGATCGGCGGCCGAGCGCGCCGTCGACTCCACGCCCGAGCTGGTCGCGATGCCGGTGAGCACGACCTGGGTGACGCCCAGGTCCCGCAGCAGGGTGTCGAGCCCGGTGTCGTGGAAGGCGCTGCGCCGCCGCTTGGTGATCAGGTGATCGCCCGGCCGGACGCCCAGTTCGTCCACGAACTCGGCCCAGTCGGACGGCCGTTCGGCCCCGCCCCCGGACCGTACGGCGTCCCGGAACCGTACGGCGTCCGTACGGCCCGGCGCGCGTCCGGTGACGTTGACGAGGACCACCGGCAGGCCGTGCCGCCGGAACTCGTCCGCCAGGTGCGCCGATCGCTCGACGGCGGCGGTCACCCGGGCGTCGGCGTGGGCGGAGACGATGCCCTTCTGGAGATCGATGACGACGACGGCGCACGTCGGGTCGATCGTGGTCAGTGCCATGGTGGTTGCTTCTCCTGTGGATGTCCGTGGTGCGGGGCCCGGCCATGAGGCGAGGGCGCCCGGGTCGGTCGGGGTCTCAGGCGTTGCTGCGCCGGTCCTGACGCGTGGCCGTGTCACCGGCCTCGCGCGGTTTCGGCGCCCCGGCGGGTGTGTTGGCGCCGCGCAGCAGGGAGGCGATCGCGGCGAGGAAGGCGAGGCCTGCGCCGAAGGCGAACACGATCACCAGGCCGGAGTGGAAGGGCCCGGAGATCAGGCTCGGGAAGAACTCCCGCCCGGTCAGGGCCTGTTGCTGCGCCGGGGTCAGCCGGGCCAGGGCGCCGCTCGGCTCCAGCAGATGCCGGACCGGATTGACGCCCAGCTGGGCGGCGAACAGCGAGGAGACCGGGGGCAGATGGCCGACCTGGGCGGCGATCTGGGCGGGCACGCCCTGCTGGTGCAGCCCCGCGGTGAGGGTGTGCGGCAGGCGGCTCGCCAGACCGGCGATCATCAGCGAGAAGAAGACACCGATCGAGACGGCGGTGCCGGAGTTCTGGAAGGTGGCGCGCATACCCGAGGCGACACCCCGCAGTTCGGCGGGCACACTGCCCATGATCGCGGAGGAGTTGGGGGAGGCGAACATGCCGCTGGCGATCCCGTTGACCGCGATCAGCACCGCGAACACCCAGTAGCTGAAGTCGATCGGCAGCAGCATCAGGCCGAGGAAGCTGGCACCGAACAGCACCGCGCCGCCGGTGGCCAGGCCCCGGGAGCCGAGCCGGTCGGACAGATAGCCGGACACCGGGCCCGCCGCGAGGAAGCCCGCGGTCAGCGGCAGCATGAAGATGCCCGCCCACAGGGGTGTGTCGCCGTAGTCGTAGCCGTGCAGCGGCAGCCAGATGCCCTGGAGCCAGATGATGAGCACGAACTGCATCCCGCCGCGCCCGATCGAGATGGCCAGGCCCGCGAGGTTGCCGAAGGTGAAGGCCCGGCGGCGGAACAGGCTCAGCTGGATCATCGGCGCGGCGGTGCGGTTCTCGATCACGACGAACGCGGCCAGCAGCGCGAGGCCGCCGGATATCAGCACGTCGACGAAGGGGTTCGTCCACCCCATGGTGTGCCCGCCGTAGGGCTGGAGGCCGAAGGTGACCGCGATCAGGACCGCGCTGAGGCCCACCGCGAAGGTGATGTTGCCCCACCAGTCGATCCGGCCGCCGCCGCGCCTGCCCGTCTCGCGCAGGGTGCGGTAGGCCCACAGTGTGAAGAACACGCCGACGGGCACGTTCACCCAGAACACCGCCCGCCAGTCCCACGCCGACAGCAGACCACCGGCGACCAGGCCGATGAACATCCCGGCCAGCGCCGCGACCTGGTTGATGCCCAGGGCGAAACCGCGCTGCTCCTTCGGGAAGGCGTCGGTCAGGATCGCCGCCGAGTTCGCGGTCAGCATCGAACCGCCCACGGCCTGCACCACCCGCCAGGCGATCAGCCACATCGCCCCGTGGCCGCCGTCGAAGGGGTCGAAGGACAGCAGGACCGAGGCGAAGGTGAACACCGCGAAGCCGCAGTTGTAGATCCGGACCCGCCCGTACATGTCCCCGAGCCGGCCCACCGTGACCACCAGGACGGCCTGGACCAGCCGGTACCCCATGATCATCCACAGCAGATAGGCGATATTGCCCGGGGCCAGCGGATCCAGGTGCACTCCGCGGAAGATCGCCGGCAGGGCGATCAGCACGATGGAGCCGTCCAGCGCGGACATGAAGACCGCGGCGGTCGTGTTCGTCAGCGCCGTCCACTTGTACCGGTCACCGGGGGAGCGGCGCGGGGCGGGCGCCTGGGGGGAATCCGTCATCGGCCTGCTTCCTCGAAGGTTCGTCGGCGCGGCGGGGCGGCGGCGTCAGATGCTCTGGGCCAGCCGCTGCAGCAGCGGGGCGGTGGCCGCGAGCCTCTCCAGCTCCGCGGGCGTGAACGCGCCGCCGGTCAGGGCGCCCGCGATGAGCTCGGCCCGTGCGTTGCGCTTGTCCCGCAGCGCCTGCCGCCCGGCGTCGGTCACCGACAGCACCACGCGCCTGCCGTCGTCCGGGTCCCGCTGGCGTTCGACCAGCCCCCGGGCCTGCAGCGCGCCGAGCGTCGCCCCCATGGACTGCGCGGTGATCTGCGCGTCCCGGGCCAGTGCCGACGAGGTGGTGGGGCCCGAGCGGTCCAGCTGCGCCAGCGCGCCGCGCTCCGGGAGCGTCAGCCCGCCCTCGACCGGCACCTGGCGTACCCGGCGCACCAGCACACCGATGCTCGCGAGCAGGGCCGAGGCGACCGTCTCCGGGTCCAGATCATCACTCATATACTAAGGCTAACTTATAAAGCTGCCTTAGTATCTCTCCGGGTCCCGCTTTCCGGAACCGGACTACGGAGCCTTTCCGGAACCGGGCTCCGCAGCGCCGGGCCTGACGTCAGCGCCGGGCCTGACGCCGGTGGGCAGCCACCGGGCCGCCGCCGTGAACAGCAGGGCGAGCCAGCCCGCCGCGAACAGCCAGCCGCCCAGTACATCGGTGAACCAGTGCACCCCGAGGAAGATCCGGGTCAGCCCGACCCCCGCGCCCCAGCAGGCGGCCAGGAAGGCCAGCGCGCCCCGGCCGTACGGGGCGCGCAGCCACAGCGCCGTGATCAGCAGTCCGGCCGCAAGGGCCGAGGTGGTGGTGTGCCCGGAGGGGTACGACCAGCCGGAGGCGAGCGCATCCCAGTCCTCGTACGGGGGCCGGACCCGGCCGACCAGGGTCATCACGCCGTACCGCACCGCCTGCCCGAGACCCAGGCAGAGCAGGCCCATGAGGGCGGCGGCACACCGCTGCCGTGCCGTACGGCCCGCGATCAGCCCGGCCGCGATCGCCAGGGTGTACGGCACCGCGCCCGTGCCCGTGCCGGTCAGTGCGCGCGCCGCGGCGACCGCCACCGGCGGCCGGTGCCCGAGGGACCAGGCGAGCAGGGCACGGTCCGGAGGGAGCGGGGTGCCCTGCCGCAGGACCACGATCAGGGTCAGCGCCGCGAACGCGGACCAGGCGCAGACACCGAGACCGACGACGGCCGCGGTCCTTCGGGGGCTCACGACGCGGGCAGCGGCCACGCCCGGGACGCCCCCGCCGCACGAAGCGCCCGCTCGTGTGCCGCCGGGCACGTCACGGCGTCTCCTTCGCCGCCCTGCGCGAGCGCAGCACCTCCGCCGCGAGCGGGATCAGCGAGACCAGGACGATCAGCGCGATCACCGGCAGCAGGTACTTGTCCACGTTCGGGATCGAGGACCCCAGCGCGTATCCGCCCAGGGTGAGACCGAGGCTCCAGACCAGGCCGCCGATCACCTGCCACAGGGTGAAGGTACGGGCCGGTACGCCGAGCGCGCCCGCCATCGGGTTCAGCACCGTACGCACCACCGGCACGAAGCGCGCCAGCACGATCGCCTTCGCGTGGCCGTACCGGTCCAGCAGTTCCTCCGCGCGCTGCGCGCCCTCGCGCAGTTTCGCCGAGCGGGTGCGGGCCAGCAGCGCGCCGCCCGCCTTGCGGCCGATCAGGAACCCGCACTGGGAGCCCGCCAGGGCGCCGAGCGCCGCCGCGACCAGCAGCGGGCCGAGCGAGAGATGCAGCCCGCGGTCGGCCGCGCCGGTGCACAGCAGACCCGCCGTGAACAGCAGCGAGTCCCCGGGCAGGAAGAACCCGATCAGCAGACCGGTCTCCGCGAAGAGCACCACGCCGACGCCGAAGACGCCGAAGGCGGCCAGCAGCGAGTGGGCGTCGAGCACATTGACCGCGAGCTGCGACGCCAGATGTGGGGGAGTGGCCACGGCCGCACACCCTTTCCTTCGACTTGCTTCGACAACATGTGACTACACATTTGTAGACGCTCGCCCGGTGATCGGCGGACATGGACAGGGGATCCTTCCCGGACTTTGCCCGGGGATTGCCGGTTCATGACCGGATGCCTGCGAAGGTGTGGTCATCATGGTCGCGAAGGTAAGGCATGCCTTCGCTTATTTCGCATGCCTTCGCAGGTTTTCCGGGAGGGCCGCAGGGCATGTGGGACGACGCGTTTCCGAGTTTCCTGATCGGATTGAGGGAGGGACTGGAAGCCGGACTCATCGTCTCCATCCTGGTCGCCACCCTGGTGCGCGCCGAGGCCCGCTCACGGCTGCCGCAGGTGTGGACCGGTGTGCTGGCGGCGATCGCCGTCGCGATGAGCTTCGGCGCGGTGCTCACTTTCACCGCCGCGTCCATGCCGCAGACCGCCCAGGAGGCCTTCGGCGGCGTCCTCAGCGTGATCGCCGTCGCGTTCGTCACCGCCATGGTGTTCTGGATGCGCCGCTCGGCCCGCAATCTCTCCAGCGAGCTGAAGCAGAAGGTCACCGGTGCCCTCGCCATGGGCTCCGGCATGCTGGTCCTCACCTCCTTTCTGGCCGTCGGCCGCGAGGGCCTGGAGACCGCCCTGTTCCTGTGGACCACCGCCCAGGCGGCCGGTGAGTCCGCGAGCCCGCTGACCGGCGCCGCCATCGGCCTGGTCCTCGCGGCGGGGCTGTGCTGGGGCCTGTACCGCAGGGTCCTGAAGATCAATCTGACGAAGTTCTTCACCGCGACCGGCGTCGTCCTGATCGTCATCGCCGCCGGCGTCCTCGGTTACGGACTGCGCGACCTCCAGGAGGGCGGCGTCCTGCCCGGCAGGACGGCCTACGCCGTCGACCTCGCCGGCAGCATCGACGCCGGTTCCTGGTACAGCACCCTGGTCCAGGGCGTCTTCAATCTGATGCCCACCATGACCTGGCTCCAGGTGGTCGCCTACGTCGCCTACCTCGCCGTGGTGATGACCCTGTTCGTGCGCGGGGTACGCGTCACCGCGCCCAAGGCCCGGCCCGAGCCCGAGCCCGAGCCCGAATCGGCCACCCAGAGGTCCGCTGACGGATCTGGCGACGGATCCGCCGAGGGATCCGGCGAGGGATCCGCCGCGCCGAAGCCCGCCACCGCCCGGTGCCGCCCGGTCTGGGTCGTCCCGGCCGCTGTCGTCGCCGTACCCGCCGTCGTCGCCGGACTCTTCGTCGCCCTCGGCCGCCCCAAGCCCGCCGGTGACCAGACCGTCGCCGTATCCGAGACCGACTGCGGCAAGGGCTTCACCGCGCCCGAGCCCGGCCGGCAGACCTTCCAGATGCACAACACCGGCCGCCAGGCCTCCGAGGTCTACCTGGTCGACCCGTCCACCGACGCGGTCTACGGCGAGATCGAGGGCCTCGCCCCCGGCACCACCCGCGACCTCGTCGCCACCGTGGCCGGCGGCACCTACGCCTGGCGCTGCGTCCCCGCCAGCGGCAAGGCCGTCACCTCCAAGGCGGTCACCGTCACCGGCGGCGGCGCCGCGAAGCCGGTCGCCCCCGTCTCCGAGCAGGACCTCGCAGCCCCCCTGAAGTCGTACAAGGCGTACGTCGGCAAGGGCCTGGACACCCTCGCCGGGCAGACCCGCACCCTCCAGCACGACATCGAGGGCGGCCACCTCGGCAAGGCCCGCACCGACTGGCTCACCGCCCACCGCACCTATGCCTCGCTCGGCGCCGCCTACGGCACCTTCGAGGACTTCGACAAGAAGATCGACGGCCGCGCCGACGGACTGCCCGGCGGTGAGCGGGACAAGGACTTCAGCGGCTTCCTGCGCCTGGAGTACGGCCTGTGGCACGGCGGGTCGGCCAAGGAGCTGACCGGACCCGCGCGGCAGCTCAGCGCGGATGTGGCCGGGCTGGGCAAGGCCTTCCCGAGCCAGGACTTCGACCCCGGCGACCTGCCGCTGCGCGCCCACGAGATCCTGGAGAACACCCTCCAGTTCGAGCTGACCGGCGACACCGACGAGGGCAGCGGCACCAACCTCGCCACCGCCGACGCCAACCTCGCCGGCACCCGCGAACTGCTCACCGTCCTCAAGCCGCTGCTCACCGACCGCGCCCCCAAGGTGCTGCCGGCCGTCGGCACCGACATCGACCGGGTGCAGAAGCTGCTGGACGCGCAGCACGACGGCGGCCACTGGACCCCCGTGGAGAAGCTCTCCGACGCCGACCGCCGGCGCCTGGACGGGGCGACCGGCCAGCTCCTGGAGGACCTCGCGCCGATCCCGGACCTGCTGGAGATCCGGAAGTCCGCCTGATGACCACCGCGCAGCCGCACCCCGAAGGGAACCCGCCCATGTCCACCGCCGACACGCCGTCCTGCCCCGTCGGCCCCGCCCGCCGCTCCTTCGTGCGCGGCGCGCTGGGCGCCGGTGCCGCCGGAGCGGTCCTGGCCGGCGGTGGTTTCGCGCTCGCCGAGAGCGGTGGCACGGCCCAGGCCCGGCCGAGCGGTCCGGACGCCCGTACGAAGGTGCCCTTCCACGGCGCCCACCAGGCCGGGATCATCACCCCGCAGCCGGCCGCCGCCGCGTTCGTCTCCTTCGACGTCATAGCCGACGACCGCCGCGGCCTCGCCGATCTGCTGAGGACCATCACCGAGCGGGCCCGCTTCCTCACCTCCGGCGGCACCCCCGCCGACCTCGGCGTCGGCGCGCCGCCCGCCGACAACGGCATCCTCGGCCCCGAGGTCCCCGCGGACGGCCTCACCCTCACGCTCGGCGTCGGCACCTCCCTCTTCGACGACCGCTACGGCCTCGCCAAGGCCAGGCCCGCCCGGCTCGTCCCCATGCGGACCTTCCCGAACGACAATCCGAACCCGGCCGAGTGCCACGGCGACCTCTCCCTGCAGATCTGCGCGCAGAGCAGGGACACCGTGCTGCACGCCCTGCGCGACATCGCCCGGCACACCCGCGGCGCGATGCAGGTCAAGTGGCGCATCGACGGCTTCCAGAACGCGCCCCGGCCCACCGGCGCCCAGCGCAACCTGCTCGGCTTCAAGGACGGCATCGCCAACCCGGACGTCAACTCCGCCCGTGAGACGAACAAGCTGATCTGGGTCGGCGACGGGCAGGGCGAGCCCGCCTGGGCCACCGGCGGCAGCTACCAGGTGATCCGGATCATCCGGATGCTGGTCGAGTTCTGGGACCGGGTCTCGCTCACCGAGCAGGAGAAGATGTTCGGCCGCCGCAAGGACACCGGCGCCCCGCTGGACGGCGCCAAGGAGACCGACGCCCCGAACTACGTGAAGGACCCGCACGGCAACGCGATCCCGATGGACGCCCACATCCGGCTCGCCAACCCGCGCACCGCGGCGTCGGACAGCTCCCGCATCCTGCGGCGCGGCTACAACTACGACCGGGGTGCGGACAATGTCGGCAACCTCGACATGGGCCTCGTCTTCTGCTGCTACCAGCAGGACGTCAAGCGCCAGTTCGAGGCCGTACAGACCCGGCTGATCGACGAGCCCCTGGTGGACTACATCTCCCCGACCGGCGGCGGCTACTTCTTCGCCCTGCCGGGCGTCCGGGACACCGAGGACTGGCTGGGCCGGGGCATGTTCTCCGGCTGACCGGACACCCGGCCCCCGGCGCCTCTTTGCCGCTCCCCCCGCCCTGGGGAGCGGCCTTTTCCTGTTCATGGTCTTTTCCTGACCATGGGAAAGGCCTGCCGTCGCCTTTACTGCACATCAATTGCAAGTACGGGAAGATGGCACAAGGCTGTGGTGTGCAGCCGTACCCGTACGACGTTAGGAATGACCCTCCCGATGACGGCCGCCCCTGGTTCCGCTCCGTCCCTCCCCGCACAGGCCGGCGCCAAGCCGTCGGCCTGGCAACGCGTCCGCCGCTCCATGACGCGCCAGGAGTGGGTCAGGGTCGGCTCGATGGCCGCCTTCGTGCTGGCCCTGCACATCATCGGCTGGGGCACCCTGGTCGGCGTCATCGCGCCCCGGCACTTCAGCGTCGGCAGCGAGTCCTTCGGCATCGGCATCGGCGTGACCGCCTACACCCTGGGCATGCGGCACGCCTTCGACGCCGACCACATCGCGGCCATCGACAACACCACCCGCAAGCTGATGGGCTCGGGGCAGCGTCCGCTGTCCGTCGGCTTCTGGTTCTCCCTCGGCCACTCCAGCATCGTCTTCGGCCTCGCCCTGCTGCTCTCCCTGGGCATGAAGTCCCTGGCCGGACCGGTCCAGAACGACAACTCGCATCTGCACGAGGTCACCGGCCTCATCGGTACGACCGTCTCCGGCGCCTTCCTCTACCTGATCGCCGCGATCAACCTCGTCATCCTGGCCGGCATCTGGAAGGTCTTCCGCACGATGCGCACCGGCCAGTACGACGAGGCCGCCCTGGAGACCCAGCTCAACAACCGGGGCTTCATGAACCGGCTGCTGGGCCGGGTCACCGGCTCGATCAGCAAGCCGTGGCAGATGTACCCGCTGGGCCTGCTGTTCGGGCTCGGCTTCGACACCGCGACCGAGATCGCCCTGCTGGTCCTCGCCGGTTCCGGCGCCGCCTCCGGACTGCCCTGGTACGCGATCCTCACCCTGCCGGTGCTGTTCGCGGCCGGGATGTCGCTGCTGGACACCATCGACGGCTCGTTCATGAACTTCGCCTACGGCTGGGCGTTCTCCAAGCCGGTCCGCAAGGTCTACTACAACCTCACCATCACCGGCCTGTCCGTCGCCGTCGCCCTCATCATCGGCACCGTCGAACTCCTCGGCCTGCTCGCCGACAAGATGGACCTGCACGGCTTCTTCTGGGACTGGGTCGCAGGACTCGACCTCAACACGGTCGGCTTCGTGATCGTCGGCCTGTTCTTCGTCACCTGGGCGCTCGCGCTGCTGGTGTGGAAGGCGGGCCGCATCGAGGAGAAGTGGACCTCGGGCCTGGCGGAGCAGTCCGCCGACTGACCCGGTCGCACCGGCCGATCCGGTATTCGCGGGGTTGACGTCCCGGCTGCGGGAAACGCGGACCGGGACCGCCGCGCGAACACCGAAGGAGGCGACGATGAGCGACGCGCAGACTCCCCCGGGGGACGACGCCTACCAGCCCACCGGGACCGATGAGGAACAGGCGGACGCCGCACCCGTGGATCCCGAGGACGCGGTCGGCGAACGCTCGTACGACGACATGCTGGACGAGGGCTACTCGCCGCCCGAACGGCCCCTCGGCGTCACCAGGTACGGCACCACCGCCGCCGAGCAGCGCGCGGGGGAGTCCCTGGACCAGCGGCTCCGCCAGGAGGTCCCCGACCCGGACGAACCGGCGGGCGACGGCATCGGCGACCTGCCGGGCGGCGAGGGCGAACCCCTCGACCCCGAGGCGGGCGAGTTCCGCGCGGGCCGACTGGCGCCCCGGGACCCGGGAGCGGACACCTTCGCCGAGGACGTGGGCATCGACGGGGGCGCGGCGGGCGCGGAGGAGGCCGCGGTGCACGTCGTACCGGACGAGCGGGATCAGCCGGAGTGACGGGCGCGCGCTCCGGCCGGTGTCCCGTACCTGACCGCGTACCGCTTCCGCGTACCGCTCCGCGCACGGACCGGGCCAGGGCGGGCGGCGCCCATCCGCGCCGCCCGCCCTGGCCCCCCGTCCGCCCCCGTTCACCCCCGTCAGGGAAGAAGCTTCTCGATCGCCGACGGACCCTCCGTCTCCAGCTTGCGGCGCGCCCAGTCGAGCGTCTTCGGGGTGACGTCCCGCCCGGCCGCCATCACCAGGTCCTCCGGGGTGACGTCCTGCTGGGGAGCCGAGTGGAGCAGGGAGTCCGGGGTGCAGTGGTCGTCGGGCGACCGGGACCCTCCAGTTGCGGATGTCGACATGTGTTGCCTCCTCCTCGGTCCGGATGACCGCATCCGTGCCGGTGCCGCCGAACGGGGCACACCCTCAACCATTGCCCGCCGCGGCGCACCCTGCATCCGGAGGGCACGCCGGGACGGGTGAGAAGCGCCTGCCCACTCCACCGCGCCTCACTCGCTCCTAAGCTGGAGAGAACGCGGGACGAGTTCGCGCACCCGCACCGGGAGGCCGCCGATGAGCCAGACGCCGTTCGCCGCGGACACCTCCGCGAGCCCCCGCTACCTGCCCATCGCCGAGCACGGCCTGATCGGCGACCTGCGCAGCGTCGCCCTGGTCGGCAGCAACGGCACCATCGACTGGTACTGCTCGCCGTCCTTCGACTCGCCCAGCGTCTTCGCGGCCGTCCTGGACGCCGAACGCGGCGGCTGCTTCGAGCTGGCCGCCGCCGTCCCGGCCCGCACCAAGCAGTTCTACTTCCCCGACACCAATGTGCTGATCACCCGCTTCTTCACCGAGGAGGGCGTCGGCGAGGTGCAGGACTTCATGCCGGTCACCGCCGATGCCGGGCAGCCCTGCGAGACGGTGCGGCACCGGCTGATCCGGCGGGTGGTGTGCGTGCGCGGCCATGTGCCCTTCCGCGCCCTGGTCGCCCCCCGCTTCGACTACGGCGCCGCCCCGCACACCGTCCGCGACCTGGACGACACACTGCTGTTCGAGTCGCCGGACCTGGCGCTCGCGCTCACCGCGACCGTGGCCATGGAGTGCGACGGCCGCGACGCGTGTGCCGAGTTCAAGCTCGGCGAGGGCGAGACGGCGGTGTTCGCCCTCGACCAGGCCGACAGCGCCATCGCCCCGCGCGGCTGCGCCCACGCCGAGGCCGAGCACGAGTTCAACGCGACCGTCGCCTACTGGCGGCGCTGGCTCCAGCAGTCCCGCTACCGGGGCCGCTGGCGCGAGATGGTGCACCGCTCCGCCCTGACCCTCAAGCTGCTCACCTACGCCCCCACCGGGGCCATCGTCGCCGCCCCCACCACCAGCCTGCCCGAGCAGCTCGGCGGCGAGCGCAACTGGGACTACCGGTACGTCTGGGTGCGCGACGCGGCCTTCGCGGTGTACGCGCTGCTGCGGCTCGGCTTCAGCGGCGAGGCCGAGGCGTTCATGCGCTTCCTCACCACCCACATCAGCCCCGGCGACGGCGCCGCCTCCGGCCCGCTCCAGATCATGTACGGCATCGACGGCCGCACCGACCTGCCCGAGCGCGAGCTGCCCCATCTGGAGGGCCACCAGGGCTCCGCCCCGGTCCGGGTCGGCAACGCCGCAGCCGACCAGCTCCAGCTCGACATCTACGGCGCCCTGATCGACTCCGTCTACCTGTTCGACAAATGGGCCCAGCCCATCTCCAGCGCGCAGTGGGACGACGTGACCCAGCTGGTCGAATGGGTCTGCGAGCACTGGGACCAGCCCGACGAGGGCGTGTGGGAGACCCGGGGCGGCCGCAAGAACTTCCTGTACTCGCGGCTGATGTGCTGGGTCGCGGTGGAACGCGCCATCCGGCTCGCCAACCGGCGCGGGCTGCCCGCCGAGCTGCTGCGCTGGCGGCAGACCCGGGACGCGATCTACCGGCGGATCATGGACCGGGGCTGGTCGGAGCGGCGGCACGCCTTCGTGCAGCACGAGGACGGCGATGTGCTGGACGCCTCCGTGCTGATGATGCCGCTCGCCAAGTTCATCGCCCCCACCGACCCCAAGTGGCTGTCCACCCTGGACGCCCTCACCGAGGAACTCGTCTCCGACTCGCTGGTCTACCGCTACGACCCGCTGGTCAGCCCCGACGGGCTGCGCGGCGACGAGGGCACCTTCTCCATCTGCTCCTTCTGGTACGTCGAGGCGCTGGTGCGGGCCGGCCGGGTGGACGAGGCCCGGCTCGCCTTCGAGAAGATGCTCACCTACGCCAACCATCTCGGCCTGTACGCCGAGGAGATCGGCCGCACCGGCGAGCAACAGGGCAACTTCCCGCAGGCGTTCACCCATCTCTCACTGATCAGCGCCGCCTTCAACCTCGACCGCGCCCTCGGCTGACCCGTCCCGGGCGGGGGCCGTGTATCCGCGGCTGCGCACCAGGTCCCGGGTGAGGCGGGTGAAGGCGAGGGTCGCGGCGCTGCGGTAGGCGTCGGCGCGGGCGAGGAGGGTGACCGTGCGGGTCGGCAGGGCGGGGTCGAGCGGTACGGGGGCGAGCCGGGGATGGTCATGGGTGATCGCGTCCGGCAGCACGGTGGCCAGGGAGGTGCGCTGCACGACCTCGGTCAGGGCCTGGATGGAATTGGCCTCCACCGCGATGCGCGGACTGACGCCGTGCCGCTCCAGATACGCGTCGATATGACCGCGGGTGGCGAAATCGCCGCTGAGCAGCGCGAGTTGGCGGTCGGCGAGGTCCCGTACCGGCAGCGCGGCCGAACCACCGCCGGTGGCGGCGCAGTTGCCGGGGCCACCGGTGACCAGGGTGAGCGTCTCGGTGAACAGGGCGGTCGCGGTGAGGCCCGGCAGATGGCTGCCCCGGAAGGCGATGCCGAGGTCGAACTCGTCGGCCAGCAGCCCCGTTTCGATCCGGTCCTGGGTGGTCTCCCGCACGGTCAGGGTGATGCCGGGGTGGCGGTCGTGCAGCTCGGCGGTGAGCGGGCCCACGAGATAGGCCGTGAACGTGGGGGTGACCGCCAGCCGCAGCCGCCCGCGCGTCAGGTCCCGGACATCGTGGACGGCGCGCTCGGCGGCGGCCAGCTGGTGCAGCGCGCCCCGCGCGTGGTGGGCGTACGCCTCGCCCGCGTCGGTGAGGCGCATGGTGCGCCCGGTGCGGTCGAGCAGCTGGCTGCCGAGGGTCCGTTCGAGCTGCTTGATCTGCTGGGACAGCGTGGGCTGGGAGATGTGCAGCTCCTCGGCGGCACGGGTGAAGCTGCCGTGCTCGGCCACGGCGAGCAGATAGCGCAGATGACGCAGTTCCAGGGCCATGACGACGACTATAGACGCCCATAGATGGCATCAATAGCTTCCATGCCCAGCACGTCTTGGACGCTATAGCCCGAGGTCATGCATGGTGGATCTCGCCGGGCCCCACGGGCCGGGCGCCACGAAAGGGAGTGACCCCATGCATGACCTCGCCCACGGCGTCGCGCGCTTCCAGCAGGACGTCTTCCCCGCCAAGCGGGAGCTGTTCAGCCGGCTGGCCGCGCAGCACACGCCGCACACGCTGTTCATCGGCTGCTCCGACGCCCGCGTCGTGCCCGAGCTGATCACCGGCTGTGAGCCCGGCGAGCTGTTCGTCATCCGCACCGCCGGCAATCTCGTCCCCGCCCGCACCCCGGGCGCCGACGGGGTCGCGGCGAGCATCGAGTACGCCGTCGGCACGCTCGGCGTACGGGACATCGTCGTCTGCGGGCACTCCGCGTGCGGTGCGATGACCGCCCTCGCCCACGGTCACGACCTCAGCGGCGCCCCCGCGGTCGCCGACTGGCTGCGACTCGCCGACGCCTCGGTGGCCCGCACCCCGGGCACCGCGGACGTGCCCGCCCTGGTACGGCAGAACGTGCTGGCCCAGCTGGCGAACCTGGCCACCCACCCCTGCGTCGCCCGCGCCCTGGCGCGGCGGCAGGTCACGGTGCGCGGCTGGGTCTTCGACATCGCCACCGGCAGCGTCGAGGACCTGACGGCCGCCGCCCCGCTCGCGGCCTGACGACCGACCCCCGGACCGGCCCCGACCGGGCGGTCCGGCACCCGCTCCATCCACACAGTGAGGAACGATCACCCATGATCCACGCCCAGTTCGACCCCACCGCCCGTCAGCTCCTGGCCGCCGCCGCCGTCGAGGCCAAGACGCGCAAGGACCTCTCCTGGCAGCAGATCGCCGACGCCTCCGGCCTGTCGGTCGCCTTCACCACCGCCGCCGTCCTCGGCCAGCACGCCCTGCCCGCGGAGGCCGCCGAGGCCGTCGCCGCACTGCTCGGCCTCGACGCGGACGCCGCGCTGCTGCTGACCACCGTCCCCACCCGCGGCTCGATCCCCGGCGCGGTCCCCACCGACCCGACGATCTACCGCTTCTACGAGATGCTCCAGGTCTACGGCACCACCCTCAAGGCCCTGGTCCACGAGGAGTTCGGCGACGGCATCATCTCCGCGATCAACTTCAGGCTCGACGTCAAGAAGGTCGCCGACCCCGAGGGCGGCGAGCGCGCCGTCATCACCCTGGACGGCAAGTACCTGCCGACCAAGCCCTTCTGACCGCCCCACCCCCACCTCCCAGGAGGACAGCATGGACTTCGTCCGGCGCACCATCGACCTCGCCCGCCACAATGTCGCCGAGGGCGGCCGCCCGTTCGCGACCGTCATCGTCAAGGACGGCGAGATCCTCGCCGAGAGCCCCAACCGGGTCGCCCAGACCGGCGACCCCACCGCGCACGCGGAGATCCTCGCCATCCGCGAGGCCTGCGTGAAGCTGGGCACCGAGCACCTGACCGGGACGACCATCTACGTCCTCGCCCACCCCTGCCCGATGTGCCTGGGCTCGCTGTACTACTGCTCGCCGGACGAGGTCGTCTTCCTCACCACCCGCGACGCCTACGAGCCGTACTACGTCGACGACCGCAAGTACTTCGAACTGGACACCTTCTACGAGGAGTTCGGCAAGAACTGGGACGAGCGCCGGCTGCCGATGCGGCACGAGCCGCGCGAGGACGCGGTGGAGGTCTACCGGATGTGGCGGCGCCGCAACGGCGGCGAGCGCCGCGTCACCGGCGCCCCCACCGCCCACTGACCGGCGCCCCACCGCCGACCGACCGGCGCCCCACCGCCGGTCGCCCCGCGCGCCGGGCGGCAGGGTCCGGGCGGAGCGAGCCCCTACGGCAGTGGCTGCTCCGCCCAGATGATCTTGCCGTTCGGCGTGTAGCGGGTCCCCCAGCGGTCGGCGACCTGTGCCACCAGGAACAGGCCCCGGCCGCCCTCGTCCGTGCTCGCCGCGTAGCGCAGATGCGGGGAGGTCGTGCTGCGGTCGGAGACCTCGCAGATCAGGGTGCGGTCGCGCAGCAGCCGTACCCCGATCGGGGGCCGCCCGTAGCGGATGGCGTTGGTGACCAGCTCGCTGAGGATCAGCTCGGTCGTGAACGCCAGCTCCTCAAGGCCCCACGCTTCCAGCGCCCGGGTCACCGCGGAGCGCACCTCGGAGACGGCCGCCGGATCGGACGGCACCTCCCACTCGGCCACCTGGTCCGCACCCAGCACCCGGGTCCTGGCCACGATCAGCGCCACGTCGTCGCTCGGCCGGCCCGGCATCCCCTCCAGCACGGTACGGCAGGTCGTCTCCGGGGAACTGTCCGGCGTCCGGCGCAGGGCGTCACCCAGCAGCTCAAGACCGACGTCGATGTCCCGCTCCCGGTCCTCCACCAGGCCGTCCGTGTACAGCACCAGCCTGCTGCCCTCGGCCAGTTCCAGATCGACCGTCTCGAACGGCAGCCCGCCCAGGCCCAGCGGCGGCCCGGCCGGCAGCTCCGGGAACTCCACTCGCCCGTCGGGATGCACCAGCGCGGGCGGCGGATGCCCCGCGCGGGCCATGGTGCACCGCCGGGACACCGGGTCGTACACCGCGTACAGACAGGTCGCCCCGGTGACCGCGGCGCCCTCGTCCGGGGTCTCGTCCTGGTCGATCCGGCCCACCAGCTCGTCCAGCAGACCGAGCAGTTCATCGGGGGGCAGGTCCAGCGCGGAGAAGTTGTGCACGGCCGTGCGCAGCCGCCCCATCGTCGCCGCCGCGTGCAGCCCGTGCCCCACCACGTCGCCCACCACGAGCGCCACCCGGGCCCCGGACAGCGGCAGCACGTCGAACCAGTCGCCGCCCACCCCGGACTGCGCCGGCAGATACCGGTACGCGATCTCCAGCGCGCCCTGTTCGGGCAGCGTCCGCGGCAGCAGGCTGCGCTGGAGGGTCACCGCCATGCTGTGCTCGCGCGTGTACCGGCGGGCGTTGTCGATGGACACCGCGGCCCGCGCCACCAGCTCCTCGGCCAGCGCCAGCTCCTCGATGTCGAACGGCTGCGGCTTCTCCGCCCGCCAGAAGTTCGCCACGCCCAGCACCAGGCTGCCCGCCCGCAGCGGCACGGTGATCAGCGAGTGGATGCCGTACTCCACCACCTTGTCCGTGCGCTCCGGCTCCTGCGCCCGCCAGCCCGGCGCGTCGCGCAGCCGCGGCTCCACCACCGACTGCCCGGTCGTCAGGCTGTGGGCCTGCGGCGAGGTCGCGACGAACCGGATCCGGTGGTCCACCGGATACAGCGGGGAGTCCTTGCGGATGCCCACACAGGCCACCCTGCGCAGATCGCTCCCGGGCCGCGGCTCCTCTCCGTGCAGCACCGGCTCGAACAGGTCCACGGTCGTGAAGTCCGCGAACCGGGGCACCGCCAGCTCCGCCAGTTCCTCGGCGGTGCGGGTCACGTCCAGGCTGGTGCCGATGCCCACCCCGGCGTCGTACAGCATGTTCAGCCGCTCCCGGGCCACCTCGGCGCGCCCGGACACCGCCCGCAGCTCGGTGGAGTCGCGCAGGGTGGTGACGCTGCCGGCCGGGCCGCCGCGCAGTTCGGTCGGCCGCTGGTTGATCGCCAGGAGGCGGTCCTTGACCAGGTGCACCTCGTCCGTCGCCACCCGTCCCGAGGCCAGCAGCCGCGCCGTGTCGTCGTCCAGGCCCAGCTCCAGTACATGCCGGCGCTCGGCGTTCTCGGGCAGATCGAGCAGGCGCTGCGCCTCGTCGTTGGCGAGCAGCAGCCGCCCGTCGCGGCCGACGATCAGCACACCCTCGCGGACCGCGTGCAGCACCGCGTCGTGATGCTCGTACATCCGGGTCATCTCGTACGGCCCGAGTCCGTGGGTCTGGCGCAGCAGCCGTCTGCTGACCAGCGCGGTGCCCGCGGTGGCCAGCGCGAGCGCCGCGGCCGCGGCGGCCAGCAGCAGGGGCAGCTGCTGGTCGGCGGTCCCGCCCACATGCGCGGTGGTGATGCCGGCCGACACCAGTCCCACCACGGTGCCGTTCGCGTCCTTGACCGGGACCACGCTCTGCACCAGCGGTCCGAGCGTGCCGTTGACCTTCTCCACGACCGTGCCGCCGGCCACGGCCGGGCCGATGGTGCCGACGAACTTCTTGCCTATGCGGTCGGGATGGGGGTGGGTGTAGCGGATCCCCTGGGTGCTCATCACGACGATGAAGTCCACGCCGGTCGCCTTGCGGGCGGCCTCGGCCTTCGGCTGGAGGATCGCCGTCGGGTCCGGTGAGCGCAGCGCGGCGGCCGTGCCGGGCGCGTTGGCGAACGTCTGGGCCACCGCGAGGGAGCGGTTGCGGGCCTCGGTGTCGCTGTCGTGGCGCACCTGGAGGACCTGGGCCACCACCGCCGAGACCACCAGCAGCAGCACGATCACGACCTGGAGCACGAACACCTGGCCGGCGACGCTGCGTCCGGTCACCGCCGCCCACAGCATCCCCGGCCGGTCGCCGTTCGCACCGGGGCCGTCCGGCGGCGGGGCCAGTGGTGCGCGCGGGTGCCCGAAAGGTCGGGGCGGCCGGGACACTGGCCGGCCGGGCAGTCGCACCATGTGCCCATGTCTACACTGCCCGACGCCATCAGGCGAGACCGTCACCCCGGGGAGCGGGCGTCGGGGGAGGCGGATGAGGCGGGCCCGTGGAAGAAGCGCGCGGAAGGGGCGCAGGCGTTCGACGCGCCATCTCCGCCCGGCCGTCGGCAGCCACCGCGAGCGGACCGGCCGGCTACCCATGGCGCAGTCTCCTCGCCAGGAGCAGGGCCACGTCGTCGGGGCGGGCATCGGCGTGCCGGGCGGCGGCGGTGAGGCGGTCGGCGACCCCGGACAGGGTGAGGCCGTCGCGCCGCCCGGCGGCCGCGCCCGCCCGGTCCAGGCCCCGGCACAGCTCGCCGATCCCGTCGTCGATGTCGGCGCCCGCCCGCTCCACCAGCCCGTCCGTGTACAGCGCGAGGATCGCGTCCGGTTCGAGGACCAGCTCGGTCACCGGATAGCGCGCCGCCGGATCCACCCCGAGGACGACACCGCCGGGGATGTCCAGCGGCCGGGCCCGGCCGCCGGGGGAGAGCAGCAGCGGCGGCGGGTGGCCCGCGCGGGCGATCCGGGTCAGCCCGGTGGCCGGGTCCAGACGCAGACAGCAGCAGCTGGCGAACTGGCCCGGGTCCAGGCCGATCAGCAGATGATTGGTGCCGCTGAGCACCTCGTCGGGCGGCCGGTCGCCCAGCGCGAACGCCCGTACCGCGCTGCGCAGCTGGCCCATGGTCGCCGCCGCCTGCACCCCGTGCCCCTGCACATCCCCGATGACCAGCGCGAGACCGTCCCCCGACTCCACCACGTCGTACCAGTCGCCGCCCACGTCCAGGCCCTGGGTGCCCGGCAGATAGCGGCCCGCCGTCTCCACCCGGGGATGCGCCGAGAGACGGCTCGGCAGCAGGGCCTGCTGGAGGCCCCGGGCGAGGGCCGCCTCGCTGTCGTAGCGCCGGGCCCGCTCCATCGCGTGCGCGATCAGCCCGGCGAGCGCGGTGAGCACCGTGCGTTCCTCCGCGCTGAAGCCGCGCGGGCGGTCGAAGCCGAGGATGCAGGAGCCGACCGGCCGCCCGGACGCGATCAGCGGCAGGAACGCCCGGGACCCCTTCTCGGCGTCCAGCGGCAGCCCCGGGTACGTCTCGGCCAGCTGCCGCATCGACTCGAAGAACAGCGGTCGCCCGGTGGCCAGGGTCTCCACGGCCGGGATCCGCGCGTCGAGCGCCACCCCGTCGAACGGCTCCAGGAAGCCCGGCGGGAAGCCCGATTCCCACGCCAGATGGAGATGCCGCTCCTGGAGCAGGTAGATGGCCAGCCGGCGGCCGCCGAACGCGGGCAGCAGCTCCTGCGTCACCACCGCCGACACCTGCTGGGCCGTCACCGCGTCGGTCAGCGCGATGGCCAGCGCGATCGGCCGGTACGCCGCCGTCATCGAGGGACCGGCCGCGACCGCCGGACCCGGCGGCCGGGGCCCGCCCGGCGCCTCCATCCGGCTGGCCGGGACGAGCGTGCAGGTCAGCAGGTCGTCGCCGGGATACACGGACACCGCGAACCCGTCGTACCCGGCGCGCGCCCCGTCCGCGGCGACCGGCCGCCGCACATGGAAGTGCACCGGCTCCGGGGACAGCAGGGCGCCGCGCAGATGATCGTCGTACGGCGGCCCGGTCAGCCAGGGCAGCGCCTCCCACAGCGTCCGCCCGAGCAGCGCTTCCCGCGCCCGCCCGGCGAACCGCGCCGCGGCCGCGTTGGCGTACCCGATCGTCCCCAGCCGGTCCAGGCAGAGCACGCCCTGCGGCAGCTGGTCGGCGGCGCCGTCGGCGAGGGCGGCCCGGCCGGGGTCGAACACCACCCCGCCGACCCGCGCCACCGCGCCGCCGCGCTCCGCCTCGGGCGGCCCCGCCTCGCCGTCCGGGGCGGGCCACAGGTCCAGCAGCCGGGACGCGCCGTCGGCCGACCGCAGGCTCAGCGGCGCGCCCGGCGGCTTCCCGGCGGCGGTGTCGCGCAGTGCGGCCAGCACCCGGTAGGCCTCCGTCGGGGCGAGCGCGTCGGCGAGCGCGGTGTCGGTGCCCGCGAAGTCGCCCGCCGCCAGACCGAGCAGGGTGTGCAGCCGGTCGTCCGCGCGGACCGCGTGGGTGGCGGGGTCCCAGGTGAAGCGTCCGACCGCGGCCTGCGGGGGCCGGGTCGCGGGGGGCCGTACGCATTGCGGTTCCCCGTCCCAGACGATCGCGTCCCGGTCCCCGTCGGCGAGCGCGAGCAGCTCGGTGCCCAGCCCCTCGGCGAGCCTGGCCAGCAGTTCCCGGTCGAGCGGCTCGTCCCCGTCGTCGCCGGCCGAGGGACGCAGCACCGCGAGCACCCCGAGCGGCCCGCCGCCCGGCACCGGCATGTGCACCGAGGCGAAGGGGAACGGCAGCCCCGCCGCGAACTGCGGATACCGGCGTACGGCCTCCGTCGCGTTCGGCAGTACCACGGGCAGCCCGAGCCGGTAGGCGTCGCAGACGGGGAAGGGGCGGTCCACGTGTACCCGCCACCAGGGGCGGAAGAGGGGCCCGGGAAGGCCGGCGAGGACGGCCAGGCGGAGGAAGTCGGGCGCGTCGGCCGGGCCGCCGGCGCGCAGATACACGCCCGCCACCCGGCCGCCCGCCGCGCGGAGCGCCGCGGTGGAGGCGTCCGCCAGCAGCGCGGCCAGTCGGGCCCGTGTACGGACCGCCCGCTCCCCGCTGCCCGCCATCGGCCCTACCTCGTCCTGTCCGCCTCCGGATGGATCACACAGCAAGAATGCGCCAGGAGGAGCAGGGGGCGCACCCCGGCGGGGGGCGGGACGGCGGGGGCTCACACCAGTGCCTCACCCGGGTGGCGGCGCGGGGGAGCGGCTCCTAGTAATGGACTGCGTACTGCGCGTGCCGCGGTCGGGGGCGACAGCTGCGGCCGCACTCCTGCACTGGAGCCGAGATGACCACCCGCTCTTCGTCCACCTGTCCCGACGACTCCCGCATACGGCCCGCGCCGGTCACGGCCGGTGTCCGCGCGCTGCCGGTCCGGGTCCTGACGCGGTCCGCGCCGCCGTCCGGGTCCAGGACAAAGCGGCCGCCCGGGGCCGGGTCCGGGGCTCCGCACGAGGCCGGGTCTGGGTCCGGGGCTCCGCGCGAGGCTGCTGTCGCGTTCGCGCACGATGCCGTGCCCGAGGCCGCGCCCGGGTCCGGGTCGGGGTCCGTGTCCGGGGCGGACGACCGGTACGACGATCCGCTGCTCGGCCTGGTCCGTACGGCCGTCACCACCCGCCCGCTGGAGGACGTCGTCCGCCTCGTCGCCCTGCTGGAGGGCGCCCCCGAGCACACGCGGACCCTGGCCGAGGCGGTCCGCTCGGCGGGTCTCGACCGCTCGGTCGCGGATGTCACCCGACTGGCGGCCCTGCTCACCCGGCCCCCGCGGACCCCCGCGGGCGCCGACCACGTGCTCCGCGCCGCCGCCGGGCAGCGCCCCGTGGACGAGGTCGGGCTGCTGCTGCGGCTGCTGTACCGCACCCCCCTGGAGCCGCGCTGCCGGCAGACCGCCGTACAGGCCGCGGCCACCGGGCGCACCGTCGGCGAACTGACCGAGCTGATCGGCAGGTTGGCCGCGGACGCCGATCAGCCGGTGCGGGAACTTGCGCCCGCGGCACCGGAGAGGGACGCGTCGGCCGCCGAGGGCCCCTCGCCCGCCCACCCGCTGCCGCCCGGGACCCCGCCGCGCCGGGCGCCCCGGCTCAAGCTCCTCCGGCTCGACCCCGCCGCCCAGGAGCCCCCGCCGAAGGAAGCCGCCCGGCATCCACGGGCCGAGACCGGTGTCCGCGTCGCCGCCCTGCTGGTGTTCCTCTGCGGAGCCGCGCACGCGCCCCGCTACTGGGCCGGGCTCTCCCACGGGCTGCTCGGCGCCACGCTCGTCGCCTCCGCGCTGTGCATGCTCCTGGGCCTCGCCCTGCCCGCGCGCGCGGCGCACGCCCGGCTCGGCGCGGCGGCGGCCGCCCTCGCGGTCACGGCGGCGCTCGGCGCGGGACAGGTGCTCGGCGGTCGCTTCGGGCTGCCGGACCCGGCACGGCTGTGGGCGGCGACGCTGGCCCCGCCCTGGCTCGCCGGTACGGCCGCCGCGGTGGCCGCGCTCGGGGCGCTCGCGGTGGTGCTGGCCGTCCTGCTCGGGATCAACGCCCCGGTTCGCCGCGGGAGTTGAGCCCGAGCGGCGGCTGATCGACGGCCCGCAGCTCCAGGCGGCCGGCCACCCGGGCGGCCGCCATCGCGAACGGCACGCTGTCCGCCTCTAGGCACAGCTTCACGTCCTCGGGATGCACGCCCGTCCAGCCCCGCCGTACCGCCTCCGCGAGCTCGGCCGCGGCGGCGGAGCGGCGGGCCCGTTCCAGATAGGGCCCCGGATCGGTGCCCGGGGCGCGCACCCGGGCGGCGATGTACTCGGCGCAGGCCAGATCCTCCTCGGCCCGCCCGGCGCCCCCGGTGACGACGAAGGTCACCGTCTGCGCCCCGGCCCGGCGCAGCACCTCGGCGGTCGCCCCGGCCACCAGGAAGCTCGCGCACAGCACAAGACCGGCGTCCGCCACGGCCAGCGCCCCCGTCGTACCGGCGGTGGTCTTCTGCACAATGGTGCGGCCGCGTACATCGAGCGAGCGCAGCCGCGCGGGCGAGTTGGCGAGGTCGAAGCCCGGCTCCGGCGCCCCGTCCTGGAAGGCGAGCCAGCCCGGATTGCGGGCCTTGAGCGCCAGCGCCTCCCGCCGCGTCCCGGCGAACACGATCCGCTCGGCACCGCGCCGCAGCGCGGCGGCGGCCACGGTGAAGGCCCGCATCACATCGACGACGACGGCGACGTCCGGGGCGGCAGGGGCTTCCGGGATCCCGGTGAACACGGTGCGCATCGCACCATGATCGGGTACGGGCGGCCGGTTCAGGGCAGCCGGGGCGTCTCCGGGGCCCCTGGCCGGGCGGCGCGCAGGCTGCGCAGGGCGAGGAGCAGCACGCCGATGTCGTCCAGGTAGATGGGATCGGGCAGCAGATCGGTCGGGAGCAGCAGATACGCCACCGCGCCCCAGAACACCCAGCGCGGCCCCGCGGGCAGCCCGGCCCGCAGCAGCGTACGCCGGGTGCGCACCAGGCGTACGAGCAGTACGACGGCACCGGCGGCCAGGCCCGCGGCGACGACGGCGGCGATGATCAGCAGCAGGGTGGTGGTGTCCATCGGGGCTCCTTGTACGGCACGGGGGCCTTACGACGGCAGGTCGGGGGACGGCGGAACCGCGCCGTCGGCGGTGTTCTCGGGGGCCGCCTTCGCCCGGCCGGAAAGGCCGGGGAGCCGCAGCCGTTCGAACGTCCGGGTGAGCTGCTGGAGCGGGGTGGGCGCCTTGGCGGCGGGCCGCTGCTGCGGCAGGGCGGGGGCCGGTACGTCACGGTAGGCGGCCAGCGCCTCCAGGGCCTGCTCGGCGGCCTGCTTGTACAGGTCCCGGGACTTCGTCATGGCCTCCAGCGCCTCCGCGTACATGGTGACCAGGCGCCGTTCCCGGTCCAGCTCCTCCTGGTGGGTCATCAGGGTCCAGTTGTCCCTGAGGTCCGCCAGCGCCGCGGCCGCGTCCTGCGGCGCGGGGCGCGGCAGGGCGACGAAGTGCCGCAGCGCGGCGAGGAGTTCCGGGGGCTCGGAGCCGTCCAGGAAGACGCTGCGCACCCGGTGCGGCTCGCCGTCGTAGTCCTCCGGGGCCGGGTCCGGCGGCAGGATCACGGCGCCGCCGCGCGGCACCTCGACACCGAGGTCCTTCAGCGCCCAGTTGACGCCGCGCAGCTGGTGCGGGGCGGCGCGGTGCTCCACGACGCGGTGCCGCAGGGCGGGCGGCAGCAGCCGGGCGAGCGGCAGCTTGCCCTGCTCGTCGGGGGTCATCGCCTCGTGCACCACCAGGTTGACGCACCAGGCCTCACGGGCCGCGTCCCGCAGCCTGCGGCGCATCTCCTTGTCGTCCGCGGGCAGCGCGTTGACCTGCCGGAAGCGCACCCCGGCGACCGTGGGGTGGTGGTCCCAGGAGCCGTCGTCGCCGGAGCCGCCCTCGGGCCAGAACAGCGTCGCGGGGGAGGGCCAGCCCTCGTCCCACGGCCGCTCGGCCTCCGCGACGAGCCGCCACTCTTGCCCCTGGAGCTTGCTCTGCCGGGGTACGAGGGTGAGGCGGGCCCGCACGGTCACGGTGCCGCCGGCCCGCCAGCGGGCCTCGAAGAGCGTCGGGGGTGCGTCGCTCTCGGCGGTGTCCTCGGGGGCGGGGGGCTCGGCGAAGTCGTCGATGTCCCCGCTCTCCTTGTGCCGGCGCAGGGTACGGCGGACGACGTCCTCGGGGGCGGGGCCGGTGTGACGGCCGCGGGCCGCCCAGACGGACTGCGGGACGGGGGCGCGGTCGGTGGCGGAGTTCGACATAAGCCAATCTGCTGATGGGGGCGGGTGCGCCTCCCAGTATCACCGCTCGCCCCGGGGAAACGTAGACGGCCCCGCGCCCGCGCGCGGCGCGTGTCCCTCCGGGGGTGGGCGTAGGGGCGTTTTCCAGACACGTCGGCTTCCCGGCCGACGGCAGGGCAGTTCCCCAGGGGCGCGGGGAACTGCGCGACCGGCCACGACGAGCCCGCACCCGCACTCCGTCCGCACTCCACCCTCGGCCACCCACCCACGGCGGCCGAGGCTGAGCCCCGGCCGAGGCTCAGCCCCCTTAGGGCTCAGCCCCAGCCGAGGCAGTGCGCGGAGCGCTTACGCGCCGCTCTCGCGCAGCATGTCCTCACGCTCGACGATCTTCACGCGCTCGCGGCCCTGCGGTTCGCCCAGGGCACGCTCGGCGGCGTCCAGCCGGTGCCAGCCCTCCCACGTGGTGAAGCGGACGCCGCGCTCGGCGAAGAAGGCGTCCACGGCCTCCGGCGCGGGCGAGGCGGGGGTGTGCAGCCGGCCCTCCGCGTGGTCCGCGAGCAGGTGGGACACCGTCTCGTTGGCGTCGCCCTTCGTGTGGCCGATGAGGCCGACGGGGCCGCGCCGGATCCAGCCGGTGACGTAGGTGGACTGCAGATGCGTGCCGCCCTCCTCGATGACCCGGCCGCCCTCGTCCGGGACGGTGCCCGAGCCGAGGTCCCAGGGCAGCTTGGGCAGCTTCTCGGAGAGGTAGCCGACCGCGCGGTAGACGGCGGTGACGTCCCAGTCCTTGAACTCGCCGGTGCCCTTGACGTTGCCGGTGCCGTCGAGGGCGGTGCGCTCGGTGCGCAGGCCGACGACCTTGCCGTCCTCGCCGAGGATCTCCGCGGGGGACTCGAAGAGGTGCAGGAACAGCTTGTGCGGGCGGTCGCCGACGTCCCGGATCGCCCAGTTCTCCAGGGTCTTGGCGACCATGTCGGCCTGCTTGTTGCCGCGCCGGGTCTCGATCGAGCCGGCGTCGTAGTCGATGTCCTCGGGGTCGACGATGACCTCGATGTTGGGGGAGTGGTCCAGCTCGCGCAGCTCCATCGGGCTGAACTTGGCCTGGGCCGGGCCCCGGCGGCCGAAGACGTGGATCTCCAGGGCCTTGTTGGCCTTCAGACCGTCGTAGACGTTCTGCGGGATCTCGGTCGGCAGCAGCTCGTCCGCGGTCTTGGCGAGGATGCGGGCCACGTCCAGGGCCACATTGCCGACACCGAGCACCGCGACCTTCTCGGCCTCCAGGGGCCAGGTGCGCGGCACGTCCGGGTGGCCGTCGTACCAGGACACGAAGTCGGCGGCGCCGTAGGAGCCGTCCAGGTCGATGCCGGGTATGGACAGCGCGCGGTCGGCCATGGCGCCGGTGGAGAAGATCACCGCGTCGTAGAAGTCGCGCAGGTCGTCCAGGCTGATGTCCGTCGGGTAGTCGACGTTGCCGAACAGCCGGATCTGCGGCTTGTCCAGCACCTGGTGCAGTGCGGTGACGATGCCCTTGATGCGCGGGTGGTCCGGCGCGACGCCGTAGCGGATCAGACCGAAGGGGGCGGGCATGCGCTCGAAGAGGTCGATGGACACGCCGGGGTCGGCGGCCACCTCGGACTTGAGCAGGGCGTCGGCGGCGTAGATCCCGGCGGGGCCGGCTCCGACGATGGCTACCCGCAGGGGGCGCGGCATGATCAGGTTCCCTTCGAGTGAAAAAGTCGACTCGATCGGGAAGCCTAAGCTAAGGCAGACCTAAGTAGGTACACGGGTCCCGCCTATGACCTCATAAGGGCATCTTATGGCTTCCCTAGGGGTGTCTTATGGCACCCCTTTTCCGGCCTTCCCCACCGTCACTCCGGCTGGGTCAGCGCCTCTTTCTGGAGCTGCACCGCCGCCAGCAGGCTCAGCTTCGGCTCCGCCTGGCGCAGGGCCTTCGTCGCCGCGACCGAGGAGAGATCGCCCGTGAAGCCGACGGCGGCCAGCCGGGCGCGGGTCCAGTCGGCGCGCAGCTTGGCCTCGGTGGCCTGCGCCGTCGACTCGACCAGCGCGAGGGCGCGTTCCAGACCCGGGCGCTCCTCGGGCGACGCCTCCGCGAGCGCCGCGCGCAGCGCCGAGGCCACCACCTCCGCGTCCCGGATGACCAGTAGGTGATTGTGCTTCCTGTTCAGACCCGCGATTCCCGTCATGTTGATCATCCTCGCCGCCGAGTGCCCCGAGATCCAAGCGGCTTGAGGAAGACCAGAGGCTACCGCGCGGGCCGCCGGCAGTGCAGGAACAGATGCGGCTCCGGTACCGCCTCGGGATGCGCGGGCGCGAACTCCGCGCGCTCCTGCGCCAGTACGGCGAGCCCGGCCCGGACCGCCAGATCCTCGAACGCGTCCGCGCCGAAGCTCGTCACCCGCACCGGCTGCCCCATGAACAGCCCCTCGGCGCCCTCGATGTCGACGGGCACGGTCGCCAGCACCACGAACCCACCGGGCCGTACCGCCCGCGCGAGCCGGCCCACCACGGCCTCCTGCTCGGCCCGGTCCATCTGGAGCAGCGAGAAGTAGGCGCAGGCCGCGTCGAACGCCCCGTCCTCCAGCGGAAGTTCACGGATATCCGCCCGGCGGAACTCGGCCCCCGGCACCTGCCGCGCCGCCAACTCCACCATCACCGGGGACACATCGACACCGAGCACCCGGTGCCCCGCGTCCGCGAGGGCCGCCGCGGTCGGCCGCCCCGTGCCGCAGCCCACGTCCAGCACCCGGCTACCCGGTGCCAGCCGCTCCAGCAGCCACCGCAGGGACGCCCGGTGCGCCTCGGAGGAGGCGAACGCCTTCTCGTAGTCGAGACCCAGCGCGTCGAACACCACGGCCGCCGGTACCCGGCGCTCGTCCTCGGCCACCACGGCTCCTCCCGTCGCCCGGCGCCGACCCGTACGGCACCGACCCCGCACGGCACCCCTGCGGCACCGGCGCCGGGCATCCTCGCACCCCGCGCACCGCGACCACAACGGCACGGGGCGACGGCCCGTTTGCGCACCGCGCGCCGGACCCGGCAGGGTGCGGGTGTGCCCACCTTGCTGATCGTCCACCACACCCCGTCACCCAACTGCCAGACCCTGTTCGAGGCCGTCGTCTCCGGCGCCACGGCACCCGAGATCGAGGGCGTCCGGGTGGTGCGCCGCGCGGCCCTCGCGGCCACCGCCGCCGATGTCCTCGAAGCCGACGGCTACCTCCTCGGCACCCCCGCGAACCTCGGCTACATCTCCGGCGCCCTCAAACACTTCTTCGACCAGATCTACTACCCCTGCCTGGACGAGACCCGGGGCCGCCCCTTCGGCTACTACGTCCACGGGGGCAACGACGTCACGGGCGCGGTGCGCGCCCTGGACACCATCACCACCGGCCTCGGCTGGCGCCGCGCCGCCGAACCGGTAACCGTCACGGGTGAACCCGGCCGGGCCGACACGGAGGCCTGCTGGGAACTCGGCGCCACCCTCGCCGCGGGCCTGTCCGACTGACCCGCCCCTTCACACCCCCCACTCGCCCGCCGGGCCGTGCTCGCGCAACGGCCCCACCGCCGGGCCGCGTTCGGCACAGCTGTCCAGGATGCGCGGCAGGGCGCCGAGGGTGGCGCGCCAGGAGCCGGAGCCGGGGGCGGAGGTGGAGTCGGAGTCGTGGAGCAGGATCGTGCCGCCGCCGCGCAGATCGCGGACGACGCTCCGGTGCACGGAGGACGGGGTGGCGCGGGCGGTCCAGTCCTCGCCCCAGCAGGTCCACAGCACCGGCGTCAGGTCCAGCCGCCGCGCGGCCAGGTGGGCGGCGGTCGACAGCACCCCGTAGGGCGGTCGGAACAGGGCGGGGCGCCGGCCGGTGAGCTCGCCGACCAGGTCCCGCGCGCGGGCCGGGTCGTCGTGGGTCGCCCGGGGGCCGCGCAGCGGCAGCGGGCGGTGCAGCCAGCCGTGGACGCCGATCTCATGGCCCTCGGCGGCGATCTCGCGCACCAGCCCGGGGCTCCGCCGGGCCTCGCGGCCGAGCAGGAAGAACGTGGCGCGCACCCCGCGCCCGGCCGGCGCGCCCAGGAACAGCGGGGTGGAGTACGGGTCGGGCCCGTCATCGAAGGTGAGGGCGACATGCCCCGTCCGGCCGTGCCCGGACAGTCGGGGCATGACGCGCTTGCGCAGCGGGCCGTACGCGGCGATCGCCGGCGCGGCGTGCACGGCGGCGAGTACGGGCAGCGCGGCCAGGGCGGCGCCCCGCAGGGCGGGTGCGGTGCTCATCGGCGGTGGCCCTCTGCGTGCGGGGCGGCGTCGTGCAGGGTGTGCGCGGCCTGGCCCGCGTCGTCGGGGTCCAGTTCATGGCCGAGGGCGTGCATCAGGCGCGGACCGTCGTCGGTGGTGGCGACCGCCGTACCGAGCGCGGTCGCCCAGAGCGCGCACGCGACCGCCGTGACCGCGGCGATGCGCCGCGGGCGCCCGATCGGCCGCCGCAGGACGGGAGTTGGTACGGTCGTCCGCGCGGGGGCCGCCCTGGCGATGCGCGCGATCTCGGCGGCCGGACCGCACCCGGCGTCCGCGAACAGCGCGCGAGCCGCCGCGCGTTGCCGCAGGCCCCGCGCCCCGTTGGCCAACTCGAAGACGACGGAGGTGAACGCGTCGGCGTCCCGGATCCACGCGGCGACCCCCGCCGCCTCCAGAGCCGCGGCATTGGTCTGCCCATGGCCCGGTATACAGCGGTAACTCGCCACCGGCAGCCCGGCGGCGAACGCCTCCAGGGAGGTCAGCCCGCCCGCGTTCTGCACCAGTACGTCGGCGACATGCATCAGGGCGGGCATGTCGTCCACCCAGCCGAAGGCGTGCTCGACGCCGTCGGCCCGCAGCCGTGCGGCCAGCGCCTCGTTGCGGCCGCACACCGCCACCGGGACCGCGACCCTGGACGCCCGCAGTTCCAGGGCCACTTGCCGTACCAGGCCCACGCCCCACGAACCGGCGACCAGCAGGGCCGGCGACGCCCGCGCGGGCAGTCCGAAGCGGGCCCGGGCGGCGGCGCGCGTCTCCTCGTCGGCCGGGCGGAAGCGCGGGTCGGTGACCGGTCCGGTCACCCGCACGTCCCCGGCCCCCGCGCCCCGGGCCTGTGCGGCGGGCACGGCGTGCGCCGCGAGATGGACGTCGATGCCGTCGGCCACCCACAGCGGATGCACCGAGAAGTCGGTCAGATAGGTGAGCGCGGGGACGGTCAGCAGGCCCGCCCGGCGCAGCCCGCCCAGGACCCGGCTGGCGCCCGGATACGTGGAGACGACCGCCCGGGTGCCCGGCGGCAGGGCCCGCAGCACCCGCTGCCGCGCGCCGCGCAGCAGCGCCGCGGTCAACGGCCCGCCGCCGCCCGCGCGTTCGGTGCCGCGGTAGATGCGCTGATAGGCCCAGGGCGCCGTGCGCAGCATCCGGTGGTAGCCGTCCCGGACGAGCCGGCCGGTCCCGGCGGGCAGCAGCTCCAGCAGATCGAGCCGGTCCACCGTGAACCCGTCCGCCGTGAGCCGGCGGGCCAGCTCCGCGGCGGCGCCGTCGTGCCCGGCGCCGATACCGGCGGACAGGAGCGTGATCCGCTCGGCCGCCGCCGCGGGCCCGGGCGGCGGCGTGCCGCGCAGGGTGGCGGCCGCCAGGGCACGCAGATGGGCCGTACTTCCGAGATGGGGCATGGCTGTGCCTTCCGCGCGAGAGCAGCAGGAGGGAGGTCCGCGCGGGAGCCGGGCGGAGCAGCCGGAACTCTACAACATGTAGTAGATAAGCTCGTACGACATGTAGGAGCAGCCGGGTAGGCTGGTCCGGCGGACCGTCAAGGCCCGGCAAAAGGCCGTCAGGGGGCGGGAGGAGGGACCGAGAGTGCGTGAGCGGGAAAGCGGGGCGGCGGACGAGCCGTCCGGCCGCAGGGCGCGCGGCGAGCTGGAGAGCAGTGTGCTGGCCGTCCTCTGGGCCGCCGACCGGCCGCTGACCGCCCGGCAGGTCCTGGCCGGACTGCCCGGCGACCTGGCGTACACCACCGTGCTGACCATCCTGTCCCGCCTGTACGACAAGGGCATGCTGGTCCGGCGCCGGGAGGGCCGCGGCTATGCCTACGCCCCCGCCCGCGACGAGGCGTCCGACACCGCCGCCCGGATGCGGACCCTGCTGGACCGCGGCTCGGACCGGGAGGCGGTGCTCGCCCGGTTCGTCTCCGAACTCTCCGCCGAGGACGAGCAGTTGCTCCAGCGGCTGCTCACCGGACCCGACCAGGACCGCCCCGCCGAGGAGCCGTGACCGGGTGACCTTCACCGTCTATGTGCCCCTGCTGGTGACCGTCGTCCTCGCCGTGCTCGCCCCGCGCGCCGCCCGCCGGCTGCCGCCCCGCGCCGCCGCCCGCTCCCTGGCCTGCGCCGCGACGGTCACCGCCCTCGGCTGGCTCGGCTCGCTCGCGCTGCTGTCCTTCACCGGGCTCGCACAGATTCCCGAGGTCGCCGAGCAGGGCCACTGGTCGGTGGCCGCGCTGCGCGCCGCCGACCCGGTCTCCCTCGCCGTCGCGATCCTCGGCGCGCTCGGCCTGGCCGCCGCGACCGGCTCGCTCGCCGTGGCCGCCGTACGGGGGACCCGGCACCTGCGGTGGACCCGGCGGGAGGCGGCCGCGCTGCCCGGCGACACCGAACTGGCCGTCCTCGACGACCCGGTGCCGCAGGCGTTCGCGCTGCCCGGCGCGCCCGGCCGGATCGTGGTCTCCCGGGGCATGCTGCGCTGCCTCGGCGACGAGGAGCGCGCCGCCCTGCTCGCACACGAACGCGCCCATCTGCGCGGCCGGCACCACCTCTACCTCGCCCTGTGGCGGCTCGCCGCGGCCGTCACCCCGCTGCTGCGGCCGCTCGCCGACGCGGGCGGCTTCGTCCTGGAACGCTGGGCCGACGAGGCCGCCGCCGCACATGTGGGCAGCCGTACGGTGGTCGCCCGCGCCGTCGGCCGCGCCGCCCTGGCCGCCGCCGCCGCGAAGGACCGGCCGGCGCTGGCCGCGACCGGCGGGGCCGTGCCGCAGCGGGTACGGGCCCTGCTGGCCCCGCCCCCGCGACCGCGCGCCCTGCCCGTGGTGGCCGGTGCCGCGCTGCTCGCGCTGTGCTGCGCCAGCCTCGCCGAGGCCGCCTCCGACAGCGAGCGCATGGTGGTGACCGCCCGTTCGGCCGAGCGCGCCACGGCCACCGCCCGTGCGGACACGGCCGGTTCGGGCCACCGGGCCCCGGTCGCCACCGACCCGGACGCCGCCGCGGACGGCACACGGCACCGGCACCGCCACTGCGGCCCGCACCGACCCGGCGGCCGGGCGTAGTACCCCGGTACCACCCCTTCTGCCCCGTTCAGCCCCCAGTACCACGGGTTTGCGGGGTTTCGGCGCCTAGCGTTGCGGATGAGACGTCAGACGTGACGGACGCCGCCGCCCACCAGGGCGCGACGGACGCCGCGGTCCGCGACCGAGGGAGCCCGCATGATCGAGGCACGAGGACTGACCAAGAGGTACGGCGAGAAGACGGCGGTCGACGGCCTTGACTTCGTCGTCAAGCCCGGCACCGTCACCGGATTCCTGGGCCCGAACGGCGCCGGGAAGTCCACCACCATGCGCATGATCGTCGGCCTCGACGCCCCGACGAGCGGCTCCGTCACCGTGGGCGGCCGCCGCTACGCGGGCCATCGCGCCCCGCTCCAGGAGGTCGGCGCCCTGCTGGAGGCCAGGTCCGTGCACCCCGGCCGCTCGGCCTACCAGCACCTGCGGGCGCTCGCGCTGACCCATGGCATCCCGCGCCGCCGCGTCGAGGAGGTGATCCGGCTCGCCGGGCTCGGCAGCGTCGCCGGAAAGCGGGCCGGTTCCTTCTCGCTCGGCATGGGCCAGCGGCTCGGCATCGCCGCGGCCCTGCTCGGCGACCCCCGCACGGTGATGCTGGACGAACCGGTCAACGGACTCGACCCCGAGGGCGTCCTGTGGATCCGCAACCTGCTCACCTCGCTCGCGGCGGAGGGCCGTACCGTCTTCGTGTCCTCCCATCTGATGAGCGAGGTCGCCCAGGTCGCGGACCATCTGATCGTCGTGGGCCGGGGGCGGCTGCTCGCCGACACGACCGTACGGGACCTGGTGCGCGAGGCGGGCGGTGACACCGTCCGGGTCGCCACCGAGGACCCGGGACGGCTGCGGGAGGTGCTCGCCGGGCCGGGCGTGGAGATCACCGGCCGGGTCGGCTCGGAGGAACTCCAGGTCAGCGGGGTGAGCGCACGGGAGATCGGGCTGAAGGCCGCCGAACACGGCATCCCCCTGTTCGAACTGAGCACCAGGGCGGTGTCCCTGGAGTCGGCCTTCATGGACCTGACCAGGGACGCCGTCGAGTACCACGGCGGCACGACCGGCGCCGCCACCACCGGCACCGCCGCCACCACCGGCACCGACCGCCCCGGGAGCGCCGCATGAGCACCCTGACCGAGACCACCTCAGCCGCGGGGAACACCGAGGCCGCGCCCGGCCGCCCCGCCTACCGGGTCACCGGGCGCCGTGTCCTGGCCTCCGAATGGGCCAAACTCTGGTCACTGCGCTCCACCTGGATCACCCTCGGCCTGGGACTGCTGTTCCTCGTCGTCTTCGGCGTCATCGCCGCCTACCGCTACCGGTCCATGACCGGCTCGCCCCGCATGGACAAGGACTTCGCCCGCTCCACGGCCCTCAGCCTCTCCCTCTTCGGCGCCAACTTCGCCCAACTCGCCCTCGGCGTCCTGGGCGTGCTGGTCACCGCGGGGGAGTACTCCACCGGCATGATCCGCTCCACCATGGCGGCGGTACCGCGCCGGCTGCCCGTGCTGTGGTCCAAGGCGGCGGTGTACGCACTGGTCGCCCTCGTCGTCGGCACGGTCGGCGCGTTCGTCGCCTTCCTCATCGGCAGCCGCGTCGTCTCCGGCACGTCCGCCGCCCTGACGCTCGGTCACACCGGCGTCCTCCGGGGCCTGTTCGGCGCCGGTCTCTACCTCGGCCTCGTCGGCGTCATCGGCACGGCCCTCGGCGCGCTGCTGCGCTCGGTGGCCGGCGGTATCTCCGTGCTGGTCGCCACCTTCATGCTCGTCCCCGGCCTCGCCTCCCTGCTGCCCAGCTCCTGGCAGGACGACATCGGCCCCTATCTGCCGAGCAACGCGGGCCAGGCGATGTACGCCCTCACCCACGACGCCACCTCACTGGCCCCCGGCGCCGGGCTGCTGGTCTTCCTCGGCTGGACCGTGCTGGCGCTGGCCGGGGCGGCCTACCGGTTGCGGCGGGGGGACGTCTGACCGGGAACCCCGCCATGACCACCCTGTCTCCCGTCCCCGCGGCCGCGGCGGTCACGGAGGAACTCGGCGGCATGGGGCCGCTGGTCGCCCGGCTCGGCCGGGCCGGCCGGTGGCTGCGGGGCGCCGACCTGGCCCGGCCCTGGGTGCTGGACACCGCCCTGGTGGCCGTCGTCTTCCTGATGTTCTGCCTGCCCGACCTGCTGCACGGCGGTGTCGTCGACGCCGACGGACCGCGCCGCTTCCGGCTCGCCTTCACCCGGCTGCCGCCCGCGGGCATGCTCGCCGCGCAGGCGGGCCTGGTACTGCCGCTGCTGTGGCGCAGACGCCGTCCCGCGGCGGCCTTCGCCGCCGTCGCCGCCGTGTTCGTCCTCCAGTGGGCCCTCGGCGCCGCCCTGCACGCGGACGTCGCCCTCTTCATCGCCCTGTACAGCCTGGCCCTGCACGGCAGGCCCCGCCAACTGCCGTGGGCCTGCGCGGTGATGGCGGCCGCGCTGGCGCTGGTCGCGATGCGGGTGTCGGTCGTCGTGTCCGTCACGGACGCGCTGTTCTTCCTGCTGAGCACGGCGACCGCGGCGCTCGCGCTGGGCCTGGTGATCCGGATCCGCCGCGCCCAGCTGGCCGCGCTGCGGGACCGGGCAGCCCGCCTGGAGACGGAGCGCGACCAGCGCAGCAGACTGGCCGCCGCCTCCGAACGGGCCCGGGTGGCACGGGAGATGCACGACATCGTCGGCCACCATCTGTCCGTCGTGATCACCCTGGCCGACGCGGGCGCGTGCGCCACCACCGGTGCCGCCGACTCCGGACGCGGCGCCGAGGCGCTCCGGCTCATCGGTGACACCGGCCGCCAGGCACTCGGTGAACTCCGGCGCGTCCTCGGTGTGTTGCGCGACACCGACGCCCCGCCCGCCGGACCCGAACTCAGCCCGCAGCCCGGACTCGCCGACCTCGACGCCCTCTGCCACGGCGTGCGCGCCGCCGGGCTCGACGTCGTCTACCGGACCTCCGGGAGAGCGGAAGCCCTGGACGAGGGCCTGCAGTTGACCGTCTACCGGATCGTGCAGGAAGCCATGACCAACACCCTGAAGCACGCGGGCAGCGGCACCCGGGTGGACCTTGCGATCGACGTCGGCGCGGACCGGCTCGGCATCCAGGTCCGCGACACCGGCAAGAACGTCCGAGTGGGCCAACGGCACGACGGCCAGGGCCTGTTGGGCATGCGTGAGCGCGTCGCGCTGTACGGCGGCCGGCTCAGCGCGGGCCCCGCACCGGGCGGCGGCTGGACCGTGGCGGCCACCCTCGAACTCGGCCCGCGGGAGGGCGCGGCGTGACCACCGTACTCATCGTGGACGACCAGCCGCTGCAACGGTACGGCTTCCGGATGCTGCTGGACTCCGTGCCCGGCACCGAGGTGGTCGGCGAGGCGGCCCATGGCGCGGAGGCCGTCCGCCGGGCCGCCCAACTGCGCCCGGACGTCGTCCTGATGGACATCCGGATGCCCGGCATGGACGGCATCGAGGCCACCCGGCGCATCGTCGCCACCGGTGCCCGCTCGCGCGTCCTCGTGCTGACCACCTTCGACCTGGACGAGTATGTGCACGCGGCCCTGCGCGCCGGGGCCAGCGGCTTTCTGCTCAAGGACGCCCGCCCCGACGAGCTGCTGGCCGGTATCCGCGCCGTCGCGGGCGGCGACGCGGTGATCGCCCCCGCCCTCACCCGCCGCCTCCTTGACGAGTTCGCCCGCTACGGCTCCGCCCCCACCGACGACCCCCGCGTCGACCGTCTCACCGAGCGGGAACGCGAGATCCTGGTCGCCATCGGCAAAGGCTGGACCAACGGCGAGATCGCCACCCGCCTCGTCCTCTCCGAGTCCACGGTCAAGACCCATGTCGGCCGTGTCCTGGCCAAGACGGGCGCCCGCGACCGGGTCCAGGCGGTGATCTTCGCGTACGACCTCGGGCTGGCGAGACCGAGCGTGCGGTGAGGGTGTGGTCACCCGTTGACCGCCGCCCCCAGGACACCGTGGCCGCGCGACCGCCGTGCACCTGAGCCCGACCGCCCTGCCCCCAGGCACCCGACTGCCCCCACCCCTGGGCATCCCCGGGTGCCCCCGCCCCTGGGCATCCCCGGGCCATCCGAGCGGTCTGCCCCGCCCGGAACGCGCGCCCGGCTCCAACGGCCCCCGCCCGCCGCTCCGCACGGCCCGCCCCGGGGCGCCCCCCTAGGCCACCCGAGTGACCCCCCGTCGGGAATATGCGAGTGGCACCAACGGCCGCCCACCCGCCGCTCCCTCACTCCGCGGCCCGTCCCCGGTGCCCGGCGACACCCCCGCCGCCCCCGTCCCGGCCCCGGACGAAGGTGCGGGGCCGGTGGGGCTGGCACACGATGGACGCGGGTCGCGTCACGCCGACGCGGCCGCAGCCGTCGTACGTCGTCGAACCGAGGGAGCGCCGGATGCGAGCGGACGGCACCGCACCCGGGCGGCCCGTGCCGGGCGGTCCGGACCCAGGGAACGTGCTGCGCGACCGCGCGCGGGACCTGCTGGAGATCGCCGAGGGCATCCGCGCGGTGTCCGAACGCACCGCCACCACCCTGTCCGCCCCGGACCTGGCCGCCGCCACCCGCCGCCACCCCCGCACCGGCCTCGCCGGATACTGGGCGCTGCTGCGGGCCCTCACCGCCGGACCGGGCCTCGGCGGCCCCGCGGGCGCCGGGCCCCGCGGCGCCGCCACCCGCGTCCTCCGCCTCGCGGGCCGGGCGCGCGGCGCAGAGAACCTGGCCGCGCTGGTGGCCCTCACCTCGCTGCGCCTGCGCGTCACCGCCGTACTCGCCGACCACCCCGAACTGGCCCGCACCCCGGGCATGCGCCTGCTGACCCGGGCCGTCACCGCCGACCGCGACGAGGACGCCGTACGGGCCCTGCGCGCCCTGCTGCGGGACCGCACGGCCCAGCGCGCGCTGTCCGGGCTCGCGCCGCTGATATCCGAACTCCTTGCCGTATGCGCCCTGCTGGACGGGCGGTCCGAGGGCGGCGGCACCCCCGAGGGCGGCGCCGAGGCCGTCGACCTCACCGACCAGCGCCGCCGGATCATCGCCACCGAGGGCTCCCTCCTCGGCTTCCTGCGCAACATCGAGGCGCTGTCCACCGACGGACGAATCCTCGTCCAGAACGTGCGCGGCCCCGACGGCGTCGTCCGCTACGTCGTCCAGGCCCCCGGCACGGCCCCCGGACGGCCCCGCCACGACGCCCCGCAGGACCTCGTGGGCGCCTGGCGCGACCTGCGCGCGACGGACTCCCCGTACACCCGCGCCCTGGTGCGCGCCCTGGCAGCGCACGGCATCCCGCGCGGCGCCGAACTCGCCCTGATCGGCCACAGCGAGGGCGGCAACGCGGTCCTCAACCTCGCCCAGGACGAGGACTTCTGCCGCACCTACCGCGTCACCCACGCCATCGCCGTGGGCTCCCCCTCCGGCGACCGCAAACCCGCCGACCCCCGCACCTGGATCGCCACCGTCACCAACCAGTACGACCTGGTGGCCGCCCCCGACGGCCACCGCACCGAACCGGCGGCCCCCGCGGATCCGGCCGACGCCACCCGCTACCACGTCGAATACGCCGGTCCCACCCGCGAGTTCCCCCTGTGCCACCGCCTGCGCGAGTACATCGAGCATCTGCGCACCCTGCTCCCCGTGGCCCGCGCGGACCTGGACGAGGCACTGGCCCCCTACCGGGGTCCCGTCGTACGCACCCAGGCGTACCGGCTCAAGGACCACGCCCACCCGCCCGCCGGCCACCCTTTCCTCACTCTCGCCACCGCCCCCGTACGCACCACGGTGGGCCCGGTCGACGTACCGGTGCGGTACTACGACTCCGCCGCCGCGCACCTCTGCTTCCCCGTCGACCCGGCCGCCGCCCGGAGCCTGCTGCCCGACGCGGACTGGCTGACACCGAGCCGGCTCGGCCCCCGGGCCCTCGCCGTGCTCTCCCTGCACGAGCACCGGTGCACCACCATCGGCCCGTACACCGAGATCGCCCTGTCCGTCCTGGTGGACGACCTGTGGCGACCGCGTCCGTGCGACGCCGTCACCGATCTGCTGCGCCGCGTCGACCTGCGCCGCACCGGCCGCTACGTCCTCTCGCTCGCCGTCACCACCGAGGCGGCCCGCGTGGTCGCGCAGGAGGTCTGGGGGCAGCCGGTGCTCAGAATGCGCGCCGAGGCCGACCTGACGGGCCGGGAGATCCGGGCCCGCTCCGAGGACCTCGGGCTCGTGGTCGAGGGCCGGCTCGGGCCGGGCGTCCGCTGCCCCGACGCCGACCGGGCCCTGTACGGCCGCCGGGGCACCGGCACGGTCCGCACCCTGGTCCGGGCCCATGGCAGGCTCCGGCTGCACCCGGGCGCGGGCGTCCGGGTACGGCTCGACACCGCGGCCGCCGAACCCCTCGCCGGACAGCTGCGCCGGCTCGGCATCGACGCGGCCCGGCCGCTGTTCGTGCTGGCCTGCCCGCAGTTCATGGCGCACCGCGGCGGCGGCGCGGAGCTGGCGCGCTGAAGTCCCGTACGCACGCAGCCTAGTTGGGAGTACCCATGGTGACCGAGTCCGCCCGGTCGAGCGCGGCGCAGGCCGATGAACTCCTCGCCCACATCGGCCGGTTGCGGGCCGACGCCGACCTGATGGACGGCTACGCCCGGCGTCTTAGCGCCACCGTCACCACCCTCGGCGGCTGTCCGGCGGCACCGGAGTGGAGCCGCCCGGCCCTGGAACGGCAGGCGGCCGCGTGCGCCTCGGCGGCGGTCCGACTGCGCACCGCCGCCGAGGCGTTGCTCGCCCACGCGCGCGCCGACCGGCCGACGCGGGGTGCGATGTCGGGGTCGTCGTAGAGGGTCGTAGAAGTCGTCGTAGAGGGAGGGAGAAGGGGCGGGGGTCAGTCGGGCTGTTCCTCGGAGCCGGGCTTCGGGCGGGCGCGGGTCCAGGAGGGGTCGACGACCGGGAGGGGCTGGGGGAGGGGAGCGGTGTGGTGCATGGGGATCCTTCGGACTGGTGGGGGTTGGTCCGCAACGGCGGTTCGAAGAGCGGCGGGGCTACCGGGAAGAGCCGGGTGGAGCAAGGTGCTTCAGACGGACCGCAGTTCCGCCCGGACGACACGCGCGGCCCGGTCGGACGGGAGGGTGACGCCCCAGCCGAGGCTCAGCGCCTCCACCAGGAGCAACCCGCGCCCGTGCTGGTCCTCGGGCCCGGGTCGGCAGGCCACCGGGAGCGCGGAGCCCGCGTCCCCGGTGATCTCGTCCGCCACCTCGACCCGTATCCGCTCGGCCGTGCGGTGCAGCCGGCAGCCGATCCGCGTACCGCCCGCGTGCACCAGGGCGTTGGTGACCAGCTCGGAGACCACCAGGACCACATCGTCCCGTACCCCCTGCGGCACGTCCCACACCGTCAGCAGTTCCCGTACGACCCGGCGGGCGACGCCGACGGACAGGGAGTGGGCCGGCAGCTCGAAGGAGGCGTCCGAGGCCGGGAGCCGTGCTTCGGCCAGCGGGCCGCGGGCCTTCTCGGACAGCGCGCCCTGCCTCGGGCCCGGACCGTCCGCGCGCGACGACCGGTCCGATCTCGCGTTCGGGGGCGGGCGGTGGAGCGGTCGGGGGAGGAAGGGCGGAGCCATCGCCGTGCGCCTTTCGTCCGGCCTCGCGTGGGGAGCGTCCGGCCGTGCGTGGTGGGGGGTCGGTCGGCCGGCCGCGCGCAGCAGACGGCACACCGCCCCGCACGAGGCCGTGCCGCGGCCCGGTCCCCCGACCGGCCACGCCGCCTGCTCCTCGGTCGGCCGGAGCAGTCGCCCCACTTTCCCACCTGCCAACAACGGCTCGCAACCTGCGAGTTGAAAATGGCAGTCAGCCGTGTGCATGCTGCCTGGGACGGGCACACCCACGCGTGGCGGGCCCGCCGCGACGGTGTACGAGGGCGACCCTGCTGCCTGCTCCCGGGGGTGCGGATGTCCACGGAGACCGACTGGGGCGGCGCCCCTTCCGTGCTGCGCATGATCCTCGGGCGGCGGCTGGAGCGGCTGCGGATCCGGGCCGGGCTCGGCTATGCCGAGGCGGGCGCCGCCATCGGGGTCAGTCACTCCACGATCCGCCGCATGGAGGCCGCCAAGGTGGCCCGGCTGCGCCTCACGGACGCCGAGAAACTGCTCCAGGTCTACGGCCTGACCGACCCGCAGGAGATCGACACGTTCCTGCGTTCGGTGCGCGAGGCCAACAAGCGGGGCTGGTGGCACGGTTACCGCGATGTCATGCCCGACTGGTGCGCCGCCTACCTCAGTCTGGAGCAGGCCGCCGACCGCATCCGCGGCTACGAGAACAGTTGCGTGCCCGGCCTGTTGCAGACCGAGGACTACGCCCGCGCCCTGCTGCGCGCCACCCACCCGGGCGCGTCCGCGGAGGCCACCGAACGCCGGGTCGCCCTGCGGATGCGGCGGCAGCGGCTCCTGGCCGGGGCCGAACCCCCGCGGGTGTGGGTGGTGTTGGAGGAGGCCGTGCTGCGCCGGACCGTCGGCGGGCCCGGGGTGATGCGCGCGCAGATCGACCATCTGGCCGAGGCCGGCCGGCTGCCCCATGTGACCGTGCAGCTCATGCCGTTCGCACACGGCCCGCATCCCGCGATGCCCGCGGCCGCCTACCACCTCTTCCGGTTCCGGGCCCGCGAACTGCCCGACATCGTCTACGTCGACGGCCTGCTCGGGGCCGCCCACCTCGACAGGCCCGAGCACGTCGAGCCGTACCGCGAGGCCCTGGACCGCCTCGCCGCCCAGGCGGCGCCCGCGACGCGGACCGAGTCCCTGCTCGGCGCGATCCGCAGGCAGTGGTAGGGGAGCGGCAGGGACAGGAGAAGGGTGCGACGTGCCCGGCGTGTGCCCGGTACCGTGCCTCCCGTGTACGTCACCCGAGTCACCCGTCATGTGCACGCGGCCCCCTCGGCCGTCTACCGGGCCCTGACCGACCCCGCCGCGGTCGCGCTCTGGCGGGTCCCCGACGGGATGACGGCCCGGGTGCACACCTTCGAGCCGCGGGAGGGCGGCGCCTTCCGCATCTCCCTCACCTACGACCAGGGCGGCGGCACCGGCAAGTCGGGCGGCCGCACCGACACCTACCGCGGCCGCTTCGCCCGGCTCGTCCCGGACTCCCTGGTCGTGGAGGTGCTGGCCTTCGAGACGGACGACGACGCCCTCGGCGCCACCATGACCATGACGACGACGCTCGCCCCGGCCGATGGCGGCACGGACGTGGAGATCCTGCACGAGGGCGTTCCCGACGCCGTTTCGCGCGCGGACAACGAGCAGGGCACCCGCATGGCCCTCGACCGGCTCGCCCGGCTGCTGGAGGAACGGTAGAACCGGATACATGACCGGATCGGCACGCCCCGAGGCCGGAAATCGACGCAACCTTTTCCGCCTTGCCGCATGCCCGGAATCATCCGGAAACCACCGGAACCACCCTTGCCGAAACGTGGTCTTACCAGCCGTCAGCGGCCGGGATCAGCCCGTCCGTCACGAAACCGGGGGAACGAGACACATGTCCGTCCGCAGCCGTACGACCCTGTTCACCGCCCTCGCCCTCGCCGCCGGCCTCAGCCTGGCCGCGGTGACACCCGCCCTCGCCCGACCCGCCACCGCCCGACCGGCCGCCGCGCGCGCCGCCGCCGTCGCCCAGGGCGACGCGCGCAACGCCACCCAGCACGTCGCCGACTTCTACGGCGCCTACATCGACGCCGTCTGGGCCACCGACGACAAGGCCGCGGGCGCCGACGCCAAGGCCCTGCGCGCCTTCTACCTGTCCTCGGCCGCCCAGAAGAAGGTCGCCGCCTACGAGACCAAGGAGCACGCCGACGGCATCCTCTTCGCCCAGAACGTGCCGGTGCGCTGGCAGGTGGCCTACACCGGTTCGGGCGCCGGGCACGCCACCAGCCGGGTGACACTGACCTGGAGCGACGGCCCGCACGCCGAGGTCACCCGGATCGACGTCCAGTCCGACCTGCACACCCTGAAGATCACCGACCTCCGGCCGGCCGGCTGACCCCGACGGCACGCCTCGCACGGCCGCCCCGCCTTCGCCCCCGCTCCGGCGCCGGCGGGGGCTAGGGTTCGGCGCCCGCCGTGTCCTGCCGTGCGGCCGCCCGGCCGTGCCCGCGCCCATGGCCGTGGTGGCGGTGCCGGTCGACGGGGGTGCGGTGCAGTGCGATCAGCGCGGCGTCGTCGCCGAGTCGGCCCCCGGCATGGGCGAGCAGATCGCGCCGGATGTGGTGCAGCAGCGCCTCGGGGCTGTCGTCCGTCCACCGCGCCACCCGCTCCGCCAGCGGATAGAACCGGCCCCGGGCGTCCCGCGCCTCCACCACGCCGTCGGTGTAGAGCAGCAGGGTGTCGCCGGGCTCGAAGGAGAAGACGTCCAGGGTGTGCTCCACGGCCGCCGGCAGCCCCTGCACACCGAGCGGCGGCGAGGGGTGCAGGCTCGGCATCGTGACCACGTGCCCGGGACTCAGCAGCAGCGGCGGCGGATGCCCGCAGCTGGTCATCCGGGTGATCTGGTCCCGGTCCGGGATCTCCACCAGCAGCGCGGTCGCGAACCGCTCGCCCGCCTCGTCCTCCGGCTCCAGATCCGCCGTGTACCGGGAGACGCTCTGCTCCAGCGTGTCGACCAGGTCCGCCAGCGTGTGATGGCGGTGGGCGCTCTCCCGGAACGCGCTGAGCAGCAGCGCGGCCTCCCCGATGGCGGGCAGGCCCTTGCCGCGGACGTCCCCGATGAGGACCCGTACGGCGTTGTCGCACACGGTCGCCGCGTAGAGGTCGCCGCCGATCTGGGCCTCGTCCTCCGCGGCCAGGTACAGGGAGGCGATCCGCAGCGGGCCGATCTGCTCGGGCAGCGGCCACATCAGCACGTGCTGCGCGGCCTCGGCGACCGTGCGGACCTGGGCCAGCTGGGCCTGGCGCCGCTCGCGCAGGGCGCTGTAGAGGACCACCAGCACCGAGAGCACCGCGAGGGTGATGATCTGCACGATGTGGTTCGAGGTGCCGATCCCGCCGTGCGCGATGCCGATGACGATCTGCGCGAGCGTGGCCAGCGCGCCGACGGCCGCGGTGGTCCGGGGGCCGGCGAAGGACGGGGTCAGCGCGGGCGCGATCACCAGGGCGGGCCCGAGGTGGATGCTCTCCGGGGCCTGCACGTCCACCACCGTGATCACCACGATGAGCGTGATCGGCAGCAACAGCAACGCGTGCGGCGACTGCCAGAAGCGCCGCTCACCCGCCGACCCGACCGGAAATCTCATGCCTACCAGCGTGCTCCCGGCCGCGACGGGCGGCCACTTGCGCCTCGGTACGACCCCCATGGCTGTCAGGGGCCGTCCCTCCCTTACGGGCCACCTCAAGCCCCTACGGGCTCCCTTACGGGTCGCCCCGAGCCCCTACGGGCCGCCCGTCACCCCACCGCCGTGTCGCCCCCGGCGCTCCCGGGTACCCGTACGGCCCTCGGTGCCCGCCCGGGGCGAAGCGGACGCCCGCACCCGGCGCCGCCCGCGGCCGCAAGGAGGCTGTCATGGCCGATGACCAGCACGGACGAACGCCCCCACCGGCACACCGCGCCCACTCCCGCGCTCCCCGCCGCACGCCCAGCGGCACCGAACCGGCCACCGCCCGCAGCGATCTGCGGCTGCGCCTGATCCTGTCCGCCCTCTTCCTGCCCGTCTTCACCGCCGCCACCGTGGGCTTCGCCCTCTGGTCCGCGCACCAGGGCCCCGGCGACAGCCCCGGCAGCGGCCCCCTGACCGTCCTCGCGGTGGTGTGCGGAGTCCTCGCCCTGGCCGCCGCACTGGACCTGGTACGGGTGACGGCCCGCAGACGACGCGAGGGCGACCCGACCGACGACGCCCTCGGCTGATCCATCGGATCGCTTTGCGCGGCTTTGGCCGGAAGCAGGGCGTGAATATGCCATACGCACGCTACTGAATCCCGGATTCCGGAGGCAGTCTGCTCACGTACCGCCTGCCCCGCCGTGTTCACGAGGTCCGGAAGCCTCCCCGCGCACGGCGGGGCCGGTGTTCGTACGAGCCGGAAATACGTTGCGGTGGGCCCGGCGCACTCGGTGAGCTGGAGCCATGGGCACCAAGGCGGACGGCACCGGGCGAGCGGAACGGGCCGGAGCCCGGCGATCGGGCTCCCGGCGCGGCCCGGCCGTGCTCGGCGCCCTGATGCTGTCCGCCTTCACCTTCAACACGGCGGAGAACCTGCCGGTCGGCCTCCTGGACGCGATCTCCCGGAGCCTTCGGGTGTCCCCGTCCGCGGTCGGTCTCCTGGTCACCGGTTACGGCGTGACGGTCGCCCTCGCCTCGCTGCCCCTCGCCCACGGCACCCGGGCGGTGCCCCGGCGCCATGTGCTCACCGGACTGCTGGCCGCGCTCGTGCTCTCCAGCCTGCTCGCCGCGTCCGCCCGCTCCTACGGGCCGCTGCTCGCGGCCCGGCTGCTGACCGCGCTCGCGCAGGCGCTGTTCTGGGCGGTGATGGGCCCGGTCGCGGTGGGCCTGTTCGCGCCCGAGGTGCGCGGGCGGGTGATCGGGGCGCTGTCCGTCGCCGGTTCGCTCGCCCTCGTGCTCGGCGTGCCCATCGGCACCTGGCTGGGCGGGCGCACCGACTGGCGGATGCCCATGGGCGCGCTCGCCGCCCTGGGCCTGGTCTCGCTGGTGACGATCGCGGCGCTGCTCCCCACCTCGCCCCCCGAGGCCGAGCCCGCCGCCTACGGCACCGCCCCCGACGCCCGCCGCTTCGCGACCGTGCTCACGGCCGGGGCCCTGTCCGCCACCGGGGCGTTCACGGGATACACGTACCTTGTGCGGTTCCTCGGCGCGGTGAGCGGGTTCCCGCCGGGCGCCGTCGACCTCCTGCTCGTGGCGTTCGGCACCGCGTGCCTGGCCGGGGTGGGCGTCACCGGCGCGCTCCTGGACCGCTTCCCGCGCGCCGCGCTGAGCTCCGCCGTGGCCGTCCAGGCGATCGGCATGCTCGGCCTCGGTGCGAGCGGCGCGCACCCGGTGCCGGCGGTGGTCTTCCTCGCCCTGATGGGCGGCGCGCTCGGGCCGGTGTTCATGGCGGCCCAGCACGAGATGCTGAGCTGCGCGCCCGGCCGTACGGACATCGCCCTCGCCGCCAACTCCGGCGCGTACAACGCCGGTATCGCCGCGGGCGCCGCCCTCGGGGCACTGATCCTGCCGCTCGCGGACGTGCGCGGCGCCTTCCTCGCCGGCGGCCTGCTGACCACCGGGGCCTGCGTGGTCCTGCTCGCTGAAAGCATCCGAGTCGGATGACGTGGCCGCAGGGGCAGAGGTTGCCTTCCCTCCCCAGTTTTCCCTTCCGTCCGCCTGTGGGGCTTCCCACCCGTTAAAGATCTTGACGACCGTCGCGCGGATCGCTGAACTGTCCCCCGGGCCGTGCGACCACACGGCCCGGGGGAAATCCGCCGGCATCCGGTCGGTGATGCCTGAAACGAGCGGGTACCGGGAAAAGCCTCGTACGGTCGATCACCGGACGCGGGCCGAAGGGGGCGATGTGCATGACAGGTGCGTCGAAGACGAAGAAGACGCAGAAGCCGAAGGTGACGGGCTGCTCCGTCTCATGACCGCGGAAAGACATCTCGACCGGCTCCGCCCGGCGGCGGCCCGCCTCGCCCGGTTCACCGGGCGCACCCTGCGCGGCGAATGGCACGCCATCGTGGTCGACCCGGTACGGCAGCTCGCCCGGCGCGGACTGTCCGGGCTGCTGCTGGCCTTCGTCGCCGCGTTCGGCGTCATCTTCTTCCACGACATCGCCCAGCACCCCACCGGCGCGGTGTGGGTCACCCGGCTCGGCGGCGTCAAGGCCGACCTGCCGCTGTGGCTGTCCCTGCTGCGCACCCCGGTGTCGCTGTACGTCCCGGCGCTCGACCTGCCGGTCTGGGCCGGCATCACCCAGCTGTTCCTGGCCTTCGCGCTCGCCGAACTCACCCTCGGCCGCTCCCGGACCCTCGCGATCGCCTATGCCACCACGCTGGCCGGCACCCTCGTCGCCCGGCTGATGATCGCGATCGGGCCCGGCTGGTCGGGCCTGGGCCTTCCGGCCGCCTGCGGACAGGTCCTGGACACCGGGCCCTCGGCCGCGGTCGTCGGCCTGTTCACCTACCTCTCGGTCGTCAGACGCGCGCCGGTGGTCTTCACCCTCACCGGCGGCTCCATGGTGTGGGAGTCGATCGCCGTCCCCAATCTCGCCGGCCGCGAGCATCTGATCGCCGTGGGCTCGGCCGTCGTCCTCGGCCTCCTGCACGGCCGCCGGTCCCAACTGCGCGCCCTCGGCCGCTCCCTCCTCCCCACCCGCACCCCCGGACCATCCCCTACGGCCCCTACGGCCCCTACGGCCCCTACGGCCCCCAAGGCGTCCCCGGTCCTCCCCATGACCGCCTCCGCCTCCGCCACCGTTCCCGCCCCCGCATCTCCCCACCCCACCGCCGGCCGCACCCCGATGACCTCCCTCGAACGCTGACCGAGACGCCTCCGCACCCCGGCCGGAATCCCGCCCCGAACCGCCGCGCACAGCTGTGGCGCCGCCCACACGGTCGGTGTGATGGTTTTCGCATACGGCCCCGCACGGGCAGCCCCTAGGGTTGCGCGGGAAATGGCAGGGCAGGGCGTGTCTCAATCACCATGACGTTCGTCGCCGCCAGGCAGCTGAAGGGATTCCAGGATGTTCCGTAAGGTGCTGGTCGCCAACCGCGGAGAGATCGCGATCCGCGCGTTCCGGGCGGGCTACGAACTCGGCGCGCGCACCGTCGCCGTGTTCCCGCACGAGGACCGCAACTCGCTCCACCGGCTCAAGGCCGACGAGGCCTATGAGATCGGGGAGCCGGGGCACCCGGTGCGCGCCTACCTCTCCGTCGAGGAGATCGTGTCCGCCGCCCGCCGGGCCGGGGCGGACGCCGTCTACCCCGGTTACGGCTTCCTGTCCGAGAACCCGGAGCTGGCCCGCGCCTGCGAGGAGGCGGGCATCACCTTCGTCGGCCCCGGCACGGCCACGCTGGAGCTGACCGGCAACAAGGCCCGCGCGGTCGCCGCCGCCCGTGCCGCCGGGGTGCCGGTGCTCGGCTCCTCGCAGCCCTCCACCGACGTGGACGAACTGGTGCGGGCCGCCGAGGACATCGGCTTCCCGGTGTTCGTGAAGGCGGTCGCGGGCGGCGGCGGCCGCGGTATGCGCCGGGTCACGGACCCCGCCCAGCTGCGCGAGTCCATCGAGGCCGCCTCCCGGGAGGCGGCGTCCGCGTTCGGCGACCCGACCGTGTTCCTGGAGAAGGCCGTCGTCGACCCGCGCCACATCGAGGTGCAGATCCTCGCCGACGGCGAGGGCAATGTCGTCCACCTCTTCGAGCGCGACTGCTCGCTCCAGCGCCGCCACCAGAAGGTCATCGAGCTGGCGCCCGCCCCGAACCTCGACCCGGCGCTCCGGGAGCGTATCTGCGCCGACGCCGTGCGCTTCGCCCGCGAGATCGGCTACCGCAACGCGGGCACCGTGGAGTTCCTGCTCGACAGGGACGGCAACCACGTCTTCATCGAGATGAACCCGCGCATCCAGGTCGAGCACACCGTCACCGAGGAGGTCACGGACGTCGACCTGGTCCAGGCGCAGCTGCGGATCGCCGCCGGTGAGACCCTCGCCGACCTCGGCCTCGCCCAGGAGACCATCACCCTGCACGGGGCCGCGCTCCAGTGCCGTATCACCACCGAGGACCCCGCCAACGGCTTCCGCCCGGACACCGGCAGGATCAGCGCCTACCGCTCGCCGGGCGGCTCCGGCATCCGGCTGGACGGCGGAACCACCCACGCCGGTACGGAGATCAGCGCCCACTTCGACTCGATGCTGGTGAAACTCACCTGCCGGGGCCGGGACTTCAAGGCCGCCATCGGCCGCGCCCGGCGTGCCGTCGCCGAGTTCCGCATCCGCGGTGTGTCCACCAACATCCCCTTCCTCCAGGCCGTCCTTGACGACCCGGACTTCCAGGCCGGGCGGATCACCACCTCGTTCATCGAGGAGCGCCCGCATCTGCTCACCGCCCGCTCCTCCGCGGACCGCGGCACCAAGCTGCTCACCTTCCTCGCCGATGTCACGGTGAACAAGCCGCACGGCGAACGGCCCGACCTGTTCGACCCGTTGACCAAGCTGCCGGTGCCCACCGCCGCCGAGCCGCCCGCCGGATCGCGCCAACTCCTCGTGGAACTCGGCCCCGAGGGCTTCGCCCGCCGGCTGCGCGAGTCGCCGACGATCGGGGTCACCGACACCACCTTCCGCGACGCCCACCAGTCGCTGCTCGCCACCCGGGTGCGCACCAAGGACCTGCTCGCCGTCGCCCCGGTCGTCGCCCGCACCCTGCCCGAGCTGCTGTCCCTGGAGTGCTGGGGCGGTGCCACCTACGACGTCGCCCTGCGCTTCCTCGCCGAGGACCCCTGGGAGCGGCTGGCCGCGCTGCGCGAGGCCGTGCCCAACATCTGCCTCCAGATGCTGCTGCGCGGCCGCAACACCGTCGGCTACACGCCGTACCCGACGGAGGTCACCGACGCCTTCGTGCAGGAGGCCGCCGCCACCGGCATCGACATCTTCCGCATCTTCGACGCCCTCAACGACGTCGGCCAGATGCGCCCCGCCATCGAGGCCGTGCGCGAGACCGGCACGGCCGTCGCCGAGGTCGCCCTGTGCTACACCGGCGACCTGAGCGACCCCGGCGAGCGGCTCTACACCCTCGACTACTATCTGCGGCTCGCCGAGCAGATCGTGGCCGCGGGCGCCCATGTCCTCGCGATCAAGGACATGGCCGGACTGCTGCGCGCCCCGGCCGCGGCCACGCTGGTCTCGGCGCTGCGCCGCGAGTTCGACCTGCCCGTGCATCTGCACACCCACGACACCGCGGGCGGCCAGCTCGCCACCTACCTCGCCGCGATCCAGGCGGGCGCGGACGCGGTGGACGGCGCGGTCGCCTCGATGGCCGGGACGACCTCCCAGCCGTCGCTGTCCGCGATCGTGGCCGCCACCGACCATTCCGAGCGGCCCACCGGGCTCGACCTCCAGGCGGTCGGCGACCTGGAGCCGTACTGGGAGGGCGTGCGCCGGATCTACGCCCCCTTCGAGGCGGGCCTGGCCGCGCCGACCGGGCGTGTCTACCTCCATGAGATCCCCGGCGGCCAGCTGTCCAACCTGCGCACCCAGGCCGTCGCGCTCGGCCTCGGCGACCGCTTCGAGGACATCGAGGCGATGTACGCCGCCGCCGACCGGATCCTCGGCCGCCTGGTCAAGGTCACCCCGTCCTCCAAGGTGGTCGGCGACCTCGCCCTGCACCTGGTGGGCGCCGGGGTCTCCCCGACGGACTTCGAACAGACCCCCGACCGGTTCGACATCCCGGACTCGGTGATCGGCTTCCTGCGCGGGGAGCTGGGCACCCCGCCCGGCGGCTGGCCGGAGCCCTTCCGCACCAAGGCGCTCCAGGGCCGTGCCGCGGCCAAGCCGGTGGCCGAGCTGTCCGCCGAGGACCGCGAGGGGCTGGCCAAGGACCGCAGGGCGACCCTGAACCGGCTGCTGTTCCCGGCGCCCACCAGGGAGTTCGAGGGCCACCGGCAGTCGTACGGGGACACCAGCGTCCTGGACAGCAAGGCGTTCTTCTACGGTCTGCGCCCGGGCAAGGAGTACGCCGTCGATCTGGAGCCCGGGGTGCGGCTGCTGATCGAGCTCCAGGCGATCGGCGAGGCCGACGAGCGCGGTATGCGTACGGTGATGTCCACGCTCAACGGCCAGCTGCGGCCCATCCAGGTGCGTGACCGGGCGGCCGCCTCGGACGTGCCGGTGACGGAGAAGGCCGACCGTTCGAACCCGAACCATGTGGCCGCGCCGTTCGCCGGTGTGGTGACGCTCTCCGTGGCCGAGGGCGACGAGGTGGCGGCCGGTGTCACCGTCGCCACCATCGAGGCGATGAAGATGGAGGCCGCGATCACGGCGCCGAAGGCGGGCCGGGTGTCCCGGCTGACCATCAACCGGATCCAGCAGGTGGAGGGCGGCGACCTGCTGGTCGAGATCGGCTGAACCCGCGGGAAAGCGGCCGAGTCCTCGCGGGACTCGGCCGCTCCTGCGTGCTCAGCCCTGTGGCGCCGTGGGGCCGTCCCAGAGCGGGTACGACATCACATGCTGGAAGCCCTGCGGCCGTGCGCCGCTGTAGGTCAGGGTCAGCTGGGTGAAGCGTTCGAAGGACGGATGCTTCTTCCACTGCGTGCCGCCGCTGAGCCGGATGACCACCGGGTAGGGGTGGAAGGTGCCGGCCGCGCAGTACGGCTTGCAGTCGTTCACCCAGTTCGTGCCCGTGCCGGTGGCGCCGCCGGAGCTCCAGGAGGTCCAGTGCAGCCCCTTGAGCCGGCTGTTGCCGTCACCGCAGGCCAGGATGAAGTCCGTGGGGCGCACATTGCGGTGGGAGAAGCAGTCCACCAGCACCCGGTCCCCGGCCCCGGACCGCGCCGTCGCGGTGGGCGACGCGGTCGTGGTCGGCGGACTGGCCGAAGCCGTTGTCGCCCCTGCCGTCAGCAGAGCCGCTGCCGCCAGGGTCACCGCCGTTCCCACCACTGATCCGCGCATGGCCGCTCCCACCGTTCGTGCCGTGTCCGAGCAGGTCACCTCGACGCTACGGCCACTTGGCGTATTCCACCAGTCGCGCAGGTCGCACCGTGTGTCACCCGGAAGGACCGGTTCCGGGACACGCGTATGGCCGGGGGCGCGTCCGGTGCGGCGAACACCGAACGCGCCCCCGCCCACCGGGCGGGCGCGGGATCAGCAGGCGCCCTCGTCCTGCCAGGGACCCCAGGTGGAGGCGCCGGGCACCTCGTTCTGGGTCCACCACTTGGCCTTCCAGTTGTGCTGCTCGTACGACACCTCGGTGCCGCCCGTGTACGCGGTGGACGAGTTCCACGCGGGCTTGCACGAGGTCGGGGTCGGCGTCGGGGTGGGGGTGGGCGTGCCGGTCGGCGGGGTGACGCCCGCGAACTTCACCGAGTACTTCGCGAAGTCCCAGTCGCTCTGCGCCACGCTCGAACAAGTCCCGGACGTACGGCCCCCGTTGTCGGACGGGCTGCACTGGCGGTCGCGGTTTATCGACCAGAAGGTGAAGCGGTCCATGTGGTGGCTGGTCGCGTAGTCCAGCACGGTCTGGAAGTCGGCCTGGGTGAAGATCTCGCCGGTGTCGCTGCGGCCGTTCATGCCGGAGAAGCCCTCGTGGGCGTAGGCGGTGGCCTCGTCCCAGCCGAAGGTGGACTGGAGGATCGAGTTGAAGTTGGTCAGCGCGCTGGTCTGGCTCGCCGCCCCGTTGAAGCCGCCGTCGAAGGGCATGATGGAGAAGTTGTTCGGGGTGAACCCCTGCGACTTCGCCTCCAGGAGCATCTGCTTGCCGAACCAGCCGGTGCCGTCCGCCGTGCCGGCCGTCGTCACGGAGACGTACAGACCGGGGTTGTTCTGCTGGAGGATCTTGGCCGCGCCGATCTCGTTCTTGATGGCCGCGGTGTTCTCGTACTCCGGCTCCTCCAGGTCGAAGTCGATGGCGTGCAGGCCGTACTTGGTGATCACCTGCTGGTACGCCGCAGCCGTCGACGCCGCGTCCGCGCAGGCCTGGCCGAGCTTGGTGCCGCCGTAACCGCCGATGGAGACGGACACGTCGCCGCCCTTGGCGCGGATGGTGTTGATGGTCGACTGCACGGCCGTGTCCGAGGAGACCGGTGCCGTACCGCCCCAAGTGGGCGAGCAGCCGCCCCCGTTGGGGGCGAGCACGAAGGCCAGCTGGAACGCCTTGAGACCGGTGGCGTCCATGATGGCGGACGCGTCGGGCGGGTCGTTGTCCAGCGGCATCAGATAGGGAGCTGCCGCGTACCAGCGGTTGCTCAGGGCGTCCTGGGGAGTGGCGCCCGAGGCGTTGGCCGCGACCAGGGCGGTGGTGCCCGCGGCGGCGAGCACGACGGCTGCCGCCGCGCTCAGACAGGCGTGAAGACGTCTCACTGCGTGCCTCCAGAGGGTGGGGAGAGACCCGGGTGGGGGAGGAGCCCCCACCCTCCGGGAGCTGTTGCGGCCACGTCAATAAGTTGGCCTAGACCAACCTGCTCTTTGGACTAGACCATACGATCCCTTTACCTGTTGTCGACCAATCGCAGACCGAAGCCCCGGTCCAGCGGCAGGCTCGCCGTGGTGATCGTCGTGACGTGGGTGGCCGGGTCGAACGACCAGGCGGAGCGGGGCAGTTGACGCCCGTCCAGCAGCACCCGCGCGGGCGCGGAGCCGCCGTGCACGGTGAACCGGTACGTCCGGGCGGCCACCTTGCCCCGGTACTCGCCCTTGCTCGCGCCGACCGACACGGTCGTCTGGTGCGCGTCCCGGTGCAGGGAGACCCGCTGGGCGGCGGCCGCGCCCTTGGCGAAGTCACGGGTCACGCCGTCGTCCTCGTACAGCGTGTAGTGACTGGTGCCGTGGGCCGACGGATACAGGTCCCAGTCCAGCTCGTGCCGGTCCCGGGTCTGCCAACTCGTCGTGCCCTTCGGCCACATGGGCACGATCGCGCCCTCGCGCACGAACAGCGGGAGCGTGTCCAGCGGCGCGTGGTAGCCGTTGAGCGTGGTCGGGCCGTGGTAGGTGCGGCCGGTCCAGTAGTCGGTCCAGGTGCCCTTGGGCAGATAGATGCCGTCGCGGGTGTCGGAGTCCTGGTAGACCGGCGCGACCAGGAAGTCGGGGCCGGACAGGAACTCGTACTTGGCGTTCGCGCCCAGGGTGCCCGGGTCGTCCGGGTACTGGAGCCACAGCGGACGCACCGCGCCCACACCGCTCTTCGCCGCGTCGGCGGAGAGGGTGTACATGTACGGCAGCAGCCGCTCCTTCAGCTGGAGGTACTTGCGGTTGATGGAGGTGTACGGCTCGCCGTCCAGCCACGGCTGCTGGTCCGCGGGCTTCTTGGTGGTCAGGTCGGTGGCCCAGCCGTCCATGGTCATGATGGCCGGCAGGAACGCCTTCCACTGGAGGTCACGGGCGTACATCTTGGGGTCGTGGCGGTAGATGCTGCCCACGTCGCCCGTGTTGTAGGCGATGCCGGACATCGTCGCCCCGGCATACGTCGGGATCTGCCAGCGGATGTAGTCCCAGGACAGCTGCTGGTCGCCGCTCCACAGCACCCCGCAGCGCTGGGCGCCCGCCCAGGAGACGGGCAGCCACACGAAGCCGCGGGCGTCGCTGTTGTCCTCGATGCCCTTCTTCGCGGCGTCGCAGGCGTCCAGGGCGAACTGGTAGCCGTTGCCCACCCAGGCCACGTCCAGCTTGGCCACCCGCTGGCCCGCCTTGACCTGCTCGGCCAGCTTGTCGATGCCGTCCTGCGTCCACAGACCGAGCTGGGCGTTGTGGTCCTGGAGACCCTTGGCGGTCTGCTGGAGGTCCTCGTAGCCGCAGCCGTAGCCGTCGTTGACCAGCATCCAGCCCAGCGGCATCTGGTGCTGGGTGTAGCCGTCGGCGACCTTCAGCGCGTCCAGGGTGTGCCGCTCGCCCCGGTTGGCGTTGTGCAGATAGCAGTCGGAGTCGCCGGGCTCCAGGCCGTAGACCGGCGGCATGAACGGCTTGCCCACCAACTTCGTGTACTTGCCGATCACTTGCTTGGCGTCACCGAGGAAGTAGTAGGCGTCCAGGCGCCGTTCCTGCTGCCCGGTGGTCACCGGCGAGTTGAAGGTGTACACGCCCGGCGCGAAGGTGTTGCGGAAGACGCCGTAGCCCGCGCTGGAGAGGTAGAACGGCTGGGAGTTGTTGTAGCCGCCCTCGTCCCAGTCGAAGCTGTTGGACACGTACATCGTCTGCCCGCGGTGCGAGAAGCTGCCGTTCTGCTCGCCGCCGCCGAAGAACTGCTCGTCGGCGCCTCGGTCCAGGCTCTGCCGCATCCCGCCGGTGGACCAGCGCAGCGGCTTGTCCTCCTGCCAGATCCGGGTGCGGTTGTCCGCCTTGTACAGCCCGAACCGCAGCGGCTTCTTGTACACGCGCAGCACGGCGCCCGGCGCGCGGATGCCGTAGTAGTCGCCCGCGTCGAAGGACGAGGTGTGCCGGTCCGCGGCCGGCTGCTTGCGCACGATCTCGGTACCGGCAGGATCGCTCAGCGAACCCGACGGGTCGGCCTGGAGCCGGAGCTGGCCACCGGTCAGGAAATCGGCGCGCGCCGCGAGCTGTCCGGCCCGGATCGTGTAGCTGCCGTCGCCGCCCGAGAAGGACGTCAGATCACCGGCGTCCTCGGTCGCGGGCAGATACGCCGTGCCGGTGAAGGAGTTGTCGTGCACGTCGTAGGGCACGACCACCACGTGGTACGTCCCCGAGGCCCGCGGGATCACGGTGGCCTCGGGGTCGGCGGTGCCCGCGCTGGAGGCGACCTGGGTGCCGTGCTCGTCGTACACGTACAGGTCGAAGTCGTCGGTGGGGTGCTCCCACGTGACGGCCAGCGGGACGCCGCCCTCGGGGTTGTCGTCCCAGTAGCCGGCCGGCACCGAGACGGACAGGTCGAAGCGGTCGCAGACCTGGTTGCCGGGGTCGGCGCCGGGGGCGGGGCAGTCCTTCGGGTCGCCGACGGTGCCCTTGGGATAGACGGGGCTCTGCCAGCTGACACTGCTGTGGGCGGGGTCCAGTACGGCGCCGGTGGCGGCGGCCGCGGCGGGCGCCGGGACGACCAGCGCGGTGCCGGCCAGGGCGGTCACCAGCCCCAGCGGCACCCAGGCCGGCCAGGGCACCCGGTGTCGGAGTCTTCGCACGGCGGAACAGCTCCCCTCGCGTCGGTGCGGAGTACATGAGCGTGCGTGGAAGTGCTTGAAGATGCGCTATATCAAGCAACTTCACGCACGAAGACTCGAAGGAAGCACAGGTTCATGTCAATACCGCGGGCGGATCCGGGACACCTTCCGGGGTGGCGCGGGCGCGGGTGGAAGGGGGCCGGGCCCCGTCCTCCGGCAGGCATGGCAAAGGGCCGGACCCCGCCCTCCGGCGCGGTCCGGCCCGTCGGCCGCGGTGTCTCAGCCGGCCTGCCCGCGCAGCACGATCTGCGTCTGCGTGGTCTGCCCGACCAGCCGGTCCCGGTCGTCGCGCAGCTCCGTCTGCACCACGATGAGGGTGCCGCCGAGATGCAACGGCCGGGCCGTGGCGTGGACATGGCCCGAGGTGAGCGCCCGCAAAAAGTTGGTCTTGGACTCGACCGTGGAGGTGCCGGCCGCCCCCTCGGGCAGGTTGAGGTAGGCACACACCGCGCCCACGCTGTCCGCCAGCGCCATCAGCGCCCCGCCGTGCAGCGCGCCACCGGCCGTGCACACCTCGGGCGACCAGGCGAGCGAGCCCACGGTGCGCTCGGCGGTGGCCTCCCGCAGCTCGATGCCGAGACCGGCCGCGAACGGCATGGTGGCCAGCAGCTCGGCGGGCTCGAAGTGGGACGTCATGACGTACCGCCTTTCATGGGGGCCAGAATGATCGGGAAGTCTGCCAGCCGGAGCCGTCCCCCGCGGCGGAACGGGGAGTTCACGAGGGAACGGCCGCCCCCGTGCCGCCCTGCGCGCCCTTGACAGGGTCCGTCTGTTTCGCCAGTTTTGAGCAGCGGCGCACGGCGGGGGACCGGGCGCCCACAGTGCGGCGGGAAGGCGGGGGAGCCGAGTGGAGATCACCGTCCACGGAACCGGCGAGCTGACGCCCGGCCAACACCGGGCCTGGCACGAGGCGATGGACTCCTCGCCCGCGTTCGCCAACCCGTTCCTCGCCCCCGAGTTCGCCCGCGCCGTCGGCCGGCACCGCCGCGGGGCCCGGGTGGCGGTGCTGCGCGAGGACGGCCGCGATGTCGGCTTCCTGCCGTACGAGCGGGGGCCGTTCGGCATCGGCCGGGCGATCGGACTCGGACTCTCCGACTGCCAGGCCCTGGTGCACCGGCCCAAAACCGCCTGGGACACGGGCGAGTTGCTGCGGGCCTGCGAGCTGAGCAGCTTCGAGTTCGACCATCTCGTCGGCGGACAGGGGCCGTTCGAGCCGTACGTCAGCGCCACCTTCGCCTCACCCGTCATCGATGTGCGGCCCGGCGACGGCGACTACGCCGCCTGGCTGCGCGGCACCTACCCCGGGCAGGCGAAGACGACCCTGAAGAAGGAGCGCCGCCTCGGCCGGGACATCGGCGAGGTGCGTTTCGAGTTCGACGAGCGCGACCCCGAGGTGCTGCGCACCCTCATGCGCTGGAAGTCCGCGCAGTACCGCAGGACCGGCCGCATGGACCGGTTCGCCAGGCCCTGGATCGTCGCCCTGGTCGAGGAACTGTCCCGTCTGCGCGCACCGCACTGCACCGGAGTGCTGTCCGTGCTCTACGCCGGGGACCGCCCGGTCGCCGCCCACTTCGGGCCCCGGTCGAGCACGGTGCTCGCGGCCTGGTTCACCGCGTACGACCCCGAACTGCACCGCTACTCACCGGGGTTGATGATGCATCTGCGGACCGCCGAGGCCGCCGCCCGGCACGGGGTCGCCATGGTGGACCTCGGACGCGGCGACAAGGAGTACAAGGACTGGCTGAAGACCCGCGAACTACGGGTCGGGGAAGGCTTCTTGACCCGGCCGCACCCGGTGGCGCTCGCCCACCGCCTGTGGCGCGGGCCCGCGCGCGGCCTGCGCAACACCGTACTGGCCCACCCCCGGCTGCGGGAACCCGCCGACCGGCTGCTGCGGACGGCGGGCACCCTGCGCACCCGAGGACAGGGCCCCGCCGGCCCGTGAGGGAGCGAGGGCGCGCAACAGGCCGGGGCCCCCGCGGGCACGCCCGCGTCAGAAGGCCGTCGCGCGCTACGCGGAAGGCCCCACGACGCTCCGCAGCGACACCGCCGAGGACGGCGCCACCGGGAGACCGGCCCCCGTGGTCCGCGTCCACCAGTCGGCGCCGTCCTCGATGTAGCGCAGCAGGATGCCCTCACGGATCGCCCACGGGCAGACCACGGCCCGGCGCAGACCCATCAGCTTCAGCGCCGTGTGCCCGACGACGGCACCGGCCAGGCTCTGCGCGGCACGCGGCGCGGAGATGCCGGGTAACTGGGCGCGCTCGGCGGCGGGCAGGGTGGCCAGGGTGTGCGCCGCCGCACGCAGGTCACCGCGCCGCAGCGCGCGCGGCTCGAACGGCCCGAACCGGCCCGGCGCGGCCCCGCACAGCCGGGCCAGCTGCTGGAACGTACGGGAACTGACCGCGGCGGTGCGCGGCGACTCCCACCGTATCCGCGCCGCCACATCCCGCAGCTCGTGCCGGATCCGGCGGCGCAGCTCCTTCAACTCGCCCGCCCCGGGCGGGTCCTGGACGTCCAGGTACTCCCGGGTCAGCCGGTTCGCACCCAGCGGCAGCGAGGCCGCGAAGTCGGGCAGCCGGCCCCGCCCGAAGGCCACCTCCAGCGAGCCCCCGCCGATGTCGAGCAGCGCCAGCGGGCCCGCGTTCCAGCCGAGCCAGCGGCGGGCCGCGAGGAACGTCAGCTCGGCCTCGGTCTCACCCGGCAGGGTGCACATCCGGATCCCGGTCCCGGCCACCACCCGCTCCAGCACCTCCGCGCGGTTCGGCGCGCCCCGCACCACGGCGGTGGCGAACGCCAGCGGGCCCGCGGCCTTCCACCGCAGCGCCGTGTCGCCCGCCTCGGCCACCGCCGCCACCAGCCGCTCCACCGCCTCCTCGGCGATGGTGCCGTCCGGGCCGACCTGTTCGGACAGGCGGAGCTTCCATTTGACGGTGTGCACCGGCAGCGGAACACCCCCCTCCACATCCGCGATCACCAGTCGCACCGTGTTCGATCCCGCGTCCACCAGACTCACACGCATGGCCGGGTCCGTACCCACTCCGTCGGCCGAAACGCCTGCGTCCGAGGGGCGGTCGCGCGCACACCACGCCCCGGCGGGCGGCGCCCGGGGCACACCCGGCACCCACCGGCGCGCGACGGCCGAGGTGCCCGCCCCTGTCCGGATCCCGGCCCCACCCGGCGCCCCCGGTCCGCCGCTGTACTTGGATGGTCGTCACCACTGTCGGTATGGGGAGCGGCACATGACCGGTACGGCAGCGACCAGGGTCCTGGTGATCGGCGGCGGCATCGCGGGCAGCGCCGCCGCACTGGGCCTGCGCCGCGCGGGCTTCGACGTGCGCGTGTACGAGGCGCACTCCGGCGCGGACCAGGACGTCGGCGCCTTCCTCACCCTGGCGAGCACCGGCATGCGCGCCCTCGCCCAACTGGACGCCACCCGGGCCGTGAAAGCCATCGGTTTTCCGCTGACTTCGCTGCGCCTGCTGGACGCGGAGGGCGCCGAACTGGCCCATGTTCCGCTCGGCGAGGTCGCCGAACCCGATCTGCGCTACCGGTGCCTGCGCCGCGGCGAGCTGAACTCCGCGCTCCAGCAGGAGGTCTCGGCGTGCGGCATCCGCCTCACCCACGGCGCCCGGCTGACCTCGGTGACCGACGGGCCGTACGGCGTCACCGCGCGCTTCGCGGACGGCACCACCGCCACCGGCGACCTGCTCATCGGCGCCGACGGCCTGAGCTCCGCCGTCCGCCGCGCCCTCAGCCCCGGCATCCGGCCCCGCTACGCGGGACAACGCGTCTTCTACGGCCGTACCCCCGGCGCCCCGGGCACCGGTGGCAGCGGCGTCATCACCATGGTGCGCGGCAGCGAGAGCGCCTTCGGGTACGCCGAGGCGCCGACGGGGGAGACGTACTGGTTCGCCCGCGTCGGCGGCGACCCGCTGCCCGAACGGGGGCCGGGCGCGCGCAGCGCCGTACCGCGCGAGGAACTGCTGCCCCTGCTGCGCGCGGACGCCACACCCGCCGCCGCGCTCGTCGCGGGCTGTCCGGGCCCCGTCATGGTCACCAACGCCACCGAGATGCCGCTCGGCGCCCGCTGGCACACCGGCAGGGTGCTGCTCATCGGCGACGCGGCCCACGCGGCCTCCCCGGCGACCGGGCAGGGCGCCTCCACGGCGCTGGAGGACGCGGTCGTCCTCGCCAAGGCGCTGCGTGATCTGCCGGACGCCGCACGGGCGTTCGCGGCGTACGAGCGGCACCGGCGCCCGCGCGTGGAGCACAACATCACCGTCAGCGGCGGCATCTCCCGCGGCACCCACGCCCCCGCCCGCCCCGCCGACCCGAACCACCGCCCCGACCACCGGGACGACGAACTGATCCGCCAACTGGCCTGGGACACACCGCTGTCCGAGGAGGCCTGACCGGGCGGATCGCGCGCGAAAGTGCAAGAGGCGGCGCACGGGAGTCCATTGCCGGGGCAGCGCCGGGGGTTGATCGTTCCGTGGGACCGGACCTTGGCATCAACTCCGGCATCAGCTTTCGGCATCACCTCCGGCATCACCTCCGGCATCACCTTCGGCAACGAGGAGCATCCGTGCGACTGTTGAGCAGAGCGGGCGGCGCCATGGCCGCGGCCGCCGCCCTCGTCCTGGGCGCCGCCACCGCGTCCCCGGCGTCCGCCGCCCCCGCCTACACCGTCACCGTGGGCAGCCCGGTGCCCTTCCCGTACCCCACGGACACCCCCGCGAGCCCCTTCCTCGACCGGGACGGCACCTTCCACTACCAGCAGTCCGCCGCCCTGTACGGCACGAACGACCCCCGCAGCTGGGACTTCTACACCGGCACCGACTTCGACACCGCCGCCTTCGACAGCGCGCTGAGCACCGCGGTGAACCCGGCCGACCCCGCCGACCGCAACGACGACACCACCGCGCGGTGCGACAACAGCCCCACCGGCCGCGAGGCGAGCGACCCCCCGGCCGGATCGGGCTACTCCCAGAAGAACTACTGCGACCTGTCCGGCGTGTGGGTCGACCCCGACACCGGCGACTGGTACGGCCTCATCCACAACGAGTTCACGCCCCAACCCTTCGGCGACGGGCTGCACTTCGACGCCATCGACTACGCCGTCTCCACCGACCGGGGCCGCACCTGGACCATCGAGGACCATGTCATCACGTCCCCGTTCAGCACCGTGCGCGGGGACACGGCCGCCTTCCCGAACCAGACGTACGACTACGGCGACGGCGACCAGCGCCTGTTCGTGGACACCGCCTCCGGCTACTTCTACGTCTACTACGGCTCCCGGATCGTGGACAAGAAGGGCGGCTGGAAGGCCTTCTACGAACACGTCGCCCGCGCCCCGATCGCTGACAAGATGGCCCCCGGCTCCTGGCGCAAGTGGTACGACGGCGCCTGGTCCCAGCCCGGCACCGGCGGCAAGGAGAGCAACATCGTCCCCGTCGACGCCGACCACCCCACCGGGCACACCCCCGCCGCCGCCGAGTACGACCCGGCGAACACCGGCACCACGGCCGAGCAGATCGCGGCCGGCAAGACGCCCCCGACCTCCCCGCTGTTCGTGATGAACATCGCCTACGACGCCCACCTCGGGCTGTACATCGGCGAACCGCAGGCCGTCGACCAGAGCGGGAACGCGCCGCAGTACCTCTACGCCACCGACGACCTCGCCACCCAGAAATGGCGCCTGATCGGCGACACCGGCGGCTACACGAACGCCTCCTGGTACCGCTGGTTCCTCGACGGCGCCAACCGCACCAGCTCCTCGATCGTGGGCCGGACCTTCCGCTCGTACTGCTCCTTCGGCTGCGCGCACGGCGCCGACGGCGAGTACGTCGACGTCACCCTCGACTCCGCCACTCGCGCGGCCCCGCCCGTGGCCACCGGGCACCGCTACCGGATCGCCGCGGGCACCGGCCGCGTCCTCGCCCAGAACCCCGGCGCCGCCACCACCACCGCGGTCCGGCCCACCCCCGCGGCCCGCGCCACCTGGACCTTCCGGCCCACCGGCGACGGCGCCTACACCGTGACCAACTCCGCCACCGGCGCCCTGCTCGGCGTCGACTCCACCAGGACCCGGGACCGCGCCTGGGGCACCGTGCCGACCGCCACCCCGCGGCGCGGCAAGAGCCCGGCCGTCGGACAGCAGTGGTTCCTGATCCCGGACGCCTCCCCGGCCGGCACCTTCCACCTCGTCAACCGCTTCAGCGGCCTGGTCCTCGGACTGTCCGCCGACCCCGGCCGCGGCGCGGAGACCGTCCCGGTGCGCACCTGGACGGACACCACCCACAGCGCCGTCGGCCGCGGCCGCACCGCCGCCGAGCAGACCCTCACCCTCACCCCGGTACGGGACTGAACTCCTCTGTTCATGCGGCGAGTTGTGCGTAAGCTGCGCGGATGACGATCACCAACGGGGAATCCGACGCCCGCCTGGCCGTGTCCGCGGTCCGGGCGGGCGCCGCCGTCGTACGCGACCTGTACGGTGGCCGGCTCGCCCGCCACGAGAAAGGGGCCGGCGACTTCGCCACCGAGGCGGACCTCGCCGCCGAGCGGGCGATCCTGGACGTGCTGCGCACCGGCCGCCCGGACGACGCCGTCACCGGCGAGGAGAGCGGCCCCGGCGGCGCCGCCGGGGCCCGGCGCCACTGGCTGGTCGACCCCCTGTGCGGCACCCTCAACTACGCGGTGCGGACCAGGCTCGTCGGTGTCAACGTCGCCCTGCGGCTGGACGGCCGGACCACCGCGGCGGCCACCGCCGACCCGTTCACCGGAGAGGTCTTCTGGACCGACGGCACCCGGGCCCGGCTGAGCACCGGCGGCGGCGACAGTGACGGCGACAGTGACGGTGAGGAGAAGCTGATGCCCTGCGCCGCCTCCGCGCTGGTGGACGTCAATCTCGACCCGCCCTTCCCCAACGCCCCCGGATTCCGGGCCCCTTCGCTGCTCGCCGACCCCGGCTTCACCGAACGGTTCCGGCCCCGGGTGATCTCCAGCACCCTCGCCGTCGCCTGGGTCGCCGCCGGGCGCCGCGCCGCCTACGTCACCGACGGCCATCTCGCCGACAGTGTGCACTTCGCCGCCGGTATCGCCCTGTGCCAGGCCGCCGGGTGCACGGTCACCGGCCTGTACGGCGAGCCCGTGCACACCGGCCGGGGCGGCCTGATCGCCGCCGCCGACCCCGGCACCCACGCCGCACTCCTCGCGATGGTCCGGCGGCAGGCGCAAAAAGGGACTTGACGCGGCGCCCCTGGCCGAACGCACGGAAACGTTCGGCTTCCGAAGGCTTGTGCGGCATCCGTCCCGCCACTTAAATCAAAACGTGAACTAAGTAGTGAGCGATCGATGTTCACCCACCGGTCTTCAGGGAGCCGCATATGAGATTCCGATCCGCGGGTGTCGCGCTGGCCGCCATGGCCGCGCTGATCACCCTGCCCCTCGGCCACGGCCGGGCCGCCGCGGCCGAGGCGCCGCTGTCCCAGGGGAAGACGGCCACCGCGTCCTCCGAGGAGAACTACGGCACCACCGCGGCCGACGCCGTCGACGGCGACACGGGGACCCGCTGGTCCTCCGCCACCACCGACGACCAGTGGCTCCAGGTCGACCTGGGCGCCACCGCCTCCGTCACCCGCGTCGTCCTCGACTGGGAGGCCGCGTACGCGAAGGACTACAAGGTCCAGATATCGAAGGACGCCGTCAACTGGACCGACCTGAAGTCGGTCACCGGCTCGGACGGCGGCAATGACACCCTCGACGTCTCCGGCCAGGGCCGCTACGTCCGCATGCTCGGTGTGCACCGCGCCACCCAGTGGGGCTACTCCCTGTGGGAGTTCCAGGTGTACGGCAGCACCGACACCGCACAGCCCAGCTGCGGCACGGCGAACGCGGCCCAGGGCAAACCGGCCGCCGCCTCCTCCACCGAGAACGCCGGCACTCCCGCCTCCGCCGCCTTCGACGGCGACACCGGCACCCGCTGGTCCAGCCAGGCGTCCGACCCGCAGTGGGTCCAGGTCGACCTCGGCTCGGTGCAGGACCTGTGCAAGGTGGATCTGAACTGGGAGACCGCCTACGGCAAGAACTTCCAGATCCAGACCTCCACCGACGGCCAGAGCTGGAGCACCCTCAAGAGCGTCACCGGCGCCATCGGCGGCACCGCGTCGTACGACGTCAGCGGCTCCGGCCGGTACGTCCGCGTCTACGGCACCGCCCGCGGCACCGGCTACGGCTACTCCCTGTGGGAGGTCGCCGTGCACACCGGCACCACCGGTACCCCGCCCGTGCAGGGCGGCGGCGACCTCGGGCCGAACGTCATCGTCGTGGACCCCTCCACGCCGAACCTCCAGCAGAAGTTCGACGACGTCTTCGCCCAGCAGGAATCCGCCCAGTTCGGCAGCGGCCGCTACCAGTTCCTGCTCAAGCCCGGCACCTACAACAACATCAACGCCCAGATCGGCTTCTACACCTCGATCTCCGGGCTCGGCCTCAACCCCGACGACACCCAGATCAACGGTGATGTCACCGTGGACGCGGGCTGGTTCAACGGCAACGCCACCCAGAACTTCTGGCGTTCGGCCGAGAACCTCGCCATCAAGCCGTCCAACGGGGACGACCGCTGGGCCGTCGCCCAGGCCGCGCCCTTCCGCCGCATCCATGTCGAGGGCGGCCTCAACCTCGCCCCGAACGGCTATGGTTGGGCCTCCGGCGGCTATATCGCCGACTCGAAGATCGACGGCACGGTCGGCCCGTACTCCCAGCAGCAGTGGTACACCCGCGACAGCTCGGTCGGCGGCTGGACCAACGGCGTGTGGAACATGACCTTCTCCGGTGTCCAGGGCGCGCCCGCCACCAACTTCGACAGCGGCCCGTACACCACGCTGGACAACACGCCCGTCTCCCGGGAGAAGCCGTTCCTGTACCTGGACGGCTCCACGTACAAGGTGTTCGTCCCGTCCAAGCGCACCAACGCCCGCGGTGTCTCCTGGCCGAACACGCCGGGCACCTCCCTCCCGCTCGACCAGTTCTACGTGGTCAAGCCGGGCGCGACCGCGGCCACCATCAACGCGGCCCTCGCCCAGGGCCTCAACCTCCTGTTCACCCCCGGCGTCTACCACCTCGATCAGACGATCAACGTGACCCGCGCGAACACCGTGGTCCTCGGCCTCGGGCTCGCCACCCTGGTCCCGGACAACGGCGTCGACGCCATGCACGTCTCCGACGTCGACGGGGTCAAGCTGGCCGGGCTGCTGATCGACGCCGGGTCCGTCAACTCCGACACCCTGCTGCGCATCGGCGACCCCGGTTCGAGCGCCGACCACGCCGCGAACCCCACCACCGTGCAGGACGTGTTCTTCCGCATCGGCGGCGCGGGCCCCGGCCTCGCCACCAACTCGCTGGTGGTCAACAGCGACGACACGATCATCGACCACACCTGGATCTGGCGCGCCGACCACGGCAGCGGCGTCGGCTGGACCACCAACCGCGCCGACTACGGCCTGCGGGTCAACGGCGACGACGTCCTTGCCACCGGCCTGTTCGTCGAACACTTCAACAAGTACGACGTCTACTGGAGCGGAGAGCGCGGCCGCACCATCTTCTTCCAGAACGAGAAGGCGTACGACGCCCCGAACGCCGCCGCCGTCACCCATGACGGCATCACCGGCTACGCGGCCTACAAGGTCGACGACTCGGTCACCACGCACGAGGCCTGGGGCCTGGGCAGCTACTGCAACTACACCGCCGATCCCTCGATCGTGCAGGCCCACGGCTTCCAGGTGCCGACGGGATCCGGCATCAAACTGCACGACCTCCTGGTGATCTCCCTCGGCGGCAACGGCCAGTACGCCCACGTCGTCAACAACACCGGAGCCGCCACCTCGGGGACCAGCACGGTCCCCTCCAAGGTGACGTCCTTCCCGTAACCGCGCCACACCCCGGGACCGAACCCCACCGGCCCGGTCCCGGGGCCCGGAACCGGAACGGGCGATCAGCCCCTGCCCGCCCGGAGCACCGGTCGTGGCGCCCGGCGCGGCCAGCACCGGGGAGGCGCTGGACCACCCGCGCGGCAAAGTCGCGCCCGGCTTCCCGAGCGCGGAGGCGGCCGCGTCCCGAACTGCGCGGACCCCGGGCACCCCCTAGGGTGTCGTTTGAGGGCGGCCGGGTGCTGCCCTTTCCCGGGTCAAGAAGCCGGCCCCTGGCGAACACGCCCTCGACAAGGGGTACTTGACCCTGCCCGAGCGGTCTCCGGGTCCGGACCAGCGCGTCCGGCGGGCCAGCTGCCCCGGCAACTCGACGGGAGACGGCCCGACTTCACCCCGGCCGGAAATCCCCCGATTCCCGGTTCCGGACGCCCCGGCCCGGGGACCTCGGCACGAGGCCCGGCCGACCTCCCCACCTTCGAACTCGGCACATGCTGCGAACAGGCCGCCCCCGAGCCCACCGAGCCGCTCACGGACGCCGAGCCCAGCCCCGCGCTGTCCCAGGTCGGCCACCCCTGGCCCACCCCTGGCCCACCCACGGCCGGATCATCGGCATCATCACCGGCGAGGACGCCACCGCGGTGCTCCGGCAACTCTTCCAGCCGCTGGGCACGCACCGGGTCCGGGAGCGCATCCCGTCCGCCGCCGCAGCGCACTGGTCCGGCACGGGGTGGTTCCCTCCGAAGGGGGCCACCCCGTCGGCGTATCCGAAGAGGCGAACCCCCTGAGAGCCGGGTGTGATGGTGCTGTCCTACCTTTCGACCAGTAAGGCAGATTCATGCGCATCCGCAGCATCGCCACAACGGCCGTACTCGCAGGCGTCTTTGCGCTGGGCGGCACCGCCAGCGCCTTCGCGGCCGACCCCGACCCGACGACCGGTGTGGCCGTGGGCAGCCCGGGTGTCCTGTCCGGGAACGTCATCCAGGTCCCGATCCACATCCCCGTCAACGTCTGCGGTGACAGCATCGACATCATCGGGCTGCTCAACCCGGCCGCCGGGAACACCTGCGTCAACCAGTGACCCCACGCCCGTGCGCCGGTTCCCCGCCGCGGGGAACCGGCGCACGGGCGCGTCAGACGGCGGTGCGGCACAGCAACAGGCAGATGTCGTCGTCGTGTTCGGAGTCCCGCAGCATCGGCCTGAGCAGCGCGTCGGCCGCCGCGTCCAGCCGCTCCAGCTCCGCCGCGCCGAGCGTGCCCAGGGCGTTCGCCAGCCGCTCTATGCCCGCGTCGATCCCCGCGGACCGGCGCTCCACCAGACCGTCCGTGTAGAGCGCGAGCGTGGCACCGGCCGGCAACTCCTCGCGGTGCTCCGCGTACTCCCAGGGCACCGGAACCCCGAGCATGATCCCCGGCTTGGCGTCCAGCACCCGCACCTCGCCCCCGGGGCCGCGCACCAGCGCCGGCGGATGCCCGGCCGCCGCCCACACCACACCCGGCTCGCCCGGCGTGAACCGGGCGATGGCACAGGTCGCGTACAGCTCCGGCTGCTGATGGCGCAGCATCCGGTGCAGCAGGGTGAGGATGCGGGCGGGCCCGTTGCCCTCGACCGCGTAGGCGCGCAGCGCGGTCCGCAACTGGCCCATGATCACCGCGGCCCGCAGCCCGTGCCCGGTGACGTCCCCGATCACCGCCAGCACACTGCCGTCGGGCCCGGGGAAGGCGTCGTACCAGTCGCCGCCGATGTTCAGGCCGTGCGTGGCCGGCAGATAGCGCGCCGCCAGCGCGAGCCCCGGGGTGTCCGGCAACTCGGTGAGCTGGGCGCGCTGGAGGGCCTCGGCGACATCCCGGTGCTGCTCGTACTGGCGGGCGTTGTCCAGCGCGATACCCGCCCGCCGGGCCAGCTCCAGCAGCATCACGGCGGTGTCCGGCGCGAACCGCTCGCCGGGCGCCGACAGGGTCAGTACGCCCTGCACGGTGCGCGCGCCGAGCGGCAGGCACAAGAGCGGCCGGTCGGGGGAGAGCACGGAGGCCGGCAGATCGTCCACCCCGGGGAGCCCGCCGGGACACGGCGCCGCGTGCTGCGGGCGCCCGGTGCGGGCCGCCGTCACCGCGGCCGCGGCCCGTTCGGCGGGCGGGGTCCGCTCGTCGTCCACCAGCCATACGTCCACGTGCCGGGCGTACTCCGGCACCAGCAGCTTGGGCAGCCGGCGCAGGATGTCCTCGTGGTCGAGGGAGGCGTTCAGGGAGGCGCTGGCGTCGGCGAGGAAGGTCAGCAGCCGGCGGGCGTTCTCCGCCTCCGCGCGGGCCGCCCGCTCGGCGTCCAGCAGCTCCCGCTGCGCCAGCGCGGCCGCCTCCAGCTCGGCGTGCAGCGCGAGCACGCCCTGGTTGGTCTGGTGCAACTCCTCGCGGTGGAACCGGACCAGCTCCTCCGCCTCGTCCAGACCCGCCAGTACGACGGCGGTGTCCTCGCCCGCGCCGAGCAGCGCCTCGGCGAGATCCGCCTCGGCCAGGTCGCCGGGCCGGGGCAGCGGCCGGGGCAGGGGAGCGGGACAGGCCAGCGTGTGCCGCCAGGGCTCGGCGCCGTCTAGGGCGAGGTGCAGATCCTCGTCGGCGGTCACGGTCAGCCGTTGCCGCCGCCCCTCCCGGGCGGGGCGCAGCAGGGCGGTCAGCACGGCCAGGAAACGGGCGCGGTCCCGCGCCGGCACCCCCGCGTCCGCCGTGAGCCGGGCCAGCAGCGCACGGGCACGGGCCGCGTCGACGGGGCCGGTCAGGGTCCAGGTGTCGGAGGTCGTGGTCATGGGCGGGGGTCCTGGGCCAGTACGGCGACGCTGGTGTCGTCGCGCGGGGGGCGGGCGGGGCTGCCCGCGTCCCGCAGGACGGTCGCGGCCAGCACCGACGGGTCGTGGGCGAGCAGCCGGGGGTCCTCGGGCGGGGTCCAGCGGCTGGGCAGCCCGTCACTGTGCAGCACGAGCAGACTGTCGCGGTGCCACGGCGCCCGGCGCAAGGGGACATGCGCCGGGAAGTACGCCCCGACGATCCCCGGATGCGACACCAGCGACGTCCACCCGTCCGGGGTGCGCAGCCGGGCCCCTATGTTGCCGACCCCGGCGAAGCCGAGTTCCCCGGTCGCCGTGTCCACCTGGGCCACGGCGATCGCGGCCCCCCGGGTGGGGCGCAGGGCGGTGTGCAGCCGCCGCAGGATCTCCTGGGGCGGTGACTGCGCGGCCCGCCGCAGCTCCGTGACCGCCGCGCCGGACGCGTGCCCGGCCTTGGGCCCGTGTCCGAGCCCGTCCGCGAGCAGCAGGGTCACCAGCCCCTCGTGGCGCACACACTCCCAGGCGTCACCGGAGGTCTCGGCCCGGTCGAGGGACAGGACGACACCGCCGGCCGCGGGTCCTTCGGATGCCCGGCCTGCCCGCGCGCGTTCCGGATCGATCCGCGCCGTCGCCACCGTGCCCCGGCCCGGGGCGCCGTACAGCCGGAAGGCGTCGGCGTTGCGCAGACAGCTGCCGAGGCCCGCGCCGAGGGAGGACTCGGCGGTGGTGCAGCCGTCGCGCAGGGCCGCGGTGACATCGGCGATGCCCGGCCCGTGGTCCAGCGTGAACAGCCGTACCGAGGTCCCCGTGCCGGACGGCGGTGTCACCAGGTTGACCACCAGGGTGCCGCCGCCCGCGTGCCGGAGCAGATTGGTGGCCAGTTCGGTGGCCACCAGCTCCCCGGCCGCCGTACGCTCCGGCCCGAGGCCCGCCTGCCCGCACGCCTCGCGGACCGCCGTACGGGCGTCCCGGACGCGCGTGGAGTCGTGCACCGGGACCTCCCAGACGCGGCTCATCCCAGCCCCGATCGCGAGGCGGGCAGCTGGGTCACCCAGGCGACGGCCGTGACGGTGGTGCCCCGGCCCGGCTCGGTGTCCACGCTGAACTCCTGCACCAGCCGCCTGGCACCGCTGAGCCCGAGCCCCAGGCCGCCGCCCGAGGTGTAGCCGTCGGTCATGGCCAGCTCCAGATCGCGGATGCCGGGGCCGCTGTCGACGAAGCTCATCCGCAGGCCGCGGGCGCGGCCGTTGTCCAGCGGGGTGATCTCCGCGTGCCCGCCACCGCCGTGCACCAGGGTGTTGCGGGCCAGCTCGCTCGCCGCCGTGACCAGCTTCGTCTGCTGCACCAGACCGAATCCGAGGGCCGCCGCGCACTGCCGCACCTGCTGCCGCACCCAGGCCAGATCCGCGTCCGAACCGATGGGCACGGTGGTTGCGGACGCCTGGCCGGACGGCTGCATCATCTCCCCCTCTGGGACAGCACTTCCATGGCCCGGTCGACGTCCAGCGCGGTGGTCAGACCGGGCAGCGCCAGCCCCAGCTCGACCAGGGTGATCGCGACGGCGGGCCGCATTCCGGCGAGGACCGTACGGGCGGCGAGCAGCCGGGCGGTGGACGCGATCTCCGCGAGCACCCGGCCGAGGAAGGAGTCGACGATGTCCACTCCGGAGATGTCGATGACCACCCCGCTCACGCCGGTGGTGGCGATGCGGTGGCTGAGGTCCTGCTGCAACTGCTCGGCGAGTCCGTCGTGCAGTTCGCCCTGGAGCGAGACGAGCAGTATGTCGCCCAGGGCGAGTACCGGCACCGGGGCCGGATGGACGGGGACGGGTTCGTTCACCGGGCGTTCGGACCCGTCTGCGCACGGGAGACCTCGATGCCCTGCCGGCTGAGCGCATAGGCCAGCGCGTCGGCGAGCGAGGCCCGGGTGAGCACCGAACCCAGATCGATGCCGAGCTGCACGATGGTCTGGGCGATGGCCGGCCGGATACCGGAGACGATGCACTCGGCCCCCATCAGCCGCGCCGCGGCCACCGTCTTCATCAGGTGCTGCGCCACCAGCGAGTCCACGGTGGGCACACCGGTGATGTCCAGGATGGCGTACCGGGCGCGCTGCTCGACGATGGCCTCCAGCAGCGACTCCATCACGACCTGGCTGCGGGCGCTGTCCAGGGTCCCGATCAGCGGGACGGCGACGGTGTGCTCCCACAACTTGATGACGGGGGTGGCCACTTCGAGCAGCTGCTGGCGCTGCCGCTCGATCATCTCCGCGCCCGCGTCCAGGGCCGTCTCCAGCACGACCAGGCGCAGGGTGCCCAGCAGCAGGGTCAGCGTCAGCACGCATTCCTGGGCCTGCGGGGCGGTCGGGTCGGCGAACTCCTCGCGCAGCAGATCGACGGCGGGGGTGCGCAGCGCGGCCACCTCGTCGGCGATCCCGGCCGGGGTGGCACCGGCGCGGGCCCGGTTCTGGGTCATCCGGCCCAGCTGCTCGCGCACCGGCTCGTAGCCGGGTGCGGTGGTGTCCTCCAGGCGCCCGCTGACGGCCACGTCGGACAGGGCGTCCACGACCGCCTTGCTGGCCTCGACCGCCTCGTCCCGGGAGACCGTGAACACCGACCTGAACAGGGGTGCGTCCGCCCATCGCTGGGCGATCTGCTCCCGGCGTCGCTCCAGGAACGAACCCACCAATTGCGGCGCCGACGCTGCCGCGTCCTGGTCCTGTGGCACTGTCACGTTCTCCTCTCGCCCACCCGGGAGCCGCCGGTCGGCAGCTGATCTTCACCGTTGCGGCACCCTAGCCCCCGCCGCCCGGCCCGGCCAACCCGGGAAGCCCGCTGACGTGCCAACTCCCGGTGTCTCAGGGAGAGTTCACACCAACAGCCGACCCGGCGACGACCGTCCCGACGGCGGCCCCGCGCCGGTTTCGGCGCGGGTGCCGGGTGGCCGTCTACCCCGGATCGCGCGAAAGTCCCCCGACTGTTGCGAAGGTCACCCCCGCGGGTGCACGTCCCGGGCGCCGCCGACCGGCCGGCGCAACAGGGCCGTCCACAGGAACGGCTCCCAAAAGAGCGCGGAGCTTGGCGGCTGGGGCCGCATGGCGCGCGGTTCGGTCTCCTCCAGCCCGGCGAAGACATGGCGCAGCGCCTCGGGCGTGCGGGCGAGCCCACCGCCCAGGCTTCCCGCGCGGTGGAGGTCCGCGTCCGGGAGCTCCGACCCCATCCGCCCGGCGGCGAAACAGACGAGCGAGAAGTACCCGCCGGGCGCCAGAAGGCGTTCCAGCAGCGCGAGATGACTGATCCGGCGGTGCGGCGGCAGATGGTGCAAGCAGCCCGAGCCATGGATCAGCCGGTACGGGCCGCGCAGGGTGTCCGCCGCACCAGGTCACGCGGGACGGGTCGAGGCACGGAAGAGCGGGGCGAGGGCCGCCCCTCCTCAGTCCGATGGTCCCGCGGGGGCCTCGCGGCGGGCCGGAACGGGGTCGGGCTGCGGCTGCTGCTTCGCCGCGGACCGCCGACGGCGCAGCAGCAGTCGTCTGGCCGGGCACTCGACCGCCTCGTACAGCACCCAGGACAGCCCGAGCGAGACGGCGAACACGGTGGCGGTGACCCCGAGCCCCGCGACGACGCCGAAGTGGGGCTTGGTGCCCAGGAGATTGGTGGTGGCGCGCAGCACCAGCAGATGGATCATGTAGAAGGCGAACGACAGTTCCCCGAGCCGCACCAGGCGCCGGTGCCGCCACAGGGACGGCAGCCCGTTCAGATCGGCGACGGCCGCCGCCGGGATGAGCAGGGCGAACCCGGTCAGGGTGCAGACCGTGGCGGAGTAGCCGGGGGCGACCTGGGGTACCAGGAAGTAGCCGATGATCGCCAGCGCGAGGGCGGCCTCAAGGCCCGGCCCGCGCCACCGGCCGAGCAGCACCAGCCGGGCGGTCACCGCGCCGAGCACGAACTCGGGCAGCCGGGCGGCAGGGAACGAGTAGAGCGTGTACGTCCACCAGTGGTGCGCGTCCGACCAGGCCAGCACCAGCACCGAGGCCGCCGACAGGGCGCCCAGCGCGGCCGACGCGCGTGCGCCGAGGCGGCGCAGCAGCAGGATCAGCAGCGGGAAGGCGGCGTAGAAGAACGCCTCGCAGGCGAGCGACCAGCTGACCGGGTTGAGCGTCTGCCACCAGGGGTGCCACCAGGAGTGGAGCAGCAGGACGTTGGCGAGCGCCGGCTTCGGCGTGGGGTCGCCCTGGTGCGCCAGGGTGAGGGCCATCAGCAGGGCCACGGCGAGGGTGACGAGGTGTACCGGGTAGATCCGGGCGATGCGCCGCCGCCAGAAGGCGAGGGGTCTGTCACCGGGCCGGGCCGACCAGGTCAGGACGAATCCCGACAGCACGAAGAAGAACGACACCCCGGTGGAACCGGCACCGAACCCCCAGTTGACCAGGTGGCCGCCGGTGCCACCGAAGTAGCCGAAGTTGTTGACGTGCGTTCCGAACACCAGCAGCGCCGCCATCCATCGCAGCCCCGTCAGGGACGGCAGGGAGGGATTGGCGGCGGGCGGAACACGGGCGTTCGTCGTGCCGGTCGGGGCGATCGGCGTCGTCCGGAGCGTCCGGGTCGTCGCCGTGGTCATCGAATCACCTGCCGCAGAGGGTGGTTGGCGTGGGTAATGAAGGAGACTGCTGCCCGCTTCTCCCCGTTCCATCAGGTCACATGTCGAACATCACACAGATGCCGAACGAGGCAACTCCGCCCGCGCCACGGACATCACCCCCGGGTGCACCCGTACGAGCGACATGGTCTCCACCGCTTGGCGGTGCGCCGGTCACGGGCCATGCGAAGGGGGCGCGGTTCCCTGAACCGCGCCCCCTTCGGTCACCCGACGTCACCCGACGTCAGTCGGTCTCGTGATGCCCCACTTCGAGGTCCACCTCGCAGGAATTGCCCTCGCCCAGGGTCACGTCCGCGAGGACGGGGCCGTAGCCGGAGGTGACGACGGTGTAGGTGCCCGGGGCCAGGTTCTGGAGGGTGTAGGCGCCGTCGGGGTCCGTCGCGGCGGAGGCGACCACCTCGCCCGAGGAACTGAGCAGGGTGATCTGCGCGTCCGGGACCGGTTGGCCGGTGTGTTCGTGGCGCACCGTGCCATGGACGTTGCCCAGGCCCGCCAGGGTGACGTCCGGTACGACGGGACCGGCCTCGGCGTCGAGTTGCACGGCCCGCGGGTGGTGCCCGGTGGCCGAGACGACCAGGGTGTACGACGAGGGCTCCCGCATCGTCAGTTCGTACGTGCCGTCCGCACCGGTGCTGGCGAGCGCCCGCTGCCGTCCGGAACGGTCGACCAGGGTGAGGGCCGCCCGCGCGATGGGCCGGCCGGCGCTGTCGAAGACCCGTCCGCGCAGCACCCCGGGGGAGAGGGCGGCGGTGGTCGCCGTCGCCGTCCCGTCGGCCTCGGCGGATTGCTGGACGTCCTCGGTGGCCGGGTGTGAGTCCGGCGCCGTCGTCGCCGTCGCCGATGCCGAAGACGGCGAGCCCGCCGCCACCGTCTCCGTGCGGCGGCCGCGGATCAGCGACGCGCCCGCCGCGGCCAGCGACATCGCGATGGCCAGGGAGAAGACCACGACCAGGCCGTCGTGGAACGGCTGGGAGATGAGGTGGGGGAAGAACTCGCGGCCGGTGAGATGCGCCGCGGCGGACGGGGACAGATGGCTCAGGATGTCCGGGCCGAGCAGGTGCTGGATGGGGTTGTAGCCGAGGAACGCGGCGAACAGCACGCCGACCGGCGGGAGCTGGGACACCGTGTGCGCGGCGCCCGCGGGCACGCCCTGGGCGGTCAGGCCGGTGGTGAGGGTGTCGGGGAGGGTTCCGGCGAGACCCGCGACCATGAGCGAGAAGAACACGCCCATGGACAGCACCATGCCCGCGTTCTGGAAGGTGGCGCGCATACCGGAGGCCGCGCCGCGGGCGTCGGCCGGCACGCTGGACATGATGATCGCCGTGTTGGGGGCGGCGAACAGACCGCCGCCGAGCCCGTTGAGGAAGATCAGCGCGGCGAACACCCAGTACGAGAAGTCGCTCGGCAGGACCAGCAGCCCGGCGAAGGACACCGCCATCACCAGGAAGCCGCACGCCGCGAACAGCCGCGCCCCGAACTTGTCCGACAGCGCGCCCGACAGCGGCCCGGCGAGCAGGAAGCCGATGGTCAGCGGGAGCATGTAGATGCCCGCCCACAGGGGTGTGTCGGCGTAGTCGTACCCGTGCAGCGGCAGCCAGATGCCCTGGAGCCAGATGATCAGCATGAACTGGAGCCCGCCTCGGGCGATCGCGCCGAGCAGGGTCGCGGCGTTGCCGCCGGCGAAGGCCGCGTCGCGGAACAGCCGCAGCGGGAACATCGGTTCGGGGACCTTGGCCTCCACGAGGCAGAAGATCAGAAGCATCACGGCGCCGCCGATCAGGCCCGCGAGCACCCAGGGGTTGGTCCAGCCCATGGTGTGGCCGCCGTACGGCTGGATGCCGTAGGTGATCCCGGCGAGCAGCGCGGTCAGGCCGATGGCGAAGGTGATGTTGCCCCACCAGTCCATCCGCCCCGGCCGGCGGATGCCGGTCTCGTGCAGCGACTTGTACGCCCACACCGTGCCGATCAGGCCGATGGGCACGTTGACCCAGAAGATGGAGCGCCAGTTCCAGGTGACCAGCACACCGCCGAGCACCAGGCCGAGGAACGAACCGGCGATACCGGCCACCATGTTGACGCCGAGCGCCATGCCGCGCTGACGCGCCGGGAAGGCGTCGGTGAGGATCGCCGCCGAGTTGGCCATCAGCATCGAACCGCCGATGGCCTGCACGATGCGCCAGCCGATCAGCCACAGCGCGCCGCTGCCGCCGTGGAAGGGATCGAGCGAGAGGATCACCGAGGTGATGGTGAAGATCAGGAAGCCCGCGTTGTAGATGCGGACCCGGCCCATCATGTCGCCGAGCCTGCCGAGCGCCACCACCAGCACCGCGGTGACGAGCATGTAGCCCATCAGCATCCACAGCAGATAGCTGACGTTGGCGGGCTCCAGCGGGTCCAGGCGGATGCCGGTGAAGATGCCGGGCAGCGAGATCAGCACGATCGAGCTGTTGATCGTGGCGATCAGCATGCCCACCGTGGTGTTGGTCAGCGCCACCCACTTGTAGCGGGGATGGTCAGCGCCGATCCATCTGCGTCCGCGGTGCTGCCCGGTCTCGGAGGCGCCGGGTATGCGGTCGGTCTCCTTGGTCGTCATCGGTTGCTCCCGGTGTCAGGCCGTTCGGGCTGGAGGGCGGGCTGGGCAGGCTGGGCGGGCCGGGCGCTCTTGGCGGTGCCGGTGAGCATGCGCTGCACGAGCGGGGCGACGACGCGCATGGCCTCGGCGAGCGCCCGCCGATCGTCGTCCGGGAGGCCGGTCATCAGATCGGCCAGGCGTGCGTCGCGCGACCGCCTGCGGGCGGCGAGCACCTCCCGCCCGGCGTCCGTGACCGCGATCAGCGTCACCCGGCCGTCCACCGCGTCATCGACGCGCATGACCAGGTCCTGGCGTTCCAGCCGCTGCACCAACTGGGTCATGGACGGCTGGGCCACGCCCTCCGCCGCCGCGAGGAGCGTGAGCCGGACCGGGCCCTCGCGTTCCAGCCGCGCCAGGGTGGAGGCCGCGGTGAAACTGAGGTCCCGGTGATCCGTCACGACCCTGATCACGGCAGATGCCGTCTCCGCCAGTGACTGTGCGGTCTGCTGCACGTCCGCATCTCTGTGAGAGTGATCCACACTCTTTAAGTATCACCCGCCTATATAGGAACCCTATGAAAATCTTCGTAAGACTTTCGGGCCGGGCGGGAAATGGGGCCATATGAGGCCGCCGGCGGCCCGGACATGGCGGTGCCGGGACGGAGGGATCCGTCCCGGCACCGGTGTTCCGAGGGTGGAGCGTGGGTGAAAAAGCGGTCGCTCAGCTGACCGTGACGTCGAAGACCGGGGACGCCGTGCCGCCGCTGACCATGCGCAGCTCGTTCTTGCCCTTCAGGCCCAGCTCGACGCGCAGCGCGTAGGAGCCGCTGCTGTTGACGGGGGTGGACGCCGGCAGGGCGACCCACTTGCCGTGCTGCTTCTGCTGGAGGGTCACGTTGCTGCCCGCCTTGATGCCGGTGGTCTTGCCGGTGACCCGGAACTGCGTCCAGGCGCGCACCGAGGACACCGACGGCGTGGCCGTGATGGTGGGCTTCGCGGCCGCGGCCGTACGGGCACTGGCGACAGCCGCGGTGTGGACGGCCGGGGTGGCGGCCATCGCCGTGCCCGCGAGGGCGAGCGAGGTCGCGCCCAGGACGCCGACGACGGCAACGCGCAGGGAACGCCGCTTCATGACCATCATGACTCTGTCCTTTTCTGTGGTGAGTTCGACTGTTCACGCCAAAGGAGAGGAACATGCCGATTGGCGCGGTCACTTGGAACGACGTCACCACGAGCGCGGGCGTTCACTGACGGTTTGTCCCCGTCTTGTAACAGCCGGGCCGGCGTCAGGCGCGCGGCCCGATCTCCTTCCCCTCGGCGTCTTGGACGGTGATGGCCTGCATCGGGCAGATGTCGGCCGCGTCCAGGGCGCGTTCGTCGCCCTCCGGGATCTGCTCGCGCACCGGACGCGCGTGGTCGCCGTCCAGGGCGAACAGATCCGGTGCGGTCCCGGCGCACATGCCGGAGCCCATGCACTGGCCGGGGTCCACGCTCAGTCGCCAGCTCATCGCCGCCTCACCAGCTCACCGGCATCACACGGGGCCCGCGCACCAGCATCTCGGTCTTCCAGGTGATGTCACCCGCGAGGCGCAGCCCGGGGAAGCGGGCCACCAACGCCCCGATGGCCTCCTGGAGTTCGAGCCGGGCGAGGGGCGCGCCCAGGCAGTGGTGCACGCCGTGGCCGAAGCCGAGGTGCGCGTTGCCGCCGCGGGTGATGTCGAGCGCCCCGGCCTCGGTGAAGCGCAGCGCGTCCCGGTTCGCCGCCCCGATGGCGACCAGCACCGGCTCCCCGGCCCGTACCAGGGTGCCGCCGACCTCGACGTCCTCCTTGGCGTACCGGGCCTGGCCGGCTCCGCTGCCCAGCGGGACGAATCGCAGCAGCTCCTCGATCGCCTGGGTGATCAGTGCGGGGTCGGCATGCAGCCGGGCCAGCGCCTGCGGGTGATCGAGCAGGGTGAGCACGAAGTTGGGGATCTGGGTGGCGGTGGTCTCGTGACCGGCCACGAGGATGCCGACGCACAGGTCGACCAGCTCCAGCTCCGACAGCCGGTCGCCGTGGTCGCGCGCCTCGATCAGCGCCGTCATCAGGTCGTCCTGGGGGTCGGCGCGATGCGCGGCGATCAACTCGGCCATGTAGGCGCGCAGTTCCTCGCGGTTGCGGTCGAACTCCGCCGCGGTCAGCGAGCTGGTGGACAGCGCCGCGTCGCTCCACACCCGGAACTGGGGGCGGTCTTGCTCCGGGACCCCGAGCAGCCGGCAGATCACCGCCACCGGGATGGGCAGCGCGTAGCGGTCGACCAGGTCGACGGGCGGGCCCGCCGCCTCCATCGCGTCCAGCAGGGATGCCGTCAACTCGCGTACCTGCGGCCGGAGTTTCTCCACCTGACGCACGGTGAACGCCTTCGCCACCAGGGAGCGAAGCCGGGTGTGGTCGGGCGGGTCCATGCTGAGGATCCCGCTGTCCCGGCGCCCCTCGGAGGCCCGCGGCTCGTCGTGGTCGAGGCTCAGCGCGCGGCTGAAACGCTGGTCGCCGAGGACCAGCCGGGCGTCCGCGTACCGGGTGGCGAGCCAGGCCGGATCGCCGTACGGCATCCGCACGCGCAGCAGCCCGGGGGTGTCACGGGCGCGTTCGTACGCCTCGGACAGATCCAGGTCCTGGCCGGAGTTGAAGGGGTAGGCGAGGGGTGCGTGGTCGGTTGCCGTCACAGCTGTCTCCCTTGTGTAAGCACACGCTTACAACGCTAGGAGCTGCGCCCGGGGCGCGCAACGACGCGAATCGGCCGTTACTCTGCGGGTCCTTGCAGACGCGCGTCGGGCGCGGGGCGGCGAAGGAGCAGCGGGTGGACGGCGGCGAGTACACGCGGGACCAGCACCGGAGCGCCGGAGCCGCGCCGGGCGGGGAGCCGCCGGGGCGTCCGCGCGATGCCCGGGAGACCCGCGCGCGCATCCTGCGGGCGGCCGGTGGGGTCTTCGCGGAGCGGGGGTACGAGGCGGCCACCGTCCGGGACATCGCCGCCCGTGCCGGGGTGAACCAGGCGCTCATATTCCGCTACTTCGGCTCGAAGAAGGCCCTGCTCACCGAGGTGATGGCGCAGGACGGAAAGGAGCAGGTGAGCAGCACGCCCCCGGAGCTGCTGTTCGAGACCGCGCTGCGCGGTGTCCTCGCGGAGGGCGGCGGCGCCGACGCGGACCGGCTGGCCGTCTACCTTCGCTCCATCGGCAGCGCCGACGCCGCCCCGGAGACGGTCCGCGCCCTGGGCGAGGAGTACGCCGCCGCGCTCGCCGCCCTCTCCGAGGCCGAGGACGGCACCCTGCGCGCCCAGCTGGCCATGGCCTGGCTGCTCGGCATCGGCCTGATGCGGGTCGTCGTACGCCAGGAACCACTGGCGACCGCCGAACCGGACGCGATCTGCACACATGTCCTCACGGCACTGGACCGGCTCCTTCCGGTGCTGCCGGGCGGCGACGCGAGGGCGAGACCGGGGACAGGGGCGGGGCCGGACGCGGGATCGGGGGCGGACGCAGGGCCAGGGCCGGGGGCGGACGCAGGGCCGGGGGCAAGGTCGGACGCGGGTCGGGGGCCGAGGGTGCGGACCGGGTCGGGGAAGGAGCGGCCGGGCGTACGGCCGTAGGCGCCGGGTACGCCCTCGGTCACGGGCAGAGCCGAACGCACCGGCACCGGTCGCGGGCCGCGTGGAATTCACCCACCCCGCCTCTCTGCCTCGGTCGGGGTCGAACCTACTTGCGCCCGCCCCGGCATCGGTCAAGGTCGGGGGCAAACCTGTCGGCGCCTGCCCCCCCCGCGTCGGCCCGCGCGGAAGCCGAATCCGCCCGCGCCCGCCCCTGTGGTCGGTCGGGGCCGAGGTCGGATCTGTCCGCGCCCGCCCCCCCGCGTCGGTCCGGGGCGGAGTCAAAACCGTCCGGGCCCGCCCCTGTGAGGCGCCGTGCGGTGGCGGGGTGGCCGAGCCGACCAGGCTGGCGGCGCGCAGGTCGGTCCCCTCGGCCGGGGGGCGAAGCCGGATCAGCCCGCGCCCGCGCGTGTGCCGGACGGGGGTCGGAGCCGAGTCGGCCCGCGTCCGGTCTCGGCGTCGGTACGGGGTGAGGGCGAATCGGCCCGCGCCCGTCCTCCTCACATCAGTCCGGCTCGAAGCCGGAACCGCCGGGCCCCGCCTTCCTCGCGTCGGTCCGGCTCGAAGCCGGAACCGCTCCGCTCCGCCCCGCCCCCGCGTCAGTCGAGGGCCGAGCCGAATCCGTCCGCACCCCCCCGCGCTGGCCGAGACCGAAGGGAGGCCCGCGGTCCCGGCCTTTGCTCAGGTCGCCGCCGCCCCTACGTCGAGCCCCTTGAGATACGCGCTGAGCACCCGGTTCAGCCGCGGTTCCACCTCCACCACCGCGTGGCCGAGCCGGGGGTCGCTCGTGTACAGCTCGCGCAGGCGTGGGCCGGGTGTGGCCATCTGCCACAGGGCCCCGGCGAGGCTGGTCGCCGCGGCGATCATGTCGACGCCCTGCGACTCGTCGAGGCCGAGCAGCCGGTCCAGTTCGCCGCCGATCAGCTCGACCTCCTTCAGCGTGACGAGCTTGAAGGAGCGCACCGACTCGATCGACACGTTCCGTTCCAGGTTCAGCGGCGCCTGCGCGAGCAGGTCGCAGAACATGGGCCGCGCCGCCAGCGTGCCCGCGAAGACGGCCGCCACCTCGGCGGACGTCGCCTCGGACCGTCGTCCGAGATCGGCGCGGAGCTCGGCGGACCACTCCCGCCAGCCCTCGGCGGTCAGCGCGAGGAAGATCTGCTCGCGTGTCTCGAAATAGCGCAGCAGCGCGGACTTGTGCATGCCCACGGCCGCGGCGATGTCCGTGAGGGTGACGTCCCGCACCCCCCGCACCCGGCCGAGCGTCCGGGCGGCGTCCAGGATCGCCGCTTCCCGCGCCTGTTTGGCCTCGGTACTGCGCGCACGCTGAAAGGCAGGCTCACTCATGCAGGACATCATAGGAAGAGTTAAGGCAACGGTGTTGCGCTAATAAGAGAACGGTGTTTCACTAACGGTATGAGTACACAGGATCCCCAGGTCTGGTTCATCACCGGTTCGTCGCGCGGCTTCGGCCGCGCCCTGGTCGACGCCGTGCTGGCGGCCGGCGATCTGGTCGTCGCCACCGCCCGCCGCCCCGACGCCCTCGCGGCGGACCTCGCCGAGTACGGCGACCGCGTGCTGCCCCTCGCCCTGGACGTCACCAGCCCGGACGCGGCACGCGCGGCCGTCGAGGCGGCCGTGGCCCGTTTCGGGCGCCTCGACGTGCTCGTGAACAACGCGGGCTACGCGAACGTGTCGCCCATCGAGACGACCGAGGACGCCGACTTCCGGGCCCAGTTCGAGACCAACTTCTGGGGCGTCTACCACGTCACCAGGGCCGCGCTCCCCGTCCTGCGAAGGCAGCGCGCGGGCACCGTCGTGCAGTTCTCCTCGATCGGCGGCCGGGTCGGCGGCTCGCCGGGCATCGCGTCGTACCAGGCGGCCAAGTTCGCCGTGGACGGCTTCAGCCGGGTGCTGGCCACGGAGACCGCGCCGTTCGGGGTGCGGGTCATGGTCGTCGAGCCGAGCGGCTTCGCCACCGACTGGGCCGGCTCCTCGATGACCGTCCACGATGTGCCCGAGGCCTACGACGCGACCGTGGGCGCGATGAACCGGCTGATGCGGCAGAACACCGCCGGCGCGGCCGGGGACCCGCGCCGCGCCGCCGAGATCATCGTCCGCACGGTACGGCGCGGCGAGGTCCCGAGCCACCTCCTGCTCGGGGTGAACGCCGCGACCATGGCCCTGGACCACGATCGCCGGCGGCTCGCCGAGGCGAGTGCCTGGGAGAAGGTGAGCCGCTCGGCCGACTTCGGCGAGCCCTACCCCGTGCCGCTCCCCTCGGAAGAGGGCGCGTGATCCCGGGCGACTCCCGCCCGGGGCGGGTCACTTGCCCAGGAGCAGTCCCGCGCCGCTGACGTAGACATGGATCCCGTCCTTGTCCACCGCGACCCGCTGGAGCCGCAGATCGCCGGAGGGCGGGTTCGGGATCCGGAAGGCGAAGTCGAAGCGGTCGGCGATCTGCGGGCGGGTCAGCTTGGTCAGGGAGGTCAGCAGGGAGAGGTCGACGCCGAGCCGCTTGAGCACCTCGGGGTGGGCGAGCGCCACGTCCACGAGGTTCACCCGGGTCAGCTGGTGCAGGAAGCGCGGCGCGCCGGTGAGCCGGTGGAGCTTGTCCTCGTCGTGCAGGGCGGCGTGCACCGCACTGTCCGGCACACCCAAGCGGTGCACGATCTCCGGTACGCCCAGCAGCGCCTTGATCTTGTCCGCCTCCTGGGTGACCCGGCGCGCGGCGGCCCGGGTCAGGTGCAGCCCCTCGGCAGGGCCGGTGCCGGGCCGGTAGGTCGCGAGGTCGCCGATGTCCAGCCGCATCCCGTCCACCGAGGTGCTGATGCCGCGGTCCCCGTCGCGCTGGATGTGGGCATCGGCACGCACCCGCACATCGTGTCCGGCCAGCCGCAGCGAGCCGAGCGCCCTGATCCGGCCAGGGCCCTGGGCGCTGAACGCCACCTGGGAGGCGCCCAGTTCACGGTTCATGTCGGCGAAGGACAGCAGCACCTGGCCGTGCATCTGGCGAACGAGGGCTCCCCGTACGGCTGTTGGGCCGTCGCCGTCGATGCGTATGTCGCGTGCGGTGGCGGTGACCTGCGTCAGGGTGACCCGGTCGGCCGGTACGTCCGGGACGGTGACCTGCACCGAGTCCAGCCGCTGGTCCAGGAGTTGGGTCAGGAACGGGAAGCCGCCGATCCGCACCTCGGGCGCGGCGGTCAGATGCAGCCGGTCCTTGAGCCGGTCGGCGGCCTGCCGCTCGGCGTAGAGCAGCGCCCAGCGGTCGGCCAGGGCGACGAGGCAGGCGAAGGTCAGCGCCCAGACGGTCAGCCGGAGCATGGTGGGCAGCCCGGTGGCCCGGTTGCGGCGGCGGCCCCGGCGCCTGTGGTTGGGTGGGGCCCAGGCGTCGTCGGTGTCGTCGTCCCGCTGGTCAGGGGCGTCGTCCACGCGGAGGAAGTCGTCCAGCGGGCCGTCCGCCGGGCCGCCCGCGGGATCCTCCGCGAGCGCGCCCAGTTCGTCGTACGGACTTCGCCTGGACGGAACCCGGCCGGGGCCGGGTCCGTCGGAGTGAGCGAGGTGATGCGTCGGTGTGTGGGGGGTACGCATCGGCAGATTTGATCACATAACCCCACCGGGCTCGCAACTCTGACGGGGCCCCGGGCGGGGAATGGCCCGATTCGCACACGTTATCGAGCCATGCGTAACTCGCCTCTGCGTGAACGCCGTTGGACACTGACGGCGACGGCTCCGTGAAGGACGGAAAGGATGACCTCCATGACGGCAAGGGACACCTGGCGATTCGTGGGCAGGGCCGCGGTGGTGACGGGTGGCAGCAGAGGCATCGGGGCGGCGGTGGCCAGGCGCCTGGCGGCCGAGGGGGCGGCCGTCGTGATCGGCTACCGGAGCAACCGGGCGGCGGCCGACGCGCTGGTCTCCGCGATCGCGGCGGACGGCGGCAAGGCCCTGGCCCACGGCGCGGACGTGGCCGATCCCGGCCAGAGCGAGGCGCTGATCGAGCGCGCGGTCGCGGAGTTCGGCCGACTGGACGTGCTGGCCTCCTGCGCCGGCATCGAACACTTCGGGGCCCTGGCGGATCTCACCCCGGCCGACTTCGACCGCGTCTTCGCCGTGAACACCCGAGGCCAGCTGTTCGCGGCCCAGCACGCGGCCGCCCGGATGCGGGAGGGCGGCAGGATCGTGCTCACCTCCTCGGTCAGCGCGTCCCGCGCGGTCTTCGAGCACCCCCTGTACGCCGCCTCCAAGGCCGCCGTGGAGTCCATGGTCCTCAACCTCTCCGCCGAACTGGGACAGCGCGGCATCACCATCAACGCCATCGCGCCCGGCGGCACCGACACCGACATGGCCACCGAGAACTCGGCCGGATACCAGCACCCCCGGCTGCGCGGCGAGATGCCGCTCGGTCAGTGGCTGTCGGTGCACGGCGCGCTCGGCCGCCTGGCCACGCCCGAGGAGATCGCCGCGGGCTACGCCTACCTGGCCAGCGACGACGCCGCGTACATGACCGGCCGTACGCTCCCCGTCGACGGCGGCTTCTTCTGAGTCGTCGGCCGAGTCGTCGGCCGAGCCGTCAGGACTGCCCGGAGCGCACCGGATCGTCGGCCACCTCCTGCGGCCGCTTCCCGCCCCCGGAGCGTGACCGCCGGTCCCGCTGCCAGTCGAACGTGGCGAGCGCCAGGGACGCCACCATGCCGATGAGCGCGGCGCCCAGCGCGATGACGACGGCGGCGCGGTAGTCCTGGTGCCGGCCGAGCACCAGGTAGTAGAGGCCGGGCAGCGCGGCCGTGCCCACCGCCGCGCCGAGCCGCTGCCCGGTCTGCAGGGCGCCGCCCGCCGCGCCCGCCATGCGCACCGGCACGTCCCGCAGCGTCATCGTGAAGTTGGGCGAGACCACGAAGCCACCGCCGATCCCGCCGAGGAACAGCACCGGGGCGGCGAGCCAGGGTGCGCCGGCGAGATCCACGGTGTGCAGCAGCAGCGCGGTGCCGCCGAGGCCGAGGATCACGCCCACCAGACCGCACACGGTGAGCAGCCGGCCGAGCCGCTCGACCAGCCGCCCGGCCACCACCGCCGCGACCGCCGAGCCCACGGCGAAGGGGGTCACGGCGAGTCCGGAGCGCAGCGGGGAGAAGCCCAGACCGTGCTGGTAGAAGAGCGCGAAGACCAGCCACACCCCGCTGAAGCCGATGAAGTACAGCGTGCCGACGCCCGCGCCGACCGCGTAGCCGCGCACGGTGCTGAACAGCCGCGGATCCAGCAGCGGCTGATCGCCCTTGGCCACCAGGCGCCGCTGCCACTGGGCGAAGCCGAGGAGCACCACGGCACCGACCGGGAACAGCCACCACAGCCGCTCGATCCCGCCGGAGTCCGCCTGCACCAGCGGATACATCAGCGCGAGCACCCCGAGGCCGAGGAGCAGCACACCGGTGGCGTCCACATGGCCCCGCCCGGTCCCCTGGACACGGGGCAGCAGCCGGCGGCCGAGCAGCACGGCGAGGATGCCGATGGGCACATTGACGTAGAAGATCCACCGCCAGCCGTCGGCGCCGGAGGCCAGCGCCAGGATGGCACCGCCGGTGATGGGGCCGACGGCGGAGGAGATGCCGACGGTCGCGCCGAAGAAGCCGAAGGCCCGGCCGCGTTCGGCGCCCCGGAACAGCTGCTGGATGAGCGCGGAGTTCTGGGGCGCCATGAAGCCGGCCGCGAGGCCCTGCGCGAGGCGGGCCACCACCAGGAGCGTGATGTCCGGGGCCGCCCCGCAGGCCGCGCTGAACAGCACGAACGCGCTGAGCGCGAGCAGGAATATGCGGCGCCGGTCCAGGGCGTCGCCGAGCCGCCCGGCGGTGACGAGGGCGAGGGCGAAGGTGAGCGCGTATCCGGACACCACCCACTGCACCTGGGCGGGGGAGGCCCCCAGATCGCGCTGGATGGTGGGCAGGGCGACCGCCACGATCGTCACGTCCAGCAGGCTCATGAAACCGGCCACCAGCGTCACCCACAGGGCTCGCCACCGGCGCGGATCCGGCTGGTAGCCGGTGTCCTGAGCCCCCTGGCCGCGGCCGCCTGCCGCTGACGTCGACGTAGTCACCTGGGCTCCTCTCCGCTGGGGCCCCGCCTGAAGGATTCAGGTTCCCCGACCGGGGCATGCGCACACACCTCTCACTGCAACCGCAAAGGGCGGGAAGAAAGTCCGCCCGGGCCCACCCGCGCGACCCCGTCGCCAAGATCCCGTTGTCAGTGCCGGCTGGGAGGCTTGGACCATGAACGGCGACGACGAGCAGCTGCTGCGCGGCCGGGTCTACGGCCACGACCACGACGACCCCGGCCCACGCCCCGACCGCAGGTACGCCCAACTGGTCGGCGGCCCCCTGGACGGCCTGCTCCTGGACATCACCGACCGGGCCGAAGAGGCCCCCGCCGCGGGCGTCCCGCTGCGCACCGAGCTGGGCCGGTACGGCATCGGCGGCCGGGCGATATACACCCCGCGCCCCGGTGACCGCACCCGTCTCGACTGGAGCGGCGACATCCCCTGAGGACCACCGGGCCGGAGCGTCATCCACTCAGAGTAGCCGAGTGAGCGCCGTACGGAGCGGTTGGTTTGAGGGCGCGAGATCTGTGCAGGCGTTGGCGTGTGCAATGCGACCGGCGAAAGGAACACCGTGATGACGGCGACTGACCATGAGAACCCGGTGGATCCGGTGGATCCCGCCGCGGTCAGGCGCCACCGGATGCTCTTTCGTGCCATCGAGAAACGACGCCACCCGAAGCTGCGCCGCAGCGACATCACGGTGACCGACGAACCGGCCGTCAAACGCGCCACCAAGGCGGCCGCTCTCGGCAACGCGATGGAGTGGTACGACTTCGGTATCTACAGCTATCTGGCCGCGACCCTGGGCAAGGTCTTCTTTCCCTCGGACAATCACACCGCCCAGCTGCTCAGCACCTTCGCGACCTTCGCGGTCGCCTTCCTGGTGCGGCCCATCGGCGGCATGGTGCTCGGGCCGCTCGGCGACAAGATCGGCCGCAAGACGATCCTCGCCCTCACCATGATCATGATGGCGATCGGCACCTTCGCCATCGGCCTGATCCCCTCGCACGGCACGATCGGCATATGGGCTCCGGCCCTGCTGATCTTCTTCCGGCTGGTGCAGGGCTTCTCGACCGGCGGTGAGTACGGCGGCGCGTCCACCTTCATCGCCGAGTACGCGCCCGACAAACGGCGCGGTTACTTCGGCAGCTTCCTGGAGTTCGGCACGCTCGCCGGGTACGTCGGGGCGTCCGGCCTCGTCGTCGCCCTGACCAGCCTGCTCAGCGACGACCAGATGCTGCACTGGGGCTGGCGCATCCCCTTCCTGGTCGCGGCCCCGCTCGGCTTCATCGGCCTGTATCTGCGGCTCAAGCTGGACGAGACGCCCGCCTTCCAGAAGCTGGAGGGCGGCCAGGCCCGGGCGACCGAGGCCGCCGACGCGGTGGAGACCTCGGCCGCCGCCGACCTCGGCAAGATCTTCACCCGCTACTGGCGGCCGCTGCTGCTGTGCGTCGCCCTGGTGGCTGCGTACAACATCACCGACTACATGCTGCTGTCGTACATGCCGACCTATCTGTCCGACGAGCTCGGCTACGACACCAACCACGGGCTGCTGATCCTGCTGATCGTGATGGTCCTCCAGATGTGCGTCATCAACCAGGTCGGCCGCCTCTCCGACCGTTTCGGCCGTAAACCGCTGCTGATGACGGGCATGCTCGGCTTCCTGGTCCTGTCGGTGCCCTCGTTCCTGCTCATCCGGCAGGGCGACATCGTCCTGATCACCCTGGGCCTGCTGCTGATGGGCCTGTCTTTGGTGGCCATGCTCGGCACGATGTCGGCCGCCCTCCCGGCGATCTTCCCGACGCATGTCCGCTACGGCTCCCTCTCGGTCGCCTACAACTTCTCCGCCTCCCTCTTCGGCGGCACCACCCCGCTGGTGATCACGGCCCTGATCGGCGTCTTCCACACCAATCTGATGCCGGCGTTCTACGCCATGGGCGCGGCGGCCGTGGGCGTCATCGCGGTCCTGGCCATGAAGGAGACGGCGAACAAGCCGCTGGACGGCTCCCCGCCCTCGGTGGAGTCGGAGGCCGAGGCCGCCGAACTGGTCAGGGCCCAGTCGCCCGACCCCAAGTTCTGACGAGCCCACCGCTCCCGCAGGACCGGACCACCGGGCGCCTCACCGCGCCCGGTGGTCCGGCATGCGCAGGGCGAGCAGGGTGACATCGTCGTCGAACAGCTGGCCGCGCCCCGTGACCAGCTCGGCGCACAGCCGCTCCAGCGGGGCGTCGAGCAGGCCCATGGCCTGATCGGCCAGCGCGGCCATGCTCGCGTCGATGTCCTGGCCCCGGCGCTCCACCAGCCCGTCGGTGAACAGCAGCAGGGTGCTGCCCGCGGGAAGCCGCTGCGCATGGTCGTACCGGGGGACGGTGGGGTCGACGCCCACCGGGATCCCATGGCGGGCCGGTGAGAGAAAGCGGGCGCCGAGGCCGGGGTGGAGCAGCAGCGGCGGAGGATGCCCCGCGTTGCTCCAGCGCAGGACGTACTCGTCGGCGACGCGCTCCAGCAGGGTGAGCATCAGGGTGGCGGTGGGCGGCTCGGCGAACATCGTCAGGGCGCGGTCCAGCTTCGAGACGACCAGGCTGGGCGGCCCGCCGTGGTCGAAGACCAGCGCGCGCAGCATGTTGCGGATCTGCGCCATGATCGGGGCGGCCGCCACGGCATGGCCGGTGACATCGCCGATGACGAGGGAGACCGCGCCGTCCGGCAGGAGCACGGCATCGCACCAGTCCCCGCCGAGGCGGGGCAGCTCGGAGGCCGGCTCATAGCGCAGCTCGCACACGAGCGGGCTCAGGTCCGGCAGCGCGGGCAGCATGCGCAACTGGAAGTGCATCGCCACCCGCTTGAGGTCCTGGTAGAGGCGGGCGTTCTCGATGCTGACGCTCGCGGCACTGGCCAGCGCGGTCAGGATGGCCTCGTCGTCGTCCGTGAACGGCGTGCCGTCCTCCTTGTCCGCGAGGTAGAGATTGCCGTACACCGTGTCCCGCACGGTCAGCGGGACGCCCAGCAGCGTGGTCATCACCGGGTGGCAGGGCGGGAAGCCGACCGAGCGGGGGTCGGCCCGGATGTCGTCGACCCGCAGGGGCCTGCGGTCCGAGATCAGCCCGATCAGCAGCCCGTGCCCCTGGGGCAGCCCCTCGGCCGCCAGCATCCGCTCCTCGTCCACCCCCACGGTGACCAGATCGACGAAGTCCCCCTCCGGACCGAGGACGCCCAGCGCGCCGTACCGCGCGCCGACCAGGTCGGCGGCGGCGGTCACGATGTGCTCCAGTACGGCACGGGGCTCCATGTCCGCGCTGATCGCCACCACCGCGTCCAGCAGCCGCCGCAACCGGCGCTGCCCGAGGGCCAGCTGCCGCACCCGGGCACCCAGTTCCTCGGACGTCATCGCGTCCGGCAGCCGCTCGATCGCCTCCGGTCCGGCGATCCGGCTCCCGGCCGACGCGTCCGGCCGCCGCGGATCCTCCGGCATGAGCACCTCCCGGCACCTCGGGAGCCGACCTCCGCTGTCCGTCCTCCCTCCGATTGTGCCTCTGCGCGGAGGTTCGGTCCCGGGCCCCGCCCCGCAACGCGCCCGCGTCTCCTCCGGAACCCCGCGTTCACCCGCCGCACCGGGGGCTCCGGCTCGATGAAACCGGCTTTTATCTGGGAGCGCTCCCGTGGGAGCGCTCCCAGATTGGCATAATGAAGGTCCACCGTTCCCGCGGGTGTGTCAAGGGAACGAACACTTCGAGTCGGTGCGACTGACGGGTTGTCATCCATGGTGACGGGCAAGGGCGCGATGACTGCGGGCGAGGGGCGGGGCGGCCGGCCGACGCTGGAGATGGTCGCCGCGCGGGCCGGTGTCGGGCGGGGCACGGTCTCGCGGGTGGTCAACGGCTCCCCGCATGTGAGCGCCCAGGCGCGGGCGGCGGTGGAGGCGGCGATCGCCGAGCTGGGCTATGTGCCCAATCGTGCCGCCCGCGCGCTGGCCGCCGACCGCACGGACGCGGTCGCCCTGGTCATCCCCGAGTCGGAGACCAGGCTCGGCGCCGAGCCGTACTTCCTGGACATCGTGCGCGGTGTGAGCACCGAACTCGCCGACACGGACATGCAGTTGCTGCTCACCCTGATCCGCACCCCGCGCGAGCGCCAGCGCCTGGGCCAGCATCTGGCGGCCCGCCGCGTCGACGGCGTCCTGCTGGTGTCCGTGCACGAGAACGACCCGCTGCCCAGCCTGCTGGAGCGGCTGCGGGTGCCGACCGTGCTGAACGGGCGGCGCTCGGAGCGGGAGTGGATGTCGTACGTCGACGCCGACAACGTCGGGGGCGCGCGGTCGGCCGCCGAGCATCTGCTCGGACTGGGCCGGCGCACCGTCGCCACCATCACCGGCCCCCTGGACATGTACGTCGCCCGCTGCCGGCTCGACGGCTACACGCAGGCGATGAACTCCGCGTGCCTCGGCGGCGACACCTCGCTGGTGGCCCACGGCGACTTCACCGAGGAGGGCGGCCGCGCCGCGATGCGCGCCCTGCTGGAGCGGCACCCCGGCCTCGACGCCGTCTTCGCCGCCTCCGACGTCATGGCCAGCGGCGCCCTGCATGTCCTGCGCCAGTCGGGGCGGCGGGTGCCCGAGGACGTGGCGCTGATCGGCTTCGACGACTCCGCGGTGGCCCGGCACGCCGACCCCCCGCTCACCAGCGTGCGCCAGCCGACCGAGGAGATGGGCCGCACCATGGCCCGGGTGCTGCTGGAGGAGATCGAGTCCCGCAACGGCATCCGGCGCCATGTGGTGCTCTCCACCGACCTGGTGGTGCGCGAGTCCGCCTGAGCGCGGCGCCGGGCGACCGGCCACGGAAGCCCGGGACCCGCCCCGCCGCCCACGGGCCGCTTCGGGACCCGCCCCCGGTGTCCATGCGGGCCGCCCCCGGTATCCATGGATGGCTGAGGACGCGGACGTTCGGCACGCGGCGGCGGGTGCCGAACGGCCGGACGGGCCGCCGGGGAGAGCGGCGCGGGGCGATGTGGTCGTGCGCGGTGACCGTGCGGTGGGCGGGCGTGTCCGGGGCGGGCGGCAGTCGCGCCGCGGCCCCGGCCCCAGCGCCGGTCGCCACCACGACGGCGCGCCGGCAGTCCCGGTCCGTCCGCCATGAACACGCCCCGGTCGGCGATCCCTGACACGGGCGGGCCGAGTCGTACGGTGCCCTCGGGCAGGGCCGCGGTCGGCGCGCCGGGGGCGGACCGCACGCCGAACCCCGGCGATTTCGGGCCCACCCCGGCGGCGCGGCCCTGCGCCACGCCGGGGACGCCCGGCAGCCGTGTGTGCGCCGCGCCCGGGGGATCGCCGCCCTGGCATCCGCGCGTGCTCCACGCCGGGGGATCGACCCGGCATCCGTGCGTGCGGGGCGCCAGGAGATCGTCCCGGCGCCCGTCGTGCACGGTGCCGGGGCACGGTGACCGGACCGGCGTCCGCGTCCGACCCGGCACCCCTGTGTGCATGGCGCCGAGGGGCCGGTCCGGCACCCGTGTGCCGCGCCGGGGGAGTGCGCCGCGCGGCGCGGGGCCACCGCCGTCCGTGCACTTGCCGAATGGCTGTTTCTCCGCCTTGCTTCCGGACCCGCGCGCCGACCGGTCCCCGACGGCCCGTCGCCGCTACCCGACGGTAGCCGTCGGGCCCGTCACGCATCGCCGCCGGATGCGGCGAGTTCACCGTGGTCCCGGCCGGTGCCGCCCCGCCGGCACCGGGCGCGCCGGCCCCCGCGCCGAGGGGGCGCGTGAACGCGCCATTGCGCTCAGGTTTCGCCTGGCCCCTTCACAGCGCTGTTTCGAGTTGTTACTTTCCTCACTTGCTGGGAGCGCTCCCACGCTCAACGCCCTTGAATCAACCCGGAGTTGATCGCCACCGGCACCAAGTGGCGGAAGCCTCCGGTCCGTTCGTACCCGGGCGGCGCTCCCTGGCACGGCACCACCGCGTACGCACCGCATACGAACCGCATGTGAACCGCGTTCGAACCGCACCGCCGCCCGCCAGGGGCCACGGTGCGGCAGCGATGTCAGTCAGCACGGGGGCACGCCATACAAGAGGAGTTGGCTGCTATGAGACCTGCGGACTTGGGGCCGCCTCGGCGGTGGACGGCCATGGGCGCCGTGGCCGCGATCCTGCTCGCCCTGCTGGTCGCCGTGACCGGTACGGCGCCCGCGCGGGCGGCCGGTACGGCGGGAGCGGGCTACTGGCACACCAGCGGCCGGCAGATCCTGGACGCGAACGGCAACTCGGTGCGCATCGCCGGGATCAACTGGTTCGGGTTCGAGACCGACAACCACGTGGTCCACGGCCTGTGGTCCCGGGATTACAAGAACATGCTCGACCAGATCGCCGCGACCGGATACAACACGCTGCGCATTCCGTATTCCGACGACATCTTCAAGTCCGGCACGATGCCGTCCAGCATCGACTTCTCCAGCGGCAAGAACGCCGACCTCCAGGGGCTCAACTCCCTTCAGGTCCTGGACAAGATCGTGGACTACTCGGGGCAGATCGGCCTGAAGGTCATCCTCGACCGGCACCGGCCGGACTCCAGCGGGCAGAGCGCCCTGTGGTACACGAGCAGCGTCCCGGAGTCGACCTGGCTGGCCAACCTCAAGTCGGTGGCGAGCCGTTACGCGAACAATCCCACGGTCGTCGGTATCGACCTGCACAACGAGCCGCACGATCCGGCCTGTTGGGGCTGCGGTGACACGACCGTCGACTGGCGGCTCGCGGCCCAGCGCGGCGGCAACGCGGTGCTGTCGGTCAACCCCAACATGCTGATCTTCGTGGAGGGCGTCCAGACCTACAACGGCGACTCCACCTGGTGGGGCGGCAACCTGGAGGGCGCCGGCACCTACCCGGTCCAGCTCGATGTCGCGGACCGCGTGGTCTACTCGGCCCACGACTACGCCACCAGCGTCTCCAACCAGCCCTGGTTCAGCGACCCGTCCTTCCCGAGCAACATGCCCGGCATCTGGGACAAGTACTGGGGCTACCTCTTCAAGAACAACATCGCCCCCGTCTGGGTCGGCGAGTTCGGTACGACGCTCCAGTCGACCACCGACCAGACCTGGCTGAAGGCCCTGGTCGACTACCTCCGCCCGACCTCGCAGTACGGCGGCGACAGCTTCCAGTGGACCTTCTGGTGCTGGAACCCCGACTCCGGTGACACCGGCGGCATCCTCAAGGACGACTGGCAGACCGTCGACACCGCCAAGGACGGCTACCTGGCCTCCGTCAAGGCCCCCGGGTTCGGCTCCGGCGGTGGTGGCGGTGGCGGTACGACGGACACGACCGCGCCCACCGCGCCGACGGGTCTTGCGGTGTCGGCGACGACGGCTTCGAGTGTGTCGTTGAAGTGGTCGGCGTCGACGGACAATGTGGGGGTGACCGGGTACGACGTGTACCGGGGGTCCACGAAGGTCGGCAGCAGCACGTCGACGTCGTACACGGACAGCGGTCTGTCCGCGTCCACGGCGTACTCGTACACCGTGAAGGCGAAGGATGCCGCGGGTAACGTCTCGGCGGCTTCCGGCTCGGTGACGGCGACCACGGCCGCGAGTGGTGGTGGCGGGACTCCGGGTACGGGTGCGGTCAAGGTGCAGTACAAGAACAATGACAGCTCGCCGACGGACAACCAGATCAAGCCGGGTCTGCGGGTGGTGAACACCGGGAGTTCCGCGGTGGATCTGTCGAAGGTGACGATCCGTTACTACTTCACCGGTGACGGCGGAGCGTCCACCTTCACCACGTCGTGTGACTACGCGGCCGTCGGGTGTTCAAACCTCACGCAGAAGGTCGTGGCGCTGTCGTCGCCGAAGTCGGGTGCGGACCACTACGTGGAGATCGGGTTCACCTCCGGTGCGGGCTCGCTGGCCGCGGGTGCGAACACCGGTGACATCCAGAGCCGGATCAACAAGAGCGACTGGTCGAACTTCAGCGAGAGCGACGACTACAGCTACGCGACCAACACCGCCTATACGGATGCCTCGAAGGTGACCGTCTATGTCGACGGCACCCTCGCGAACGGCATCGAACCCTGAGTTCTCCCTCTCCCGAGCGGCGCGTGGTGTGCCGTACGGCCGCACCGCGCGCCACAACACCCCACGGAAGGAACCCTTGGTGAAGAAGTCTCTCCCTCCCCCGAGATCAAGGCTCACCCGCGGTTTCGCGGTGCTGTCGGCGCTCGCGCTCGGCTCCGCGCTGGCCATGACGCTCAACGCGCCGACCGCCTCGGCCGCCACCGCCCGGGTGGACAACCCCTATGTGGGCGCGACGGGTTATGTGAACCCGGAGTGGTCCGCGAACGCCGCCGCCGAGCCCGGTGGCAGCGCGGTCGCCAACACGCCGACCGCCGTATGGCTGGACAGCATCTCGACCATCCAGGGCGCCAGCGGCCGGATGGGCCTGCGCGCCCACCTCGACAAGGCCGTGTCCCAGGGCGCCAACCTGATCACGCTGGTCATCTACGACCTGCCGGGCCGGGACTGCGCCGCGCTCGCCTCCAACGGCGAGCTGGGCCCGACCGACATCGGCCGGTACGAGAGCGACTACATCGACCCGATCGCCAAGATCCTCGCCGACCCGGCCTACGCCAATCTGCGGATCGTCAACATCGTCGAGCCCGACTCGCTGCCGAACCTGGTGACCAACGCGGGCGGCACCGACGGCTCGACCTCGCAGTGCGAGACGATGAAGTCGAACGGCAACTACGAGACCGGCGTCGGCTACGCGCTGAACCACCTGGGCGCGATACCCAACGTCTACAACTACATCGACGCCGGCCACCACGGCTGGCTGGGCTGGGACAGCAACCTCGGCCCGTCCGCCGACGAGTTCCACAAGGCCGCCACCACCGCCGGTGCCACGGTCGACGACGTGCAGGGCTTCATCGTCAACACGGCCAACTACTCGGCGACCGTGGAGCCCAACTTCAAGGTGACCGACTCCGTCAACGGTACGACGGTGCGCCAGTCGAAGTGGGTGGACTGGAACCAGTACGTCGACGAGCAGTCCTACGCCCAGGCGCTGCGCACCACGCTGGTGTCGAAGGGCTTCAACTCCGGCATCGGCATGCTGATCGACACCTCCCGCAACGGCTGGGGCGGCTCCGCCCGGCCGACCGGCCCCGGCCCGACGACCTCCGTGGACGCCTACGTCGACGGCGCCCGGATCGACCGCCGGATCCACGCGGGCAACTGGTGCAACCAGAGCGGTGCCGGCCTCGGCGAGCGGCCGACCGCGGCTCCGGCCTCCGGGATCGACGCCTATGTGTGGGTCAAGCCCCCGGGCGAGTCGGACGGCGCGAGCCAGCCCATCGACAACAGCGAGGGCAAGGGCTTCGACCAGATGTGCGACCCGACCTACACGGGCAACGCACGCAACGGCAACAACCCGACCGGTGCCCTGCCGAACGCCCCGCTGGCCGGCCACTGGTTCTCCGCCCAGTTCCAGCAGCTGCTCCAGAACGCCTACCCGCCCATCTCCGGCGGTGGTGGCGGTGGCGGTACGACGGACACGACCGCGCCCACCGCGCCGACGGGTCTTGCGGTGTCGGCGACGACGGCTTCGAGCGTGTCGTTGAAGTGGTCGGCGTCGACGGACAATGTGGGGGTGACCGGGTACGACGTGTACCGGGGGTCCACGAAGGTCGGCAGCAGCACGTCGACGTCGTACACGGACAGCGGTCTGAGCGCGTCGACGGCGTACTCGTACACCGTGAAGGCGAAGGACGCGGCGGGCAATGTGTCGGCGGCTTCCGGCTCGGTGACGGCGACCACGGCCGCGAGTGGCGGTGGCGGCGGGACCCCGGGCACGGGTGCGGTCAAGGTGCAGTACAAGAACAATGACAGCTCGCCGACCGACAACCAGATCAAGCCGGGTCTGCGGGTGGTGAACACCGGTAGTTCCGCGGTGGATCTGTCGAAGGTGACGATCCGTTACTACTTCACCGGTGACAGTGGTTCCTCCACCTTCACCACGTCGTGCGACTACGCGGCCGTCGGCTGCTCGAACGTCACGCAGAAGGTCGTCGCGCTCTCCTCGCCGAAGTCCGGCGCGGACCACTACGTGGAGATCAGCTTCGCCTCCGGCGCGGGATCCCTCGCGGCGGGTGCGAACACCGGTGACATCCAGAGCCGGATCAACAAGAGCGACTGGTCCAACTTCAGTGAGAGCGACGACTACAGCTACGCGACCAACACCGCGTACGCCGACGTCTCCAAGGTGACCGTGTACGTGGGCGGCACCCTCGCGGGTGGCGTCGAGCCGTAAGCCGAGGCTCTTCCCGCAGCAACCCGGCCGCCCCGCCACGCCCGCCCCGCTCCGGGCCGCGGCCGGGTCTCCGGAGCATGGCGCCCATCAGGGGTGGCGCCATGCTCCGGCTCCCCTCTCCGATCCCCCCATCCCCCCAGGAGAAGCCATGTCCGCCCCCGGTTTTTCCCGCAGACGCTTCGCCGCCGCGGTCGGCGGAGCCCTGTTCGCGGCGGCCGTCACGCCCACCCTCGCCAGCGCGGCACCCACGGCCAAGAAGCCCGCGACGTCCCCCGCGGCGACCGCCGACGACCCGTACACCACGGCCTTCCTCACCCAGTACAACAAGATCAAGGACTCGGCGAACGGCTACTTCAGCGACGAGGGCATCCCCTACCACTGCGTGGAGACGCTGATCGTCGAGGCCCCCGACCACGGCCACCAGACCACCTCGGAGGCGTTCAGCTTCTGGTTCTGGCTGGAGGCCACCTACGGCCGGGTGACCGGCAACTGGACGCCGTTCAACAGCGCGTGGGCCACCGCCGAGAAGTACATCATCCCCAACCACACCGACCAGCCGAGCAACAGCTCCTACAACGCGAGCAGCCCGGCGACCTACATCCCCGAGTGGCCCGACGTCAACAAGTACCCTTCCGCGCTGGACAGTTCGGTCTCCTCCGGCCAGGACCCGATCGCGAGCGAGCTGAACTCGGCCTACGGCACCCCGGACATCTACGGGATGCACTGGCTGATGGACGTGGACAACATCTACGGGTACGGCAACACGCCGGGCACCGGCGCCGAGAACGGGCCCACCGCGTCCGGACCGTCGTACATCAACAGCTACCAGCGCGGCGCCCAGGAGTCGGTGTGGGAGACGATCCCGCAGCCGACCACCGATCTGTTCAAGCACGGCGGCACCAACGGCTACCTCGATCTGTTCGTCAAGGACAGCAGCTACTCCCAGCAGTGGAAGTACACCAACGCCCCCGACGCCGACGCCCGCGCGGTGCAGGCGGCGTACTGGGCGTACCGGTGGGCCACCGCCCAGGGCAACGCGTCCGCGATCTCCGCGTCCGTGGCGAAGGCCGCCAAGATGGGCGACTACCTGCGCTACTCCTTGTTCGACAAGTACTTCAAGAAGATCGGCAACTGCACCGACCCGAAGAGCTGCGCCGCCGGTTCCGGGCGGGACTCCGAGCACTACCTGCTGGCCTGGTACTACGCCTGGGGCGGCGCGGAGAACGGCGGCGGCTGGGCCTGGCGGATCGGGGACGGCACCGCCCACCAGGGCTACCAGAACCCGCTGGCCGCCTGGGCGCTGGCCAATGTGCCGAGCCTGACCCCGAAGTCGCCCACCGCGCAGAGCGACTGGACCACGAGCCTTCAGCGGCAGCTGGAGTTCTACCAGTGGCTCCAGTCCGCCGAGGGCGCCATCGCGGGCGGCGCCACCAACAGCTGGAACGGGCAGTACGGCGCGCCGCCGGCCGGCGATCCGACGTTCTACGGCATGGCCTACGACTGGCAGCCGGTCTACCACGATCCGCCGAGCAACAACTGGTTCGGCTTCCAGTGCTGGTCGCTGGAGCGGGTCGCGGAGTACTACTACGTGACCGGGAACGCCACCGCCAAGTCGATCCTCGCCAAGTGGATCGCCTGGGCCTCATCCGAGACCACCGTCTCGGCCACCGACTTCCGCATCCCGGGCAACCTGAGCTGGACCGGGCAGCCCGAGACCTGGAACCCGAGCAGTCCGGCCGCCAACACCGGGCTGCACGTGTCGGTCGTGGACCACGGCAACGACACCGGGGTGGCCGCCGCCTACATCAAGACGCTCACCTACTACGCCGCCAAGTCCGGCGACACCGCCGCCGCGACCCTCGCCAAGAACCTGCTGGACGCGATGGCGAACTTCGCCGACGCGAAGGGCATCACCACCCCCGAGACCCGCACCGACTACAGCCGGTTCGCCGACCCGGTGTACGTGCCGTCGGGCTGGACGGGCAAGATGCCCAACGGCGATGTGATCAACTCCAGTTCGACCTTCCTCTCCATCCGCTCCTGGTACCAGCAGGACCCGGACTGGCCCAAGGTCCAGGCGTACCTGAACGGCGGCTCCGCGCCCACCTTCAGCTACCACCGCTTCTGGGCGCAGGCCGACATCGCCATGGCCTACGCCGTCTACGCCGAGCTGATCGTCGGGGCCGGCTCCGGCGGCGGCAGCGGTGACACCACACCGCCGACCGTGCCGGCGAACCTCGCGGTGTCGGCGACCACGGACACCAGCGTCTCGCTGACCTGGACCGCGTCGACCGACGACGTGGGCGTGGCCGGGTACGACATCTACCGGGGCGGCACCCTGGCGGGCAGCGCGGCCACCACGTCCTTCACCGACTCGGGGCTCAAGGCGTCGACGCCGTACAGCTACACGGTCAAGGCGAAGGACGCGGCAGGCAACATCTCGGCGGCCTCCGGCGCGGTCACCGCCACCACCAAGGCCGGCTCCGGCGGCGGCACCACCGGCGCGGTGAAGGTGCAGTACAAGAACAACGACAGCGCGCCGACGGACAACGCGATCAAGCCCGGTCTGCGCGTGGTCAACACCGGCAGCGCCGCGCTGGCCCTGTCGAGCGTCACCCTGCGGTACTGGTTCACCGGCGACGGCGGTGCGAGCAGCTACGGCACCTGGTGCGACTACGCGGCGGTCGGCGCCTCGAACATCACGCAGAAGGTGGTCGCCGTGTCCTCGCCGAAGTCGGGTGCCGACCACTATCTGGAGGTCGGGTTCACCTCCGGCGCGGGCTCGCTCGCGGCGGGCGCGAACTCCGGTGACATCCAGGCCCGGCTGAGCAAGAGCGACTGGTCGAACTTCAGCGAGAGCGACGACTACAGCTACGGCACCAATACGGCCTACACCGATGCCACCAAGGTGACCGCGTACGTCAACGGCACTCTCGCCTGGGGAGTCGAGCCTTGATCCGCCAAGGAACGAAGGAGACCTCACACATGCTGTCATCGTGGAGACGACTGCGCATGGCCGCGTGGGCGGGCACCGTGGCCGCCCTGCTGCTCGGTGCGCTCATGGTCGTCACCCAGCCGGCGTCCGCCGGTACGGCGACGGACTGCACCCAGTACGGGACCACCTCCCTCCAAGGCGGGGAGTACACCTACCAGCAGAACGAATGGAACTCGTCGGACACGCAGTGCGTGAGCATCGACAACAGCTCGGGCGCGTGGTCCGTCACCCAGGCGAACTTCAACACGGCCACCAACGGCGCCCCGGCGACCTACCCCTCGGTCTACAAGGGCTGCCACTGGGGTGCCTGCACCACGGGCAGCGGACTGCCCGTCCAGGTCAGCCAGTTGGGCAGCGCGACCTCCTCCTGGTCGACCACACAGCCGGCGTCGGGCGCCTATGACGTCGCCTACGACCTCTGGTTCAACTCGACGCCGACCACGGACGGCCAGCCCGACGGAACGGAGGTGATGATCTGGCTCAACCACAAGGGCAGCGTCCAGCCGTTCGGCAGCCAGACCGCCACCGCGAACGTCGCCGGGCACGGCTGGGACGTGTGGACCGGGCAGCAGACCTCCTGGAAGATCATCTCCTATGTCCTCCAGGGCGGCGGTACCTCGTTCAGCAACCTCGACGTCAAGGCCCTGATCGACGACGCGGTCTCGCGCGGCTCCATCAACTCCGCGCACTACCTGATCGACGCCGAGGCCGGCTTCGAGATCTGGCAGGGCGGCCAGGGCCTGGCCAGCAACAGCTTCTCCTTCAACGCGACCAAGGGCTCCGGCGGTGGTGGCGGTGGCGGTACGACGGACACGACCGCGCCCACCGCGCCGACGGGTCTCGCGGTGTCGGCGACGACGGCTTCGAGTGTGTCGTTGAAGTGGTCGGCGTCGACGGACAATGTGGGGGTGACCGGGTACGACGTGTACCGGGGGTCCACGAAGGTCGGCAGCAGCACGTCGACGTCGTACACGGACAGCGGTCTGAGCGCGTCGACGGCGTACTCGTACACCGTGAAGGCGAAGGACGCGGCGGGCAATGTGTCGGCGGCGTCGGGTGCGGTGACGGCGACGACTTCGGCGTCCGGTGGCGGCGGTGGTGGTACGCCGGGCACGGGTGCGGTGAAGGTGCAGTACAAGAACAATGACAGCTCGCCGACCGACAGTCAGATCAAGCCGGGTCTGCGCGTCGTCAACACCGGGAGTTCCGCGGTGGATCTGTCGAAGGTGACGATCCGTTACTACTTCACCGGTGACGGGGGTTCCTCCACCTTCACCACGTCGTGCGACTACGCGGCCGTCGGGTGTTCGAACCTCACGCAGAAGGTCGTGGCCCTGTCGTCGCCGAAGTCGGGTGCGGACCACTACGTGGAGATCGGGTTCACCTCCGGTGCGAGCTCGCTGGCCGCGGGTGCGAACACCGGTGACATCCAGAGCCGGATCAACAAGAGCGACTGGTCGAACTTCAGCGAGAGCGACGACTACAGCTACGCGACCAACACCGCCTATACGGATGCCTCGAAGGTGACCGTCTACGTCGACGGCACCCTCGCGGGCGGCACCGAGCCCAACTGACAAGGAGACAGTGGTGAGATCCCTTCTGCACCCCTTGCGTGGCGGGGGGCTCGCGGTCGCGCTGGCCACGCTGGTGACCACCGGATGCGGTCTGCTCGCCGCGGGAACCGCCCCGGCCGTCGCCCAGGGCAGCACCCTGGGGCAGCTCGCGCAGGCGAGCGGCCGGTACTTCGGCTCCGCCACCGACAACGCGGAGCTCAACGACTCGGCCTACACCGCCGTCCTGGGCAGCGAGTTCGGCTCGATCACGCCCGGAAACTCGATGAAGTGGGACACCACGGAGCCCTCGCAGGGCCAGTTCAACTTCAGCGGCGGCGACGCGATCGTCCAGTTCGCGCAGGCCCACAACCAGCAGGTGCGCGGTCACAACCTGGTCTGGCACAGCCAGCTGCCCAGCTGGGTGAGCAACCTCCCCGCCGGTCAGGTCCAGGCCGCCATGGAGAACCACATCACCAAGGAGGCCACCCACTACAAGGGCGAGGTCTACTCCTGGGACGTGGTCAACGAGCCGTTCAACGACGACGGCACCTACCGGACCGACGCCTTCTACAACGCCATGGGGAAGGACTACATCGCGGACGCGCTGCGCACCGCGCACGCCGCCGACCCCGGCGCCAAGCTGTACATCAACGACTACAACATCGACGGCACCGGCGCCAAGGCCGACGCCATGTACCAGCTGGCCAGTGACCTGAAGAAGGCGGGTGTGCCGCTGGACGGCATCGGCTTCCAGGGCCACCTGGCGGTCCAGTACTCGTTCCCCTCGAACATGCAGCAGAACCTCCAGCGCTTCGCCGACCTCGGGCTCGACGTCGCGTTCACGGAGCTGGACGTGCGCATGGAAATGCCGTCGGACAGCACCAAACTGGCGACCCAGGCCGACTACTACCGCCAGGTCACCAGCTCCTGCCTCGCGGTCACCCGCTGCGTCGGCATCACGGTGTGGGACTTCGACGACAAGTACTCCTGGGTGCCGAGCACCTTCTCGGGGCAGGGCGCCGCCGACCTGTACGACGAGAACCTCCAGACCAAACCGGCGTACACGGCGGTTCAGACCGCCCTGGGCGGCGGGGGCGGTGGCGGCGGTACGGACACCACCGCGCCGTCCGCGCCGACGGGCCTCGCGGTGTCCGCCACGACCAGTTCGAGCGTGTCGCTGAAGTGGTCGGCGGCGACGGACAATGTCGGGGTGACCGGGTACGACGTGTACCGGGGGTCCACGAAGGTGGGCAGCAGTACCTCCACGTCGTACACGGACAGCGGTCTGTCCGCGTCCACGTCGTACTCGTACACCGTGAAGGCGAAGGACGCGGCGGGCAACGTCTCCGCGGCGTCGGGTGCGGTGACGGCGACGACCTCGGCGTCCGGTGGCGGCGGTGGCAACCCGGGCACGGGCGCGGTCAAGGTGCAGTACAAGAACAACGACAGCGCGCCGACGGACAACGCCATCAAGCCGGGACTGCGGGTGGTCAACACCGGGAGTTCCGCGGTGGATCTGTCGAAGGTGACGATCCGCTACTACTTCACCGGTGACGGCGGCGCTGCCACCTTCAGCGCGTGGTGCGACTACGCGGCCGTCGGCTGTGCGAACGTGACACAGAAGGTCGTCGCGCTGTCCTCGCCGAAGGCGGGCGCGGACCACTATCTGGAGATCGGGTTCACCTCCGGCGCGGGCTCGCTCGCGGCGGGCGCGAACACCGGCGACATCCAGAGCCGGGTCAGCAAGACGGACTGGTCGAACTTCAGTGAGAGCGACGACTACAGCTACGCGACCAACACCGCGTACGCCGATGCGACGAAGGTGACCGCGTACGTCAGCGGCACCCTCGCCGGCGGCGTCGAACCGTAAGCCGGGGAACACCCCGAAGGCTTCGCCCAGTACGCCGATGCCCGCACCGGGCGGCGGCGTACTGGGCGAACGTGCCGTACGAACCGTGTGGTCACAGGCCGCGCAGGCGCGCGAGCGTGGTGTCCAGGTCGGCCGTGGCGGGCCGGTTGTGGGGCAGCTTGGCGAGCAGGGCGGCCATGCCGCAGGTGTTGCTCACGGCGGAGAAGACCAGCCCGCCCGCCACACCTGCGGACAGCAGCCGGAAGGCCGGGTGGACGAACTCGCCCAGGGCCAGACCGAGCAGGACCAGGGAACCGGCGGTGAGCCGGACCTGGCGGTCCATGCTCCAGACCGCCCTGACGTCACAGGCCGCGGGGCGGTCCAGTTCCCCGCCCTGCGCGGCCCAGGCGCCGGTGCCGCCGACGAGGGTCGCCGTGTGGACGCCCTGCCCGGCGAGCTTGCGGCAGGCGTTCTCGGAACGGGCACCCGAGGCGCACACCACGAGGACCTCGCCGCGCTCGGCGGCGCCGCGGATCTCGGGCAGCGCGCGGTCGAGCTGGTCCAGCGGGATGTTCAGGGCGCCGGGTATGTGACCGCCGGCGTACTCGCCCGGGGTGCGGACATCGATCACGGTGAGCTGGTGCAGCCGCTCCTTGGCCTGCTGGGGAGCGAGGGTGGTGAGGGTCGTCATGGCAGTTGTCGTCCTTGCGTTGTCGAGGGCGTCCCGGAGCGGGGAGTGACCCGTGGGGTTGGGGAGGATGCGGGGACGCCCGGCGTTCTCCACTGTGCCAGGGCTCTGTGACGGCGATGTCACACGAGTACGTCGGCGAACATGAAGACCGCGACGGCGAGCAGCACCCAGGCGAAGACACGCTGCAGCGTCCCGCCCCGGACCTTCCTGGCCAGGCGCTTCCCGTCCCAGGCGCCGAGCATGGCGGCCGCGGTGAACGGCGCGACGACCGCCCAGTCCAGGTGCGTCCCGGTGCCGGCGCGGGCGCCGAGCGCGGCCAGCGAGTTGATCGTGATGACCAGCAGGCTGGTGCCGACCGCGCGGCGCATGGGCAGCCGCAGCACGCTCACCAGCGCCGGTACGGCGAGGAAGCCGCCGCCCACGCCCAGGAACCCGGTCACCGCGCCGAGACCGGCCCCCACCGCACCGGCCCTGCCCGGCTCGATCCGGGCGCCGGAGTCGGCGGCGGTGCGGGCGGGGCGCAGCATGCGCAGCGCGGCGAGTGCCGCGATGACCGAGAACGCGATGGTCAGCAGGGCCTGGGGCAGCTGCCCGGCGGCGGCCCCGGCGGCCATCGCGGGCACGATGCCCGCCGCGGCGAACAGCAGCCCGGTGCGCCAGGCGACATTGCCGTCCCGGGCGTGCCCGGTCAGCGCGGTGACCGAGGTGAGGGTGACGATGACCAGACTGGCCGTCGTCGCCTCGGCCGTGGTGAAACCGAGGAGGTAGATCAGGGCGGGTACGGCGAGGACGCTGCCGCCCCCGCCGAGACCGCCCAGGGCCAGGCCGACGACGGCGCCGGCGACGAGCGCGAGTATCAGGGCGGTCATGCTATGGAACCGCTGTTCCCGTGCTCGTCGACGACCGGGTGCCCGGCATCCCACTCGTGCCGCTCGCGCACATCCAGCGGCACCGCCGGGGCAGCGGTGCCCCGGGTGTGCCGTACGGCCTCGGCGACGCTGACGCGGTCCTCGGCACGGGGGAGGAGGGACATCACTCGACCTCTCGGAAAAACGGACGGAACGGACCGGATGAAACGGGCCGGATGGAACGGACGGATGGCACGGAACGGGTGGGGGAGTGGGTCACCCGGTGACCACGGTCAGACCGGCGGCCGCGGCGGCGTCGAAACCGTCGTCCACGGCCACCACCTCCCGGCCGGACGCGTGCAGCAGGGAGGCGGCGATGCCGGCCCGCATGCCACCGGCGCAGTGCACCCAGACGGTGCCCGCCGGTACCTCGCCGAGCCGCCTGTGCAGCTGGTGGATCGGGATGTGGACGGAGTCCTCGATGTGCCCCGCGGCGCGCTCGGAGTCGCGGCGCACGTCCAGGACGAGGACACCGTCCGTGCCGCGCTCGGCCAGTCCGGCGAAGGTGGAGCGCGGGAAGGAGACGAGGTCCGCGCCCTCGGGCACCCACTCCTGGGGGGAGCCGGTGGCCGCGGCGGCCGGCCGGTCGATGCCGACCCGGACCAACTCGCGCTGAGCGGCGGCCAGTTGCTCGGGGGACTCGGCGAGCAGGGTGACCGGCTTGCCCCACGGGATCAGCCACGCCAGATACGTGGCGAGCTTGCCCTCGGCCTCGAAGTTGAAGGTTCCGGCGACATGGCCCTCGGCGAACGCGACCCGGTTGCGCAGGTCCACGACCCACTCACCGGCGGCGAGCCGGGCCGCGATCTCCCGGGCGTCGGCGAGGGCCGGGGCGGTCAGGTCCACCGGCGCGGGGCCCGCCGCGTTGGCCGGTCCCATGTGGGTGTAGTAGGCCGGGATGTCGTCGAGATCGGCGAGCAGCCGGGCGACGAACGAGTCCACGTCCGTGGTGAGCGCGGCGTTGGCGGACTTCTCCTTGCCGATGGTGGTGGTGTCGCCCTCGGCCTGCGCGGAGGAGCAGAAGCTGCCGAAGCCGTGCGTGGGCAGCACGGACGTCTCGTCCGGCAGCTCGGCGGCCAGCCGGTGGGCGGAGGCGTGCTGGGCGCGGGCGAGGCGCTCGGTCAGCCGGGGCTCGACCAGATCGGGCCGGCCCACCGTGCCGATCAGCAGCGAACCACCGGTGAACGCGGCCACCGGGCGCCCCTGCTCCAGCAGGACGTAGGAGGTGTGGTGCGGGGTGTGCCCAGGGGTGGCGACCGCCCGCAGTTCGAGCGCGTCGTCCACGGTGACGGTGTCGCCGTCGGCCACCGGCACCCGCGCGAACGACACCCGCGCGCCGGCCGGAACCAGATAGGCGGCGCCCGTCACCCGGGCCAGCTCCAGGCCGCCGGTGACGTAGTCGTTGTGGATATGGGTCTCCACCACGTGGGTGATCCGTACGCCGCGCCGCACCGCCGCCGCCAGCACCTGATCGACGTCGCGCGGCGGGTCCACCGCCACGGCGGCCCCCCTGCCACCGGCCAGGTAGCTGCGGTTTCCGAGGCCCTCGAGCTCGATGGTGTCGATGAAGAACACGGGAACGTTCCCTTCGCTGATTACCCCCCGGGGTATATATGGACCATAGCATGAGTACCCCGGGGGGTATTCCATACGCGTGCGGGTACGACGCGGACCGGGCCGGTTCGCGCTGGTGGGGGCCCGGTCGGGGCCGTCAGAGGCGGCCGGTGAGCATGCCGCGCCAGTAGAGCTGCGGCAGCAGGTACCGCTTGAAGACCCACATGTCGCGCCGTTCCTTGAAGGTGTCGATCAGCGGGAAGCTGGGCCGGGGCGTCAGGTCGTAGTCGAACTCGGCGAGCAGCATCCGGTCGCGGGCGGTCACCAGCGGACAGGAGGTGTAGCCGTCGTACCGGTGCGCCGGTGTCCGGCCGTTCATCACGTCGAGCAGGTTGGCGGCCACCACCGGGGCCTGCTTGCGCACCGCCGCGCCGGTCTTCGAGGTCGGCAGACTGGCCACGTCGCCGAGCGCGAACACCTCCGGATACCGCGGGTGTTGCAGCGTGTGCCGGTCGGCGGCGACGAAGCCCAGCGGGGCGGCGGGATCGGCGAGCGGGCACCGCTTGACCCAGTCGGGCGCGCTCTGCGGGGGCACGGCGTGCAGGAGGTCGTATCCGATGGTCTCCGCGCGGCCGGTCGCATGGTCGGTGACGGTGATCTCGCGGCGGTCGCCGGCCACGGCGGTCATCTCCGAGCGCAGCCGCACCTCGATGCCGTACCGCTCGGCCACCTGATCCAGGACGCGGCCCCACTCGGGCACCTTGAACAGGGTGGCGTCCGGGATCACGAGGATGATCCGGATGCGGTCCAGGACCTTCCGCCTGCGCCAGTGGTCGGCGGCCAGGTAGGCGATCTTCTGCGGTGCCCCGCCGCACTTGAGCGGCGTGGCCGGGTGGGTGAAGACGGCCGTGCCGGAGCGCATGTTCCTGATCAGCTCCCAGGTGCGCGGCGCGTACTCGGGCGCGTAGTTGCTGGCCACCCGGTCATGTCCGACCGCCTCGGCGAGACCCGGCACGGCGTCCCAGTCCAGTTGCAGCCCGGGGGCCATCACCAGGTGCTCGTAGGCGAGTTCGGCACCGCCGGAGAGGGCGATCGTCCGCGCTTCGGGGTCGACGGCGAGGGCGTGCCGGCGTATCCAGCGCACCCCGTCCGGGACGACGGACGCCTCGGCGCGGCGGGTGCCGCGCAGGGTCGCCTGACCGCCGCCGACCAGGGTCCACAGGGGCTGGTACCAGTGGCTGTCGGACGGCTCGACGAGGGTGATGTCGGTGACGCCCGCGCGGCGCAGCCGGGCGGCGACGCTGATTCCCGCGCTGCCGCCGCCGACGATGGCGACACGGTGCCGGCCGGTGATCGTCTCGGTGCCGGGTATGGGGCTCGCGGCCATGGTGGGAGTCCTTCCTGTACCGGCCCTGAGGCCGTCGGGTCGGGGGCTGTGCCGGTGCGCGGGCCCTGCCGCACACCCCGTTTGGTTGTCTCCTCAAATACCCCGGGGGGTTTCCGTGACCGAAGCTATGACGGTCCCGCCGAGACGGTCAAATACCCCGCAGGGTATTTGCCTCAGGGGTAAATCCGGAGCGGTGGACGCCTGGCGCAGACCCGTGCGAGGGGACACGGCAGCGCGTCGCGCGGCGGGCGCGCCCGGTACCCGCAGGGGCGCCGTAGCGTCCGAGGCGTGCGTGCGCGGGACGAGGAAGCGAGGCCGCCTGCCTGGGTGGGCCTCCTCGTCGCCGCGCTCGTCTGCGCCGTCCTCACCGCCGCGCTCGGCGGCTGCCCGCGGATGCGGACCCTGGCCGGCTCCGCCGTCGACGCGCCGCACCGACCGTTCGCCACGGCCGCGCCCCGGGTGGCGGCCGGGTCCCGGGTGGTGGCCGGGCCTCGGATCGCGGACGAGTCCCGGATCGTGAACCCCTCCCGGATCGCGGACCTGCCCCGGATCGAGGGAGCGTCCGGGAGCGTGGACGCGCCCCGGATCGTGGACCTGCCCCGGATTGCGGGCGGGTCCGGGAGCGTGGACGCGCCCTGGATCGTGGACCTGCCCCGGATTGCGGGCGGGTCCGGGAGCGTGGACGCGCCCCGGATCGTGGACCCGTCCCGGATCGAGGGAGCGTCCGGGAGTGCGGGCGCGTCCCGGGCCGTGGTCGCGGGGACGTCGAAGGCGGCGGGCCCCCGGTGTCACGGCGGCAGCGCGGCCATCGCGGTGACCCCTGTGGCCGCCCCCGACCCGCGTGCCCATGCGTGCGTCTCGAACGGCACGCACCGAGGGCCGCGCGCGAGCGCCCCGCCGCCGGCCCCGGAGCCGCCGTCGTCCCGGCGGATGCCCGACGGCCGCCCGGAACCGCCGCTCAGGGTCTAGGGAGTTCCCGGCCGCGGGCGCCCGTGCGGGGCGCCCGCCCGGCCGCCGCGCGTCCCCAAAACCTCCTGCGGCACACCAAGGAACTCCCCATGCCCACTCGCTCTGCCCGCGGCGGCCGACTGTCCGGTTTGATCCACCGGCGTCTGGGCCCGGCCGTCCTCGTCTGCTACCTGCTCGCCCTGCTCGTCCCCGAGCCCGGAGCCCGGCTGCGCGCAGCCGCGCTCGGCCTCTTCGGGCTGCGCCTGGACGCCTCGGCCGTCGCGCTGTTCGTCATCCTCTTCGCCGCCGCCTTCCAGGTACCGCCGGGCCGCGCCGCGGCCGCCGTCCGGCAGCCGAAGACCGTGCTCGCGGGCCTCGCCGCGCATCTGCTCACCGCCTTCGTCCTGGCGCCGGTCACCGCCCTGGTCATGTACGGCGCCGGGCTGCGCGGGCCGGCCGGAGCTCTGGCCACCGCCGTGGCGTTGGTCGCGGCGGCGCCCGTGGCCGCCGCCGCGACGGTCTGGATCGGCCGGGACGGCGAGGTCACCGCCCTGCTGGCCGTCGTCCTGCTCTCCGCGCTGCTCAGCCCGCTGACCATGCCCACGACGCTGGCCCTGCTGGGCCATGTCCTGCCGTCGGCGGGTCACACCCGGGCGCTGGTCGACAGCGCGGCCGGGCAGGCGCGGGCGCTGCTCACCGGTGCCGTCGCCCTGCCCTGCGCGCTCGGCCTGCTCGCCCGCAGACTCGTCCCCGCCGCCGTCCGCGGTCGCCTGCTCGCCGGGGCGCCGCTGGTGGCGATCACGGCGATGCTCGCGCTGACGTACGTCAACGCCACCGCCGCGGCTCCCGTGCTGCGCCGGGAGCCCTGGACGGTCGTCGCGCTCTGCGCCGCCGTGGGGTGGGGTGTGTGCCGACTGGCCTTCCTCGCGGGTTCGCTCACCGCCCGCTCGCTGCGGCTGCCGCCCGGCGCCGGGGCCACGGTCACCCTGGCGTGCGGCATGAGCAATGTCAGCGTCAGCACGGTCGTCGTCGTACAGGCACTGCCGGGGCAGCCGCACGCGCTGCTCGTCGCCCTGGTGTACGGGCTGGCACAGAAGGTCTCGGCCCGGCGTGCCGTCGCGAAAGGAGCCGCAGGGCCCTCGTACCGGACGGTCGGCGAGCGGCGTGCGCTCCGGTGATCCGGCGGGCCGTGTGAGCGAGTTGTCCCATAGGCGGGGAGGGTGGTGCGGACGATGCCCGCGATCCCTGGCGGACGCGCGGGGGACTCTGGCATCATCCCCACGCACCACCTGCACCGTCGCCCCATAAGTTGCCCGGCATTTCGCAGGAGGCTCCCCCATGAAGGTCCGCTCGACCCTGACCGCCCTCGCGCTGGTCGTCGCTCCCGGTGTCGCCGTCCTCGGCACCGCGACGGACGCCTTCGCGGTCACCAAGATCAGCAATGCCACCGCGACCCAGATGTTCCGCGACGCGGGCATCACCTGGTCCTCGTCCGGTGGCTGCTCCGACCGCAACAACTCGACCTGTACGTCGTTCGACCAGCTCAACCTGACCACCGCCCAGGGCGCCGTGACCCTCAAGCACGCCAGCGGCTGCGCCCTGAACATCACCGGCGGCACCGAGACCGGGCACGCCTCCGGCACGTATTCGCACTGGAACGGCTACAAGCTCGACTACGGCAAGAACACCTGCATCACCAACTACATCAAGAACAACTTCACCTACTCCGGTCTGCGCGGCGACGGTTACCCGATGTGGACCGCGGCCTCCGGCAACGTCTACGCCGACGAGGGCACCCACTGGGACGCCCTGTACTACAGCTGCGGCGGCTGCTGACACCCTGCCGGCCGGCATCCGGGCGACCGCCGTCGTCCGGGTCCGCCCGCACTCCCGACCGACCGTCGGCTAGGGCCCGTTGGCTTCGTCGTCCGTCTCGGCCAAGAGGCCCAGGACCGTCTCGACGACGGCTCCGGGAGCCGGGCCCGCGTCCACGGCGCCGCCCCGTTCGTCGGCCTCCAGCGGTTCCAGCGTCGCCTCCTGCGACTCCAGCAGCGCCCGCGGCATGAAGTGGCCGGAACGCTCGCTCATCCGCCGCCCCACCTCCTCGTGCCGGGCCGTCAGATGCACGAAGAAGGCGTCCGGACAGGCCGCCCGCAGAACGTCCCGGTAGCGGCGGCGCAGCGCCGAGCAGGGCACCACACCGCCGGTCGCCGCGCGGTCCCGCTCGCGCAGCCAGCGGCCGATCGCCTCCAGCCAGGTCCCCCGGTCGGCGTCCGTGAGCGGCACGCCCGCCGCCATCTTGGCGACGCTCTCGGGCGAGTGGAAATCGTCCGCCTCCGCGAACGGCACGCCCAGCCGCCGCGCGAGCAGCCGGGCCACGGTGGTCTTGCCGACCCCGGACACCCCGATCACGACGACGCACGGCGGACGCCGGCCAAAGTCACGGCGCATCGGGCCGCCCATGCTCCTCACGACCGCCCGTCGTCGGCCGCCGTACCGAGGACCGTCTCCTCGTGCAACAGCGCCTCCCTGGTCACCGGTCCGGGCCCGTACGCGTGCCGGGGCGCCGGTCCGTCCGAGCCCGCCGGGTACTCCTCCAGCGGGACGAGGTCCCGCTCCCACGCCGTGAGCACCGGGGTGAGCACCCGCCAGGCCTCCTCCGCCTCGTCGCCGCGGATCGACAGCGCGGGATCACCCCGCAGCACATCCAGCAACAGCCGCCCGTAGGCGGGCAGTTCGGCGGGCTCCAGCTCGGCGGTCAGCTCCAGCTCGGTGAGATGTCCGGCCCGCGCGCCGGTGCCCATCAGATCCAGGGTCAGGCCCTCCGGTTCGAGACCGAAGCGCAGCACATTGGGCTCCACCTCCCCGGTGTGCCCGAACGGCAGATGCGGCACGGGCCTGAACCGCACCGCGACCTCCTTGCGGTCCGCCCGCAGCCCCTTGCCGCTGCGCAGCCGGAACGTCGTACCCGCCCAGCGCCAGTTGTCCAGCTCCAGCTCCACCTCGGCGAAGGTCTCGGTGCCGCGCCCGGGGTCCACGCCCTCCTCGGCGGTGTACGACGGCACGTCGCGGTCCTCGATCCGGCCCGCGGCGTAGCGGGCGCGCCGGGTGCGGTGCACCACGTCGTACTCGGTCAGCAGCCGCACGGAGCGCAGCACGTCCACCTTGCGGTCCCGCAGGTCCCGTTCGCCGAGGGTGACCGGCGGCTCCATGGCGACGAGGCAGAGCACCTGGAGCAGATGGTTCTGCACCATGTCCTTCAGGGCGCCGACCCGGTCGTAGTAACCGGCCCGGCCCTCCAGCGCGAGGCTCTCGTCCCAGACGATCTCCACCTCGGCGATATGGGTGCTGTTCCACAGGGGTTCCAGCACCCGGTTGGCGAGCCTGCTGCCCAGCACGTTCTGCACCGTGGTCATGGCCAGGAAGTGGTCCACCCGGAACACCGCCCGCTCCGGCACCAGTTCGGCCAGCCGCGCGTTCAACTCCCGTGCGCTGTCCAGGTCTTCGCCGAACGGCTTCTCCAGTACGATCCGGCTCCCGGCCGGCAGGCCCGCCGAGCGCAGCGCGGAGACCACCTGCGGGAAGAGCGAGGGCGGCAGCGCCAGATACAGCGCCACCGGCTCGTCACCGTCGATGAGCGCCCGGACGTCCTCCTGGTCGGTGACATCGGCCCGCCGGTAGTGCGCCGACTCCACGACCGCCCGCCGGGCCCCGGCCGGGAGGTCACCGCCCTGCCGGTCGAGCCAGCCGGTGATCCACTCCCGGAACCCCTCCGTGGTCAGTTCCTCGCGGCTCGCCCCGGTCAGCCGGAACCCCTCGCCGAGGTGCCCCGCGGCGTGCAGGGCGGCGAGGGCCGGCATCAGGAAGCGCCCGCTGAGATCCCCCGTCGCACCCAGGACGACCAGACGCCCGATCATCGCCCGCTCGCCGCCCTCGCCCGCTGGAGGTTCACACCGCTCGCGATGATGCCGATATGGCTGAACGCCTGGGGGAAGTTGCCCATGAACTCTCCTGTGGTGGGGTGGATCTGCTCCGACAGCAGCCCGACCGTGCTGGCCCGCGCGCACAGGGACGCGTACAGCTCCCCGGCCTCCTCCAGGCGGCCCTGCCCGACCAGATTGTCGACCAGCCAGAAGCTGCACAGCACGAACGCGCCCTCGTCACCGGCCAGTCCGTCCGGGGCCTCGTCGTGCAGATAGCGGTACAGCAGCCCGTCCCCGGCCGACAGCCGCTGTGCGACGGCCTCCGCCGTGGCCACCATCCGCGGATGGGCGGCCGGTACGACCTCGCGCAGCGGCAGCGCCAGCAGGCTCGCGTCGAGGACGCCGCCGCCGGACAGATGGGCGCTGAGGGTGCCCGACTTCTCGTCCCAGGACTCCTCCAGGATGATGCGGCGCACCTGCTCGGCCGCCGCCCGCCACTGGTCGATCCGGCCGGGCAGGCCGTGCCGCTCCCCGATGCGCACCGCCCGGTCCAGGGCCACCTGGCACATCCCGGCCGAGTAGGTGAACGCCCGTCCCTCGCTGCGCACTTCCCAGATCCCCTGGTCGGGATGGCGCCAGGCGCGCTCCGCCGCGTCGGCGAGTCCGGCAAGTCCCGCCCACAGCGCCGGCTGGATCTCCCCGCCCGACAGCAGCCACTGGTCGGCGCAGTCGAGGATCTCGCCGTAGACGTCGTGCTGGCGCTGGTCGGTCGCGCCGTTGCCCCAGCGCACCGGGGCGGAACCGCGATAGCCCGCCAGTTCGCCGTCCTCCACCTCGTCCGGCACCGTGGCGCCCTGGAGGGTGTACATGATGCGCGGCTGCCTGCTGTGCTCGAAGGCGTCGAGGACCCAGCCGAGGAAGGAGTCCGCCTCGCCGTCGAAGCCGATGCGGCGCAGCGCGAACACGGCGTACGCCGCGTCCCGGATCCAGGCGTAGCGGTAGTCCCAGTTGCGGATGCCGCCGATCGGCGCGGGCAGTGAGGAGGTGGGCGCGGCCACCAGGGAGCCGCTGGCCCAGTCGTCGCACATCTTCAGCGTGAGCGCGGCCCGTCTGACCAGGGCCGCCTGCGGGCCCGCGTAGTCGCAGTGCCGCATCCAGCGGTGCCAGGCGTCGGCGGTGCCCTTGAGCATGGCGTCGGTGTCGAAGCGGTGGTGCCGGTGGAAGCGCCCCCAGGACAGCACCAGGTCCAGGCGCTCGCCCTGCCGGAGTTCATGGGTGCTGCGCAGACCGGTCAGGGGGCGGTTGGCGCGCAGATGCAGGCGCAGCCCCGGCTGCCGGTGGGGCCGTACCTCGAGACCGCTGAACAGCGCCTGCGCCTGCCCGCCGCCGCGCGGCTCCAGTTCGGCCCGCAGCCGTACCCGCCCGTCCAGGACGACGGCCGAGCGTACGAGTTCCGCCCGCCCGGCCGGCATGTCGTCGGTGAGGTCGGCGCCGGATCTGAGGGCGAGCGCGTCGGTGAGCCGCACCAGGCCGGTGCGCGAGCGCAGCTCGGTGACCAGCACCCCGGTGTCGGGCTGATAGTGCTGCCGGGCCTCCACCAGATCCTCGGGCGCCACCGTGAAGTGGCCGCCGCGCGCGTGGTCGAGCAGTGCGCAGAAGACCGCGTCCGAGTCGAAGCGGGGCAGGCACATCCAGGGGATGGAACCGTCCAGGCCGACCAGCGCCGCCGTGGTGCCGTCGCCGATCAGGCCGAGGTCCTCCAGCGGGAGGCAGCCGTCCCGCCTGCGGACGGGCCGGAAGGGCGGATCGGGATCGTACATGCGGCCTCGCTTCTTTCACGCGCACCGTGCTGCCGGGCCGGTGGACCTCATTCGTCGAAGGAGACCAGCACCTTCACGGTGTCCTCCAGCTTCTTGTCGGACACCTCGAAGGCCCGCTCCATCTCGCTGAAGGGGAAGCGGTGGGTGGTCAGCCGGGTCGGGTCGACGCGCTTGTTCGCCAGCACCCGCAGCAGCCGCTCCATGCGGAGCCGCCCGCCGGGGCACAGGCCGGTCGCGATCGTCTTGTCGGCCATGCCGACGCCCCATTCGACGCGCGGGATGCGCACGAACTCGCCCTGCCCGAAATAGCCGATGACGGAGATCGTGCCGCCCGGCTTGGTCACCTTGACCGCGGTCTGGAAGGTGACGTCCGCGCCGAGCGCCTCGATGGCGGTGTCCACGCCCTGCCCGTCGGTCAGTTCGTGGATCCGCTCGACCACGTCCTCCTTGCCGAAGTCCACGATCACGTCCGCGCCGTAGAACCGGGCGAGTTCCTGCCGGTTGGGCACCGACTCCACGCCGATGACCAGGCCCGCGCCGCGCAGCCGCGCCCCGGCCGTGGCCATCAGTCCGACCGGGCCCTGCGCCAGTACCGCCACGGTGCCGCCGATCGGGATGGCACCGTGCTCGGCGCCCATGAAGCCGGTGGACAGCATGTCGGCGCAGTAGACGGCGACGTCGTCGGGGATGTCGCCGGGAATCCGCGCCAGGTTGGCGTCCGCGCCGCTGACATGGAAGTACTCGGCGAACACGCCGTCCTTGAGGTTGGCGAACTTGAAGCCGCCCAGCGCTCCGCCCGACTGCGAGGGGTAGCCGTTCTGCGCGGCGAGGTCGCCCCAGTCGGGGGTGATGGCCCCGACCAGCACCCGGTCACCGGGCCGGAAGTCCTCGACCTCGTCGCCGACCGCGTGCACGACGCCGACGCCCTCGTGGCCGAGGGTCAGGTCCGTCCGGGGGCCGATGCCGCCCTGCACGGTGTGCGAGTCGGAGGTGCAGATCAGGGCCTTGGTGGTGCGCACCACGGCGTCGGTGGGCCCCGGCTCGGGGACCGGCTTGTCCATGAAGCCGACGCTCCCGATCTCCTTCATCACGAATGCCTTCACCGGCTTGTGCCCTCCTGTCGGACGCCCGACCTCGCGTCACCGTGTGGATCTCGCACTGCTCCGGGCGGCGGCAGGCGGCGGGCCCCGCACACCGTGATCACCGTCTCACGGGGCCCTGGGGAGCGCGCGGCGACCAGCGGCGGCGTTGCTGCGTTCCGGTGAAAGCGGGGCCATGTCGGGCGCCGAATCCGCCGCGCTCCGGCGGGGCGCCCGCATCGTGGTGACTCCGTCGTGCTGTGCGCGGGGCGGAGGGCGGAGGGTTCATGTCCGGCAGTGCCGCAGGGCGCGCCTTCATCGGTTCGTTCACGTCGGCGGGTGGGCCGGGGATCGTCGTGGCCGACATCGATCCGCGCACCGGGGCGCTGACCTGGGCGGGCGCCGTGAAGTCCGTCGCCGACCCGTCGTATCTCGCCGTCGGGCACGGGGAGGCGGGCCCGGTCCTCTACGCGGTCTCCGAGACGGTCGCGGGCGCAGTGGCCGCCTACGACGCCACCGGTGCGGTGCCCCGTCCGCTCGGCGAACCCGTGCGGGTCGGCGGCGACGAACCGACCCATCTCGCCCTGGCCCAGGGATATCTGCTGACCGCCAACTACGGCTCGGGCAGCGTGAGCGTGCTGCCGCTCACGGCCGAGGGCATCCCGCTGCCGCCGAGCGCGGTGCTGCACCACGAGGGCTCGGGACCGGACCCGGAACGCCAGCGGTCCCCGCACGCCCATCAGATCGTCCCCGATCCGACCGGCCGCTGGGTGCTCGGTGTGGACCTCGGCACCGACTCCGTGCGGATCTGCGCACTGGACGAGCGCACGGGCGGACTGCGCCCGCACGGCGCGACCGCGCTGCCGCCGGGCACCGGGCCCCGGCATCTCGCCTTCCACCCCTCGGGAGACCACGCCTATGTCCTCGGGGAACTCCGGCCGACGGTAACCGTGTGCCGCTGGGACGCCGCCGCCGGAGTGCTGCGAGCGGTCAGCGAGACCTCGCTGTTCCCGGACGGCACGGAGGTCCCGGTGCAGCCCTCGGCCCCGGTGGTGGCACCGGACGGCCGGTATCTGTGGGCGGCGGTGCGCGGCACCGACACCGTGGCCGTTCTCGCCCTCGACGCCTCGGGCGAGCGGGTGGAACCGGTGACGGCGGTGCCGTGCGGCGGCCGCTGGCCGCGCGACCTGGTGCTCGATCCGGCGGGCCGGCATCTGTACGCGGCCAACGAGCGCTCGGGCGAGGTGACCTGGCTCGACCTCGACACCGCGACCGGCGTCCCGCGCCCCGCCGGATCGCTGCCCGTGCCCGCCGCCAGCAGCGTGGCCTTCGGATGAGGGCACTTCGCACCAGGACCAGGACCGGGACGACGACCGGGACGACGACGAGGACGAGGACGAGGGAAGAGGATGGCCGAGCGGCAGAGCGAGAGAGAACGCATCGTGGTCGGGGTGGACGGCTCGGAGGGCTCCAGGCAGGCCCTCAACTGGGCGGTGCGCCAGGCGGAACTCACCGGCGGCTGGGTGGAGGCGGTGATCGCCTGGGACGTCCCGCAGTTCCACGGCGCCCTCGGCTGGATGCCGCCCTCCAGCTCCGACGAGGCCGCCCTGGAGGGCCGGGCGCAGAGCGAGGTGACCTCCGCGGTGGAGGAGGCCGTCGCGGCACACCCCACGGTGCAGGTCAGCACGGTGGCGCGCTACGGCACCCCCGCCAGCGTCCTCCTCGAAGCCTCCCGCGACGCCGCGCTGCTGGTGGTCGGCAGCCGGGGCCTCGGCGGCTTCAAGGGACTGCTCCTCGGCTCGGTCGCCCAGCACTGCGTCCAGCACGCCCACTGCCCGGTTCTCGTCCTCAGGGGACAGGAGGAGTGAGGCACGGCCGGCCGGTGCGGTGTCCGGCCCGGCGGGCGCACGCGGTACAAGGGGGCAACCCGGGTCGGTGGGGTCGGTCGGCCGAGGCGTACGAGGGCTCGCGGACGGTTCGTGTCAGGGCCAGGCGGAGGGGGAGAGCTGGTCACGTACCCACGCCGGGTCGGGATTGACGTACGGGCGGCCCGACACGACCACGGTCGGCACGGTCTCGTCGCCGCCGTTGGCCGCCCGCACCACCACCGCGCCGTCGGGGTCGCGCCAGATGTCGACCCAGTGGAGTCGGCGGGCGCCGCGGCCCAGGCGCAGGCGCAGCCGGAGGCAGTAGGCGCAGCCGGGACGCCAGTAGACGATGGGCCGGCCGTCGGTCCCGCTGCGCTGTGCGGCTTCCGACGCGCTGATCGAACGCGGGTACAGCAAGGGGGAGTTCAGGGCGGCGAGTACGGCGAACGCCGCCACGACGGCGGCACCAGTGATGGGGGCGCCCGTCCGGAACGGCGCCGTCGCCGCGACAAGGCCACAGAGCACCAGCAGTATCGGCAGGGTCCAAGGGCGCTTCATCCGACGCAGGTTATCCGCAGCGGTGGAGAGACGGCACGAAATCCCTGCCCCGCCGCAGGACTCAGCGCACGTCGCCGAGGGACACCGGCAGTTCGCGCGACAACCGGTCGAACGCCTCCGCCGCGTCGTCCGCCAGGCCAAAGAGGCGACGTCCGCGGTCACCGCCCTCGCGCCCGCCGTGTGGGGCTCCACCTATCTGGTCACCACCGAGTTCCTGCCACCGGACCGGCCGCTGCCGGCGGCCACCGCGCGGGCGCTGCCCGCCGGGCTGATCCTCCTGCTGCGCACCCGGACGCCGCCCCAGGGCAGCTGGTGGTGGCGGGCCGTCGTCCTCGGCGTGCTGAACATCGGCGCGTTCTTCCATCTGCTCTTCCGCGCCGCCTACCATCTGCCCGGCGGCGTGGCCGCGCTGGTGCTGTCCGCGCAGCCGATGATCGTGCTCCTGCTGGGCTCGCTGCCGCTGAAGGACACCGTCCGGCCGCTGCACCTCGCCTCCCGCGCGCTCGGCGCCCTGTCCATGGCGTCCGGCAACCTGCTGACCAAGCGCCGGGGCCGGCCCGAGGGCGTCGGGCTGCCGGCCTTCACCGGCTGGCAACTCATCCTCGACGGGCTGGTGTTGCTGCCGGTGATGCTGGTCGGCGAGCCGCTGCCGGACCATCTCGGCGGGCGCAACATCGGCGGCTTCGCCTGTCCCGGCATCATCGGCGCGCTCCTCGCGTACGCGCTCTGGTTCCGCGGACTGGCCGGACTGCCCGCGCTCGCCGCCTCGTTCCTGTCCTTCGCCCCACCGCTGTGCGCGATGGCCCTCGGCTGTCCCTTCCTCGACCAGACGCGGCGCCCGCTCCAACTCCTCGGCGCCGCCGGGGTGGCGGGGGCCGTGATCCTCGGCCAGCCTCGCGGCCGTCAGTCCTCGTCCTCCTCCGGGTCGTCGCGATGAACGACGCCGTCCTCGTCGAGGCGGGGGTGGATGCGCTCGGGACCGTGGTCGCTGGTGTCGGACGGGCGCGGAGCCTCGGGGCCGTCGGGGCCCCAGCGCAGCATGCGGCGGGTGCGGATGATCCGGTACGTGATGTCGAGGACCTCCAACTGGTTGACCCGGCCGGAGCGCAGCCGCTCGGAGGCCTCGGCGTAGGCGAACAGCACCGGATCGGCCCCGGGGTCGGCGGCGGTCACGGTGCGGGCGTCGACGAGCCGGTCGGCCTCCACGGGGATCAGGCCGCGGGTGCGCGGTTCGAGCCAGGTCAGGAAGAAGTCCAGCGACTTGCGGGCGCCGAGCGCGGTGGTGTGCGGACGGCTCGCGGGTTCCCAGCCCTTGCCGTCGCGTTCGGCGACCGTGAACGTGGTCGGCAGCAGGACGACGTCCGGGTGGGTCTTGCGGGCCCGGCGGGACTCGCGGAGAACGAAGTCGGGAAAGCGGGAGCCGGTGTACACGAAGTCGCGCAGCGCCAGCCGCTCGGTGGCCTGCGCCGGGGTGAGGGGTGCGTCCGGGTCCAGGACCAGACCGGCGTCGACCTCGGGCTCCCGGCTGTTGAGGCTCCAGTCGGGGGAGAGGGGCTCCGGATCGGTCGGGCGCGGCAGTTCGATACCGCCCGCGCCGGAGCCGGCCCACTCCTCGGCGCGCACGATCCGGTAGCGCGTGCCCAGCACGGTGAGTTCGTCGACGGGCTCGGTCTCCAGCCGGGTGACCGCCGCGAGCAGGGCACGGCGCTCCGCCCTGTCCTTGGCCTCGTCCTTCGCGCGGAACCACAGCCGGGAGTACAGGGTGTCGCGCGAGATCTGCGGGAAGGGAGCCGTGATCGAGGTCACCGTCCGCCAGCACTGCCCGTCCTCGGCGGTCTGCGCGACCACCCCGAACAGGGGGCCGCGCACGGCCACTTCACCGGCGCTGCGCACGGCGTCGAGGGCGTCGGCCTCCATGGCGGCCTCGACCGGCTCCACCGGAACGCGCACGACCACCGGCCGAACCCCGTCCGGACTGACATTCCCAAGGTCCATGCCCCCATCCTGCCGAGCGGCAGGTGCGGTGAGCGCGGTTTTTGGTGAAATACCGCTTCCCGTGCGGAAAACCAGCCATCCGTGGGGGATCGTCGGCTGGGAAGTGACGCCCCCCCGGGCATCGCGTCGCGGCGTCGCGGCGTCGTGACCGAGGGGCCTGCCGGGAACTTCCCTCCCCGCAGGCCCCCTTCGACGCTCGTCCGTCAGAACGGTCAGAACTGCTCGACGAAGTACGGCTCGACGGTCATCCAGCCGTTGCCCCGGGCGCCGTGGTACGTGCCCTGGTTGCTCTGGGCCAGCGTGTACCAGGAGTCCACGTAGTCGGGGTCGTCGGTCCACCAGTCGTCCGGGATGGCGTCCAGGATCGCGTTCACCAGCGGGATGTAGGTGCCCTGGTCGGTGATGGTGAGCAGCGCCGTCGCGATCGCCTTGGCGAGGTCGCGGTAGTTGGTGCTGCCGTCCTCCTCCATCATCACGGCGTCGGCCAGGTTGTACTTGTAGTTCGACCAGTTGACCAGGATCTGGTTGGGCTTGTAGACGGTGCCGTCGTAGTCCAGGTACGGCATGTCCACGGGGTCGACGCGGACCTTGCCGTCCTGGCCGAAGCCGCTGACCAGGGTGTAGATCTCGGCGGCGCCCTTGATCCAGGGCTCCTCGTCGTCCGACAGCTCCACCGCCGTGATCTTCGTGGTCCAGTATCCGGCGGTGGCCGCGGCCTTCGGCGCGGCCGCGGTGTGCGCGGTGTTCACGGCGACGGGCGCCGCCGAGGGCACACCGTCCTTGACCAGTTCCTCGCGCAGGACGTCCATACCGGCCGCCAGCGCCTTGGAGCTGTCGACGTCCACGACGTACACCGGGTGCGCGGGGGTCGTACGGGCGTCCAGCCGGTGGGCGCGGCCCCGGCTGTCGTAGGCGGTCACGGTGGTGGCGTCGTCGTCCGAGACGGCCGCGGCCACCCAGGGGGCCGTGCCGGCCGTCAGCGCGGCGCGCATCGAGGGGTCGCCGAGGCGCAGCTGGAGCAGCGGGCCGGTCTTCGCGCCGAGGCCCTTGGCCTGGGCGATCTGCCGGTCGGCGGCGGCGAGTTGGGACTTCAGCGCACCGTCGGCGCGCTGGGTGACGGGGACCTCGTGCGCGTTCAGGGCGGCCGTGCGCAGCCGCGTGTTCCAGGAGGCGTCGCCGAGCGAACGCGCGATGGCCCGGGCCGCCCGGTCCTGGGCGGAGGTGACCGCGGACGCGGTGGCCGAGTGGGCGTGCGCGGCGCGGGCCGCCGCCGCATCGGGGGCCGGGGCGGCGAACGCGGCGGGTGCGGCGGCGAGGGTCTGGGCCGCGCAGAAGGTGACCAGGGTGGCCGCGGCGGCGGTGAGGGTGCCGCGTCTGCGGGTGTGGCGAGGTCTCACGAGGATCGATCCTCCGGGTGGGGAGTGGTCGGTGACACGTGCTCGGGGGTGGCGCCGGAACCGGGCCCGCGCAGGGTCTATGCGGGTAGATGATTCCCCCGTAATAATGACGGGGACATGTCACTCTGCACAAGGTTTTCACAGCGGGAACAGATGAACTTCTTTGCTCTACAAAGAAGTTGATGCAGCGTCAGGCAAGAGGGATGTCGTGTCCCTGGCCCCGCTCATCGGCCGGGCGGGGCCCGAAGTGGCGGCGCTCCGCCTCCTCGATGGGCACGTCGTCGATGGATGCCTCGCGGCGGCACATCAGGCCGTTGCCGGCGAACTCCCACAACTCGTTGCCGTACGAGCGGAACCAGCGGCCCTGGGCGTCGTGCCACTCGTACTGGAAGCGGACGGCGATGCGGTTGCCGCCGAAGCTCCACAGGCTCTTGCGCAGCGCGTAGTCCAGTTCGCGCTCCCATTTGGCGGTCAGGAAATCGATGATCTCCGCGCGGCCGGTGAGGAAGACGTCGCGATTGCGCCAGACGGAGTCCTCGGTGTAGGCGAGGGCGACCCGGTGCGGGTCGCGGGTGTTCCAGGCGTCCTCGGCGGCCTGGACCTTGGCCAGGGCGCCGTCGAGGTCGAAGGGCGGCAGGGGCGGGCGGGTGCCGGACATGGCGGGGCGGTCCTCCGGGTCGGTCAGCGGATCGGCCGCAGCATCTCGGAGCGCACCCGAAGGGTGTGCTCGGCGGCGTCCTTCAGGTCGACGTACGACGTGGTCATGTAGGCGACGCGGGCCAGTGTGTTGCCGTCGGCCCAGGCGCAGGCCGGGTAGGTGAGCGCCTGTCCGTCGGTCCAACTGCGGCTCAGGTACTCACAGCTGACCCTGACGGGAGAGGAGGCCGGGGTGAGGTCCCTGGGCGGGGTGACCACTTTCACGGGGCCGGCCGTGGAGCCGCGTTCGGCGAGCAGACGGGCGCGCAGCGAGGCGGTGTTCCTGAATCGGCCGTACATGCCGGTCACCACCACATCGTCGTAGTCGGCGCCCTTCAGCCGGTACGACGCGACGACGCCGTGGGCGGCTTCGGCGTCCAGGCTCAGCCGCCAGGTCCGCGCCATGGTCCGGCCGGTGGTCGCGGAGTCGTCCCGGCGCAGCTCGTACCGGCCGTCGAGCACCGTGTGCGGAACCGTCAGCGTGGACTCGGCCCGGGGGAAGCTCGTGCCGAAGACCTTCCCGGACAGCACGACCGCCGCCAGGATCGCCACGATCAGCAGCAGGGCCCCGCCGATGACCGCCGCCACGAGGGCGGCCGGTCTCTTCCGCGGCGGGGGCAGGGGCGGTGCGCCCCAGGGGTCGAGGTGCGCCGACTGCGGCGCCGAAGGCATGGACACGCCAGAAAGATACTCGATGTGATCATGGAATTACGCGTGCTGTCCCGCGGAGCCCCGCCAGTGCCGGATCTCCAGCGCCGCGGCGACGTCGAGCGGATGCTCGGCGAGCGGGCGGGGGAGCAGCCGGTCGGCGCGGCCGAGGCGGCGCAGCAGGGTGTTGCGGTGGGTGAACAGCCGGGTGGCGGCCCGCGAGGCGTTGCACTGTTCGGCCAGGAAGGCGCGGACCGCGTCGGTGAGGTCGGCCGGGGCGTGCTCCAGATCGCCGAGGGTGCGTGTGACGAAGCGGTCGGCGCGTTCGAGGTCCTGGGAGAGCAGGGCGACGAGTTCGACCTCGTCGTGCGAGGCGAGGCGCTGGGCGGAGGCCAGCCGGGCGAGCATCCGCTGGGTGGTGAGGGCGTCCAGATGGCTGCGGCGGAAACCGTTGACGCCCGGGGCCGGTGAACCGAGCGCGATCCGCACGGCGGGCAGCCGGCCGAGCCCGGCCCGTACCCGGTCGGTGTCCGGCCGCCCGGTGAGCCACACCCAGCGGGTGGCGTCGCTCGCCATCACGCTGAGCAGGTGCGCGGGACCCGCCGCGGCGGCCAGCAGGTCGGCGGCGCGGTCGAGTCGGCGCAGCTCCGCCTCCGGGGCGTCGGTCCAGACGACGGCCGCGGTATGGGTGGCGTCCAGCGGATAGCCGAGGCGGGCCTCGGCGCGCTGCCGGGTCATGGGCGCGCCGTCCAGGAGCAGTGCGACGGTCTCACGGCGCTCGGCGTGGGTGCCGCTGGTCAGCTCCGTCAGCTCGGCGTTCATCTGCGCGGACATGGCCGCGACGGTCCGGTCGACGAAGTCGGAGATGGAACGCAGGGACACATCGAGCAGCTCGGCGAGTTCCTCGTTGTCGCCGGTGAGCGAGCAGGCGATGCGCGTCCACACCCGCACGGCTACGCTTTCGCCCGCGCGATAGGAGTCCAGCGCGGGCTCGGCCAGCCCCCGGCGCACGATGTCCCGGGCGATGGCACGGGTCACCTCGCTCTCATGGGCGGGCACCGGCGCGCCCGGTGCGTTGATGTTGGCGGCGGCCCAGTGCAGCAGATTGGCCCGGTTGGCCCGCCGGATGCCGGCCGAGAGCACCGGATCGTCGGCGATCGGCCTGCGCGGCTCGCCGGCCAGGGTGGCCGCGTCGAGCTCGGCCAGCCACTCGGGCCGGGGGGTGAGGGCGATCTCGGCGCCCCGCCGGATCAGCTTCCGGATCCGGGGCGACGGCGGACTCCACGACATGGCAGGCAACGTAGCAGTGCAGAGTGCACAAGTGCAGGGTGAATTTTGGTGCGAACTGCCTCTAGGCGTGGGCGGTGTTCATTCCGACCATGGAGCGATCCACCGCCGCTGTGAGGGAGCCGCCCATGTCCTGCGAAGCCGACCCGCCCGCTGCCGAGCATCTGGACGTCCTGATCGTCGGCGCCGGGATATCCGGCATCGGCGCCGGCCACTATCTGACGACCGGACTGCCGGACAAGAGCTTCGCGATCCTGGAGGCGCGCGCCGACCTCGGCGGCACCTGGGACCTGTTCCGCTACCCCGGCATCCGGTCGGACTCCGATCTGCACACCTTCGGCTACGAGTTCAAGCCGTGGCGGGACCCGGAGTCGATAGCCGACGCGCCGCGGATCCTCGCCTATCTCCGGGAGACCGTGCGCGAGAACCGCCTGGAGTCCCGCATCCGCTACCACCACAAGGTGCTCGGCGCCTCCTGGTCGAGCGAACGGGCGCGCTGGACGGTCGAGATCGAGCGCACGGACACCGGCGAGCGGACGACGCTGACCTGCGGCTGGTTCTTCTGCGCGATGGGCTACTACCGTTACGACGCCGGGTTCACCCCGCACTTCGAGGGGCGGGAACGTTTCCGCGGGGCGATCGTGCACCCCCAGCAGTGGCCCGAGGACCTCGATCACACGGGCAAGCGCGTCGTGGTGATCGGCAGCGGCGCCACGGCGGTCACCCTCGTGCCGTCGATGGCCCGCACCGCCGCCCGGGTGACGATGGTCCAGCGCACCCCGTCGTACATCATGCCGGTGCCCCGCAAGGACCCGATCGCCAACGCGCTGCGGGGGCTCCTGGGCGACCGGCGGGGATACGCGCTCGCCCGGCGCAAGAACATCGCCCGGCAGCGCGCCGTCTGGTCTTTCTGCAAGCGGCACCCGAAGGCGGCGCGCCGGATCATCCGCTGGGTCAACACCCGGCAACTGCCCGCGGGCTACCCTGTCGACGAGCACTTCAGCCCGCCGTACGACCCCTGGGACCAGCGGCTGTGCGCGGTCCCGGACGGCGACCTCTTCCAGGCCATCAGGAACGGCAGCGCCTCGATCGTGACCGACCGGATCAGCACCTTCACCGAGAAAGGCGTCCTGCTGCGGTCGGGCCGGGAGATCGAGGCCGACATCATCGTCACCGCCACCGGACTGAACGTGCAGGCGCTGGGCGGCATCCCGGTGACCGTCGACGGAACCGCCGTACATCTGCCCGACACCATCGCCTACAAGGGCATGATGCTCTCCGGCGTCCCCAACCTCGCCTACGCCATCGGCTACACCAACTCCTCCTGGACCCTGAAGGTCGGCCTGCTCTGCGAGCACTTCTGCCGTCTGCTGGCCCATATGAGCACGCACGGCTACGACAGCTGCCGGCCCGAACCGGCCGACCCCGCCATGCCGACCCGGCCGTTCCTCGACTTCGGGGCCGGCTACATCCAGCGCGCCGTCGGCCAACTGCCCCGGCAGGGCGACCGCATGCCCTGGCTGACCTCCACCGGCTACACCGACGACGTACGACTGCTGCGCTCCGACAGCGTCACCGATCCCGAACTGCGCTTCGCCCGCATCGGCGCCACCGAGCGCCGGGCGGTGGCCCGATGAGCGACACCGGGGACCGCTTCCTCACCACCCCCGCGGGCCTGCGCCTCTGCTACCGCGTCGAGGGACCCGAGGACGGCGTGCCCCTGCTGCTGATCGCCGGGCTCGGCCTGGACCTCACCTCCTGGCCGCGGCCGATGGTGGACGCCTTCACCGGCAGCGGCTTTCGGGTCGTCCGCCCCGACAACCGCGACATCGGCCGCTCCGACCGGGTGCAGACCCCGCCGCCGGGGCTGCTGCGCCAGGCACTGGCCCGGCCGCGCCCGGACGCCTACGACCTCGCCGACATGGCCGAGGACACCCGCCACCTCCTCGACCACCTCGGCATCGAACGGACCCACCTGGTCGGCATGTCGATGGGCGGCATGATCGCCCAGACCCTCGCCGCCCGGCACCCGCACCGGGTCACCACCCTGACGTCCGTCTTCTCCACCACCGGCAGCAGGAAGGTCGGCCAGCCGGCGCTCTCCACCCTGGTGCGCATGGCCAAGCGGCCCGCCAGGACGCCCGAGGAATCGGTGACCCGGCACCTGGCCCTGCTCGCCCACATCGGCTCCCGCGTCTTCCCGCCCGACGAGGCGCGCGAGCGGGCCTGGGCCCGCGCGGTGTGGGAACGCGGCCGGGACGCCGAGGGCGTCGCCCGCCAGATCGGCGCCATCCAGGCATCCGGCGACCGCACCGCCGAACTGCGCCGGATCACCGCCCCCACCGTGGTCGTGCACGGCACCCGGGACCCCATGGTGCACCCGAGCGGCGGCCGCGCCACCGCCGCCGCCGTCCCCGGCGCCCGGCACGTGGAGATCACCGGCATGGGCCACCATCTCGCCCCCGGGGTCCTCGACCGCCTCGTCGGCCTGACCACCGACCTCGCCCGCGGCCACGGCGCCGCCGTCACCCGCACCCGGACAGGGGAAGCCGCATGAGCACCGTCACCGGCAAGGTCGCCGTCGTCACCGGCGCCGGCTCCGGCATCGGCCGCGGTCTCGCCGCCGAACTCGCCCGCCGCGGCGCCCGGCTCGCCCTCAGCGACATCGACGGGACCGGTCTGGCCGAGACCGTCGCCCAGGTCAGGTCCCTCGGCGCCGAGGTGCACACCGCGCGGCTCGACGTCAGCGACCGCGCGGCCGTCGAGAGCTACGCCACGACCGTCGCCGAGCACTTCGGGGTCGTCCATCAGGTGTACAACAACGCCGGTATCGGCGGAGGCGGCGGCAGCGTCCTGGAGACCGACTGGAGTGTCTACGACCGTACGATCGCGATCAATCTCTTCGGGGTCGTCCACGGCACCAAGGCGTTCCTGCCCCATCTGATCGCCTCCGGGGACGGACATGTCGTCAACATCTCCAGCCTCAACGGGATCATGGCGCAGCCCACGCTCAGCGCCTACTGCGCCGCCAAGTTCGGGGTGCGGGGATTCACCGAGACGCTGCGCACGGAGATGCTCGCGGGGCGCCATCCCGTACGGGTCAGCGTCGTCCACCCCGGCGGGGTGCGGACCAACATCGCCACCGCGGCCCTCGACGCGGCCCGCGGGCGGGGCATCGAGATCCCCGCCCGGCAGCTGGCCCGCGCCCGCGTCTACAACGACAAGCTGCTGAAGATGCCCGCCCGGCAGGCCGCCACGATCATCGTCGACGGGGTGGAGGCCGGCCGGCCGCGCATCCTGGTGGGCCGGGACGCCCAGGTCGCCGACCTCCTCGTCCGTCTCTTCCCGCGCCTGTCACCGAAGCTGACCGTGCTGTTCGAACGGAGGCTCTTCGGCAAGGCGTGAGGGGAGGGGGAAGAAGGACGGGGGACGGGAGCAGTCACTCCGCCGCCGCGCACGCCGACCTGCCCGCCGCCGCGGTGCTCGACGTCCTCGACGGGATGGTGGAGAAATCCGTCCTGACGCACCGGCAGCACGACGGCCGCTCCCGCTACCACACGCTGGAGACCGTACGGGAGTACGGGCAGGAGCGTCTCGCCGCGTCGGGGTGCGAGAGCGTACTGCGCCGCCGGCACCGCGATCACATGCTCGCCCTCACCGGGCGGGCCCAGCGGGAGTGGTTCGGGCCGCGGCAGGTGGAGTGGTTCACCCGGCCGCGGCTGGACCACGCCAATCTGGGCGCGGCGCTGGAGTACCGCCTGCGGACGCCCGGTGAGACGGCGGCGGGACCGGCCATGGCGGTCACGCCGCGGCACTAGTGGGTCCGGGCGCGCTCCCTCGCCGAGGGCCGGCGCCGGCTCGGTGACCTGCTGGCCGCGGGGGACGGCGAGGCGGGCCCGCCGCGCGCACGCCCTGGCCACCTACGTCTACCTCGGCATCCTCCAGGGCCGGCCGACCGGTGAGTCGCTCGACATCCTGGACAACTGCGCGGCGCTCGCCGAGCGGCACGGCGATGTCCACGCGGCGTCCTGGACCGCGCACCATCGCGCGATGCTCGCCACCTGGCGGGGCGAGTTCGCGGCCGCCGCCGAGCTGTTCGAAGGGGCGCGTAGGGCCTTCCGTGCGGCCGGGCTGCTCGACGCGGAGGCCGAGTGCGCGGTCAAGCCGGCCATCGTCCACGCCTACGGCGGTGACGCCGGTACGGCCGCGCGGCTGTGCCATGAGGTGCCGGGCGTCACCGAGACGCACGGCGAGACCTGGCTCAGGGGGCTCGCCCTGTTCGCCGAGAGCCAGCTCGCCCGGCGGTCCCGCGCGCCCCGGGAGGCCGCCGAGCCGGATCGCCCCGCCATCCGTCTGCTCCGCTCCTTCCACGACTGGTGGGACATCGCGATGTGCGTGGAGGTCATCGCCTGGAGCAGCGCGGGCGAACCACGGCGGGCGGCCCGGCTGCTGGGTGTGCTGCACCTGTTGTGGGGAGCGGTCGGGGTGAGCCTCAGCACGGCGCCGAGGCCACCCTGGACCGGGCACTGGAGTATGTCCTGGACGCGGCACCGGCCGCGCCCGGGGAACACCCCGCCTCGCCGCTCACCCGGCGGGGGTGGGAGGTGGCGGGCCTCGTCGCGGAGGGGCTCACCGACAAGCAGACAGCCGCACAGCTCGTGATCGCCTAGCGCACCGCCGAGAACCACGTCGAAGAGATCCGCACGAAACTCGGGTTCTCCTCCCGCTCCCGACTGGCCGTCCGGGCACATCAGAAGAGGCGGGAGGACGCGCCGTGAGGGTGGGCCGCGCTGCCGGAGGGCGCCGAGCGGTGGCCGAGGGCCGGCACCGAGTCGGTGGTCGAGGTCTGGTGGGCCGATGAGCGGCGCCGGCTCGGGCTGAAGCCTGTGGAACGGCGGTATCTGCGGGGGGACTTCGCGGAGTGGGCCGCTCGGTGGCGGTCCGGGTGGGCGCGGGAGTGCGGGCGAGGGGTCCTGGGGCGCCGACGCCGTGCCCGGGGCGCCCGAGGGGCCGGCGCGTCAGGACGGGTGACGCACCGCGAGGACTTCGAGGAGCCGGTCCACGGGCAGCGCGGGCAAGGTGTGGCCCGCGTGGCCCGTGGTGGTCGTCGCGGCGAGCAGGGAGTTGAGGACGGCCTCCTCGACGGCGTCCAGGACGGCCGCGAACAGCGGGCTCAGCTCGTCGTCCGGCACCGGGGCGCCGGAGTCCGGACGGGTGGAGAAGGCGAGGGCGTAGTCGCCGCTGCCATGGCTGTAGGCGGCGCCGACGCGGGCCAGCGCGAACACGGCGCGGCGCGCGACGCGGCTGAGGCGGCGGGCGTCCAGCGGGGCGTCGGTGGCGACCACGATCATGCAGGAACCGGTCTCCGCCGCCGGTCCCGGCGCGCCGCTCAGCCCGACGGCGCCCGGGGTGATCGTGCGGCCCAGCACCCGCAGCGTGCCACCGAAGTTCGCCTGCACCAGGGCCCCGACCGTGTACGGCCGCCCGCCCAGGTCCGTCGTACGCGAGGACGTGCCGATGCCCGCCTTGAAGCCCAGGGCGCCGGTGCCGGTGCCCGCGCCGACACAGCCCTCGGCCACCGGGCCGCCGCGCGCCGAGCCGAGCGCGGCCCGCACATGCTCCTCGCGCACCGGGCGGGCGCGGATGTCGGACAGATAGCCGTCGTTGCACTCGCCCACGACCGGGTTGAGGCTCTGCACGCCCGAGCAGCCGGGCCGCTCCAGCATCCAGCCGACGAGGGCGTCCGCGACCCGGAACGCCGACAGGGTCGAGGTCAGCAGGACCGGCGTCTCCAGCGCCCCGAGTTCGGTGAGCTGGGTGGTGCCGATGAGCTTGCCGTAGCCGTTGCCGGTGAACACCCCGGCGGGCAGCGGCGCGTGAGGACCGACGGCGTCCGGCACGACGGCGGTCACCCCGCTGTGCACATCGGGCGGCAGCCGGACCGTGGTGTGCCCGACCCGGACGCCCGGCACATCGGTGATCGCGTCGAGCGGCCCCGGGGCGAACTCGCCGACGACGATCCCGAGATCACGGGCCCGGGGCCGGGCCGAGCGCGGGTGAGCGGAGGATTCCATACCGCAGGACGCTACCCCCCCGCCGACCCGTCAGGCCGCCTGCTCCTCGATGCAGGACAGGCATGCCTGCCGGGAGTCCTCCGCACGGACGACCTCCCAGCCGTCGGGCACGGTGCTGCCCACGGGCCAAAGGGAGTACTCGGTGAGGGAGTTGCGCAGGACGACGTAGGAACGGCCCGTGTCGTCGAAGGGGTTGGTCATCGAGGGCTCCGGTCGAAGGGAGGGGCGGGTCTCAGTCGAACAGGCGGCGGCTCATGCCGCGCACGGCGAGGAACCAGGCGGCCGCGGTGCAGCAGCCGAGCACCGCCGGATGCAGCAGATCGACGGCGCCGAGCGTCCCGAAGGCCGGCTTCGTGGTCCTGGACGAGGACGACACGGACCTGTCACTGCTCGCGGTGAGCACACACCTCGCGGACCGCCTCCCCGCCCATATGGTGCCCGCCACCCTGATCCCCTGGACCACTTCCCACTCACCCCGAACGGCAAGCGTGGACCACGCCGTGCTCGCGGCCCATGCCGCGCAGCCCCTCCCGGCAACGACCGGCACCACCCCCGACCGGGACGCCGACGACCTCGTATCGGTGATCGCCGACATCTGGTCCGAGGTCCTCGGCGCCGGCCCCCTCGGCCCCATCGACGACTCCTTCGCACTCGGCGGCGACTCCTTCCACGCCATCCGCGCCGTCCGCGAACTGGAATCCCGCACCGGCCTCCAGGTCCCCATGCACCTGGACTTCGAAGCCTCCGAGGTCGCCGAGTTCGCCGCCGCCGTCACGGCAGACACCGAGACGGCGGGCGAATAGGGAAGACGCCTGGCCGACGTCGGGCGTGCACCGCCAAGGGCGGAGCGGCAGGGAGCGACGGCAGGGGCGACGGCACCCCCGTAGCCGCCGCCCCTGCCGCAAGATCGTGCTACGGACGGACACGCACTGTCAACGATCGTTTTCGGCTGGTCATCCGATCGTTGATTCCCCATGTCAGCGCGTGTTGCCCCCGGTGACCCCCGGCACCCCCGCCATCGCGATGCTGACCCTGCGGCTGTACCGCTGGAGTGCCAGCTGGCCGTCGTGCGGCTCGCCCGGATAGCTGTCCAGCATGGAGCCCAGTTCGGCGATCCGCAGGGCGCCGGCGCGGAAGAACTCGGTGGCGACGGGGACGGCGTGGTCGGGCGCGGTGTGCAGGCCCACGGTCTGGAGATAGCGGCGCATCGGGTGCAGGACGCGCACGATGTCCTCGCGCGGCAGGGGCTTGACCCAGACGGTACCGAACAGGGGGGAGGCGGTGAGGCCGGGGCGCTTGTCCGCGAGGACGTGCCAGCGGCCGTCGGGTCCGCTGAACGTCCGGGTGAGGCCCAGGTGTTCCTCAAGACGGGCGACCGTGACGACGTTGGTGACCTCCGCCTGCTCGGCCGTCTCCCTCGGGAGCTCGGGGAACGCGTCCGCCTCGGCGGCCAGCGCGTCCGCGAGGGCGCGGGCCTCGGTGAACAGCACCTCCGTGTCGTCCGTGTCGACGTAGACGACCTGGGGGCTCGTGCAGGTGCGCTGGCCGTTGCGCAGGATGTCCCGGGCCAGGGCCCGCAGCGCCCGGCCGTCCCGGCGCTCACCCGTACGGTCGAGATAGGCGAGGGATATCTTCGGCCCCCACTCGACCAGCCGGCACCCGGACGGCAGGAACCGCGCCACCCCCTCGACCGCCTCCTCGGTGCCCCAGACCGCCACCGCGTCGGCCGGGCGGCACAGGTGCCGCAGCCACTGCGTCTCGCGGGAGGAGAAGCGCAGCACCACGAGCCGGTCGCGCACCTGACCCGAAGGATCGGCGTCGGCGAGCATGGCCAGCGCGTGCTGGGTGAACAGGCTCTCCCCGCCACTGGTCTTGACAACGTTGACATTTCCCGCGAGCAGGCCCTCGACGACGCTGAGCACGCCCGCGACGGCCACATTGCGCGGGGCGATGTGCACCAAAGTGCCGATCGGCTGCCACAGCTCCGCCGCACCGCCCGCGAACGCCGCCGGAGCGGGCCGGTGCGGAGCGGCGCCGCCCAGCTCCGCCGTCAACTGGGCGGCCAGCAGCCCGCGGTCGAGGGCCGCGGCGAGCCCCGCGAGGGCGGCCGCCGCGTCGGCGGCGGGCAGCGCCGTCGTCGCCGGATCGGTCAGATCGGTGAACAGCCGCTCGTACTGCGCACCTTCGCGGTCGGTGAGCGTCTCGGCGAACTTCTCGCAGGCGCCCAGGACATGCTCGACGTCCAGCGGCCCGGACAGCGCGGGAAGGAGGGAGCCGAGCCGGCCGAGCCGACGCCCGGCCTCCTCCTCGTCGACCCATTCCCCCTGCCAGTAGTAGGGCGTGGTCATGGTCTGCGCGACGGTCGTCATCGAATCTCCAGAAGTTCCGCCGCGGCGACGGCACACGTACGGTTACGGCGCACACCCGCGCGCCCATGGACCTCGAACCACGGTGTGGCGATCCCGCAGTCACCCGGCGGATGCAAGGTGCCGAGATCGGCCATCAGGACACTGTGGGCGGGCAGCGCCGTGATGAACGGCGACACGAACTGGAGATAGCCCACCTCGCCGTGCCCCACCGGCTCCAGGGAGCGCACGTCCCGCACGACGCACCGCGCCCACACCGGCACATGGAAGTGGTGCGCCGCGCACTCGATGTACGGCAGACAGTGCTCGACCGAGCCGTAACAGTCCCGGATCCGCTCACCCGGGATGCCGAGCCGCCGCTCGATCCCCTCCCGGAACTCCCCGCGCCCGATGGCCCGGTCGGCGTGGCTCTTCCAGCCACCGCCGGTCAACACCAGGGAACCCTCGGGAAGCCGCAGCGGCGGCACCCCCATCGTCCCCATCCGCTCCAGCACGGAGTGCAGCAGCGCGGGGAACCCGACGATCCGTACCGGCTCCTCGCGCGCCGCGAACTCCAGCAGGGCGTCGACACAGCCCATGGGGTCGAACTCATGGCCGGCACCGGTGTTGCGCAGCGCGTGCCGGACCGAGGCGACGGGCGCGAAGTCGCACAGCTCGTTCAGGCCGTGCGCGGCGCCCATGGTGAGCCGCGGATCCGGCTCGTACCCGAGGACGAGGTAGTTGGCGGGACGCTCGACGTCGATCAGCCCCAGCGCCTTCATCGTCCAGGCGTCCATCCGCTGCGCGGCCCCGATGGACCAGGCGTCGAACCCGATCTCCGTCTTCTCACCACCCGTCCCGGACGACGTCAGCCGCAGCGCCACGGCGTCGTCCTCGATCGAGCTCAGAGCGTGTCTCTTGAACAAGTTCACATGTATGTAGGGCAGTTCGGCGACCTGCTCCACACTGTCCAGATCCGGTGCCCCCGCCTCCTTCCACAGCGCCCCGTACAACGGATTGCGCAGGGCGTGCCAGGCGCTGGTCTCCCGCATGGCCGCGACGAACAGCTCGTCGGCGGCCGCGTCGGCGCGAAAGGGGTCGGAGACGTCGCACAGCTCCTGCACCCGCGGCAGCTCTCCGGGTTCCGGGACCTGAAGGGGGTGGAAGTACTTGGCGAGGGAATCGAGTTGACGTACGAGCTCGGCGTCAGGGGTCGACGCGGTGGTCATAGGACTCCTTGGTGATCACTACGTGTGCAGACCAAGTTGAACCCGCCACGACTTGAATCCCCGACGGACCCGATGAGTTTGAGCCAGCCTCACAAGCTCTCCTCGGACGGCCCGGCGAGGTCCGGTCGGGGGCCGGTCGGGGGCCGGTCCACTAGGGTCGAGATCATGACGCCAACCCTTGCCGGCAGCGCATTCGACTCGCTCCGCCTCGACGCCGTGACCGACCAGGAGGCGCTGCGCCGGGTCTACGAGCTTCCCAGCGCCGCGGCCGTGCGCAAGCAGATGACCGAACTCACCGAGCAGACCCGGCGGCTGATCGGATGCTCGGCGCTGGTCCTGGTCGCCAGCGCGGACGCCGAGGGCAACTGCGACGTCTCCCCGCGCGGGGGCCCCGCCGGGTTCGTCTCCGTCCTGGACGACCGGACGGTGGCGATACCGGACGCGACCGGCAACAAGCGGCTGGACACCCTGCAGAATGTCATCGCCACCGGACGCGCCGGGCTGCTGTTCATCATCCCGGGGCGCACCACGACGCTCCGGGTGAACGGCCGGGCCTGCGTCTCCACCCGCCCGGACCTGCTGTCCCAGCTGACCGCCGTGGGCAAGCCGCCGGCCAGCGCGCTGGTGGTGGGCATCGAGGAGGTCTACCCGCACTGCCCCAAGTCGCTGCTGCGCAGCGGCGCCTGGAAGCCGGAGCAGTGGCCGGCGGCGGACGCCCAGCCGACCTCCGCCGAGGTCACCCTGGCTCAACTGCGGATGCCGGAGCTGACGATCGCCGACATCGAGCAGGCGGAGGCGGACTCGCTGAAGTACCGGTACGAGTAGGAGTCGTCCGCGCGAGGCGCGCACGCGAGAACGGGAAGAGGACCGGGCATGACCGACGATCGGACCGGCACACCGGACAGCACCGCGGTGCGTACCGCCCTGTGGCGGGCGATGCACCTCCAGGTCGACCCGCCGCCGCACGTACTGGAGGACGCGATCGGCCTGCGGCTCGCCGCCCCCGGCGACGGCTGGCGCGAGCGCCCGGACATGGACCCGGACGCCACCAGGGCGTTCCGCGCGGCCATGGTCTCCCGGGCCCGCTTCATCGAGGACCTGGTCACCGAGCAGGCCGGCCTGGGCGTCACCCAGTACGTCATCCTGGGCGCCGGCCTGGACACCTTCGCCCAGCGCCGACCGGAACTCGCCTCCCGGCTACGGATCTTCGAGGTCGACCGGCCCGGCCCGCAGGCATGGAAGCGCCGCCGCCTGGTCGAGCTCGGCTACGGCGTCCCCGACCGGCTGCACCTCGTACCGGTCGACTTCGAGTCCGGCGCGTCCTGGTGGGAGCGGCTGACCGAGGCCGGCTTCGACAGCGGCCGTCCGGCGGTCGTCGTCTCCACCGGCGTCAGCATGTACCTCACCAAGGACGCGACCGCGGCCACGCTGCGCCAGGCCGCCGCCCTCGCGCCCGGTTCCACGCTCGCCATGACCTTCCTGCTGCCGGTCGACCTCGTCGATGCCACGGACCGCCCCGGCCTTCGCGCGAGCGAGACCGGCGCACGGTCGTCCGGGACGCCGTTCATCAGCTTCTACACGCCCGAGGAGATGCTGGCCCTGGCCCGTGAAGCCGGGCTCGCGGACGCCCGGCACGTCTCGGGGACCTCGCTCGGCGACCGCTACTTCGCCGATCGCGCCGACGGGCTGCGCCCGTCGAGCGGCGAGGACCTGCTGCTGGCCACGGTCAGCGGGTCGAGATCTCGTTGACGGACAGATTGCCCCAGGTGTGGTTCGCGGCCTTCACCACGAGGCGGACGCCGGTGGTGGAGACCGCGGCCGGCAGGGGCAGCGCGGCGAGCTCGACGCTCCCGCTGTCGCTCGCCCAGTCGATCGTGGCATCGCTCGACCGGGTCGTCCACGCCGTGCCGTTCCAGGTCTGGACGTCGAGCCTGGTGATGCCCTGCCCCTGGCCGTAGTGCGTGGCCAGGACGACCTCCGACACCGCGCGCGGACTCGGGAAGCTCAAGGTGATGGTTCCCGGATAGCCGACGCCGGTGTCCGGGCTGGCCCAAGTGGCCTGGTCCGAACCGTCGGTGAGGGCGGCGGGGGACGTCGACTGCCCGTTGCCGAAGCTCGTGTCGGCCGTCGGGGCGGCCTCGTCGCGGCCGGTGCCCGCGCTGCGCTGGAGGCCGCCGAGGTCGGGCATGCCGGCCGGGAGCGCCGTACCGGTCGCGTCACGGCCGCCGTCGTGGGCGATGTCCAAACCCCGGGCGAGGACGGGGGAGCCGGCCGTCGGCAGGTAGCCGGAGAGATCGTCGAGCGAGGTGGCGGTGCCCGGCGCGGTCAGCCGCGCGTCTCCGGTGAGCGCCGCCTTGTCCGCCGGGGGGACCGGGCCGTCCTGGTAGAGATTGCGGTCGTAGGCGACGGCACCCGAGCCGTCGTACGGCAGCCGGGCTCCGTCGTAGATGACGTTGTTGCGGAACCTGACGCCCTGGACCGTACTGCTCCACACCTTGACCAGGCTGAACGACGCCCGGTCGGGGTTGTTCGCGATGAACGGGGTCAACGGCACCCAGACCGTGTTGTTGTAGACATCGATGTTCCTGGCATTGGTCGAGAGCGCGAACACCTGATTGGCGTCGCCCTGGCTGACGTTGTAGCGCACCGTCGCCTCGGCCGGGGCGCTCCCGGTCGACACCGCGATGAAGAAGCCGCCCTCGTTGTCGTGGCTGAAGTTGTACTGCACCAGGCTGCGATGCACGGACGCGTCGGCGTCGAAGGCGGTGCCGTCGCTCGACAGCCCCCAGTACTTCGTGCCCGACACCTCGTTGAACCGCACCACCGTGTCGTCCGCCCCGGCCCACCAGATGCCGACATTGCCGTGCTGCTGAGCGGCCCGCTGCACCCGGTTGTGCTCGATCAGCGCGCCGCTCGCCTGCATGACCGTGATGCCGCCCGCCGAGACGTCGTGCACGGAGTTGCCCCGCACGACCACCCCGGTGCTCGGCGTCCACGGCCGGAAGTCACCGGCCGGGATGCCCATGAGGTCGGGCCACAGGGAGTTCCAGCCCTCCCGCTGCATCCACTGCGACCAGGTGACGATGCCGTAGGACCGGGTGTCGTAGACCTCGTTGTCCTCGATGGCCAGGTTCTCGTAGTACGTGGGCGTCCGCTTGCCCCGGGCGCTGACGATGATCCCGCCGGCGGCGGGATCGGACGCCGTACTGCCCGACGACGCGCCCTGGATCGCGTGCACCCGGTTGTCGCGGAGGACGACGCCCGCGACGGCACCCAGGTCGGTGGCGTCGACCCCGATCCCGATCCGGGGGGTCGTACCGGAGCCGGAGTTGGTGACCTCGAAGCCGGCCACGACGATGTCGTGCTCGTCGCTGACCCTGATCGCGGCGTCCACCGCTCCGCCGCCCTCGATCAGCGGTCGCGCGCCGCTGCCGTAGGAGGTCAGCACGACGGGGTCGGCCGCGGTGCCCGAGCCCTTCGGACTGAGCTGCCCGGTCCAGCGGCCGCCCGCCCTGAACCGCACGGTGTCGCCGGGGAGCAGGGTCTGCGCGTCGACCTTGGCCAGGCTCCGCCACGCCGTCGCCGGGCTGCGGCCGTCCGCGGTGTCGCTGCCGTCCGGATCCACGTAGTACGACGTTCCCGCCGCGCGTACGGCCGGGTGGCCCGGGGCGGGTGCGGGGGAGGCCAGGGCCGGGGGAGCGGTGATTCCGGCACCCGCGCACAGCAGCATGGCCACGAGGGCCGCCCCGGGGAAGCGTCGACCAGGTGACATGGGGGCTCCTTGGAAGCGGAGGCGGCGGAGAGGGCAGGATTTGAACCTGCGTGGACCCCCTGGGGGGTCCGACCTTGAGACACGCTCAGTGGTCCCCGATAAGCCGCTCCGGGCACCTCTCCTCGTTCCCGGATCCGGGGCGGTGCCCCTCGCCGTTCACAGGGAAGAGACTGCCGGACGGCGCTGACGGAGCGCTGACGAGGGCCTGACGGTGTCTCTGTTCCGTCTCCGTTCCGGCCGGTTGATATGTGTATTGGCCACGAGTGTCACAGGAATGTCTCAGGGCCGGGTGCCGGGCAACCGGGGCGGCGGAGCCCCTGTCTCGATAGGCGCAAGGCCCGCTCACCGGGAGCGGGGCCCGTCCCCAGGGGGAACTGATGCGCGTCCAGAAGATCTCGATGCTCGCTGTCGCCGGTGTTGCTCTCGGCCTGTCGCTCACGGCCTGCGGCGGCAGTGGCTCCGACCGCGCCTCCGACAGCGCGTCGCCCTCCTCGGCCGCGTCGTCCACCGCCACGAGCACCACGCGGCCCGGCTCCTCCGTCTCCGCCTCCGGCCAGGGCACCACCCGCACCACGCCGGCGGGCGCCGCGAAGAAGTCCGGGGTCAGTTGCACGAACCAGATCGACTATGCCGGTGACCCGCGGTCGAATGCGGAGATCAACAGCATCGGTGAGCAGACGGGTCACTGCCCTGCCCCGGAGAAGGGCGGCAAGCCCTCCGGCCCCGCGAAGAAGTCCGGGGTCAGCTGCACGAACCAGATCGACTACGCCGGTGACCCGCGGTCGAACGCGGAGATCAACAGCATCGGTGAGCAGACGGGTCACTGCCCCGCCCCGGAGAAGGGCAGTAAGCCCTCCGGCACCCCGAAGAAGCCCGGGGTCAGCTGCACCAACCAGATCGACTACGCGGGCGACCCCCGCTCCAACGCCGAGATCAACTCCATCGGCGAGGACACCGGCTACTGCCCTCCGGTCCAGCACTGAATTCCCCGGTCCGATCAGAAGCGGAACCGCCGCGAACACGACCGCCGCCCGGCAGGGGCGGCGGTCGTCGTCGTTTCCGGGCGGCCGAAGGCTCGGTCGAACCAGGGGCGTTGGCGCACGCCAAGCGGTGTGTGGCCGGATCTCGCGTCAACTCCTCTTGACCGTATCGCCGGTTCAGGTGCTTGCGGCAGCTTCTGCGCTTATCCGGTGTTCCGGAAGAAAATAATCAACTCAACGACGCCATCGAACTGGAGCAATACATGCGCCGTACCCGTATCGCCCCGCTCGCCGCGGCCAGTGCACTGCCCGCGGCAAGCGCCTCCACCGGCACCGCCCACGCGGCGGACGAGGGCGACATCGCGGTGCTCAGGACGGAACCGAAGCGGCCCGGCAGCGGCGGCACCTTCACCTGAGTCACGGCCGTCCGCCTTCGCCACACCCGCTTCCACACCTTGGAGAACCTGCACAGATGGCCGCCGAACTCGTCGTCATGGGGCTGGGGCACGTCGGGCTGCCGCTCTCCCGAGCCGCGGTCTCGGCCGGCCTGGCGACCGCGGGCTACGACGTGTCCCGCCCGGTGGTGCACGGCCTCACCGACGGCCGCTCGCACGTCGGCGGGGTCGACGACGCCGACGTCGCGGCCATGCTCCGCGCGGGCTTCCACGCCACGGACGACCCCGCGGTCCTGGACGGCGCGCAGACCGTCGTGATCTGCGTACCCACCGGACTCACCGACAAGGGCCTGCCCGACCTCTCCGCGGTCGAGGACGCGGCCGCGGTCGTCGCCGCCCATCTGCACCCCGGCACACTGGTCGTCCTGGAGTCCACCAGCTACCCGGGCACCACCGAGGACGTCGTACGGCCCCTGCTGGAGCGCGGCAGCGGACTGCGGGCCGGCGAGGACTTCCACCTCGCGTACTCCCCGCAGCGCATCGACCCCGGCAACCCGACCTGGGACGTCCGCAACACCCCGAAGATCGTGAGCGGGCGCACCGCGCTGTGCGCGAAACACGCCGTGGCGTTCTACTCCCGGTTCGTGGACCAGCTCGTCGTCGCCCGCGGCACCCGCGAGGCGGAGATGGCCAAGCTCCTGGAGAACACCTACCGCTACGTCAACATCGCCCTGGTCGACGAGGTCGCCCTGTTCTGCCATGAGACGGGCATCGACATCTGGGACGTCCTACACTGCGCGGCGTCCAAACCGTTCGGTTTCGCGCCGTTCAGCCCCGGCCCCGGCGTCGGCGGCCACTGCATCCCCGTCGACCCCCGCTATCTCGCCGCCCGCGCGGAGTCCCAGGGCTTCGCCTTCCGTACCCTCGCCGCCGCCCAGGACGTACTGAGCCGCATGCCGGACCATGTCGTGGAGCGCGCGCTGACCATCCTCACCCAGACCGCGGGACGTCCCGAGGGGGCGAGAGCCCTGCTGCTCGGCGTCACCTACAAACCCGATGTGGCGGACATCCGCGAGACACCGGCACGCCAGGTGGCCGCGGGGCTGCTCGCCGCCGGCGTCGAGGTGTCGTACCACGACCCCTACGTACCCGAGTTCACCGTCGGCGGCACACCGCTGCCCCGCACCGAGAAGCTGCGGGACGCCCTGGACCGGACCGACGTGGCCATCCTGCTCCAGGACCACGCCTGTTACGCGAGGGAGACGCTGGGCCAGGCCCGCTGCGCCCTGCTGGACACCCGCGGCAAGGCCGTGGGCAGCAGAGTCACCCTTCTCTGACTTCCTCTCACCCCCCGCCGGCTCCGCCCGGCGCATCCCTCAGGCCGGTCCCGCACCGGCCCCCCAGAGCCCGCGCACCGGCACCGCCGTGCGTGGATGCGGCCCTGCCCAGGCGCCGCAGTTCAGCACCGCCGTAACACCATCAGAAATCAAGGAGAACCCATGAGCACCGCTGCCGCCAACGAGCGTCTGGTCAAGCGTTTCGAGAAGTGGGACACCGACGGCAACGGGGTCCTCGACGCCGCCGACTTCCAGAGCGAGGCCCGGCGCATCGCCCAGAACCTGGGCAAGGACGCCGACGCGCCGGAGGTACAGGAACTCCAGGCCGCCTTCACGGGTCTGTACGAGTACCTCGCCGACAAGGCCGGTGTCGAGGCGGGCGGCGCCATCAGCCGCCAGCAGTTCCTCGACGCCACCGGGGACATGCTGTTCAAGGAGGGCGAGGCCAGCTTCAACCGCGCCCTGTCGCCCATCGTGAAGGCGCTCATCCGCCTGTGCGACGAGGACCACGACGGCCAGATCGACGCCCGCGAGTTCCAGGGGTGGCTGTCCGGCGTCGGCGTGCCGCTGTCCGAGGCCGGTCTGGCGTTCCAGAAGGTCGACAAGAACGGCGACGGACGGCTGTCCGAGGACGAACTGCTGGAGGTCGTCCGCGACTTCCACTTCGGCCGCCTCGAGGTCGAACTGCTCGGCTGATCCACCGGACCGCCCCCAGTGACACGGGGTGGCGCCGCCGGGCTCAGCGGCCGGCGCCACCCCGTGCGCGACGACACCGATAAGGCGGCGGCCGGACCCGTACGGGTCCGGCCACACCCGGGCCCCTGCACCCGACTCCGGATGCAGGGGCCCACGCGCGCGGTCAGGAACCCTGAGAGCTGCCACCGCCCTGGGTGAAGGTGACGGCCTGCTCGGGCAGCAGCTCCAGGTCACGGCCGCTGACCGAACGCTCGGCATGGATCAGGATGTTGTAGTGGTTCGGCAGATGGCAGGCATCGAAACCGAGCACCGTGCCGACCACCCTGTCCCCGACACACACCAGGTCACCCCGGTCGATCACCCCGCCGCACCCCAGCTCCACGAAGCCGAGGAAACCCACCCGGTCGATCCGGGCACCGGAATGCGGCTCCCACTGGTCGGTGGTGACCAGTTCGTGCACCTCACCGCGTCGTACACAGCGCGCCGCGTGCTCCTCCACCCGCATGCCCCGGTCCGTGCGCCGGTGCACCAGCACCTTCACCAGGGTGCCGCGCACCACCCGCTTCGGGCCGTCCTCCGCGGTGTTCACCGGCCCACCCCGTGCGCGGCGGGCAGGGCGCAGCCGTAGGCCGCCTCGACCAACTCCAGTGCGCCCAGCCCGCCATGCGCCCCCGCACCGGCCGTACCGCGCCCGTCCACGAGTTGCGCGAACTCGCCGAGAATCGCCTCGTACTCGTGCCAGAGCGACCCCTTGAAGGCGGTGTGCCCGGCCAGCATGTCGGCGCCCAGCACCTCCCCGTCGGCCAACTCCACCTCGACGTCCTTGAGTTCACCGGGGTACGACCAGTCCAGCTCGACCGATGCCATCGCCCCGGTACGGCCGCGCAGCCGGATCACCGCCCGGCGGTCGACGCCATGGCCGTCGCGTTCGATCGCGCACCCGGTGACGGTGAGGTCGCCGAGCAGCAGCCGTACCACGTCGAAGGCGTTGGGGCCGTTGTCGGCCAGACAGCCCCCGCCGCAGCGATCGGGGTCCAAGTACCAGTCCTCGCCGCCCAGATGGTCCTCGATGCGCTCCAGATACCGCACCCGGGCCGACCGGACCTCCCGGCCCGCGATCCGGTCCGCCAGTTCACGGACGGCCGTGTTGTAGCGGCGGTGGAACGCCGTCATCAGCGGGACCTCACGGCCGCGCGCCAGCTCCACCAGCAGCCGTCCCTCGGCCGCGGTCAGGGCCAGCGGCTTCTCCACGCACACCGGCACACCGGCGCTCAACGCGTCCCGGCACACGGGCAGATGGACGTCATTGGGGACGGCCACCACCAGGGCGTCCGGGCGGGCCTCGGCCAGCAGCACCCGATGGTCGGCGAAACGCGCCGCAGGACCGGAGAAACCCTCCAGGGTCTGCGCGCGGGCGTCGCACACGGCGGTCAGCTCCCACTCGGGGAGCCGGTCGGCGGCGGCCAGATAATAGGGGGAGATGGCGCCGAGGCCGATGACCCCGAGGCGCAGCGGCCGGTTCACCGGCGGCCCCCGAGCAGACCGAGCTCCATCAGCTCCTCGTACAGATGCGGCGGCAGCGGGATGCCGTCGCGGCGGCGTTCGGCCGCGAGTTCCGCCTCCCACCAGCCCGGATAGCGCACCGGTTCGCCGTCGCGCACCGGCGGGCAGTCGGTGAGCGCGCCGAACAGGGACCGGGTCGTGTCCGCGATGTCCGCGCCGGGGCGCAGCACCTGCGGGGCGATGGCGAGCAGGAAGAAGCCGATGTCGTCGTCGCTGCCGTGCGGCCGGCCGTCCCCCTCCAGCGCCGCGGGCGCGGGCCCGACGGCCGCGCCGGAGACCACGGCGGCCAGCAGCTCCACGGCGATGCCGAGTCCAAAGCCCTTGTGGACGCCGGTCCGCGCGCTCCCGCCGAGCCAGCGCAGGAACGCCTCGCCGCGGTCGAAGGCGGCCGGGTCGGTCACCGGCGCGCCCGCCGCGTCCTCCAGCCAGCCCGCGGGTACCGGCTCGCCGCGCCGGGCGGCGACCCGCACCTTTCCGGTGGGCGCGACCGTGGTGCTCATGTCCAGCAGGAACGGATGCCCGTCCAGGGCGGGCGCGGCGACACTGAGCGGGTTGGTGCCGAGCATCGCGACCGCGCCGCCCGGGGGCCGGGCGATGCGCTGGCCACCGCAGTTGCTCGCGACCACGCCGATCATCCCGGCGTGCGCGGCGCGCGCCGCGTGGAAACCGGCGCACCCGAAATGGGTCGCGCCACGGACCGACACCAGGCCGATCCCGTGCCGGGAGGCCCGCGCCACGGCGTTGTCCATGGCCTCGGCCGCCGCCCACAGGCCGAGCGCCCGGCGGGCGTCCACGACCGCGCAGGCGCCCAGGTCCGTGACGGTCTCCGGTTCGGCGCGGGGATCGCAGCGGCCGGTGGCGAGCAGCGGCAGATAGCAGCGGCCGAGGTTGAACACACCGTGGGAGTCGAGCCCGGTCAGATCGCCGTGGCAGAGCGCGTCCGCGGCGAGCCGGGCCCGCGCGGCCGGGATGCCATGGCCGGTGAACAGGCCGGTGAGCGCGGTGTGCAGCTCGCCGTGGTCGACCAGGACGGGGGTGCGCTCGGCCGCCGCTCGGTGGGCGGGGGGTGCCGTCATCCGGATTCCTTAGGGGATGGGGTCGGTTCTTGTACGGGTCGGTTCGCCTGGAAGCGGCTCACCGTGGTCCGGTCGCCGGGCGTCCGGCTCGCGCCACCGCCGGACGCACTCCGTCCGCGAAGGACGTGACGAGCCGCCGGACCACCTTGGCGAAGTCCTCCAGATCGGCGAGGTCCACGAACTCGCCGGGCGCGTGCGCGCGGTTGGCAGCGAGGTCGCCGGGGCCCAGCACCACGGAGAACGCGTCCGCCAGGCCCGCCGCCCAGACGGCGTCGCAGGTGAAGCCGGGATCGTCGGCCGGGGGCCGGGCGCCCGCCCGGGTCAAAAGCGCCTCGGCCCATGGGTCGCGGTTGTCCAGCGCGGGCAGCCCGTGCTTGTCCCAGCCGAGCCGGGTGACGCGGGCCGCGTCCCGCGCGGTGCGGGCGAACTCCCGCCCCGCGCCGAACAGTTCGGCGAAGCGGTCCAGGCCCTCGGCGAGCTGCCGGGTGACCGCGGTCTTCAGCCGGTCGCCGTCGGCGGTGGTGCGGTACGACAGGTTCAGCAGCAGTGTGCCCGTGCCGTGGACGCGGTTGTGGGTGTGGCCGGTGTGCAGCCCGGCCACGCACACCCGGGCACCAGGCACGGCCCCGTCCAGGCGGGCGGCCAGACGCTGGGCGAGGAAGCCGAGCAGCACGGTGGCGTTGTGCCCGGCGTCCGGGTGGTCGTCCACCGCGTCCTCGCCCGCCACGGTGATCCGCGCGGTCATGGCGGCGGTCGCCCGGGGCAGCGCGCGCAGCCCGGTCGGCTCGCAGAACACATTGAGCCGCCCGTGGTACCCGGCCTCCATCAGCGGCCGGGTGCCATAGGTGCCCAGGGCGCCGCCCTCCTCCCCGGCGACGGCCTGGACCAGGACGGTGACGTCCCGCCCGACCGCGGGCTGTGCGGCGGCGGCCGCCAGCCCGGCGAGCAGGGCGACCGCGGGCCCCTTGGCGTCGACCGCGCCCCGCCCGGTGAACCGGGTGCCGTCGTGTTCCGGCGGGGTGTGACCGGCGACGGTGTCCAGGTGCACGTTGAACATCACCGTGTCCGCGCGGGCGCGTTCGGGCCCCAGACGCAGCAGCAGACTGGGCTGGGCGGCGAGGAAGCGCGGGTCCCGGGCGGCGGCGCGCACCGTGGCCGGTACGCCGGGCCGCTCCAGGCAGTCGGGGGGCGGCGCGGCGAGCCGTACCGTACGGAACCCGGCCTCGGCGGCGGCCGCCGCGTACCGCTCCAGGAGTTCCGGCAGCCGGGACGGCGGATCGGCCGGGCCGGTCTCCAGCGGGTTGACGCTCGGCAGGCGCAGCAGGTCGAGGAGCAGTTCGCGGTACCGGCCGGTGAACAGGGCGCTCACGCCGGGCCGTCCGGGAGGTCCTTCAGCAGCGCGGCGAGCGCCCGCCCGGCCCGTACGAAGAGCTCGGCGGCGTCCGCACCGGCCCGGGTCAGCCCCTCGTGGGGCCGTACGGCCAGGTGCGGTTCGAGGGAGAGCGCACCGCGATAGCCGTGGGCGGCCAGGATCCGCAGGCACTCGGCGACCCCGGCGGCGCCCGCACCGGGCAGTGTGTAGGCGGTGGAGCCGTCCGGCAGCCGCACGGCGTCCTTGATGTGTACATGTTCCACGTACGGTGCGAGGTCGCGCAGCATGGCCGGGGCGTCGTATCCGTGGGGGACGCCGTTGCCGGTGTCGAACAGCAGCCGCAGGGCAGGGCTGTCGACGGCGCGCAGCAGGCGCAGCGCCCGGTCGGCCCGGTCTCCGGCCCAGCCCGCGCAGTTCTCGTGCACCAGGACCAGGCCCGCGCGCGCGGCACGGTCCGCGAGGACGGCGGTGCGGGCCAGCGCGCGGTCGGCCCATTCCCCCTCCGGCAGGCCGTCGTTGGGGTACGACATGATCCGCACCAGTCGGCAGCCGAGGGCGGCGCAGCGCTCGGCCAGCACATCGAGTTCGGCGAGGTCCGGGCCGATGTCGCCGGTGACCGGACGCGACCAGTTCCCGATCCGGGACGCCACGGCGACCACGGTGACGCCCTCGTCCGCGAGGCGCCGGGCGAGTGCCTCGAACGCGGTGGGGGAGAGGTCGGCGAGCGCGGTGCCGTCGACATCGCGCAGCTCGACGGAGGTCCAGCCCAGCCGTCGTAGCGCGGCCAGTTGACCGTCCGTACCGGGCGCGGCCTCGTCCCCGATGCCGGTCAGCGGTCCAAAGCCGGGGGCGCCGATGTGTCGGGGACGCATGTCAGCGGCTCCCGGCGTGGGTCTGGGGAACTCCGGGCGCCGGTACCGAAGCCGCAGTTGACGGCACGGTGTCCGGCCGGGCCACGACGGCGCAGCGCTCGCGCGCCACGCACAGCAGCCGTGCCGTCGCGCACGCGAGCGCGAAGTTCATGGCACCGGCCGTCCCGGAGGCGAAGCCCCGGTAGGCGCCTGCCAGGAAGTCGGTCAGGGCGTCGTCGCGGAAGACCTGGTGTTCGGCCTCGGAATCCGGGCCGTGGACGAGGAGCTGGGCATGGTCGTCGTCCTCGCTCAGCGGGAAATGCGCCGTGGCGGTGCCGCCCTCGAACTCGCAGACCACACTGCGCTGTCGGACCGCCGCACCGAGATCGGAGCGCAGCAGGGTCGTCACCCCCGACCGGTGTGCCAGCTCGATGCGGGCGCCACCGAGGCCGGGCAGCACCCGGTCCTCGCAGCGCAGGTCCCAGCAGTGTGCCGCCCGGAGTTCGGCCGGACCGGCCAGGTCAAGGGCGAGCGCCAGGGAGTGCGGGATCTCCACGTCCAGCGCGGTCGGGTGCCCGTCGGTGGTCAGCGACCGCAGGAAGCGCGGCTTGTGCTGCTCCACGGTGATACGGCGGAGGGGGCCGAGCGCCTCGTCGCGGACCAGTCGGCGCAGTCGGCCGGTGAGCCGGGAGCCGGTCCAGTGCGAGACGACCACCACATCCAGGTCGGCCCGCTCGCGCAGCCGTACCAGCGCGTCGAGTTCGCCCGCGGACGCGGCGAGGGGTTTCTCCACGATCAGCCGGCGCACCCCGTGTCCGGCGAGCCGCGCGATCACGTCGTACCGCAGCCGGGGCGGGGTGCACACATGGGCCACCGCCATGGCGGGATCGATCCGGGCCAGGGCCTCGTCCAGTGTGCTGACGGCCGTGAGCTCACCGGGCGCGCCCGCGCTCCCCCGTGCCTCGGCGCGCGGGTCGCAGCCGACCACGGGCAGGGCGACGAGCGGATCGCCCATGGCCGCGGTGCGCCGGGCCAGCCGGGCGAGGGTCTTCAGATGCAGTCCGGATCCGGAGCGGCCGAGCCCGACCACGAGGGGCTGCAGCACAAGGCCTCCTGGGGGAGAGGGAACAAGAAGCGAACGCCATGCGCGGGACGCCGGGTTCGACGAGCGTCGCGCACCACTGCGGCCGCCGCGCACAACTGCGGCACGCCGCCCGACTATTGCCGTCCGGTGAGGAAAGGGTCAAGCGAACCGGAACGCCGTTACCCACAAAGTGTGAAGATGATCCTTTCCTTTCTCCGTCTGCGGGAAGATCCGACTAGCGTGGCCGTTCCGCAGAAACGACGGGACGGATGAGAGTTTGCCTTCCAGTGGACAGCTTCGGGCGCCGGCCGGGGGCGCGACGCCGACCCCTCCGGGGACGGCCGAATCGATTCCTTTCTTCTCCCAGGCCGCCACTTTCGAACAATTGTGGCCGTCCATCGAAAAGACGGTGGGCGATGTTTTCGACAGCGGCAAATTCAGCCATGGGAAACAGGTCGGGCAACTCGAAAAGGAACTCGGGCACTACACCGGCGCCCGCCATGTGATCGGCGTCAACAGCGGTACCGACGCGCTGGTGCTGCTGCTGCGCGCCTGCGGACTGCGGCCCGGGGACGGGGTCCTGGTGCCGGCGTACTCGTTCTTCGCCACCGCCTCGGCCGTCGTACTCGCGGGCGGGCGCCCGCAGTTCGTGGACATCGACCCGCGCACATACGCGATGGACCCCGAGGCGCTCGACGCCGCCGTCACCCCCCGCAGCCGGTTCGTGATGCCGGTGCATCTGTTCCACACCATGGCCGACATGGCGGCCGTCGACGCCGTCGCCCGGCGGCACGGCCTCACCGTCGTCGAGGACAGCGCCGAGGCGATCGGCATGCGGCGGCGAGGCGTCCACGCGGGCCTGCACGGCAGGGGCGGCGTCCTGTCGTTCTTCCCCTCGAAGACGCTCGGCGCGATCGGCGACGCCGGAGCCGTCCTCACCGACGACCCGGAGATCGCGGACACCGTCGCGGCCCTGCGCCACCACGGCAGGGGCGGCCGTACGCTCAACGACTTCCCGGCCATCTCCACCGAGAGCGCGCTGCCGGGCGCGAACAGCAAGATGGACGACATCCAGGCGGCCGTCCTGCTCGCCAAACTGCCCCTCCTGGAGGAGCACATCGCGCGCCGCGCCGAACTGGCCGCCGCCTACACCGCCCGGCTGCGGGAGGTGCCCGGCATCCTCCGCCTGCCGCGGGCCGTCGCGGAGACACCGCGGGACCGCGATGTGCACTACGTCTACCTGATCGAGACCGAGCACCGCGACGCCCTGGTCGACCACCTCGACGGACAGGGCATCGGCACCGAGGTCTACTACCCGCTGCCGCTGCCCCACCAGCCCGTCTTCGGCCACCTGGGCCACCGCCCCGGCGACTTCCCGCACGCGGAGGCCGCCGCCCGGCGCGCCGTGGCCCTGCCCTTCCACCCCGATCTGCCCCCCGGCGACCTGGACCGCGTCTGCGACACCATCGGCTCCTTCCTCGCCACGACGAGGACCACCGCATGACCACCACACCCGCCCCCGCCGTCCCCTTCTTCCCGCCCGCCCTCTTCGAGGCCGACCGCGCCGAACTGATCGGCCTGGTCCGCGAGGTGGGCCTCGATCCGGAGCAACGTTTCATCCTGGGCGCCCGCACCGCGGCCTTCGAGGAACTGCTGCGCGCCGACCTCGGCGCCGCCGACGTGGTCGCCTGCTCCAGCGGCACCTCAGCGCTCTCGCTGGTGCTGCGCGCCATGGACATCGGCCCCGGCGACGAGGTGATCGTCCCCGCCTTCGGCTGCGCGCCCCTGGCCTCCTCGGTCGTCGCCGTCGGCGCCGTCCCGGTCTTCGCCGACATCCGCCCGGACACCATGACCATGGACCCGGACGACGCCGAACGGCTCGTCACCGAGCGGACCAGGGCGGTGATGCCCGCCCATATGTTCTCCGTGATGGCCGACATGCCCCGCTTCACCGAACTGGCCCGGCGGCACGGACTGCGCCTGCTGGAGGACTCGGCGGTCGCCCAGGGCGGCGTGCTGCGCGGAGTGCCGGCCGGACTGTGGGGCGAGGCGGGCGTCTACTCCTTCGTGCAGGTCAAGACGTGCGGCATGCCGGGCGAGGGCGGAGTGGTGATCACCCGGGACCCGGCGCTCGGCGAGCGGGTGCGGATGCTGCGCAACCACGGCCAGCGGCCCGGGCAGCGCTTCGTCCACCACGCCGTCGGCGTCAACAGCCGCTTCGACGAGATCCAGGCGGCCTTCCAGACGCACCGGTACGCCGGTTTTCCCGCGCGCCTCGCCCGGCGGGCCGAGATCGCCGCGTACTACACCGAGCGGTTCACCCCGCTCGCCGATCGCGGGGTGACCCCGCCGCCGCCCGACCGCGACGGCCGCTGCTTCTACGTGTACACGGTCCTCGCCGACGCCCGGGACGCCCTCGCCGCCCGACTGGCCGAGCACGCAGTGGCCAGCCACGTCTACTACCCGAGCCCCCTGCCCGCGCACCCCGCCTTCGCCCCGTACGCCCCACCGGACGCCTGCTGGCCCGCCGCGGAGGAGGCCGCCCGCCGCCATCTGTCGCTGCCGGTGCACCACTTGCTGACCGACGCCCAGGTCCGGCAGGTGGCCGACCTCGTGTGCGCCTTCGCCACGGCACACGGCTGACGGACGGCGGCCACCGGCAGGGAGCGCGACGACCGCCCGCCATCACGTCTCGCCGACGGGCGGTCGGCAGCGAGCACCGGCGACGGGCATCCGGCAGTCGCTCGCCACCGAGACATCGAGTCACTGAGCCACCGAGTCACCGAGTTACTGAGTACTGAGTCATTGAGCCACTGAGTCACCGAGTACCGGTGACGTCGGAGAGTCGGCCGCCACCGAGCACCGAGTACCGAGCACCGCCGACCCGAGGCAACCGGCCGTCCGGAGCAGCGCGCCACCGGGCCGGTGCGGCCCGTCCAGCACACCCCCCGCGCCCCACACACAGATCACCCACCCGCGCGCCCCCACCCCCCTGGGGCGCCGACCACCCCTCCCACAGACCGACCTGAAAAGGCCCCATGACCGACAGCATCGTGGCCGGCCGTCCCACGGCCACCACCCACGCTCCCAGCAGGCTGCGCGCCTACGCGCGGCTCGGCAAGCTGGACGTGTACGACTACTACCTCGGCGTCTTCCTCGCCCTGGCCGCCGCCCTGTTCCCGCTCGACGCCTTCACCGCCCGCAAGGCGCTGGTGCTGGCGCTGTTCCTGGTCGGGGAGATCGCCGTCCTGATGGCGATGGTCGCCCTGGACGACGTCACCGGGTTCCGCGACGGCAGCGACCTCGCCAACTACGGCCCCGACAACCCCTTGCGCAGCAAGGCACGCAAGCCCTTGGTCGCCGGGGCGCTGACGGTGCCCCAGGCGCTGCGCTTCGCCTGGACCTGCGCGGTGGCGGGCGCCCTGCTGTGGACGGCCGCCTCCGCGCTCGCCCCGCACCGCCCGCTGTGGGCGCTCGTCGCCGCGGGCGCGCTGTTCGTGGTGTCACTCCAGTACTCGTACGGTCTGAAGATCAGCTACCACGGTTTCCAGGAGGCGTTCCTGGTCGCCCTCGGCGCCGTGCTGGTGATCGTCCCCTACGGGCTGCTGACGGGGGAGTTCGCCGGCTTCCTGATGGTGCAGGCGGTGCTGTTCGGGTTCGGTCCGCTGATGTTCGGGGTCTACTCCAACACCAACGACGTCGAGGGCGACCGGGCCGTGGGCCGTCCCACCGTGGCCGCGCTGGTCTCCGAGCGGGGCAACGCCGTCTTCATCGGGGTGCTGTCGGCCGCCGAGTTCCTCATCGCCGCGCTCGCCTCGGCCACCGGCACGGCCCCCTGGTGGTTCGTGCTGCTGATGCTCCCCGCGACCGCGCTGCGCACCCGCCAGTACCTGACCGGATTCGTCCGCGGCGACATCATGACCGCCCGCAGGACCGGCTTCACCGTGCACCGGCTCGGCGTGGTCCTGATGACCGCGGCCAACATCCTCGTCGGCTGGGGGGCCACCCGATGACACCCGAACTGGACGTCGCCGTCGTCGGCGCGGGCATCGCCGGACTGACCGCCGCCCATGAACTGCGCCGCGCCGGACTCTCCGTCCGCGTCTACGAGCAACTCCCCGACGTGGGCGGCCGGATGCGCAGCCTGCGCCACCAGGGCTGGACCGTGGACACCGGCGCCGAACAGGTCGCCTCCCGCGGCTACCGGGCCACCTGGGAACTGCTGCGCCGCCTCGGCGTCACCCCGGCCGATGTGCCCCGGGTCGGCGGCGGGGTGGCCGTCTGGCGCGGCGGCCGCGCCCGTCCGGGCGTGGGGGAGCCCACGGCCGTACTCACCGGCGCCGGACTCTCCGCCCGCGCCCGCCGCGACCTGGCCGCCTTCTCCGCCTGGTCCGGGCGCCGCGCCGCCCGCTTCGACGGCGACCGCCCCGAACGCACCCCGCTCGGCGCCACCACCGTTCGCGAGACGGCCGCGCGCTACCACCGCGACCTGCACGACTACCTCTTCCAGCCGGTCGCGGGCTGCTTCTTCGGCTGGGACACCGGCCGCTCGGCCGCCGCCCCGCTGGTCAGCCTGCTGCTGGAGACCGGTTCCCCGAGCGGCTGGCGCACCTACCGCGAGGGCATGGACTTCCTCGCCCGCCGGCTCGCCGCCGACACCGAGGTCGTCACCGGGCGCACCGTGCGCGAGGTGGTCGACGCGGGCGGGCACGCCGTCCTGCGCTGCGACGACGGCGAGGTCAGGGCGCGGGCCGCGGTGCTCGCCGTACCCGCACCCGCCGCGGTGGCCCTGCGCCCCGAAGTCCCCGCCGACGAACGGCCGTTCCTCACCGCCTGCACCTTCACCCCGATGCTGAAGGTCAGCTGTCTGCTGGACCGCCCGCTCGCCCCGGCCGCGCGGCGCCCGGTACACATCCTGCTCACCCCGGCCGCCGAGGAGCAGCTGCTCTCCGGCGTCGTCGTGGACCACGCCAAGGACCCCGGCCGCGCCCCCGAGGGCCGCGGCCTCATCACCCTCGTGGCCGCCCCCCGCCAGGTTCCCGAGCTCCTGGACGCCGACCCGGACGACGCCGCCGACCTGCTCGTCCACGCGGCCGAACGCTACGTCCCCGGCATCGGCGCCGCCCGCCGCCACCACTTCACGCACCCCTTCCGCCACGGCCTGCCCGAAGCCACCCCGGCGGCCCTCGCCGAACGCGCCGCCTTCCTGGACCGGCCGGTGCGCGCGGTGGAGTACGCCGGTGACTGGGTGATGCTCCGCCCCGCGTCCGAGGGCGCCGTCCGCGCGGGCGCGCTCGCCGCGTCCCGCGTCCTGAGCAGGCTCGGCCGACCCCGCCCGGCCGGCCCCGACCGACTGGAGAAGTCCGTTGCGACCGCATGACATGGGCACCCTGTTCGACGAGGCCGCGGCGGCCGGCGCCCGCACCGTGTTCCATCTCGACCGGCCCCTCGACATCGCCCCGGACGCCGGAACCCGCTGGAGCGTCCCGGAACTCGCCGACCTCGTCCGGGTGACCGCCGCCCGGCTGGCCGCCGCCGGGGTGCGGCCCGGGGACCGGGTGGCGATCGTCAAGGACAACCACTGGGACTACGACCTGCTCGCCTGCGCCGCCGTCCGCGCCGGTGCCGTCCCCGCGCTGCTGTCCGCCCGGCTGGAACCGGAGACGCTGCGCACCCTGCTGGAGCGGCTGCGCCCGGCCGCGCTCGTCACCACCTCCGCGCTGCTCGCCCGCTGCCGGGCCGCGGGCCCACCGGTCCGCGTCACCCTCGACGCCGAGGTGCCCGGCGCCGTCCACCTCGACGCGCTGGACGCCGGCCGGCCCCGCCCACCGGTACGGCGGTCCGACGACGATCCTCTGGTCATCCACCACACCTCCGGCACGACCGGGGTACCCAAGCTGGTCGTCCACTCCACCCGCACCCTCGTGCACAAACTCGCCCGCTTCGAGGCGGTGCGCTACCCGGGCATCGGCATCCGCCGGGACGACGTCCTGCTCAACGCCAGCGCCTACGCGCACGGCCGCACCTTCTGCTGGACGGCGGTGATCCTGTCCACCCCGCCCGCCGAGGTCGTCCTGCTCACCGGCGACGACCCGGACACCGCCGACCCGCTGCTGCGCGCCCACCCGCCCACCGTCGTCGAGGCGCTGCCCGCCACCTACGTACGGATGCGGCCGCTCACCACCCGCCTGGACAACCCCTTCCGGCGCGTCCGGCTCTACATCAGCACCTACGACGCCGTCCACCCGCCCGCCCTGCGCGCCTACCTGACCGCGACCCGCCACCGCCGCCCGCTGTGGATGCAGGGGTGGGGCCAGACCGAGACCGGACCGCTGACCTTCCGCTTCCACACCCGGCGCGCCGCGCTCGCACCGGACGCGGAGACCACGGCGCGCCGCCTCGGCCGCCCGGTGCCGGGCCGGACCCGGCTGCGCGCGGTCGACCCGGACACCCTGCGCCCGGTGCCGCGCGGCCGACCCGGACTGCTCCTGGTGCGCACCGCCGCCCTCGCCCTCGGCTACCCCGGCGAGGACGAACGCTGGGACGCCAAACGCGTCGGCGACTGGTGGTCCACGGGCGACATCGGCGTGCACCACCGCGACGGGAGCGTCAGCGTCCTGGACCGCGAGGTCGACAGCATGCCCGGCCTGAGCTGCCTGCGGACCGAGGACCTGCTGGAGGAACGGCTGCCCCAGGCCCTCGAATGCGTCATCCTCGGCGCAGGCGACGGCGATCCGCTGCCCGTCGTGATCACCGCCGACGGCCGACTCGACCCGGGCGCCTGGAAAGAGGCCACGAACGGCCTACCGGCACTGCGTGAACCGGCCGTCCTCACCTGGGACGATGTGCCCCGCACCGGCACCGGCAAGGTCCGCCGCGCCGCCCTGGCGCGCCGCCTCACCGGCACCGGGCTCGCGGGCACCGGCCGCTGGACCTGACGGACGGCGCCCTCGGCCTCATCCGCCACCCCCCTTTCCCCAACCCCCCTTTCCCCCGGCCGCGTTGCGACCGGCCGACTCCCTCGATGAAAGGAACCACCCTCATGGCACCGCCGGCCCCCGCCCGCGCGGTCTTCGGCAACGGCACCGCGCACAGCCGCGACCAGCACCGCTGCCTGGAGGCCGCCTACGACCCGGTGACCCTGCCCCGCCTGGCCGCCGCCGGTGTCGGCCCGGGCTGGCACTGCCTGGAGATCGGCGCGGGCGGCGGCAGCATCGCCCGCTGGCTGGCGGAGCGGGTCGCACCGGGCGGCTCGGTGCTCGCCACCGACCGCGACCCCCGCGACCTCGTCCCCGGCCCGCAACTGGCGGTCGCCGCCCTCGACGTGGCCCGCGACCCGCTGCCCGAGGCGGCCTACGACCTGATCGTGGCGCGCCTGGTGCTCCAGCACGTGCCCACCCGCGCCGCCGTCCTGCCCCGGCTCGTACGCGCCCTGCGCCCCGGCGGAGTGCTCCAGATCGACGAGATCGACGCCTCCTACGAGCCCCCGCTGCTGACCCCGGACCCGGCGGCCGAGGAACTGTACCTCCGCTTCCTGCGGGCCAAGTCGGCCGCGATGCGCGCCGCGGGCGGCGACCCGCACTGGGGACGCGCCGTGCCCGGGGCCCTGCGCGCGGCGGGACTGACCGGGATCGACGTCCATCTGCACATCGGCGTCCGGCACGCCCAGGACCCCGGCCTGGGACTCCAGTCCAACCACACCCGCAACCTCCGCGACCGGCTGGTGGAGCAGGGCATGACCGACGAAGAGCTGGACCGGGTACGGCAGTTGATGCGGGACCCCGCCTTCCGCGCCGCCTCCAGCGTCTTCTACTCGGTGCAGGGCCGCCGGCCCGGCGAGGAGGGCAGGTGAGTCCTCGTACCGACGTACGGCCGATGGTCGCCGCCGCCGTCGCCGACCGGCTGCTGCGGCACACCGCACCAGGTGTCCCGCAGGCGCGCGCCATCCTCGACTGGGCCGGTCCGGTCGGCAGGGAACTGCCGGACGAGCGTGCCGTACAGGCCGCCTGCGGGCTCATGCACATCCACGGCCGGGCCACCGGCGGCCCGGCCCCGCTCGCCGTCGACTACGCCTCGGTGGTGGCCGGGGTCCTCGCCGCCCAGGGCGTCACCGCCGCCGGGATCGGGCGGGCCCGCGGACTGGACCTGCGCGAGGTACGGACCTCGGTCGCGCAGGGGGCGCTGCTGGCGGTCGGCCAGTACCTCGCCGCCGCGACGGCCCGCGAAGCGGACGGCCCGCCCTCGACGGCGGGACCGGAGCCGTGCGCGGGCGGTCTCGCGACCCTGGAGACGTCCGACGGCGCCCATGTGGAGCTGGAGACCCTCGACCCGTCGGCCTGGCGGGAGTTCTGGACCCGGCTCGGCGTACCGCCCGCCCTCGCGGGCCGCGGCTGGCTGCCCTTCCAGCAGCGGTTCGCCACCGCCGTGTGCCCGTTGCCCGAGGAACTGCGCGCCGCCGCCCGCCGCCGTACCCTGCCCGACCTGGCGGCCGCCGCGTACGACACCGGCGTCAGCCTCCTCACCCTCGGCGCCGACCCCGACCCGGCCGTCCATCCCGAACCCTGGCGGCTCACGCCCGCACCGGCGGTCCGGCCTGAACACCGGCTGCCCGCACCGGCCGTCACCCCGGTTCCCGGGCGGCCGACGTCCCGACCCGCGCACCCGGCTCCCGATGTGCCCGCGCCGCGCTCCGGCGGCGCCCCGCCCCTGCCGCTCGCGGGCCTGCGGGTGGTGGAGTCCACGCGCCGGGTGCAGGGCCCCCTCGCAGGACATGTCCTCGGGATGCTGGGCGCCGAGGTGATCCGGATCGAGCCCCCGGGCGGCGACCCGATGCGCTGGCTGCCCCCGCTGGCCGGGGACACCTCGGCCCGGTTCACCGCCCTCAACGCGGGCAAGCGGGTCGTCGAGGCGGATCTGACGACCGGGCGGGGACGGGAGACGGTACGCGAGCTGGCCGCCGAGGCCGACGCCTTCGTGCACAACTGGGCCCCCGGCAAGGCCGGCCGGCTCGGTCTGGACGCCGCGGACCTGCTGGCCGACCGCCCCGCCCTGGTGTACGCCTGGGCCTCCGGCTTCGGCGACACCCTCGGCGACCGGCCGCCCCTCGGCACCGACTACCTCGCCCAGGTGCACAGCGGACTCGCCGCCGCCGTACGCCCGGCCGACGAACCCCCGGCCCCCTCCCTGATGACCCTCACCGACGTCCTCGGCGGGCTGGTGTGCGCCCAGGGCGTGCTGGCCGCGCTGGCGCACCGGACACGGACCGGGCGGGGCGGCCGCGTCGACTCCAGCCTGGTCTCCGCCGCCGCCCTGATCCCACGCCCCGCGCACCGGGTGCGCTGGACGGCACTGGACCGCCCCGTCCGCACCGCGGACGGTCATCTGTACCTCGGCCCCGAGGCCCGCGCGCGTCCCGAGGCGGTGCACCGGCTGCTGGACCGCGCCGAGGGGTCGGCCCTGACCACCGACGAGTGGACGCACCGCCTGGCCGAAGCGGGCCTGACCGCCACCCCCGTCCACACCGACCTGGCCGCCCTGGCCGACGACGCCGCCTTCAAGGCGGCCCTCGCCGCACCGGACCCGCTCATCGGCCACGCCCGGCCGCACGCGCCCTGGGAGTTCGCATGACCGTCGCCCCCGCCACCCTCCCCGCGGCCCGGGGCGGACACCTGGCGTGGACCTCACGCGCCGGTGTGTCCTTCCCCGACCTCGTGCCCCGATCCCGCCGCCTGGCCTGGGTGTCCGAGGGCCTGTGCCCGGACACCGACCTGTACACGCTGTTCACCGCCCGGGTCCGCGAACACCCCGACCGCGCCGCCCTGGTGGACGACGCCGGGACGCTGACCTACGCGGCCCTGGGCGCCGAAGTCCGCCGTGTCGCCGCCCTGTTCGCCGGAACTGGCCTCGCCGCCGGGGACGTGGTGGCGCTGCGGCTGCCCGACGGACGCGACGCCGTGGCCGCCGAACTCGCCGTGTACGCGCTCGGCGCGGTCGCCCTGCCGCTGCCCCCGAGCGGCGACGACCGCGACACCCGGGCCCTGCTCGCCCGCTCCCGGGCCCGCGCCGCCGTCCTCGCCTGCGCCCAGCAGCTCCGGGCCCTCGGGGACCTTCCCCACCTGGTCACCCGGTACGTCCCGGGCCCGGACCGCACCGGCGCGCTCGGCCTGCACCCGCCCAGGACCCGAGCCACCGAACCCTGGCGGCCGGGGCCCGTCGACCCCTACGGGCCCGCCCGCATCCTGGTGTCGTCCGGCTCCGAGTCCGAACCGAAGATGGTCGCCTACAGCCATCACGCCCTCGCCGGAGGCCGGGCCCGCTACGTCCGCGCCCTGCACCCGGACCCCGCGGTGCCGCCCCGCCATCTCGTCCTCGTCCCGCTGGCCTCCTCCTTCGGCTCCCTCGGCACCCCGGTCACCCTCGCCGTCCTCGGCGGCACCCTGATCGTGCCGGGGCGGTTCGACCCGGCCGGCGCGCTCCGCCTGATCGCCGAGCACCGCCCCACCCATCTGTTCGCGGTACCCACCATGCTGCGTCGCATCACCGACCTCCCGGCCCGACCGGGCGAGGACACCTCGTCGTTGCGCGCCGTCGTCTCCAGCGGCGCCGCTCTGCCACCGGCCGTCGCGCAGGCGTGCCGCCGCCGCTTCGGCCGCCCCGTGGTGACCGTCTACGGCTCCTCGGACGGCGTCAACTGCCATACGGCGGGGGAGAGCCGGCCCACCGGCGACAGCGTCGGCACCCCCGACCCCGAGGTGGCCCGCATCCGGATCACCGGCCCCGACGGGGGCACGCTGCCCACCGGACAGCGCGGCCAGATCGAGGCGTTGGGCCCGATGACACCCCTGTGCTACGTCAACTCGCCCGAGCTGAACGCCCGTTACCGCACCCCCGACGGCTGGGTGCGCACGGGCGACCTGGGCCGCCTGGACGAGCACGGCAGGCTGCACGTCCTGGGCCGGCTCAAACGCATCGTCGTACGCGGCGGCCTCAACATCAGCCTCGCCGAGGTGGAACACGAACTGGGCGGCCATCCGTCCGTCGCCGAGGCGGTCTGCGTCCCGGTGCCCGACCCCGACCTCGGGGAACGCCTGTGCGCCTGCGTCCGCCCGGCCCCCGGCACCCCCGCGCCCACGCCCGCCGACCTCACCGAACACCTGCTCTCCCGCGGCCTGGGCCGCCGGAAACACCCCGAACTCCTCCTGCTGCTGGATGAGATGCCCCTCGGCCCCACCGGCAAGATCTGCTACCAGACCCTGGCCGCGTGGGCGGCCCGGCGGGAGGGCGGCCGGGTTCTGGGGCTACGGTGATCGGGCTCCGGTGCTCGGCGGTACGACGCTGCCCGTGCGGGAACACGGAGTGCTCCGGCGAGCCGAACCGGGCCGGGCCGCCGGACTCCGGAAGGCGCGCATCGGCCCGCCCGGCACGCCGGCCGACGGGCGTGTCCCGGGGCCGGGAGATGGCTGGGCACCAGGCCATCACCGCCGATAACGGGATGCCGGTCTACCTATACAAGCCCGCGGAGCCCGTGGTGGCGCGGCACCACCGAGAACACCAACCGGCTGCTTCGGCAGTACCTCCCCAAGGGCGCAGACCTCCGCGCCTGCGACCAGGCCGCCCCGGACGCCATCGCCAACGAGCTCAATCACCGTCCGCGCACGCCCCACGGCTACCGGACTCCGGCAGAGGTCTACGCTGACCTCCTGAACAGCGGTGATGCGCTGTCCACTTGAGCTCGCCGTCGCTTGCCGACACTGAGACCGGTCTCGCATGTGACCGGATCAGCCTCCGGGTATGGACGACGGTCGTTCAACTGTTTGTGCGTCGAGCGGGTGCCGCCTGCGGTGTCGGTCCTTGCGCCGACCACGCGGAGGTCGTGTCGCGTCCTTCCCGGTGGGCCGGACGCCGGGGTAGCTGCGACGCGGGGAGCAGGCCGAGGGCGGCCAGTGCGGCCAGGACTGGCAGGGCATGACTCATCGTCGAGAAAGCGGATCCGGTTGCGCTGGCTGCGACGGCGATGCCGAGAGTCGGCCCGATGTTCATGGCGGTCTGCTTGAGCCCACCGACGACCCCGGCGTACCCGGGCGGCGCGTCGCCGACGACGGTCCCGGTGGCGGTAACCATTACTGTGGCGAACCCGGCTCCGATGACGGCAAAGGCTATGGTCATGGCCACCCATGGGCTGGTCGGACCGAGCCGGGACAGCCCCGCGATACCGACCGCAACGAGGGCCGTACCGGCGATCGCGGTGCGGCGCGCGCCGTACCGGCGCAGTGCGGCGACCGCGGCGGGTGCGCCGAAGACCATGAGCGCGGTCAGTGGAAGGACGCGCAGACCGCTGGCGAGCGGGTCGAGGCGGAGTGTGTCCTGGAGGTAGAACGTGGCCCTGAACAGTGCGCCGAACAGGCCGGCGGTGGTGACGAGCAGGATTGCCATCGACGCCGTCACGGGCGCGGACCGTGCTACGGCTTGCGGAACGATCGGGTTCGTGGTGCGGCGTTCGTGCCGGGCGAGGAGTGCTGCGATCCCGATGATGGCGAGGAGTTCGAGTAGCGTCGGCGGTGCCGTCCAGCCCCGCGCGGGCACGTTGGCCAGGGCGTGGACCAAGACGGCGAGTGCGATCGCGAGCAGGCCCACACCGGTGAGGTTGAGTCGCGAAGAGTCGGCTCGTTCCGGTGTCGGGGTCCGCAGGGCGAGGGCGAGAGCGGCGATGACGAGCGCGACAGGCGCGTTGACCCAGAACACGGCGCGCCAGCCCAGATGCGCCACGAGTACACCGCCGAGAATCGGACCGGACGCCGACGCCACCGCGATCGCGCTGGTGCGGATGGCGATGGGCGTGCCGAGCCGGTCTGCGGGATACGCCAGCCGCAGCAGCGCGAGTGTCGCAGGCTGCAGGAGCGCGCCGAACCCGCCCTGCACGGCGCGCAGGACGATCACCCAGCCGACGGTCGGCGCGAGCGCGATCCCGGCGGAGGCGGCCCCGAAGCCGAGGACGCCGACGAGCAGCAGGCGCGGGTGCCCGTACCGATCCCCGAGGCGTCCGGCGATGATGAGTAACGCGGCCACCGCGACCAGATAGCCGGTGCTCGTCCACTGGATCTGCGCCATGCTCGCGCCGAGATCGCGCTGCAGGCTGGGCTGTGCCACGAGCAGGATGGTGCCGTCCAGTGCGACGGTCATTGCGCCGGCCACGCTGACCAGAAGTGCGAGCTGCCGCTGTACGAACGCTGTCATGAGGTCACCCGGCCAAGATGGGCGTCCAGAACTGCCGTGATGAGCCGGTCGCGTTGGTCGTCGCCGGGGTCGCCGCCCAGCGGTGAGGCCCCGAGGGCGAGTTGCAGGCTGCCCCAGGCCCACAGCTGGGCCATGCCGTGCAGGTTCGACCACAGCGCGGCGGCGGTCACGGCAGGCGGCGGTGCGGCCTCGTCCGGTCCGTCGGTGAGTTGCGTGGCAGCCCGCTCCGATCGGCATCGGGCGACGAGTTCGGTGATGTGTCCGAACAGCGGGAGGGTCGACTCGCGCAGCCGCGGTTGGTCCGACGCCTGCGGCGTGCTGTCGAGCAGGTCGTGCCGCCACATGAGCTCGAACATGCCGCGGCGTTCCAACGCGTACCCGACGTACACGCGCGCGAGGGCCTCCAACTCGCCGCACGGTGTGGTCGTGCCGACGAGCGCGGCCTCGAACCGGGCTCCGAGGTCGTCGAAGCCACGACGGGCGATAGCCGACAACAGGGCGTGGTGCGTAGGGAAGTACCGACGCGGCGCCCCGTGCGACACCCCCGCTCGACGGGCTATTTCCCTCAGCCCCACGGACGCGGAGCCCTCGGTCAGCACGAGGTCCACCCCGACATCGATCAACCGCTCGCGAAGCGGGCTCTCATCAGTCATAGACAGTGTCTACCATCGGTCGTAGACGCTGTCTACTCGTCTCGTGCGTGATCGTGCTCCTCAGTGGGTGGCGGCATTCGACTCAGCTCGCTCGCTCACGACGACACGCCGGCCGGAGATGGTCACGCCCAAAAAGTCGAGCTGTTTGTCCCATGTCCAGGCGGAAGGTGCCGTACGGGTTGATGTTCGACCAGAACAGTGCGGTCAACCCGCGCCGTTCCTCGTCGGGCCGTGAGGGCGCCGTCCTTGCCGTAGTGGAGAACTGCCCAGGCGCAGGGCGGTGGCGTACTTGACCATCTGGTCGTACTGCTGGGCGATCAGCCCACTTGACGGCCCGGGTCGTCAGCGAGCCGCCGAGCGTCGGCCAGCCGGGCGGGGTGTCGTCCGGGCGCTACAGGCGGACGCTGCCGATGTTCTTCAGCCTCGGCAGCAGGCGGAAGTCGAACAGCTCGGTGAAGGCGAACCCGACCACGCACGCGCCGTGGGTGTCGACGTATTCGACTCGATCCCGGTGTCCCTGCAGTGCCTCAGCAAGCCCTCGATCATCGCCGCGACCTCGGACGACGAACAGCTCTTGAGCTGGGGGTAGATGCAGACGTTCTTCTGCTCCACATGCCAATAGATCATCACACCGTTGCCGCCGTAGCGGGCGTGGTACTCGGTCATGAAGTCACTCTCGCCGTGCTCGCCGGTCGCCACGATGGCCCGGATGCCCAGGTTCGTGCCAAGGGCGAACAGGGCCAAGGGGAGGCGCCGTTGCAGGACGCCGCGGTCGATGCGCTCGTAACGGCGGCCGAGGCGAACTCGTCCACGACGCTCCACAGCCCGGCCAGGGTGGCGCCGGGCGTGAGGACCCGGGCGATCTACGGGCCCGCCGGCCCGCCACCGCCAAGCCGGACCAGTGCATGGTGTTCCCGGCCACCACGGCGGCCACGGACCCGTCAGGAGAAGGCGGAATCTCCTTCGCGCCGCCCTCCAGCGCACGGCCCCCCGGCACGCCGCGGCCCGCGCGTGGTCGGGGCGACGCTCGGTGTGGGCGACCGCGGCGGGGCCGGGCCGCCCGGGACACCGAGCGGTGGTGGATCACAGTGCCGAGGTCGTGCCCTCACCGGAGGCGCTGCCCGCGAGCCACTGGGTCCAGTCCAGGTTGAAGTCCGCGTAGCCGTTGTCGGGATCCGCCTTGGCGCGGGACGAGCCGGTGATGGTGACCGGGTCGCCCTGCTTGACCTGGCCGTAGAACCACTTGGCGTCCGACAGGGACAGGTGCACGCAGCCGTGCGAGCCGCGCGCGCTGCCGCCACCCGGAGTGGGGTCGCCGGTCGAGTAGTGGACGTACGTACCGCTCTGGGTCAGGTGCACGTCCCAGGGCAGCGTCAGGTCGTAGTAGTTGGGGCTGCCCTTGTCGCAGCTGATACCGACGCTGCAGGAGGTCATGTGGACCTTCTCCTGCTTGTCGATGACGGCCATGATGCCGTTCCACGTCGGGTACTGGGGGCTGCCCGCGTTGATGGACAGGGTGCGCACCAGCTTGCCGTCGCGCGTCACCTTCATGGTGTGGCCGGTGACCGAGACGTCCGCGCGGACGTCGTCGCCGATCGTGAAGGTGTGCGTGTAGTCGTGCACGCCGTAGCGTCCGGCGCCGTTGCTGACGCCCTCCATGTCGGCGTCGATCTTCACCTTCGTGCCGGAGGGCCAGAAGGTCTTCGGCCGCCAGTCGGCGCGCTTGTCGCCGAACCAGTGCCAGGCGCCCGCCACCGGCGTGGAGGTGCTGACCTTCATGTGCTTCTCCACCGTGGCCCGCGCCTTGGCCGCCACGGGGTCGGTGAAGACCACCGAGATCGGCATGGCCACGCCCACCGTGGTGCCGCTCTGCGGGGTGATCGTATCCAGCAGCATCGGCGGGCCCGCGGGCTTCGTCGGCGAAGCGGAGGCGCTCGGGGCCGACTTGCCCGGCGCCTTCGCGTCACCGCCGACCGTGTTGGAGCCACTGCCGCCGCCGCAGGCGCTCGCACCCATCAGCACGGCACCCGTGACCAGTGCGATCCCTATGCTGCCCTTGCGCCGTCCCACTGCCTACCCCGCTCTCTCGTACCTTCGGCCCTGACGGGCCCGACTCCCTGCCAGACAAGGAGAAGGCGGACCTCAGTTGCGTGTCCCGCGCAAAGAGTGTCCCAAACTCCTGAGCGTCGCCGGACCGGGGAACGGTGCCCGGCGCCGTCCTCGCCGGTCCGCCGATCCCTGCCCCGGGCCGCGCCGCGCCAATCGCACCCGCGCACAGGGCCGTTGGGCCCTGTCGCCGGAGCCCTTCGGCCTCCGGCGCCGGGCGCTGCCCGCAGGGAAAGTGGAGCCGTCAACGAAAACAGGACCTGGGCATGCCAGAGGGGACCACCATCATGGCCGTGCACGAGCACTCCCGCCGCCACCCGGGCTCGCGTCTGTCGTTCCGCGACGACCGGACCGCGACCGCGCTCACCGTGTCGGCGGGTATCGACACGCACACCGGGCGGGCGCGCGCTCTCGCGTCCCTGCGCATCCTGACCGGGTTCGTCTTCCTGTGGGCGTTCCTCGACAAGACGTTCGGCCTCGGGTACGCCACGGCGTCCGGCAAGGCCTGGATCGACGGGGTGTCCCCGACGAAGGGCTTCCTCGGCTCCGTCGCCGTGGGCCCGCTGCGGTCGACGTTCCACGCGTGGGCCGGCGCCGGCTGGGCCGACTGGCTGTTCATGCTGGGCATGCTCGGCATCGGCGCGGCCGTGACGGCCGGCGTGGCACTACGGCCGGCGGCGGTCGCGGGCACCGCCATGATGGCCCTGATGTGGGCCGCCGAATGGCCGCCCGCCAGGCATCTGGCCGACGGCTCGCCGAGCATGTCGACGAATCCGTTCGCCGACTATCACCTGATCTATGCGGTGGCGCTGATCGCCGTGGCGGCCGTCGGCGCGGGCACCACATGGGGCCTGGGCCGCTGGTGGGCCGGACTGCCCGTCGTACGCGACCATGCGTGGCTGCGCTGACCTCGGCCGTGCGGCTGGGCCCCCGGTGAATGGCTTACCCGGCGAAGGGCGCACCAGGCGAGGGGGGTCGGCGGGCGAGGGGCTCACCGGGCGAGGGGCTCACCGGGCGAGGGGCTCGTCGGGGCTTCCGCACGGCGAGCCCGGCCGCCCGTCGGCCCGTGTCACTCAGCAGCCGTCCCGCTCCGGCTCGATCGTCACCTTGCTGCCGAACTTGCGCACCTGGGTGTCCGTATAGGTGTTCCTGCTGACCTGGTACCAGACACGGTCCCGGGAGCGCTTGCCGCCCACGTCGTCCAGCATGACGCACCAGCGCTCCTGGCGGATCACCCGGCGATAGGTCTCGGTGCCCCGCCGCACCTTGGTGCACACGGTCGTCGACCTGGTCGTGTACCAGGTGCGCTTCTTGCTGCCGTGCCCCGACGTGTGCCGCACCTGCTGGGAGCCGGAGTGGCATTGCCTGACCATGTGCGGCCGGGTCGCGAGCCTGCTCGTCGCCGGCACCCGCCGGGTGGTGTCCAGCAGTCCCGACACCTTCCGCGGCTGGCCGGAACAGCCCCCGAGCACGGCCGCGACGACCAGGACCACCGCGACGAGCGCCGCCCGGCGTATGTGGTGCTGCACGTTCCTCCTCCATTCGCCACCCCGGGAGAGAACGACCACCTCGCGCCCCCGGCCGGTGTGGGCCCCCGGGAGTATGACGGACCACCGCCAAGATTCCGAAACCCGCCGCGCACGGGCGGCGGCGTCGGCGCGGCGGCACGGGCCGTAGACCGCTTGAACGACTGCCGGGCGAACGGAGCGCGCCGCCGACTGGACCGCCTGATCCCCGGCACCGCAGGCAGAGGCCGACCGAGCGGCCCGAGTGCCGGAGAACCCCGCACACGGGCACGGCCGTTCAGGAGCCCTGTCCGACCATGACCGAAAATCTGAGCGAACCAACCCCGGGCAGTGACAACGGGTCTCTTCTCCGGGTCCTGGACGGCCGGCGGCGCCATGTCCTCGGCATCCTCGACGGGCTCGAACCGGAGGATCTACGACCGGTACCGGCGGGAGGCGCAGCGCGCCGACGCCGTCATCACCGCCACCCCCGCCGACGTCCCGCCGGTCTCGTGGCCCCGCGGCCTCTTCGGCGAACCGCATCTGCACGCATCTGCACACCCTGCGCGACGTCCCGCTGCACGTCATCACCGAGACCGCGTGCCACGCCGGCCACCTCGACGCGGCCCGCGAACTCCTCGACGGCCGCCGCCGGCTGGTCCTCACCTGAGGACCCCGGCCCGGCCCGGCCTCCGGCGCGAAATCGAACATGGGCGCCCCCGGTCCACGACGCGCCTTGGCTTGATCATGTACGGGTGCGACGCGGTGATCGTCTTGTGCGGCCCGCCGCGTCCCGCCCGGGCCCCCACGAAGGTGGCGCGATGCCATCCATCGGCCCGATAAACCGTGTTCAATTTTTTATCACCGCTTCGAAGTAAGCGCGGCGGCATTCCGGAGACACGGCCTGACCGGCCATTACGGTCCTCTGCGTGGGCGGGTCCCCGAGATCCTCCCCTTCACCATTCCTCCCTTTCGCGGTCGGCGCCCCCATGCGCGCCGACCGCCCTGTCACGCAAGGAGAGGCCCACCCGGATGACCGTCGACAGCAGCCCGGAGCCCCGGACCGTACCGGCCGCACCGCAGCAGTCCCTGAGCACCGCCGCCGCCCGCAACCTCGCCACCACCACCAAGTCCGCCCCGCAGATGCAGGAGATCACCTCCCGCTGGTTGCTGCGGATGCTCCCCTGGGTCGAGACCAAGGGCGGCGCCTACCGGGTCAACCGCCGGCTGCGCCACACCCTGGGCGACGGGCGCATCGAGTTCGTCCAAGAGGGGGCCACGGTCCGGGTGATCCCCCGCGAACTCGGTGAACTGGCCCTGCTGCGGGGCTTCGAGGACCTCGACGCCCTCACCGCCCTCGCCGACCGCTGCACCCAGCGCGACTTCGCCGCCGGCGAGGTCCTCGTCGAACGCGGTACGCCCGCCGACCGCATCCACATGATCGCCCACGGCCGCGTCAGCCAGACCGGCCACGGCCAGTACGGCGCGGAAGTCGCCCTCGCGGTCCTCGCGGACGGCGAGCACTTCGGCGAGGAAGCGCTCCTGGACGGCGACTCCCGCCACGTCTACACGGCCACCGCCCAGACCGCCGGCACCCTCCTCACCCTCTCCCGGGCCGACTTCGCCGCCGTACACGACTCCGCGCCGAGCCTGCGGACCCACATCGAGCGGTTCAGCTCCGCCACCCGCAAACGGCAGAACAAGTACGGCGAGGCCGAGATCGCCATGTCGGCCGGTCACGTCGGCGAGGCCGAACTGCCGCACACCTTCGTCGACTACGAGCTGAACCCGCGCGAGTACGAGCTCTCCGTCGCGCAGACCATCCTGCGCGTCCACACCCGGGTCGCCGACCTCTACAACGGGCCGATGAACCAGACCGAGGAGCAACTGCGGCTCACGGTCGAGGCCTTGCGGGAGCGCCAGGAGCACGAGCTCATCAACAACCCCGAGTTCGGGCTGCTGCACAACGCCGACTTCAAGCAGCGCCTCCAGCCCCACTCCGGGCCGCCGACCCCGGACGACATGGACGAGCTGCTCACCCGCCGCCGCGGCACCAAGTTCTTCCTCGCCCACCCGAGGACGATCGCCGCGATCGGCCGCGGGTTCACCGCCTGCGGCCTCTATCCGGACCACGTCGACGTCGGCGGACAGACCGTCCCGGCCTGGCGCGGGGTGCCGATCCTGCCCTGCAACAAGATCCCGATCAGCGAGGAGCAGACCAGCTCCATCATCGCGATGCGCACGGGCGAGGAGAACCAGGGCGTCATCGGCCTGTGGCAGACGGGCCTGATGGAGGAGCACGAGCCGGGCCTGTCGGTGCGCTTCATGGGCATCAACGAGCAGGCGGTCACCTCCTACCTCGTCAGCATGTACTACTCCGCCGCGGTCCTCGTCCCCGACGCGCTCGGCGTACTGGAGAACGTGCACATCGCCCGCAGGCGGGACTGAACGCGTACATCGCCCGCAGGCGGAACCGGGCGGGACCAGAGGAACCGTTTCGCGGAGCAGAGCGCCGATCCCGTTCCACACAGCCTGAGTTCGCCCTCCTCCGCCGCAGCAAGGAGTCGCAGATGCCCGCACCCGGGCCCCTCGGACCAACCGCCCCCGCGCAGCAACCGCCCACGCCCTCGATCCCGTCGGCCGTCTCCGCTGCCACGGAACCGGTCACACCGTCCGCCCTCGCCGCCGACCCCGGCATCCGGCGGATCCTCGGCGGACCGACCGGCCTGGGCACGTCCTCGCTCTCCCTGGCCCGCGCCCTCCGACCGCCGCTCCCGGACCCACACCTGGCAGCGGCACCGACCCCGGCCCTGGATCCGGCCCCGGCCCCGGAAGCGGACCAGGTACGCCCTGCCTCCTCCTCCGAAGGCCCGGTCGTCCCCGGCCTCTACCACCACCCCGTCCCGGAGCCCGACCCCGGCCGTGTCGAGGAGGTGAGCCGCCGGATCAAGCGCTGGGCCGAGGACGAGGTCCAGCTGTATCCCGAGGAGTGGGAGGGCCAGTTCGACGGCTTCTCCGTCGGGCGCTACATGGTCGCCTGCCACCCCGACGCGCCCGGCGTCGACCATCTGATGCTCGCCACCCGGCTGATGGTCGCGGAGAACGCCGTCGACGACTGCTACTGCGAGGACCACGGCGGCTCGCCCATCGGCCTCGGCGGCCGCATCCTCCTCGCGCACACCACGCTCGACCACCTCCACACCACACCGGAGTACGCCCCGGCGTGGGAGGAGTCGCTCGGCTCCGACGCGCCGCGGCGGGCGTACCGCAGCGCGATGGACTACTTCGTCCGCGCCGCCACGCCCTCCCAGGCCGACCGCTACCGGCACGACATGGCCCGGCTGCACATGGGCTACCTGGCCGAGGCCGCGTGGGCGCAGACCGAGTACGTGCCCGAGGTGTGGGAGTACCTGGCGATGCGCCAGTTCAACAACTTCCGCCCCTGCCCGACCATCACCGACACCGTCGGCGGCTACGAACTGCCGGCCGATCTGCACGCCCTGCCGAAGATGCAGCGGGCCATCGCCCTCGCCGGCAACGCGGCCACCATCGTCAACGACCTCTACTCCTACACCAAGGAACTCGACAGCCCCGGCCTGCACCTGAACCTGCCGGTGGTCATCGCACAGCGCGAGCAACTCTCCGAACGCGACGCGTATGTGAAGGCCGTCGAGGTCCACAACCAGCTCATGCACGCCTTCGAGGCAGCCGCGGCCGAGGTCGCGGCGGAGTGCCCCCTGCCCAATGTGCTGCGCTTCCTCAAGGGCGTGGCCACCTGGGTCGACGGCAACCACGACTGGCACCGCACCAACACCTATCGCTACAGCCTGCCCGACTTCTGGTAAAGAACGGATATTCCTGTGACCACGGAAACCACCCCCGCCCTCTCCGCGACGATCCCGGCCCCGGCGACCCCCTACCAGGAGGACATCGCCCGGTACTGGAACAACGAGGCGAGGCCGGTGAACCTGCGCCTCGGTGACGTGGACGGCCTCTACCACCACCACTACGGCATCGGCGCCGTCGACCACGCCGCGCTCGGCGACCCGGAGCACCGCGAGTACGAGAAGAAGCTCGTCGCCGAACTGCACCGGCTGGAGTCCGCCCAGGCGGAGCTGCTCCTGGACCACCTCGGCGCCATCACGAGCGACGACACCCTGGTGGACGCCGGCTGCGGGCGCGGCGGCTCCATGGTGATGGCCCACCGCCGCTTCGGCTGCCGGGTCCAGGGCGTCACCCTGTCCGAGACGCAGGCCGAGTTCGGCAACGGGCGGGCGCGGGACCTCCGTATCCAGGACCATGTCCGCTCCCACGTCTGCAACATGCTCGACACCCCCTTCGAGAAGGGCAGCGTCGCCGCCTCGTGGAACAACGAGTCCACGATGTACGTCGACCTGCACGACCTGTTCGCCGAGCACTCCCGCTTCCTGAAGGTGGGCGGCCGCTATGTGACGATCACCGGCTGCTGGAACCCGCGTTACGGCCAGCCGTCCAAGTGGGTCTCCCAGATCAACGCCCACTTCGAGTGCAACATCCACTCCCGCCGCGAGTATCTGCGCGCCATGGCCGACCACCGGCTCGTGCCCCAGACGATCATCGACCTGACCCCCGACACCCTGCCCTACTGGGAGCTGCGGGCCACCTCCTCACTGGTCACCGGCATCGAAGAGGCCTTCATCGAGTCCTACCGCGACGGCTCCTTCCAGTACGTCCTGATCGCCGCCGACCGCGTCTGACACCCGGTCGATCCCGCAGCCGACGAAGCGGTCAGGGACCTGCCCTGACCGCACCGCTCAGGACGTCGCGCCCCGCCACGGAGACTCGGGTTCTCATGAACGTCGCAACACCCGACGTCCGGGTGGGCGATGAAGGGCGACAGAAGCACTGTCGGAGGGCGCCCGAACGGCAGGAGGGTGCCTCGGACACGACATCGAGCAAGAGATCGTCGCCCTCCTCCGACACCCGTACGACGGCCCCGGCCACCCCGGCCGACGACTCCGCCCCCGCGAGCGCGACGGAACCGCCACCGGCCGTGGAGAAGGTCCGCGACGCGTTCGCCGTACTGCAAGCCACGTACAACGACGGCTGTACGACCCCACCTCCTTCGAGAACCTGAAGAAGCACCAGGACCGGCTCACCGGAACCCGGGACTAGATCAACGCCTGGATGCAGGGCCACCCCGAGGACTACCGCTGAGCACCCACGCGGGCCACGCACGTGCTGCCCGTCTGTCCCGGCATCACGGCACCGCTCGTGCAGTGCTACGAGACGGAACCCCTGGCAGCCCGTCGGCTGGGGCAGCGGCCCCCCGGCGCCGCCTCGCGCGCCGCCTTTCGGGTCGTGTTTGGCAAGCTGGCCGTATGAACAGTGCTGGTGAGCGGGCGTGCGCGGCAAGGATCCTGGTCGTCGACGACGAGCCCGAGGTGCGGTACGCCGTCGAGGACGGCCTCGCGGTGGAGGGCTACGACGTACGCGGCGCGGAGGACGGACCCGGCGCGCTGTCCGCCGTGGCCGAATGGGAACCCGACGCCATGGTCCTCGACGTGATGCTCCCCGGCCTCGACGGACTCGCGGTCTGCCGACGGCTGCGGAACCTGGGCGACCGCACCCCCGTCCTGGTCCTCACCGCCCTCGGCTCGGTACGCGAACGGGTCGACGGCCTCGACGCGGGCGCCGACGACTACCTGGTCAAACCCTTCGCCCTGGACGAGCTGGTGGCCCGCGTACGGGCGCTGCTGCGCCGCTCCGCACCCACCGGACCCGCGGCCGGGACGGAGCTGGCGTTCGCCGACCTCGTCGTCGACCCGGTCACCCGCACCGGACGGCGCGGCGCCCGCGCCGTCGAGTTCAGCCGCACCGAGTTCTCCCTGCTGGAACTGCTGCTCCGGCATCCCGGACAGGTGCTGCCGAGGAGCGTGATCCTGGACCGCGTGTGGGGCCACGACTTCGGACCGGAGTCCAACTCGCTCGCCGTGTACGTCGGTTACCTGCGGCGCAAACTGGAGGCCGGGGGCGAACCCCGGCTGGTGCACACCGTGCACGGCGTCGGCTACCGGCTGGACCTGCCATGAGGGGCCTGCCATGGCGCCGGGCCGGACGGACGGGCGGCGGATGGCCGCGCCACCGGCTGCGCACCCGGCTGACGCTGGCGGCCTCGGCCGCCGTCGCCGTCGTCGTGCTGGGGGTCTGCGCCGCCGCGTTCCTCGTGATCCGCCAGCAACTGCTGCACCAGCTGGACCTGCATCTGACCCAGTCCGCGCGGCTGGCCGCCCGGCAGTACCGGCAGGAGCAGCCGGGCGTCGTCCAGGGGGAATGCCGGTACCTCGCCGCCCCGGCCTGCACCCAGCTGGTGCCCGCCCGCGCCGCGGACGATCCGGCGGGCCCCTATCTGCTGCCCGTCACCGGCGCCACCCGCCAGGTGGCGGCCGGCACCCGCGGCCCCTACTACAGCGAACTCCGCCTCGCCGGGCACCGCGCCCGGATGCTGACCACGCCACTGGGCGCGCACCGCGCCCTCCAGGTCGCGGTGCGCGCCGACACCGTCGACCAAGGAGTGCGGCGGGCCGCCGGACTGCTCGGTGCCGTCGGCGCGGCCGGTGTGGTCCTGGCCGGAGTGCTCGGCTCCTGGGTCTCCCGGACCGGTCTCGCCCCCGTCGCCCGGCTGACCGCGACCGCGGAACGCATCGCCGCCACCCGCGACGCCCGCCACCGCATCGAGCTGCCCCCGAAGCGGGCGTCGGGCGACGACGAGATCACCCGGCTCGCCGCCGCCTTCAACACCATGCTCGGGGAACTGGAGAAGTCCGTGACCGCTCAGCGCCGACTGGTCGCCGACGCCTCCCACGAACTGCGCACCCCCCTCACCGCGCTGCGCGCCAACGCCGATCTGCTCGCGCGCTCCGACCGGCTGACCGGGGCACAGCGCGAACGGGCGGCCGGCGCGCTCGGCCGCCAGCTGCGCGAGGTCACCGTCCTCGTCAACGACCTGATCGAACTGGCCCGCGAGGAGGAGCCGGACCCGCTGGTGGAGGACGTCCACCTGGTATCGGTCGTCACCCACGCGGTCGACGCGGCCCGCGACCACTGGCCGGACGTCCCCTTCCTGCTGCGGATCGCCCCCGACACACAGACCCTGACGGTGACGGGCGTACCGGCGCGGCTGTCCCGGCTGCTGTCGAGCCTGCTCGACAACGCGGCCAAGTTCAGTCCGCCCGGCCGCCCCGTCGAAGTCACCCTGGCCCGTAGGACGCACGCCGCGGTCCTGGACATCCGCGACCACGGGCCCGGCATCGCCGCCGAGGACCTGCCCTACGTCTTCGACCGCTTCTACCGGGCCCGCACGGCCCGCGCCCTGCCCGGCTCCGGGCTGGGCCTCGCCATGGCCCGCCAGATCGCCCGCGCCCACCACGCCGACCTCACCGCCGGTCAGGCGCCCGGCGGCGGCGCGCTCTTCCGGCTGCGGATACCGGACCCCGCCGCGTCCGAGGGCCTCTCACAAGTCTCTTATTCCTGAGCACCACAGTGACGGACCATGAAGGCGAGGAAGATCAGGAAGACCAGGAAGAAGGTCGTCGCGCTGAGCGGCGCCCTCGCGGTGCTCGGCGTGGTCGGCACGGCCACCGCGTTCGGTGACGGCACCGGGGACCGGCAGCGCGTCGAGGTGCACGGGGGCCGGGTGACCGTGCCCGTCACCGGCGGACGGACGACGGTGGACATCGCGTCCCTGGCCGTGCGCGCACAGGCCGACGACGGCCGCGGCTGGCAGCTCTCGGCGCCCGCGGCCGACGGCCTGGGCCCCGCAGGGAAGGTGTCGGTGCGCGGGAGCGAGGCCACCTGGCGCTATCCGTCGACCGGCTTCACCGTGACCGCGGCCGCCCGCGACGGACGCCTCGCGGTGTCGGTGCGCTCCGACCGCGATGCCACGCTGAACTGGCCGGTGACCGGCGTCGACCCGGCCACCCGGGAGCTGCAGATCCCGCGCGGCGAGGGCCTGTCGGTGCCGGTGGCCGACCGGTGGTGGAACTCGCCGAAGGCCGGGCTCGCCGGCAGTGAGGCGGGCCTCTCCGACGGCCTGACCATGCCGTTCTGGGGCACCAGCCTCGCCGGACGGCACGGGTCCAGCTACATCGCCGAGTCCGACATCGGCAGCACGCTGACGTTCGCCTCCACCGGCGGCCGGCTGCGCACCGAGGCACGGCACGCGTTCTCGGCGCGGGAGGATACCGGGGACTACAAGATCACCTTCGCGCTCACCGACGGCTCCCCGGTGGCCGCCGCCCGCGACTACCGCGCCTGGCTGCTCGGCCACGGCGGCATCACCACCCTGCGCGCGAAGATCGCCGCGAACCCCGCGGTGGGCAGGCTGGTGGGCGCCTTCCACGCCTACACCTGGGGACAGGCACGCACCGCCGAGGGCGTGCGCCGGCTGCGGGACCTCGGCATCGACCGGATGTGGCTCGGCTACGACGCCGACGGCTCGCCCATGGACGAACAGGCCGTCGCCCTCGCCGAACGCTCCGGCTACCTCGTGGGACCGTACGACTCCTGGGCCAACGCCCAGGACCCGGACTCGGCCGACACCCCGGTCTCGAAGTGGCCGTCCCCGGTGTGGCCGGACGCCTGTGTACGGGACGCCGACGGCAAGCCGGTCACCGGCTTCGGCGGGCGCGGCTGCTACGTCAGCTCCGAGGCGCTCCGGCGCGCCGAGCCGTCGAAGCACTATCTCGCCGACCGGACCCGGGAGATGACCGCCAACGGCGCCGACAGCTACTTCCTCGACGTCGACGCGGCAGGCGAGCTGTTCACCGACCGGTCCCCGGCACACCCGATGTCCCAGGCGCAAGACCGCCGCAACCGGCTGGAGCGCATGGCAGGGCTGTCCGGCGACCGGAAGCTGGTCCTCGGTTCGGAGAGCGCCGGTTCCTGGGCGAACGGGGTGGTGTCCTTCAGCCATGGCTCCGGCACACCCGTCACCGACGGACTGTGGGCGCTGGAGCGGGACCGGGCCACCTGGGGCGGCTACGCTCCCGCGGGCGCGCCCGGGGTCTACTTCAAGCCCGTCCACCTGCCGGACGACATCGCCAAGGCGATGTACGACCCGAGGTACCGGGTGCCGCTGTACCAGACGGTGCTGCACGACTCGGTGATCAGCACCGAGCGCTGGGAGCTGTCCTGGTCGAAGCTGCCGGACCAGAGCCGTACCCGCGCGCTGCTGGCGACGCTGTACAACGTGCCGCTGAACCTGGTGCTCGACCAGTCCGAACTGGACCGGCACGGCAAGCAGATCGCCGCGCTGCAACGGTACTTCGAGCCGCTGCACCAGGCCGCGGCCACCCTGCCGATGACCGACTTCCGCCGCCTGACACCGGACAGCCTGGTGCAGCGGACGGCCTTCGGCGACGGCGCTCTGACCGTGACCGCCAACTTCTCCACCACTACGCACGACGGCCTGCCCGGCGGCTGCGTCGACGCGGTGCTCAAGGGCGGCAAGGCCCGGCGCATGTGTCCGCCGGGCCTGTGACCGCACGGGTCCGGTGAACCGTTGCGGTTCGACGGCTCGACGGTTCGACGGCCGGGGCCGATCAGCAGGTGCGGAAGGTGTAGTTCCCGGAGCCGCGGACCGAGACGTCCAGGTCGCGCCGCACGATGCCGAGCTTCGACCCGAAGCCCGCGCAGGCGCGGTCGAAGCCGCTGTCCTTGTACTCGATCACGAAGACACGGTCGGCATACGCCTTGGCGTACGCGCCGCACTCGTTGTACTGCCCGCACTCCTCGGCGACGGCGAAGTCGAAGCCGATCTTCGTGCGGTCCGAGAGCATGTCGGCCGTGTTCTTCTGCCCGACGGCGAGACCGGCGGCGTGTGCGCGGCCGGCCAGCAGCTTCGCGAAGGCCGCGTTGTCCGCCTTCGTCAGCCGGCCGCCGGAACGCTCGTAGGAGTCGAGGTTGTCCGGCTCCACCGCCTGGAAGCCGCTCCTCGCGCAGCCGTCGATCCAGCCGCCGACGACCGCGGCGAGACGGGAGCGCTTGCCGGGCGTGGACGTGTCCAGCAGCGCCTCGTCCCAGTCCTCGTCGATCACCGGACGCTTGCCCTTGCCCCGCAGGACCAGGTCGGGATGGTTCTTCGTCCACCAGCTCAGCGCCTCGGGCTGGGCCTGGAACGCGTTCACGTAGCACACGTTGTAGAGGCCCTTGGCGGGCTTGGCGGACCGGTCGCGGGACACGGCGGTGACGCCCTTGGCCGGGGTGTACGGGCCGCCGATCTGGTAGTCGAACGTGGCGTCCGCCGCGGGGAGCACCACCTTCGGCGCCGCCTTCGCGGCCGGGGTGTCCGCGAAGACGTCGGACAGCGTCAGCCCCGTCCCGAGAGCGGCGGCTACCCCGACCGCACCGGCGACGACGGTGCTTCGGCGGCGGAGGAAAGGTACAGCGGAGTGCTTCGACACACGGACTCCTGTGCAAAGGTCGTACTGACCCGCACATCCTGGGCCGCCGACCGTGAGGATTTCATGAAGGGCGCGGTGCCCGGCGGTGCCCGGCCGACCGCGGCAGCGGTCCCAGCGTCAGCACGAAGGCCGAACCGCCGCCCGGCCTGCGCCGGACCGTCACCTCCCCGCCGTGCGCGGCGGCGACCTCCCGCACCAGCGACAGCCCGATGCCCGTGCCACCGCCCCCGGAGCGGAACCGCTCCAGCAGGCCGGGCAGCTCCTCCGGGTCCACCCCGGTGCCCCGGTCCGCCACCGTCACCGCCGTACCGCGCACCATGACGTCCACCTCGGCGCGGTCCTGTGGATCTCCCGGTGTCCGCCCGTGGCGCAGGGCGTTGGCCAGCAGATTGCGTACCGCGATCCGCACCAGCGCCGGATCCGCCGTCGCCACCGACGCGTCCAGAAAGGTCGTCACCGTGTGCCGGGAGACCGGCAGTTCCTCGCAGACCCGCTCGACCAGCTGGTCGAGGCGCAGCGGCACCGGCCGGAAGGTGTCCGTCGCCTGGAGCCGGCCGCGGGTGAGGATGTTGTCGACCACGTCCGTCATCCGGTCCGTGGCCCGCCGCAGCCGTGGCAGATGTGAGTGCAGGCCTCCCGGATCGGTGTCCGCGATGTCCACCGAGCCGCGCATGACCGCCACCGGGGTGCGCAGCTCGTGTGCCGCGTCCGCGAGCAGCCGTTCCTGCGCGTCCAGCGCCTCCCAGGCGGGCCGCATACTCCGCCCGGACAGCACGTATCCGGTCACCGCCGACAGCAGGACCAACAGGCCCGAGCCGGACAGCACCGCCACCACCAGCCGCCGGTGCTCGGTCCGCCCCTTCCCGGGGTCGCCGACCACGACCACCGCGCCGGCCGTCTGCTGCGACTGGTCCTGGTAGTACGGCAGCGCCAGCAGGTACACGGAATCGCCCGCGTCGGTCCGGGCCCGCGTGCTCACCGTGTCGTCGTCGGACATCGCCCGGTGCGCGATCCGGTCGACGGCGTCCGTCTCGACGTCCATGCCGGGGCCGCGCGAGGTGAAGAGCCGCCGCAGCCGTCCCCCGTGCGCCTGAAGCACGATCACCTGCGCGCCCGCGCTGGTCGCCTCGTCGTCGTACAGGCCGTCCAGCTGGATCCCCGCGTCGGTGTAGTAGATCAGCGACACGGCCACCGCCGCCCGCCGGTGCAGGTCCTCGTACTCGGCGGACTGCCAGGACCGCGCGTCCGTACGGATCACCAGCCATGACAACGCGCCCACCCCGGCCAGCGTGATGAGCGTGTACGCGAGCGTCAGCCGCCACTGGAGCCGGCCGAGACGGCGGCGAGCCGGGGACGGACGCGCGCTACGCCGCTCTCCGGCGGTCCGGCCGTCCCGCCAAAGGAGAAACCGGGTCAGGAGCCTTTGCCGCGGTGCCCGGCGCGCACGGCTTTCCGCCGAGCGCCGCTCTTCGTGAACGCCCGTCACACCGGATCCGCGCCGCCGAGGAACCGGAACCCGTGCCCGCGCACGGTCTGGATCGGCGAGGGCGGTCCGAGCTTGCGCCGCAGCCCCGCCACGACCGCGTCCACCACGTTCGAGACGGGGTCGGCCATCTCGTCCCAGCAGTGCTCGATCAGCGCCGAGCGGGTGACGACCTCCTCGGGGTGCAGGAGGAGCAGGCGCAGCACCGCGTACTCCTTGGGCGTCAGGGACAGCAGGATCCCGGCCCTGCGGACCTCGCGGCGGGCCTCGTCCATCTCGACGTCGGCGTGGCGAAGCCGTACGGGCGTCCGCTCCGGTGCCCGGCGGACCAGACTGCCCACCCGCACCACCAGCTCCACCATCGCGAACGGCTTCGCCAGATAGTCGTCCGCCCCGGCGTGGAAGCCGTCCACCCGGTCCGGGACCTCGTTCATCGCCGTCAGACACAGCACCGGCGTCGTCCACCCCCGACGCCTCCGCTCCCGGAGCGCGTACAGCGTGTCCCCGGACGGCACCATGCGGTCCAGGACCACGCAGCTGTACGGCGCGAGGTCGAGCAGCACGTCCGCGTCCGGCCAGTCGCCGACAGCGTCCACCGCGTACCCGGCACCCCGCAGCCCGGCCTCGATGACATGCCGAAGATCTTCATCGTCCTCGACCAGGAGCACACGCATGGTTCTGACTCGTCCTTGGGACTAGGGCGGCGCAGGGGGAGGGGCGCGCCGCTTCGCCGGAGGGGGGTGGGGGAGTCGGCGAGGACGACATAGTAGACACCTGGCGAGAACCCGGCGGCGCCCGGGTGGCCGGCCATGCCCACCCTGCCCTGAGTCGTACGGCGAGTCGCGCCGGCCCCCTGAGCCAGCCCCGAATCCCGCCCGAGCCTCGCCCGTCCCCCCGACCTCACCCCTCCCCACCCACCAGCAACCGCGACACCCCCTTCGCCGCGCCCTCCATTCCGCCCTTCGACAGCACCTCGCCCAACAGCGTGATGTGGTGCACCACCGTCCCGCCCTGCCGCTCCTTGGCGGTGAGGCCGGCGTCGGCCAGGATGCCGGCGTGTTGGCTGGCGGTGGCCGGGGAGATGCCGAGGGCGGTGGCCAGTTCGGTGGTGCTCAGGGGGCCGCCCGCGGCCAGGGTGCAGAGTGCGGCGGCCCGGGTCCGGCCCAGCAGGGCCGTCAGCGCGGGCGGCGGGCTGACCTGTTCGTCCATGAGCAGCAGCCGGTCACCCGGTATCGGATAGATGAGCACCGGCTGCTCCTGCGGGGCCTCGAAGCCGGCGATCACCAGCCGCCCGGACGCGAAGACGGCCGGCTGAAGCAGCAGGCCGCGCCCGCCCAGGTCGACCTCGGTCAGACAGGGTGACATCGGCAGGGTCAGCACGGGCCGCTCCCAGTGGATGTCCGGGCGCAGCGCGGCCAGCACCTCGTCCAGGCCCCCGGCGGCCAACTGCCGTGCCCGGCGGCGGTGTTCCGCCGCCACCAACAGGCCGATCCGCTCCCAGTAGGGGGTGATCGCCGCCGCCTGGTACTCCGCCGTGAGATCGCCGAGCAGCACCCGTGACCTGCGCTCCCCGGCTGCCAGATCCCTGGCGAACGGCGTCAGCCGGCGCAGCCGGCCCAGCCCGTGCACATAGTCGCGGCCGGTCCGGTCCAGCCCGGCCGCGGTGGCCTCGGCGGTGTCGCGGCCGTCCTGCCGTACGGTCAGGAACTCCGGCAGGTCCGTCGCCGAGAACAGATCGAAGAGCATCGCCGAGCGCGGCCGCCAGCGCCGGGCGAGCTGCTCGCGCCACTGCCCGAGCCCGCTCCCGGACCTGCGGGTCGCCAGCATATGGAGGCTCAGGACCAGTTCGCAGGACATGTCCGCCGCCGGAGCGATCCGGGTGCGCGCGAGGTCCTGTTCGGTGAAACGGATCTTCAGCACCCCCCGATCCTGGGCTCGTCACCCGCCCGCGACAAGGGATTCGACCAGAGACGAAACCTTGGCCCCGGGCGCCCTCGCCGCCGCATCGTCATCGGCAGCCGGACCGAGACGGCCGGACGGCGGACGAGAGAAGGTCCGCCGCCGGGCCGACACCCACGCAATCCCGAGGAGAGAAACCGATCATGCGCATGCACAGCTGGACCCGCCGCACCGCCGCCCTCACCCTGGGCGCGGCCGCCGCCCTCGCCCTCGCCGTCGGTTCCGCCGACGCCGCCGGGAACCTCGCGACCGGCAGCAGCGGCCCCGCCGTCGTCTGCCTCCAGCGCGCCCTGGACGACGTGGACGGCGCCGGCCTCGGCCAGGACGGCCAGTTCGGCACCCTCACCCGCAACGCCGTCATGCACTTCCAGAGCGAGCACGGCCTGAGCGCGGACGGCGTCGTCGGCCCGAACACCGGCGCCACCGTCAAGAACGCCGTCAGCCAGGCCTACTACGCCGCTCACCGTGCCAACGACCCGTCCCAGGTGGAGCTCGGCAACTGGACCTCCACCTGCAGCGGCCGGCTGCCGGGCTGACCCCGGGACGGAGGAGGGGTCCAGCGCTTGGGGGTGGTGCTGGACCCCGCCCCATGGATCGCCGGGAAGGGCGGTCCGGGAACCGCGAACTCGGTGACGTACGGCCGAAGGCGGCTCCACCCGCCGTTGTTCCTGCCGCACCGCCCATTGGTAGCGTGGCCTGGTTCGCGAGGCGATGGATCGGAGGGTGCGGTGGCCACGGAGGTCGTCGTCAGGGCGGGGCTCGGGTACGGGCCCAGTGGCAAGCTGCTGGACGTGTACCAGCCCGCCGATGTGTCGGAGCCGGCGCCCGCGGTGCTGCTCTGGCACGGCCAGGGCCCCGACGAACGGGACGTCCTCGGCACGATCGCCCGCGCCGCGGCGGAGCGGGGCGCCGTCGTCCTCGTCCCGGACTGGCGTCCCGACGCCCCGGACGACGGCCGGACCCACCTGGAGGAGTCGGCCGACTTCGTACGACGGAACGTGGCCGGTCTCGGCGGGGACCCGGAGCGGATCGTGCTCGCCGGCTGGTCCCGGGGCGCCAAGGCGGCGGTGGGCGTCGCGCTGAACCCCGAGGGGTTCGGCAACTGGCGGCCGCGAGCCGTCGTCGGGATCGCGGGCGCGTACCGCACGGCGGCCCCGAGCACCGGAACCGTCCCCATCGAGGACCTCCGCCGGAACAGCGACTCGCTCGCACCCCTGCCCGTATGGCTGGTGCACGGCACCGCGGACCCGGTGGTGGACGCCGAGCGCTCCCGCGAGCTGCACACGGCACTGGCCGAACACGGCTGGCCGACCTCCCTCGACGAGGTCGCGACCGATCACGCCGGTGTCATCATGACCGAGTTCGTGCCCGAGCGTCAGCGCTGCCTGCCGAGCAGCGCCGACCACGCGGTCGCGGCGGGATCGCGGACCGCCGACGTACTGGCCCGCGCCGCCGGAATCGCCGTCCCGCGCGAGAACCGTCGACCGTGATCGTCCGGGCCTCGTCCGCCGCTGAGCGACGGGGTGTTCAGCGAGGGCCGGTGGGCGGCGGATGGCCGAATGGCGCCGCCGCCGACGGTCCGAACGGCAGAGTGGCCCCATGACGACACCAGATGCCAAGGCCGATCTCCGCCGATACCTCCAGTCCGCCCGTGACGCCCTGCTGTGGAAGCTCGAAGGGCTCTCGGAGTACGACGCCCGCCGCCCGCTCACCCCGACCGGCACCAACCTCCTCGGCCTGGTGAAGCATGTCGCCAGCATGGAACTCGGCTACCTGGGCGACGTTTTCGGACGACCGTCCGGTGAGCCGCTGCCCTGGCTGGCCGAGGGCGCCGAGCTGAACGCGGACATGTGGGCCACCGCCGACGAGTCACGCGCGTTCGTGGTGGAGCTCTACCACCGCGCCTGGGCGCACGCGGACGCGACGATCGAGGCGCTCACGCTCGACGCGACCGGCAAGGTGCCGTGGTGGCCGGACGGCAAGAACGAGGTGACGCTGCATCGGGCCGTCGTCCATGTGATCGCCGAGACGGAACGGCACGCCGGACACGCCGATATCGTCCGGGAACTCATCGACGGCGACACCGGACTGAGCCAGGGCAACGACAACATGGCGTCGCACGATCCGGCGTGGTGGGAGACCTACCGCAGCCGTCTGGAGCGGGCCGCACGGGACGCCGACCGGGGCACGTCACCGCGGACCTGAAGGGGGGCGCCATGCGAGAGGGGCCGGGGCCATCGATTCGCGTGCGACGAGGAAGGCCATGCCGACCGACTCGTCCATGGTGACCCGGTCGGCCGGATCCGCGGCGGCGGTGCCCTCGGGCAGGCCGACCCACCCGGTCCGCTCGGCCGGCGGCTCAGGGACCCCGACCGATGAGGCTCGGCTCGGGCGTCGGTGAAGCGGCCCTGGGGCGGCGGAACAGCGTCTAGGTTGGCGCGCAGGTCGCCCTGCCGCTGGTCGCGGTCGTCGCACTCGGAGCGAGCACGTCCGACGTCGGGCTGCTGACCGCCGCCACCACCGTGGCGTTCGCGGTGATCGCGCTGCCCGCGGGCGCGCTGGTGGACCGCGGCTCCAAACGGTCCATCATGATCGTCTGCGACATCCTCCGGCTGCTGATCATCGGCTCGGTCCCGCTGGCCGCCGCCCTCGGCACCCTGACGATGACACAGCTCTACGCCGTCGCCGTGGCCGCCGGTGTGTGCACGGTCTTCTTCGACGTCTCGTACCAGAGTTACGTGCCCTCACTGATCCGCGCCGAGCACCTGCTGGACGCCAACGGCAAGCTCGGCGTCACCCAGGCGTTCGCACAGCTCGGCGGCCCCGGCCTGGGCGGGGGACTGGTCGCGCTGTTCGGCGCCGCGGGCGCGATGACGGCCGACGCGATCTCCTACCTCGCCTCGGCCGGGGCGATCCTCGGCATCAGGACGCGCGAGGAACCACCAGCACCGCGGCGCGCGGACGAGACCCTGCGCGGCCAGATCGCCGAGGGCCTGGCCTTCGTCGTCCGGCACAGGATATTGCGGCGGATCGTGGCGTGCACGGGCACCTCGAAGCTGTTCAGCGGCATGGGCAGCGCGCTGTCCATGGTCTTCCTGATCCGGGTGCTGCATGTGCGTCCCGCGCTGACCGGGCTGATCATGGCGGGCGCGGCCGTCGGCGGGATCGTCGGGGGAGCGTACGCCGGCCGGCTCGCCCGCCGGATCGGTTCGGCACGGATCATCTGGGTGTCGATGCTGGTGTTCAGCGCACCCCAGGTCATCGCGGCGGCCGCCTGGCGCGGCTGGGGGATGCTGCTGTTCCCGCTGGGCTGGGGCATCGCCTACTTCGCCGAACATCGCGCAGGTCAGCTACCGGCAGTCCGTGACCCCGCCCGAGCTGATGGGCCGGATGAACGCCGCCGTCCGCTGGGTCGTCTGGGGCACGCTCCCTGTCGGCGGCGTCCTCGGCGGGGCACTGGGCACGCTGATCGGGGTGCGGCCCGCGCTCTGGCCGGCGTTCGGCGGGTCGTGGGCGGCCTGGTGGTGCGGGTGGCGGAGAGGGCAGGATTTGAACCTGCGTGGACCCCTGGGGGTCCGACCTTGAGGCGTGCTCGCTGGTCCCCGATCAACCACTCCGGGCACCTCTCCTCGCTCCCGGCTCCCGGTCGTTCCCGAGTGCCGTTCACATGAACAAGAGTGGCAGGGGCCCCTGACGCGTGGCTGATGCGTCCCTGACGGGGCTGTGCCGATCCATCGTCACCGGGGCGGGGACGCGGGCCGGCCGAGGTCTTCCCCGCCGGGTGCTCCGGTGACGGTGGCGAGGGCATGCCGCAGCGCGTCGGCCAGCTCGCCCGCCTGTTCGCGCGTGTACCAGGCGCGCGGCTGGACGAGGTCCAGGCAGATCGCCTCCCGATGGCGGGTGACGAAGAGGGTGGGGAGGGGGCCCGGCGGGACGGTGATGACGTACGGGCGCTCGGCGGTCAGACCGTCCGGCAGGGTCGGCGCGGTGCAGTGGCGGGAGACGTTGCTGACGGCCACTGTGATGGCCGCGGAGGCCAGCCGGGTGAGCATGCGCGAGGTGGCCAGGTACTCCAGCTCGGCGTGACCGGAGTCCAGGGACGCGTGGACCTGCCGGTCGATCTCGGCGGCGACGAGGCCGAGTTCGGTGTCGGGACCGACGAGGGCGGTGGCGGAGGTGGTGGACGCCGCGAAGGCGAACTCGTCCGCCGGAAGCGGGGGTTGCAGCCGCGATCGTACGTCGACCGGGATCAGGCAGGTCAGTTGTACCGTTCCGTGCTCGCAGGGCAGCAGCTCGCGTACGGCCCTCATCGCCAGGGCGCAGACGGTACTGTTGACGCTCGCCCCCGAACGGCGCGCGTGCCGCACCAGTGAACGGGTCTGTCCGGCGGACAGCGCTAACCGGTGGCGGTGCGCCCCCTGCTCCGGCCCGGGTGCGCCGTCGCGGGCGGCGCGCGGAACGAGGACGGCCGGCCGCGCCGCGTCCAGCCGTGCCGACCAGTCCGCGGCATAGGCGGCGACATCCGAGGCGCCGTACCGCTCCCGGAGCCGTTCCTCCACCGGCCGGGGCAACTCCTCGTGAGGGTCGGTAGCCGCCGTGCCGGTTCCTTCCTCGGCCAGACCCCGGTAGATCCCCCAGAGCCGCCGATGCAGCGCCATCAGGCAGGCGCCGTCGCTGACCGCGTGCCAGGCGAGCAGTGCCAGGGCGTGCCGGTCGGGTCCCTCGCGGTGCAGAAGGACACGCAGCACCTGCTCACCCGGCCGCAGGAAGGCCGCGTCCTGCGGCGCCCATCCGTCGGGTACGACGTCCAGATCGACGGCCGCGTCGGCGTGCTCACGCCGCAGCACCAGACCGTCGGGCCCCTCGACGACGCGGGCCGCGAGCACGGGCATCCGGTGCGACAACTCCCGTACCGCTGCCCGCAGAAGCGCGACGTCCAGATTCCCGTGCACCGTCCAGCCGACGACGACGGGACCACCGGCCATGGCCATCGCCGCCTCACTGGGCGCCAGTACTCGCCGCGGTTCCAACTCCGCCTCCTGCGCTCGCGCTTGGCAACTACCGCTTCACATAAGGAAGTTGGCGATGCTTAATGGTCCCACTACGGACATCGAAGCACCTTGCGTACGGGGGAACCATGGACAGAAACGGGTCCGCCGGGCCACCGGTGCCCTCTTCGCCGCCGCCCTCCGAAGGCGTCGATCTCCGGGTCGGCAAGCGACTGCTCTGGGTGGGCGAGGCGGCCTATCCGCTGCACAACCTCGTGCGGGTCTACACCGCCGAGTTCAAGCCCAAACGATGGGAAGCCTTCTGGCACTTCGCGATCGGAGGCGCCATCGGGCTCCTGGTGGCGCACGGGATGCCGCCGCTGCGGCTGGTGGGATTCGTCGTGGCGGTCGGGCTGTTCCTGCGCTTCCTGAAGGTGCTCTCGGCACCGAGCAAATACGTGCTCGCCATCGACACGTCGGGCGCGGCGAGCGCGCTGGTGACGCTCCCGGACCGAAAGGAGCTCCACCGGCTCGTGGAGGCCATCGTCGAGGCCGTGGAGAATCCGGACAAGGAACTCCATGTGCGGGTGGACTCCGTCCAGTTCAACCGCCGGGAGTACCACCAGGGCGATCGGGTCAATGTGTACGGCGGACTGAACAACGTGGGCATCCTGAAGAAATGAGCGGCGTCGCCCACCGGTACGGGCGACGGCAGGGACTGGTACCCCGGGGTCGAGCGAGCGGGGCTCGGCACGCCATGACCGCCCCCAACGGGTAGCCCGTACGACGTACTCGCCGAACAGGGTGCCCGCTCACCGCCCGCTCACCCGCTCGCCGTCCCACCGGCCTACTCGATCGATACGATCGGCGGATGATACGGGTGCGCCCCATGCGGGAAGAAGACATCCACGGTGTCTCCACGGTGCGGGTGAAGGGCTGGCAGGCCGCCTACGCGGGCATGGTGCCGCAGGACCACCTGGACGCGCTGACGGTGGCGGAGGACGCCCGCCGCCGACGCGACATGTTCGAACGCGCCGGGGGTACCGTGCTGAACCTCGTCGCCGAGGAGAACGGCACCGTCGTCGGCTGGGCGGCACTGGGCCCCTCCCGCGAAGACGACCGCCGGCCTCGGGACGGCGAACTCCTCGCCCTCTACGCCGCGCCCGACCGCCTCGGCACCGGCATCGGCAGGGCCCTGATGCGCCGGACTCTCGCCGCCGCCCAGGAACGCTCCTTCCGCCGCCTCGTGCTGTGGGTGCTCGCCGCCAACACCAGGGCCCGGCGCTTCTACGAGCACGCCGGCTTCCTACCGGACGGCGCCTCGACGCACTGGCCGGTCAGCGGCGTCCTGGTGCCGGAGGTCCGCTACAGCAGGGACTTGGCGCAGCCGAACCCGGCCCTCTCGCGGCGACCGGCCGCCGATTGACCTGGCCGTCACCACATCCGCCCTATACCGACAGGGAGTTCAGGTCCGCGACCTCGCTCTCCGACAGACGAATCGCACCGGCCGCCACGTTCTGCGCGAGGTGGTCGACGTCGCCGGTGCCGGGGATCGCGAGGACGTGCGCGCCCTGGTGCAGGGTCCACGCGAGCCGGATCTGGGCCGCGCTCGCTCCGTGGACGCGGGCGATGGTCCGCAGGGCGCTGTGGTGGTCGTCGGCGGTCGCTCCGGCCGTGCGACCGGTGCCCGCGATGGAGTAGAACGGCACGAAGGCGATGCCCTGTTCGCCGCAGGTCCGCACAAGCCGCGCCTGTTCGGGCGCGGCCCCGACGCCGTGCATGTTCTGGACGCAGACCACGGGGGCGATGGCCTGGGCCTCGGCGAGATGAGGGGCGTGGATGTTGGACAGGCCCAGGTGGCGGATGAGCCCCGCGTCCCGCAGATCGGCCAGCGCGCCGAAGCGCTCCGCGATCGGATCGGTGCCCACGATCCGCAGGTTCACCACGTCCAGATGGTCGCGCCCGAGCTGGCGCAGGTTCTCCTCGACCTGCCCGCGCAGTTGCCGTGGCGTCGCATGGGGCAGCCACTTCCCCGAGGTGTCCCGGCCCGGTCCGACCTTGGTGACGATGACGAGGTCGTCGTACGGGTACAGCGCCTGGTTGATGAGCTCGTTGGCCGACCGCAGCGGCGAGAAGTAGAACGCGGCCGTGTCGATGTGGTTCACACCGAGCTCGATCGCGCGCCGCAGCACCCGGATCGCCTGCTCGCGGTCGCGTGGCACCGCGTCGGGCACCAGGGCCTCGCCGTGCTGCGGCAACCGCATCGCGCCGAAGCCGACGCGGTTGACCGTGAGATCGCCGAGTGTCCAGGTGCCCGAGGCCGCCGCGTCGATCGTGCCGGAGGTGATGTGCGAAGTCATACCGGAATGATCCGCACCCGATAGCGTGACCGCCATTGATTCGAACATGTGTGAATCCTCGGGGGTGTTCGTCATGGCCGAACTGGCCTTCACGGCCGGCGACCTGGCACAGGTACGGTTCGTCGTCTCACCGATGTGGCAGGTGGTGACCAGCTTCCGGCTGCTCTCGAACCACGCCGACCACGCCCGCCACGCCGACCGCACCTCCGTGTCCCCGGTGCACCGCCCGTGGATCGAGCAGGTCCGGCCACGGCTGGCCGCCGCCGGACTGCACCGGGGATGGCTCGCCGGGCTGATCCCGCCGGCCGGCTTCTTCCCCTACTTCCTCAACCCCGCTCCCACCGGCGCGGCCCCGACCCTCGCCACGGAACTGGCCGCCGTCCGGAACGCCGACGCCGACCGGATCCGCCGCGACCTCGACCACCTCGCACACCATCAGGGCCCCCTCGACCCCCGCCTGCGATCGCTGCGCCACGACCCGGACACCCGCCTGGCCCGCCTCACCGAGGAGATCCACACCTACTGGGAACTGGCCCTCGCCCCCTACTGGGCACGCATCCGGGCGACGCTGGACACCGATGTCTTCCACCGCGCCCACCAGGTCGCCGAGCACGGCGCGGGCCACGTCCTCAACGACCTGCACACCGCGGTGAGATGGGACGACGGCAAGCTGCACCTCACCCGCCGGAGCAGACCCCTGTCCCGCGCCGCGGCGGGCCCCGGACTCCTGCTGGTGCCCTCCGCCTTCACCGGCCCGCGCGTACCCACCCGGGTCGCACCCCCCGAACCACCGCAACTCGTCTACCCGGCCCGCGGCACCGCATCGATCTGGACACCCCGTCCCGCCACCGGCACCGACGCCCTCGCCGCCGTACTCGGCCGCTCGCGGACCCGTCTGCTGACCGAACTGGACAGCCCGGCCTCCACCACCCAGCTGGCCCACCGCACCGGCCTGTCCCCGGCCGCCGTGTCCCACTACCTCACCGCGCTCCGCGACGCGGGCCTGGTGAGCGCCCACCGGGCCGGCCGCTCCGTCCTCTACGCCCGCACCACCGCCGCCGAGACTCTCCTCGAAGCAGCCGCCGACGCCTGAGACGTCAGCGCCGGGCAGCGGCCGGAAGCCGCGCAACTCGCCGCCGTACACAGGGCGTTGCGAGCACCCTCAAGCGCCGCCCACCGCCCTGAGGATGAACGGCAGCAGCCGGTCGGCCGTGCGCTCCGCGGTGACCGCGTCGACCTGGTCCGGCCGCCGGGGAGTGAGGAGGAACCTGCTCATCACCGGCCCCGCGACCACGTCGCCCAGGAGATCGATGTCCTCGACCGGGGGGATCTCCCCTCGGTCGACCGCCCGCCGCACCGCCTCCTCCACCCGTCGGTGCACCGGGCTGAGGAAGGCGTCGGTGAGGGCCTCGGCCAGGGCGGTGTTCTGGGTGGCTTCGCCGATCAAGGCCTGCATCAGCCGGCCGCCCTCGCCGGTCAGCGTGGCCGCCTTGGCGCGCAGGACGGCCCGCAGGTCGCCTTCGAGGCTGCCGGTGTCGGGCTGCGTGTCGAGGGTCTCGTTGTAGGCCGCGGCCGCGGCGATCACAAGGTCGTCCTTGGAGGACCAGCGGCGGTAGAGCGTCGCGGTGGAGACGCCCGCGCGGGCGGCCACCGCGGCGGTGGTCAGCCCGCCGTAGCCGCTCTCGGTCAGGATGGCCAGCGTGGCGCCCAGCAGCGCCTGGTCCCGCCCGGCGTCCCGGGGCCGCCCGCGGCGCGGCGCCGCCTCAGACATCGCGCATCCGGGCACGGCGGCGGTCGGACGCGCCGGTCGTGGCCGCCGTACCGGCTGGGTCGGGGAACGTGGTGCAGACCATGCCATCAGCATACCGTCAAACGAAACGAAAATATTTCGTTTCGTATATGGTCGCGGGTATGAGCGCCTCCACCGAAGCACGGTCTGCCGAAGCCCCGTCCGCCGAAGCCCCGCCCACCGGTGCCGTGCCGCCTGCCGACGCGGCGGCGACCGTCGCCCGCCTGCACTCCGCCTTCGCCACCGGCCGCACCAGGCCGATCAGCCGGCGGAAGACCCAGCTGCGCGGCCTGCGCCGACTGCTGACCGAGCAGGAGGACGTCTTCGCCTCGGCCCTGCGTGCCGACCTCGGCAAGAGCGCCGTCGAGGCGTACGTCACCGAGATCGGCTTCACGGTCAAGGAGATCGACCACACCCTCCGCCACCTGGACCGCTGGCTGAGCCCCCGCACGGCCTCCGTGCCGCTGACGCTGCGCCCGGCCAGGGCCCGCACCGTACGGGAGCCCCTGGGCACCGTCCTGATCATCAGCCCCTGGAACTACCCGCTCCAGCTGGCCCTGGCCCCGCTCGTCGGCGCCCTCGCCGCGGGCAACTGCGCCGTCGTCAAGCCCAGCGAACTCGCCCCCGCGACCTCGGCGGCGCTCGCCCACTGGCTGCCCCGCGCCCTGGACCCGGAGGCGGTGGCCGTCGTGGAAGGCGGCGTACCGGAGACCACCGCCCTGCTGGAACAGCGCTTCGATCACGTCTTCTACACCGGCAACGCCGCCGTGGGACGCATCGTGATGCGCGCCGCGGCGGCCCATCTCACCCCGGTCACCCTGGAGTTGGGCGGCAAGAGCCCCGCCGTTGTCGAGCCCGGCGCCGATCTGCGGGCGGCGGCCCGCCGGATCGCCTGGGGCAAGTACATGAACACCGGCCAGACCTGCGTCGCCCCCGACTACATCCTCGCGATCGGCGAGACCGCCCCCGAGCTCGAACGGCACCTGACCGACGCGATCCACGCGATGTACGGCGCCGACCCCGCCACCAGCGGCGACTACGGCCGCATCGTCAACGAACGCCACTTCGACCGGCTGACCGCGCTGCTGGCGGACGGCCGTACGGTCACCGGTGGCGTGTACGACCGTACGACCCGCTACATCGCCCCCACCGTGCTCGCCGATGTCGCCCCCGAGGCACCGGTGATGCGGGAGGAGATCTTCGGCCCGATCCTGCCGATCGTCCGCGTCCCCGACCTGGACGCCGCGATCGACTTCATCACCGCACGGGACAAGCCCCTCGCGCTGTACGCCTTCACCGCCTCCGCCCGCTCCAAGCGCCGCCTCGCCACGGAGACTTCTTCGGGCGCTCTGTCCTTCGGCGTCCCCAACGCCCATCTCGCCGTCCCCGGCCTGCCGTTCGGCGGCGTGGGCGCGAGCGGCATGGGCCGCTACCACGGCGAACACTCCGTGGACACCTTCAGCCACCCCAAGGCCGTCCTCGACAAACCGCTGTGGCCGGACACCCTGCGCCTGGCCTGTCCGCCCTTCACCGCACGCAAGACGGGCCTGCTCCGGCGCTTCATGTGACACCACCGGACGCCCACCGCGTACGACCGACCGGTGCGGCGGGCCGCTTTCCGGACGTGAGTACGAACAACTGGGCGTCGACTGCCTCCTGGTGTCCGTGATGGTCGACGGCGCCGCGCGTGCGGCTGTCGCGCAGGCCCATGCGACCCCTCTACGACTACTGGGTGGGCCACTCGGTCCCGGCCCAGTCCGGGGCGACCGCTCCCGCCACGATCACCGCGCCCGGTGGACAGCAATTGGGCTCTCGGCCTTGGCTACTGGAGGGGTGTGAGGGTGTGGGTGAGAGCGGTGAGGGCGCGATGGGTGTGGGTTTTGACGGTGCCGACGGTGACCTGGAGGAGGGTGGCGATCTCGTTCTGTTTGAGGTCGTGCCAGTGGCGGAGGACGAGGGCTTGCTTTTGACGGATGGGGAGTTGCTGGAGGGCTTGGTGGAGAGTGTGGTGGTCGTGGTGCTGGAGAGCGGTGGTCTCGGCGGATAAGACGGTCTCGGTGGTGGTGGACCGGGCGTGGTGGTGGATCGTGTGCTGACGGCGGTGATGCATGCGGGTGAGGTTGTGGATGGTGGTGCGGAGATAGGCGAGGGCGGCTTGCTTCCGGTGGAGGTGGTGCCAGCGTTTGCAGAGCTGGAAGTAGGCCTCGGCGACGATGTTCTCGGGGTCGTCGGCACCGAGACTTGAGGCGAGGCGGAGCAGAGGCGTGTACTGGGTTTGGAAGAGCCGGGTCAGAACCGTCTCCCGGTCGCTTTCCTCAAGGTCCAGGTCGAGGTCCCGGTTCAGATCCGGGTCCCGGTCCGCTTGCGTGGCTGCCGCTGTTTCGTCGGCCGTGGTTGCGCGTGGTGTACGTCTGGTGCCGGTCATGAAGTGGTGACATCCCCTGTTGCGTAGCCGCGTCACGGCCCACGTCCCTCGGATCCCCCGGGCTTCCAGGTGCGCTGCCCGTCGGGGCTCAACTCCGCCGTTTGGGCGTGGTGTCGAGGTGCGGGAGGGAGTGATTCGCCTCGTGCGCCGTGACGTTCTTCGGCTCTTTGCTGTCAATCCATTGCGGGTCGAACCGGTCTGCGGTGCTCTGCTGTCAGGTCGGCGCGTGGAGTCGTCTCCTGTCGAGTCGGCGCGTGGTGATGTGCCATGAACGAGGTGTGCGATCCCGTCGGCACTGGTCTTCGGGATGACCCCGGGGCAGAGGCGAGGATTGGAGCCCGGTGGCGGGATCAGGGAGTGGCCGCGGGTTGCCTCATGGCGGGTGGTTGTCCGGATTCACTCCTTCCGATAGCGCCCGCCCGCTGCTCATTTCACATGTCCGTGAGAGGTGCGGGCGCCCACAACCAGGCTGCGGGAAGGCTGGTTTGTGCTCCGGGCGGCGCGCCGTTCACCCGCCCGCCCCGGACTTCCGGCCATGCCGGCGAGTGAGCGGTCGGGTGGTGATTGTGCCTGGTGAGTGAGCATGCCGGCGCGTCTCGCGGCCAGCGGCCTCGGCTCCTGTGCGCCGCCCCCGGAGTGAGCGTGCCGGCGCACGAGGAGCCGTCTCCTCTGGCTGGTTCGGTGCGCAACTGTTCCCATCCTGTGGGCCCCCGTTGTTGCGTTGATGTGGTGATGCCTGCGTGGCAAGATCCGGCCGAAAACTTACACCTTCGTGTCAACGTTCCGTGGGTCCTGCGCAACTTTTACGTGAGGTTCTCATCCACATTGATCAGAGGGGGACATGCGGCATGAGTGTCGAGGAGTCGGGGATGGACGACGGGATGTGGCTGACGACGGAGCAGGCGGCGAGACGGCTGGGGGTGAAGCGGGAGACGATCTACGCCTACACGAGCCGGGGGTTGCTGCGCAGGGCGAGCGACGGAGCGCGGGGGAGCAGATTCCGGCGCGATGACATCGAGCGTCTTGCGGCGCGGGGGCGCAAGACGCGGGAGCGCGAGGGATCGCGTGCGGTTCTGGAGTCGAGTATCGCTTTGATCCGTAACGACCGGTTGTTCTACCGCGGTTACGACGTGCTGCTGCTGTGCCGGGGGATGGGCTTCGAGAACGTGTCCCATCTGCTGTGGGGGGCGAGTGTGGAGGCGTTGCCCGCGGTGCCGCGCGCATGGGCGTTCCCGCAGGAGTGGCGGGCGATCGCCGAAGCGGACCGGGACCGTTTCCCACTGCCGTTGGACCGGATCGTCTCCGGGCTCGCCGCCCTGTCGGGGTCCGGGCATCGCAGTGTGATCGAGGAGGACTGCACCGTCGAGGCGCAGCGGATCATCGCCTACGCCGTGTACTGCGCGACCGGGGTGCTGCCGGTGGAGCACGGCGGGGTGGCCGGGGCGTTGGCGAAAGGGCTGCTGCCCGCGTCGGAGCGAGCGGTGATGCCGCCCGCGCTGGTGTCCCTCGTGGACGTGGCGCTGAATCTGGCGGCGGAGAACGGGCTGGCGGCGCCGACGGTGTGCAGCCGGATCGTCGCCTCCGTCGGGGGCGACATGAAGGCGGCCGTACTGGCCGGGCTGTGCGCGATGCGGGGCACCGCCCCCGGGGCGGCGGCGTACCGGGTGGAGGAACTGCTGGGCCGCTACTACGAGAACCCGGGCTGTGCGCAGGTCGCCAAGCTCATCGCCTCGGACCGGCCGGTGCCGGGGATCGGGCATCTGGCGTTCCGCCAGCGGGACCCGCGGGCGGCGATCCTGCTGGAGCGGATGGCCGCGGAGTGGCCCCCGGACGCCGAACTGCCCGCGGGCGGTGCGCTGCGGATGGCCGCCCTGCGCGAGGCCCTCGCGGACATCCGCGAGGCCGGCCTGGTCCCGGTCAACCTCGACTTCGCCGTGAGCGCCCTGTGCTTCGTCGCCGGTATGAGCCCGGGGGCGGGGGAAGCCCTGTTCTCCATAGCCCGGATCTCCGGATGGGTCGCCCATCTGCTGGAACAGCTGGCCCAGAACACCAACTTCCGCATGCAGTTCGTCTACACCGGCCCCGTCCTGCGCGGCAGCAACGGCTGATCGCCAACCGGTCGACGGGCGCCGCCGCAACCCACGGCGGCGCCCGCCCCGGGTAACACTTTCCAGCGCGCCGACACCCGGCAGCACTGTCCGGTCACCCGAGACCGTTCGAAGACATCGGCCCGGGACGTCAGTTGACCGGCAGCGCGCTGTTCTCCTGCGGGGCGACTGCGCCGAGCAGGGTACGCGCGACGTCTTCCAGCGATCCGAGCAGCGGGTTCGGGTCGCCGGCGCGCGTGACGAGCACAACCTCGCAGGGATCGCTGTCGATCACGGGCACCAGGGCGATGTCCTCGCGCACGGCGGCGCGTCGATCACTGGCCGGGAAGACCGCGACACAGTGGCCGGTGGCGACGAGCTCCAGCTTGTCCTCGAAGCTGTCGTCGATCGTGGGCTGAAGCGGCGCCGGTCGGCCGCCGACCGGCTTGGGAGTGCTCCAGAGGACCGGGGTGCTCACGCAGGCCACCAGTTCCTCGTCCGACAGGGCCCGCATGCTGACTGCCTTCTCGTCCGCCAGAGGATGACTCGCCGATGTGACGAGCACCCGCGGTTCCTCATGGAGCGTGGTCACCCGGAAGCCGCCCGTGGAGAAGGGCAGGGGTTTGTAGGCGATGAGGGCGTCGACCCGCCCCTCGGCGAGCGCGCGCGTGTCCCGCCAGTCGAGGTGCCGGGTGCGGACCTGGCCTTCAGGGTGCCGACGGCGCAGTTCCTGCATACAAGCCGTGATGACCAGCCCTTCGGCGCAGCCGACGGTGAGGGCACGAGGCCGCACGGCGGCTCTGGCAACACGAGCGGCCAACTCGGCGTCCTGGAGCAGGATCCGGGCCCGCGGAAGGAACGCCCGACCGGCGTCGGTCAGGCTGCTGCCCTGCGGCGAGCGGTTGAGAAGCCGGACCCCGACCTGAGCTTCCAGTCGCTGGATCTGGCGGCTCAGCGACGGCTGCGCCAGGTGCAGCCTGGTGGCGGCCCGGCCGAAGTTGCCGTACTCCGCCACGACCGTGAAATAGCGCACGAGCCGCAGATCGACGTCCATCCGCCCAGCGTACGTCGCGTGCCGCCATGCGCCCGGCGCATGACGGCATACGGAACGGGTCTTGGACACGGTGTGCCAGCAGCCATTTGGCTTGCGGGCATGACCACTTATGACGGCAAGAAGATCGTGATCACGGGCGGAAGCAGCGGTATCGGCCTGGCTGCGGCCCGGTTGTTCGCGGACGGCGGGGCGCACGTATTGATCACCGGCCGCACCCGGTCCACCCTGGACACCGCGCTGGAGGAACTGGGTGACAAGGCGATCGCCGTCCGCAGCGACGCCGCGTCCCTGAAGGAGATCAAGGCGCTGGCCGACACGGTTCAGGAGCGGTTCGGCGCGGTGGACGCGCTGTTCGTCAACGCCGGCGTCACCGCGTCCGCGCCGTTCGAGTCGACGACGGAGGAAATGTACGACGCGCTGTTCGACATCAACACCAAGGGCCCGTACTTCACGGTGCAGGCGCTGGCGCCGCTGATGCGCGAGGGAAGCGGGGTGGTCCTCACCACGTCGGTGGTCAATGTCCTGGGCCTCGACGCGCTCAGTGTCTACTCGGCGAGCAAGGCGGCCCTGCGGTCGATGACGCGCACGCTGGCCCGCGAGCTGCTGCCGCGGAAGGTGCGTGTCAACGCCGTGAGCCCCGGCCCGACCGACACGGGCATCCTGGACCGCACCGTCCCCGCCGATGTCGCCGAGACGGTGAAGGACACCTACCGGAGCACCAACCCGATGCAACGGCTCGGGACGTCCGAGGAAGTGGCCGCCGCGGTGGCCTACTTGGCGTTCGGTGCGACCTTCTCCACGGGAACGGAGTTCCCCGTCGACGGAGGGGCGTCGCAGCTCTAGGCCGTCGCGGCACGGGACGACGGGCCATCAGACCGGCGCGTTCGCGGCGCCCCGGCGGCAGGACCTCGCGGCATGGCGGGCGCTCACCGTGCCGTGCCGCTGTACGCAGGAGTGGGATTCCACACGAACTGCTGCGGCGGGCCCGGTCACCGGCCGCGCACTCCGCGCGAGATGCGCGAGCCGATGGCGTACGCGCGGCGCGGTGGCACGCCGGTCGCCGAGGCGCTCGTACGGCGTGATCCGCCACGGCACGGGCCCACCGGGCGTTCCCGTCCCCGGGGGCCGGGGCTCAGCGGGGTGTGAGCCGTGCGACCGCGCCGGTCTCCAGGGCGGTCCAGACCGTACCGTCCGGTGCCACGGTGATGCCGTGCGGTTCGGAGGAGGGGCTGGGCAGGTCGTGCTCGTCGATCCGGCCGCCGGGGGTGATCCGGCCGATGCGGTTGGCGCCCCATTCGGTGAACCAGCAGTTTCCGTCGGCGTCGGCCGCGATGGCGTGCGGGCGGGACGCGCGGTCGGGCAGGGCGAATTCGTCGATCGTTCCGTCCGGTGTGATCCGTCCGATCAGGCCGGCGCCGATCTCGACGAACCACAGGGCGCCATCGGCGCCCGCCGTGATGCCGACCGGGGCACCGGCCGGTGTCGGCAGCGGGTTGACGACGACCGTGCCGTCGACCCCGATGGCGCCGATCGCGTTCGCCCGGTTCATGGTGAACCACAGGCGGCCGTCGGGGCCGTTGGCGATGGCCGAGGGGAAGGCTCCCGGGAGCAGGAGAGGGAACTCGGTGATGTCACCGCCGGGCGTGATGCGGCCGATCCGGTCGGCGCCCGCCTCGGTGAACCACAGCGCCTCGTCCGGGCCGACGGTGATGCCGAACGGCCCGGCGTCCGGCGTCGGCAGCGGGAAGGAGGCGATGGTCCCGGTCGTGGTGATGCGACCGATCCGGTGGCCGCGGAACTCGGTGAACCACAGCGCGCCGTCGGGCCCCGTCGTGATGACCGACGGTCCGCCGGAAGGGAGTTCGAGCTGGTAGGAGGTAACGCTGCCATCGGGGGCGAGGCGGCCGATCCGGCCGTGATGGACCAGGGTGAACCACAGTGCGCCGTCGGGGCCGCAGGTGATGCCATAGGGACCGGCCTCCCTGTCGGACACGGGGAATTCCGCGATCAGTGGGGTCGGGCGGCGTGGCATGGGGCGGTTCCCTCGGCGGTGGGTGGTGGAGTTCGGCGACTGCGGATGCTATCCGAAGGACTCCGTAACCACTCCTTCGCTTTGTGTCACCGCGCGATGCAACCGCTTTCCCGTCCTGTATCGCAGCCCCGTATCGCAGTCCTGTATCGCCTCTGTGTATGTGCGTCCCGTTTCACCGTGGTGCGTCTTTGCTTCGCGTTCGCGTATCCCGCGTTTCGCCGTGCGCCCGGGCCGTCGCCTCGGGTTTCTGTGGATGTTGATTGATTTGCTAATCACGATTGACCGTGGCGCGGGGTCCTGCGGAGACTGGGTAATGATCGAGACCGGGCTGCGATCTGCGTCCGGCAGTATGTGGCGGCTTTGAATGGAGGTGTCATGGCGGGCCTGATCCTTGAGGAATCCGAGTCTTCCCTGGCCGAGGTGGCGGGTATTCTCGGTGACGGCGGTGTCGTCGTCGTTCCGAGCCGGACGAATTATGTGCTGATCTGTGACGCGGAGAACGAAAAGGCGATCGCGCGTGTCTTCGAGGCGAAGAAGCGCACAAAATTCGGTCCGTTGACACTCGCGGTGCCGAGGATCGAGGACACGGAAAAGTATGTCGGGTTCCCCACGGGATTCGGGCTGCCCGAGCTGAAGCGGATCTGGCCGGCGGAGATCTCGTTCATCTTCGATCTCACGTACCCGTTCTCGCCGCGGATGACGATGGGCGCGAACACCGTCGCGGTGATGTACCAGCGCTCCTGCGCGCTGAACCGGCTCCTGGAGGTGTTCGGGCGGCCGGTCGCGCTGACCTCGGCGAACCTGTCGGGGCAGGGGAACTTCGTCGTCACCCGCGAGAAGGCGATCGCGGACGTCGGCGGCGCGGTGGACGCGGTCCTGGTGAACGACCGCGACGACGAGTGCGTCGATGTCGAGGCCGAGGGCGTCAACCCGTCGAACACCATCGTGGACTTCACCTTCGAGCGTCCTTACCTGGTGCGCGACGGCGCCTACCCGCCCCCGCTGCTGCTGCCCGTCATCCCGGACCTGGTCCTCGACACCGACGCCTACAAGGCCGCGCTGGCCAAACGCCTGAGCGTGGCGCTGTGAGGCACACGGCCACCACAGCCACCGCGGTCGGCGCAGCCGACGCAGCCCACGGACACACGAACTAGGGGACGACCTGGATGAGCAGGACAGCGCACGAGACGCCCGGGGTACCCGAGCCGCGGACCGCCGCCGGGAAGAACGTCGTACAAGCCGAACTCGCCGTCAGCGAGCCGGTGATGGGACGCCCGGCCGTCGCGGCGGCGGATCTGGCACGCGAGGGCTACCTGGTCTACGACCCGGGCCTGGCCGACACCGCGATATGCCGGTCCGAGATCACCTACATCGACGGTGACGCGGGCATCCTCCTCTACCGCGGCTATCCCGCCCAGCAGGTCGCCGAGAAGTGTACGTTCCTCCAGACGGCCCACCTCCTGACCACCGGTGAACTGCCCACCGGCGCCCAGGAGGAGCAGTGGCTCGCCCGGATCGCGGCCAGCACACTGCCCGGAAACCCGGTCTGGGGGCCGCTGTTCGACGCGATGCCGGCCGGGACGCACCCCATGGCGATGCTCGCCGCCGCGACCTCCGTGATGACCTCGCTCGCCCCCGACGGCGCGTCCTCCATCGAGCAGGCCGGCTTCGACCTGCTCGCGACGATGCCGGTCCTGGCCGCCCACGCCTTCGCCCGCGTCGAGGACCGGCCCCGACGGCCGTACGACCCGTCGGCCGGGTACGTCGAGAACTTCCTGCACATGTGCTTCGGGGACAGTCCGGTCGCCACCGACCCGGCGATGGTCCATGCCCTGGAGACACTGCTGGTCCTGCACGCCGACCACGAGCAGAACTGCTCGACCGCGACGCTGCGCCTGGTCTCCTCCAGCAACGCCGGGTTCTTCTCCTCCGTCAGCGCGGCCCTGTCCGCCCTGTGGGGACCGCTGCACGGCGGCGCGAACCAGGCCGTGATCGAGATGCTCCAGGCCATTCGCGACGACGGCGGCGACCTGGGCAAGTACGTGGCCAAGGCCAAGGACCGCAACGACCCCTTCCGCCTCATGGGATTCGGCCACCGGGTGTACCGCACCTTCGACGCCCGCGCCCGGGTGATCCGTGAAGTGGCCCGCGAGGTGTGCGGCAAGGCGGCCCACGACCCGCTGCTCGACATGGCCCTGGAGCTGGAGGAGATCGCTCGCAACGACGAGTTCTTCCTCGAACGCAAGCTCTACCCGAACGTCGACTTCTACTCCGGCCTGATCTACCGGGCCATGGGCTTCCCCGTCGAGATGTTCACCGCGCTGTTCGCCGTCGGGCGCGCGCCCGGCTGGATCGCCCACTGGACGGAGGCGGCCACCGCCCCCGAGCGCCGCATCGGCCGGCCCGCCCAGCTGTACACCGGGCCCAAGACCCGCGACCTCCAGTTCTGAGCCGTCGCCCCAGCCGCGCCCCCGCCGTGCACAAGGACACCCCGGGGGCGCCCCACGGACGGCTGCGCGCGTCTCTCCCTCACAGAGGCGCGCGCAGCCCCTGGCCCGGCCTATCCCGCTCCGTTCCGGTTCGCGCCGCTCCGCTTCGCCGCGGCCGTCGCATCCCGCTTGATTTCCGGCCCGCGCCCCGCACCCGTGTCTATTCTTCCGTCGCACGTCTTTGTTTCGTGTTCTTTTCCGTGGTGTTCCAATGATGCTTTCCGCGGTACGGCCCTCCGCACCGGGCCTGCGCCTTCTTGCTTTCGTGTATGGATCAACTTTCGCTGATACTGATTCGGCGATCAACCTTGACCGGATTCTTTCCCTGCGGCGAATATCTCAGTCGAGCGCCTTCGAGATCCCATGAGCACGTGAGTTTTGTGGGGCGAGGGTGTAGTCGATCCCCCAGGGGGAGGGAAAGGGTGACAGTGTTCATTCCGGAGCAGCGGAAAGAACCTTCAGAGAACGAATCCCGGGCCGCCGCGGCGGAAACACTCGCGGAGTTCGCACACCAGATATACCGCGACGGAATTCCGTCGTCCGTCCAGGAGTACGTCACCAAGCTGATCATCGATCAGCTCGGTCTCCAGCTGGCCTGTTCACGGCTTCCGTGGAGCGAGGCCGCCTACGACTACGTGCGCGAGTTCGGTGCGACGGGATCGTCGACCGTGCTCTTCCACGGGCTGCGCACGCACCCCGAGCACGCGGCGTTCGCCAACGCGACGTTCGGGCACGGCCAGGACTTCGACGACACCTGCCAGATGGTGCAGACCCACGCGGGCGCCGTCATCATCCCGGTCGCGCTGGCCGTGGCCGAGGAGGTCAACGCCACCGGGGAGCAGCTGCTGCGGGCCACCGCCGCCGGCCTGGAGGTCATGCTCCGCGCCGCGCACGCGGTCTCGCCTGACTGCCTGCGCCGCGGGCACCACACACCGCCGGCGGCGGGCCCGTTCGGAGCCGCGATCGCCGCGGGCCTCCTGCACGGCCAGAGCCCGCGGGAGCTGGCGCAGTCGCTGGCGATCGCAGGCAGCTTCTCCGGCGGCCTGATCGAGTACACCCAGTCCGGGGGCTCGGTCAAGCGCATCCACACCGCGATCCCGACCACCGCCGGGATCCGCGCGGTCGCCCTGGCCCGGCGCGGCATGACCGGACCCTTGACCGTCTTGGACGGTGCCAAGGGCTTCGTGAACGTCTTCGCCGACAAGGGCAGCGTCGAGCGCCTCACCGACCGGCTCGGCACCCGGTACATCATCGAGAAGGTGGGCCTGAAGGCGTACAACTGCTGCTACTTCATCCACGCCCCGCTCGAGGCCTTCCAGTTCCTCATGCGGCAGAAGAACCTGACCCCGGACGACATCGCCGAGGTCACGGTGGGGCTGTCCGCGCACGGCGCCGTGCACGTCGGCACCATCGTGCACCCCGTCGACCCGCTCGGCGGCCAGTTCAGCGTCCAGTTCACCCTCGGCATGGCCGCCTACGGTGAGCTGCCCGGCCTGGACAGCTACAGCGACGAACAGCTCGCCGATGCCCGCTTCCACGACTTCGCCGACCGCGTGAAGGTCGAGACCGATCCCGTCGCGGAGGCCGAGTACCCGGAGAACTGGGGCGGCGTCGTCACCCTGACGACCACCGACGGGCACACCTACCGCCGTCGCGTGCGCTACGCCACCGGGACCCCGCAGAACCCCATGACCGGCGACGAGGTCTGGGGCAAGTTCTCCCGGATCACCGCCGACGCGCTGGACGGCGAACAGGCCGCCCACATCCGCGAGATGGTCCACGACCTGCCCGCGCTGGACTCCGTACGACGGCTGTCCGCGCTGCTGGTGCAGCGCGCCCTGCAGCCCAGCCGCTGACGCCCTGCCGCCCCGGCGGGGCCCCCGGCCCCCTCCATCCCCGAAAGCCGCCCAGGCCACCGGACCCGTCCCCTTCAAGGAGAACCGCAGAAGATGAGCGCCCCCCAGGCACGGCAGAACACCCACTTCGTCCGCAACGGCAAAGAGATCCACGCCTACCTCGCGCTGCCCGCGTCCGGCCGTGGGCCCGGCGTGATCCTCATCCAGGAGTGGTGGGGGCTGACCGACCACATCGCCGATGTGGCCGACCGGCTCGCCGAGGCGGGCTTCGTCGCCCTGGCGCCGGACCTGTTCGGCGGCCGTACCACCCACGACTCCGACGAGGCCGGGCAGATGATGAGCGACCTCCCCCTCGAACAGGGTGTCGCGGACCTGGTCGGCGCGGTGGACTGGCTCCTGGAGCACGAGGCCGTCAAGGGCGACGCCCTGGGCACCGTCGGGTTCTGCATGGGCGGCGGCTTCGTCCTCGCGCTCGCCGCGGCCGCCGGTGAGAAGATCGCCGCGGCCGTCCCCTTCTACGGCGTCTTCGCCGGCGAGGACCCCGACTTCTCCGGGATGAAGGCCGCCGTCCTCGGCCACTTCGGGGAGAAGGACACCTACGCCCCGCCGGAGCGCGCACAGGACCTCGCCCGGCAGATCCGCGGCCAGTCCGGCGCCCCCGTGGAGCTCCAGTTCTACCCGGCGGGCCACGCCTTCCACAACGACGAGAACCTCCTCGGCACGTACGACGAGACCCAGGCCCAGCTCGCCTGGAAGCGCACCCTGTCCTTCCTCACCGAACAGCTGACCGTCCCCGCGACCGCCTGACCGGCACCGGTCCGCACCGACCTGATCCACCCCGGCAGGACCGGCCGCCCGACGGCCGGTCCTGGCGGGCCGACCCACCGGGGCCGCCACGACCACCGTGCCGGTACGACACCCGTGCCGCTACGGCCCCGGCCCGCCGCCGGAGCATTCCGCCCCGGCCCGCATTTCTTTTCCTGACGCAGAGGTGAGACATGCACGCTCTCGACGCAACCCAGCTCGACCAGTACGCCGCCAAGGGCTACCTCGTGGTGGAGAACGTCCTCAGCGCTTCCGAACTCCAGGAACTGCGCGAGGTCACCGACAGCTTCGCCGCCCAGGCCGGCGACGAGAACGCCGACCGCCGCATCCTCGACATCGGCGAGCACGAGGGCAGCCCCTACGTGCGGCGCGTCAAGTCGCCCCACCGCCACCACCCGGTCTACGACGCCACGGTGCGCCACCCGCGCATCCTCGACATCGTCGCCGGCCTCCTCGGCAACGACCTGCGCCTGTACGGCAGCAAGATCAACCTGAAGCTGCCCTCCGGCACCGGCGACGCCATCCAGTGGCACCAGGACTGGGGCTTCTACCCGCACACCAACGACTCCCTCGTCGCGGTCGGTGTCCTCCTGGACGACATGACCGAGGAGAACGGGCCCCTCCTGGTCGTCCCCGGATCGCACCTGGGCGAGGTGTACTCCCACAACCAGGGCGGCCGTTTCGCCGGTGCCCTGGACCACACCCAGATCAAGGACATGCTCGACAACGCCGTCCAGCTGACCGCGCCCGCCGGGTCCATCACCCTGCACCACGTCCGCGCCGTCCACGCCAGCGGCCCCAACCGCTCCACCGGTTCCCGCCGGATCATCTTCCAGAACTACGCCGCCGCCGACGCCTGGCCGCTCGTGGGCTGCGGCGCCCCCGGCGACCGCCACCTGTGCGCGGGCGGCGACTGGGACGCCTACCAGGACCTCCTGGTGCGCGGCCAGGACCGCCAGGTCCGCCTCGCCCAGGTCCCGGTCCACCTGCCGCTGCCCGGCGCGAAGGACTCGTCCTCGGTGTTCACCACCCAGAGCGGCGCCGACAAGAACTACTTCGCCTCCTCGGGGGCCATGGAGTGAGCAGCGCCCGCCAGTCCGTCACCCCGCCCGGAGCCGAGGCCGCTCCGGGCGGGGCCGGCGACACGCCCCGCCCCGGCGCCCTGCGCGCCCTGTTCGTCTACCGGCTGATCTCCCGGGCCTACTTCCACCTGCCGGTCCTGTTCGCCTTCCTCTATCTGCACCACCTCGGCATCGCCCTCGCACAGACCCTGCTGGCCCTGTACGGCTTCACCGTGATGGTCTCCGGAGCGTTCGTCGGCCGCTTCTCCGCCGCGTTCGGCCCCCGCACCCTCCTGGTCGGCGGCGAGATCGTCAAGGCCGCGGGCCTGCTGCTGATCGGCACGGTCGCCGGCGGCACCCCGGGCCTGGTCGTGGGACAGGTCCTCAGCGGCTTCGGCTACGCGCTGACCGCGAGCGTCGAGTCCCCGCTGGTGGGCGTCCTGGAACCGGACCGCGAGCGGGCCTCGAAGATCCAGGCCCGCACCCAGAGCTGGATCTTCGCGGTCGTCATGGTCTCCGGCATCGCCGGCGCCGTGATCTTCCAGCACACCCGGCTCACCGTGTTCCTGCTGTCGGCGCTCGCCTGCGCGGCCGCCGCCACCGCCGCCACCGGCGTCGGCTCCGTACGGCTCCCCGCGGCCCGGCCCGCCGCCACCGCAAACACCCCTGCGGAAAAGGGGAGTTGGACGGGCGGGGCCGGATGGTGGATCGCCTACTACGTGTGCCTGCGCGGTGTCGCCCTGGCCGCGTTCGTCGGCTTCATCCCCTACCTGCTGTTCGTGCGCACCAAGGTCTCCCTCGCCCTGTTCGGCGTCCTGCTCGCCGTGTTCAACGTCGCGGCGCTGCTCGTCGCCCGCTGGACCGCGAAACTGCTGCGCACCAAGCCCGCCGCGCTGCTGCTGGCCGCCACCCTCGCCTGCGTCGCCGCCTCGCTCGTCCTGCTCGCGACGACGTCCCGCCTGGTGCCCGTGATCATCGCCATCGCCCTGCTGGGCCTCGGCGCCGGAGCGGCCCGGCCCCTCACCCAGGACGGCCTGTCCGCGCTGGACGGTCCCACCCGGGGCCGGGTGACCGTCCGCATGGAGCAGCTCACCGGAAGCGCCAACACCCTGGTGCTGGTCCTGGGCGGACTCGGCCTGGGCGCCGGCCACGCACCCGCCGTCATGTGGGGCTCGGCCGCCGTCGTCGCCGTCACCGGCGTCGTGATCCTCGCCGCCCGGCCCGGGGCCCGCACCGCGAACCCGGCCCAGGCACTCAACTGACCGGAACAGGCACCCACTCGAGGAGGAACGAGCGATGACCACCCTGGACAGCACCGCACCCGCCCTCGGCACCGCACCGCCCGGCGACCGGCCCCACCCCGCCACCCCCGGACAGCCCCCCGCGGGGGAGCCGTCCCGGCTCGGCGAGGTATGCGCACGCGGACTGTGGCTCGCTCCACGCCCCCTCCACCTCGCGGGATACCCGGACGACCCGGACGACGCCCACATCGTGCGGGGTCTCGACTGATGACCCCCCACCAGGCGGCGCCCCAGGTCCCGGTGCTGCACGTCGGCTGGATGCCCCGGGCCGTGGCCGCACTGGCCCGCGCCGGGGCCCGGGTCACCTGCGCGGTGGCGCCCCGTGACGCCGCCGCGGCCCGGGCGAGCGACACCGTCGCCCGCACCGTCGTCGTACCCGACCCGGCCGGCGCGCAGCATGTGCTGGCCGGGCTGGCCCGCGAGGGCCTGCCGCTGCACTCCTTCACGGCCGTGTGCAGTGTCCTGGAGTACTGCATCGTCCCGGCCCAGATCCTCGACGACCTGCGCCGGGACGGCACGGGCGGCGGCAGCCGCGCGCTGCGGATGCTGGCGATGCGCGACAAGGCCCTGCAGAAGGCACTCGTCCGCGAGGCCGGGCTGCCCGTCGCCGACTGCACCGTCACCGAACACCCCGAGACCACCGAGGTGCCCCCCGCCGCACCGCGCACCGTCCTCAAACCCCTGGACGGCGGCGGAGCGAAGAACACCTTCCTGATCACCGGCCCCGACAGCCTCCGGGCCGCGGTCGCCGCGCTGCGCGCGGACGGGGCGGGCCCCTGGCTGCGCGAGGAGTACATCCCCGGCACCGAGTACCAGGTCGACGGCATCGTCCGCGACGGACGCCTCCTCGTGCTGTCCGTCTCCCGCTATGTGCAGAACCTCATCGAGGTCCACGACGGGGGAGTGGTCGCCCACATCGTGCTGCCGCCCGCGCGGCACCCCGTCCTGTACACGGCGACCCGCGCCCTGACCTCGGCCGCGCTGAAGGCCCTCGGCTACCGGGACGGCCCCTTCCACCTGGAGATGTTCCGGGACGGCGACCGCCTGGTGTTCGGCGAGTGCGCGGCCCGGGTCGGCGGCGGCAGGACCGACGAGGTGGTCCGCCTCGCCTTCGGCGCCGACCTGCGCGACGAATGGGCCCGCATCGTCCTCGGCCGCCCGTCCGTCCTCACCCGCGAACCCGCCCACCGGGAAGGCGCGTTGTTCGCCGGGATGAACCTGCCCGCACCACCGGGCACGGTCCGCCGTGTCCCCACGCGCGAACAGGTCCTCGCCCGCCCGGGCGTCGTGCACGCCGGCATCGAGGTGGCCCCCGGCGACCTCATGCCCGACATCACCGTCGCCTCCCATCTGCGGGCCGGCCTCGCGATCGTCCGCGGCGCCACCGAGGCCGAGACCGAGGAACGGGTGAAGGACCTCGCCCACTGGTTCCACACCCACACGCAGTGCGCACCCACGACGCCGACCGGCGCGCCACCGCCGGGGAGTTCGACTCGGTACGAGGCTTCACCAACTCGCCTCGTCACGCAGGGGAGTTCACCAACCGCCCCCGTTCCCGGGGCCGCCCGGTGAACGCACCCCGCCCGGCCGCCCGCCCCTTCGCGGCGCGCCTGCGCCCGATGCTGCCCGCGCCGGGTGCCGAACGCGCCCTGGCCGCCAGCACGTTGAGCCGCAGCATCGGCAACGGCATCGTCATCACCGTCGTCGTCCTGTACTTCACCCGCCGCCAGCACCTGCCCGCGGGAAGGGTCGGCGGCGCCCTGACCATCGCCGCGCTCGCCGCGATGGCCGCCAGCGTCCCGGCTGGGCGGCTCGCCGACCTGCTGGGCACCCGCCGTATCGCGGTCGGCGCGCTGCTGCTGCAGGGATGCGCCATCGCGGGCTACGCGGCCGTCCACACCTTCACCGGCTTCCTCGCCGCGGCGACGGCCGTCGCGGTCGCGGACTCCGCGTCCACGGCCGCCCGCGGCGCGCTCGTCGCCACCGCCGTCCCCCGCGAACAGCGCATCCGCACCCGCGCCTACCTGCGAGCGGTGACCAACGCCGCCTTCTCCGTGGGGGCGTTGGCCGGAGGGCTCGTCATCGCCCGGAACACCCCCGCCGCCTACACCGCGGCCCTCCCGGTCGGCGGCGCCCTCTTCCTGCTCTCCGGCCTGCTCCTGCTGCCGATCCCCGAGACCCCGCCCGAGCCCGCCCCCGAGGGCGCGCCCCGCTGGATCGTGCTCCGCGACCGCGGCTACATGGGCGTCGGTCTGCTGAACGCCGTACTGATCATGAACGCGGGCATCCTCAACGTCGCCCTGCCCATCTGGATGACCCAGCACACCCCCGTGCCCTCCGCCGCGTTCTCCGGGTTCCTCCTGGTCAACACCGCGCTCGTGGTGTTCTGCCAGATCCGCGCCAGCCGCGGGGTGACCGACGTGCCCACCGGGGCGCGGGCCCTGCGCCGCTGTGGGTGGTGGCTCGCGGCCTGCTGCGCCGCCTTCGCCGCCGCCGCGCACGGCTCCCTCTGGCTCGCGGCCGCCCTGCTCACCGCCGGGGTCGTCGCCCAGAGCGCGGGCGAACTCCTCTACAGCGCGGGCTCCTGGGCGCTGTCGTACGAACTGGCGCCCGAGCACGCGCACGGCCAGTACCAGGGCATGTTCGGGCTGACCTCCCAGCTGGGTACGGCGCTGACACCCGCGGCGACGACATTCGTCATCCTCGGCTGCGGCCCCGCCGGCTGGCTCCTGCTCGGCCTGGCCCTGGCCGCCGCGGGCGCCGCCGCCCCCGTCGTGGCCGCCTACGCCCAGCGCACCCGCCCCTTCACCCCGCACCCCGCGCAGCCGGCTCCCCGCTGACGACACCCGAGCGGCACCCCGCGCCCCCGGCGCGCGCCGCAGTCCCGCACGCCCCGCGCACCCCGCGCGCCGTGGCCCCCGTACGCCCGCAGTCCCCGTACGCCGCTGACCGTGAACCTCCGGTACCACCCCACCTGAAAGGTTCCCGCATGCACCCCACCCTCTCCGCGACCCTCGCCGCGTTCCGCCCCGCGGGCCCGCCCGGAGCCGAGGTACGAGAGCGCCGCCGGCGCCTCGCGGACTTCGTCCGCTCCTGCGAGGACCGCGTCCACCATGCCCCCGCGAGCGAGCGGCAGCGGATGAGAGAACTGCTGGGCTGGGACGACGCCTCCCTGCACCGGTTCATCAACTCGCCGATGTTGGTGCACAGTTCGACCCATGTCGCGATGAACGCGTTCGCGCCGATGCTCACCTTCCCCTGGTTCTGCCTGCGCCTGATGACCCGCGGGGAGGCCGGCACCGACGCCGGCGGGGCCAGCCATCTGCGCACCCTGCTCACCCACAACAACCTCAGCGACAACCGCTGGAAACCCCATGTGTGGTGGCGCCGCGACACCCGGGGCCGCCTGGTCCGCGTCCCCCTGTTCAGCAAACAGCCCCGCTTCAAGCACCAGATCCTCCTCGCCCAGCCCGTCCCCGCCATCGACCCCGACGAGCCCGGCATGACGGACGCGGACCGCGAAGCCCTCCACCTGGCCCGCCACGCCACCAACTACGCCTACTTCGCGATGCTCTACCGCCTCGCCCTAGAGCGCCGCGCCGGCCTCCACCTCCCGCACGCCACCGTCGAGATCCCCCTCGACCTGATGAACGTCCACTCCCTCGACCGGCGGTCACTGCCCCTGTGGCGGGAGGCGATGTACGACCACCGGCTCACCCTGCGCGTGATCGGCGACGACCTCGAACTGCGCGAGGCCGACCGCGCCGAGGCCGCCCGGCTGCCCGCCCCCGACCCACACGATGCGCGCACCACCCTGATCTGCCCCAACTACCTGAACCTGTGGCACTCCTACCGGCTCGGGCTCAGCGCCACCATCGGCACCGAGCGGATGGCCGGCTACGAGGCCGCCATGGCCGACACCCTCGCCCCCTTCCTCGACCGCATCGGGGAGAGCGAGCCCTTCCCGCAGTTCCTCGGCATGTCGAAGGTGGACCTCGACACCGTCGCCCCCCTGCCCGAGGGCCTCCTGGCCGAGCTGCGCGAGGCGGGCGGCCGCCCCTCCTTCCCCCTCTACCTCGCCACCCACGGCGAGAGGCTGCTGCCCGCCCTCGACCGCATGCTGAGCGACGCGCCCCGGGCCCATGCCGACGTCCTCACCCGCCGTCTGCCCGAACCCGTCGCCCCCTGACCCGTCACGCTTCGACGCCCCACCGCCTTTGGCCCGTTGCGGGCATCCCGACCTCCCCGCTCCCACCCGACCACCCCGTGAAGGAGAAGCACATGAGCGCCTACAAGGACTACGGCATCCTCATCCGCGGCAGCGAACTGGAGTTCGACAAAGTGGACGGTGTGCTGGTGAGCCGCCCCGTCGGCCCCCACACCGGCGCCGACTTCGTCCGCGTCGACGTGGTCCGCGTCCCCGCCCTCGCCTGCTGGGAACCCGCCGACTACACCGGCGAGGAGGTCACCGCGGTCGTCTTCGCCGGTACCGGCGCCGCGCGCGTCGGCGCCGAGACCCGGGAGGTGGAGAAGGGCTCCACCGCGTACGCGCCCAGCGGGCAGCCCCTCTCCTTCACCGCGGGCGGCGAGGAGCTGACGGTGTACTTCTGGCGCGGCGACCTCCCCGCGGACGCCGTCCGCGGCACGGACCCCGCCCTGTTCAACTCGGTGCACGACACCTCCGCCGGGATCAGGGACTTCGCCGGTACCGGGGAGGTCGCTCCCGTCGGCAGCGAGCAGCGCGCCTACATGAACTTCCCGCACTGGCCCGGCAACGGCTGCGCCTACCTGTGTGTGAACACCGGCGTCGCCGCCCCCGGGCACACGTTCAACATCCACGGCCACCCCGGCGCGGAGGACGCCCTGTTCGCCCTGCACGGCCGGGGCCAGTTCTTCCTGGGCGACCAGTGGTTCGACATGAGTCCCGGCGACGGGGTCTTCGCCCGAGCGGGAGTCCTGCACGGCACCCGGCACCCCGAGGGCCCCGACGACAGTGCCCGGTTCATCTCCGTGGGCGGCCCGGTGCCCTACGACCCGGCCCTGTACCGCTCGGCGGGCCTGTCGTCCGAGGTCGTCTGACATCGTCCGACCCGCATCGCGCACCACCCGTACAGCAGAATCAACACCGTTTTGGACAAGGAGAGTTCTCATGCCTGTGGTCACCGTCGACTGGTGGGCGGGTCAGGAAGGCGACGCCCGCAAGGAACTGGTCGAGGAGGTCTCGGCGACGGTCGCGCGGATCGCGCACTGCCCGGTGGGCGCCGTCACCGTCATCGTCCGCGACGTCGAACGGTCCCACTGGGCGACCGGTGGCCGGCTCGCGGACCATGACTAGCCCCGCCCCCCGGCCCACCGCCGGGCACCCCGCACGCGGCGCCGTCCTCAAGGCCGCCGACCTCGCCTTCCGTCCGGCCGGAGCCTGCCACGTGGCCGAGGCCGTGGGCCCGCACACCGGCGCGGAAACGGTCCGCCTCGATGTCGTCCGCATCCCCGCGGGCGCCTCCTGGCAGCCGGAAGGAAGCACGGAAGAGGAGAACGTGGCCGTCGTCTTCTCCGGCAGCGGCCACGGCCGCTCCGGCCCCGAACACGCCGGACTCACCCGCGGAGCCGCCCTGTTCGCGCCCACCGGCGACCCCTGCACCCTGACCGCCTCCGCACAGGACGAGCTCCTCGTCTACGTGTGGCGCTCCCGGCTCCTCCCCGGCCGCCGGCACGGCACCGCGCCGCGCAGGTTCAGCCGCCTGGACAACGACGAGACGCAGCTGACCGGGTTCACCGGAACCGGCCAGAGCGAGGCCAGCGCCCGCACCGCCACGATGAACTTCGTGTTCTGGCCGGGCACCGGAACCCCCCAACTGTGCCTGCACTGCGGCATGATGCGCCGCGGCGAGTACTTCAACGTCCACGTCCACCCGGACAGCGAGGAGGCGTTCATCGCCTTCGAGGGCAGCGGCCAGCTCTGCCTGGACGACCGCTGGATCGACGCGAGCGCCGGTGACATCCTCTTCGCCCGGCCCGGAGTCCCGCACGGCACCCGGCTGCCCGACACCCACGCGAGCGACCGCTTCGTCACCTGCGGCGGCCCCACCCCCTTCGACCCCGTCCTCTACGCACGGGCCGGCGTGCCCGGCGAGGTCCGGTGACCGGTCCATGTGCCGCATCCACGGACAGTTCAACACCCCTGCCCGCCCAGATGAGTTGACGGCCGTCTCCGCGGCCCAGCACCATGGCGGCCCCGACGCCCAGACGCAGGCGGCGGGGCCCGGATGGGCGCTGGGCAGCAACCGGCTCGCCGTCATGGACCCGGCAGGCGGCGCACAGCCCTACCGGCTCGGCGCCCACATCACCGTCGTCTTCAACGGCGAGATCTACAACCATGACGCACTCCGCGCCCGCCTGCGCGCCCGCGGCCACCACATCCCCGACCGGTGCGACGGCTCCGTCCTGCCCGCCCTGTACGCCGAGTACGGGACCGCGTTCACCGACCACCTCGACGGCATGTACGCCATCGCCGTCGTCGACACCCGCCGCGAGCCCACCCTGGTCCTCGCCGTCGACGACCTGGGCATGAAACCCCTCTACTACCAGCACGATCCGCACAGCGGGCGGATCAGCTTCGCCTCCGAACTCCCCGCCCTCCTCGCCTTCGACACCGTGGCCGCCCGCGTATGGGAACCCGGCCTGGACGAATACCTCGCCACCAAGACCCCGTTCGGCGAGCAGACCATGTTCGACGGCGTCCGCGTCCTGCCGCCCGCGAGCACGCTGATCGCCACCCGCGGCACCGGCCCGCGCCTGATCCACCGCACCGCCGAGCCCCGGCCCGCCGACCTGGCCCTGCCCGAGGCGGCCGCCGGTCTCCTCGACCGGCTGCGCCACGAGGTGCACCGCCTGCTGCGCGCCGACGTCCCCGTCGCCGCGGTCGTCAGCGGCGGCCTGGACTCCAGCCTCGTCGCCGCCCTCGCGGCGGAAGCCCACCCGGGCCTGCACACCTTCACCATCGGCTACAAGGGCGACAACTGGCCCGGCGACGAACGCCACTTCGCCCGCCAGGTCGCCCGGCGGATCGGCGCCCACCACCACGAGGTCGAACTCGACCCCGCCGCCTTCCCCGACCTGCTGCCCGACGTCGTACGCCACCTCGGACAGCCCAACGCCGACCCGATCACCCTGAGTTCACTCGCCTTGTTCCGCGAGATACGCGACGCCGGCTTCACCGTCGCCCTCACCGGCGACGCCGCCGACGAACTCTTCGCCGGTTACGACCGCGTCCGCCAGGCCCTCGCCACGCCCCCGGACCTGCCCTGGGCCCCCGCCTACACCGACGCCCTGGCCGCCGTACCCCGCGCGCTGCGCGAGGAGTTGTACACCGCCGACTACCGGGCCCTGCTCCATGACCGCGAACCCGTCACCGACCGCCTGACCCGCCACCTCGCCACCCGGGACGGCGAACGCCTCGCCACCCTCACCCGGTTCGAGACCGGCATCCGCCTGCCCGCCTACCATCTGCGCCGCGTCGACCACATGTCCATGGCCGCCGCCCTCGAAGTGCGCCTGCCCTACTGCCAGTCGGCCGTCCACCACTACGCCCGCACCCTCCCCGCGCATCTCAAGGTCACCGCACAGCGCGGCAAGGACGTCCTCTACACCGCGGCCGACGGACACCTGCCCCGCTCGGTCCTCACCCGCCCCAAACAGCCCTTCACCCTGCCCGTCACCGCCATGCTCCGCCCCGGCACCCCCCTGTTCACCCACGCCCGCGACATCCTCGCGCCCGGACGCCTGCGCCAGGGCGGCCGACTCGAACCCGCCCGCGTGCAGCGGCTGTTCACCGAACAGGCACAGCGGCCCTGCGACCGCTCGGCGCTGGCGATCTGGGCGCTGCTCGTCCACCAGCTGTGGCTCGACCGCTTCTTCCCCGGCGACGGCGCGTCGGCGGCCACGGGCGGGCGAGCGGACCGGGAGCCGGCCGGGTGATCGGATACCTCGCCCAGGCCGAGGGCGCCCCCTGCCCCACCCTCGTCCTGCCCACCAGCGGCCCCCTCGACGGGGCACCGGTCCCGCACGCGACGCTCGCGGGCGTGCGGGCCTGGCTGGTGCGCACCGGCCGGGCCGCCGTCATGAAGATCGCCTTCGTGGCCCCCTCCCGGCACCCGCTGGCCGACCTCGACTTCCGCTTCGTGCAGTGCCTGCCCGGCGGCGGCTTCGACTCCACCGGGAACTGCGGCCACTCGATCGCCTGCGCCGCCCTCGCCGCGAAGGAGCACCGCCTGACCCCGCCGCCGGGCGAACCGGTGCGGGTGTACGTCACCAACAACGGCGACCACGTCCTCTGCGAGATCGGCGAAACCGCTCGCCGCGAGGCCGAGTTGAGCCTGCACTTCGTCCACACCCCCGCGCCCCTGCTGTCCGCGCTGCTGCCCACCGGCAACCCGGTGGACAAGCTCGCAGTCGGCACCCGCACCCTTGAGGCGTCCCTGGTCAGCGCGGGCAATCCCTATGTCTTCGTCGACGCCCGGGACCTGGGCCTCACCGGCCGCCGGGCCCTGTTCACGGCGGGCGACGACGTCCTGGAGGAACTGCGCGCCGTGCGGGCGGCGGCCGCCGAACTTCTCGGCCGGCCTCCCGCCGGCGCCTTCCCCAAGGCCGCCGTCGTCGCCGCCCACGGACCGGGCCCCCTCGCGGTGCGGGCCCTGTCGGTGCCCGCCTGGCATCCCACCCTCGCCCTGACCGGCGCCGTCTGCCTCTGCGTCGCCGTCACCCTGGACGGCACCCTGCCCGCCCGACTCGCGCCCGGACCGGCCGACTTGGGGCCCCATGGGCGCCGTATCGAGGTGGCGTCCCCGGGCGGCCCCCGCAGCGTCACCGTGGCCACCACCGACACCCCGGCCGGTCCCGCCCTCACCCGCACCAGCGTGCACGGCAAACACGCCCGCATCCTCACCGGCCCGCTCCACCTCCCCACCGCCCTCCACGAGACACGCAAGGAGGCCGACCTGTGCCTGCCGCCACGGACCTGAACCAGGTCCCCGACCAGAGCGGGATCCGGATCGAGATCCCCTCCCGCAGCCACCTCGCCGCCCGCCACGCCGGCCTGCTCAGCACCCTGGAGACCCACGCCGCCCAGGCCGACACCGAGGCCCGTCTGCCCGCCCCGGTCCTCGCCCAGCTGCGCTCCAGCGGCATTCTCGGCGCCGCGATCCCCGCCGAGTACGGCGGCCACGACGGCACCGCGCCCCTGGTCAACCGGCTGACCGAACTCGTCGCCGTAGCCGACCCGTCGGCCGCGATCGTCCTCTACCAGCACTGGGCGGTCAGCGCCCGCATCACCGAATGGGCGACACCGCAGCAGCGCGCCCATTGCCTGCCCCGCCTCGCCGACGGCCGCTGGCTCGCCGCCTCCGCCTGGAGCGAGCAGGGCGCCGGCGCCGACAAGAGCAACATCCGGACCACCGCCGTCCGCGTCCCCGGCGGCTGGCGCCTCGACGGCGCGAAGGCGTTCACCACGGGCGCCGGCCTCGCCGACCTCTACCTCGTCCTCGCCCGCACCGCGTCCCCCTCCCGCACCGACACCGGCTACGGCCGCGACGGACAGACCTTCTTCCTGATCGAGGCGGACAACCCCGGCCTCACCGCCCACGACGGCCTGGACCTGGTCGGCATGCGCGCCTCCGCCACCGGCACCGTGCACCTGCGCTCCTGCACCGTCCCCGACGACGCCGTCCTGGGCCCCGAGGGCAAAGCCGCCGACATCATCCGGGGCGTCCGCGAGACCGGCGCGAGCCTCGGCGCGGTGGCCGTCGGCATCGCCGAATCCGCCTACCGCCTCGCCTGCTCCCACCTGGACAAACGCGGGGGAGCCGCCCCCCAGGCCGTACGCCACCGCCTCGCCGACCTCGCCGCCCGCGTCGCGCAGGCACGGGCGATCGTGGACAGCGCGGGCCACCGCGACACCGCCGACCCCGGGACCCTCACCCTGCACAGCAAGATCGCCGCCTCCGCCCTCGCCGAGGAAGCCTGCCTGGAGGCCCAGCGCCTCATCGGCAGCGCCGCGTTCCTGCGCGGCCACCCCGTCAACCGGATCAGCCGCGACGCCCGCGCGATCGCCCTGATGGGCCCCACCAACGACCTGTGCCGAGAGCTGGTGACCACCCGATGGACCGACTGACCCCGACCCCCGCCACAGAGCCCTACGACCTCGTCGTCGAAGGCGGCCGCCTCGTCACCCCCGACGGCGTACGGGAGGCCACCGTCGCCGTCCGCGCCGGACGCATCGCCGCCCTCCTGCCACCCGGCACCCCCACCCGCGCCGCCACCCGCATCCGGGCCGCCGGCCGCCACGTACTGCCCGGACTCATCGACTCCCACGTCCACTTCCGCACGCCCGGCCTGACCTACAAGGAGGACTGGGCCCACGGCAGCCGCGCCGCCGCGGCGGGTGGCGTCACCACCGTCATCGACATGCCCAACACCCGCCCGCCCCTGCACAGTTCCCGGGCCGCCCACGCCAAGGCCGACCTGATCAAGGGCAACTCCCTCGTCGACCACCGCTTCCACATGGGCGTCGCCCCGCACACCCTCGGCGAACTCAAGGACCTCGACCCGCGCATCGCCACCTCCGTCAAGGTCTTCATGGCCGGCCACCACACCGCCCCCGACGTCATCCACGACCCCGCCACCCTCGACCGCGTCTTCGCCATCGCCGCCGAACACGGCCTGCGCGTCGTCCTGCACGCCGAGGACCACACCGTCCACCACCTCCTCGACGACTACCTCGGCACCCCCCGCGCCTACCGCGACTACGAAGCACACCGCCCCCGCAGCGGCGCCATCATCGCCGTCGCCCGCGTCCTCGACCTCGTCCGCCGCCACGGCACCCGCGCCCACATCCTGCACGTCTCCAGCGCCGAGGAATGCGACCTGCTCGCCGCCGCCCACCACACCGGCCTGCCCGTCACCTTCGAGACCACCCCCCACCACCTCTCCTTCACCCACCACGACACCCTGCGCACCGGCGCCCGCACCCGCATCAGCCCCGCCATCCGCGCCGAGGCCGACCAGGACCGCCTCTGGCAGGCCCTGACCGACGGCGAGCTGGCCACCATCGGCTCCGACCACGCCCCCCACACGATCGAGGAGAAGAGCAGACCCCCCGCCGACGCGCCCCCCGGCCTGCCCGGCGTCCAGGAACTGCTCCCCGTCCTGCTCACGGGCCTGCGCCGCCGGTATCCCGACCGGCCGCTGGACGACCTCCTCACCCTCGTCGCCACCGTCTGCGCCAGCCGCCCCGCCGAACTCTTCGGCCTGGCCGCCCGCAAGGGCCGCATCACCCCCGGCCACGACGCCGACCTCGTCGTCCTGGACGCCGACGCGACCTGGTGCCTGACGGGCGACCAGATCCGCTCCAAGTGCGGCTGGTCCGCGTACGAGGGCTGGACCCTCACGGGACGGCCCGATACCACGATCCGCCGCGGCGAGGTCATCTACGACCACGCGAGCGGCCGCTTCGGCTCGGCGACGGGGGAGTGGCTCGACGCCACGGCTCCCTGAACGGCGAGGCCGCGACCCACACACGGCTTACGGGTCTGACCTGTGAGCGTGGGGAGCGTGTTGGGCCGACCGGCCGTCAGCCGCCGGTCTGGACACGGACGCTCGGCGGGCGGCCGGTCGGCTACCAGAGTTCAGCAGGGATCAGACGCTTCGACGGATCGGCACCCACGACCGGCATCATGCCGTACGCACATCACGCCACCTGAGACAACCTCTACGCCTTGACCGGTGCGGCCGACCTGGCGGCCCGCTCGATCTGCGCGCAGTAGGCCGCACGGGCTTCCTCGTCGATCGGCTGCTCGTTCTCGGCGCGCACCCCGGTCCTGCCGTCGAGGCCCTCGCGCAGGATGTCGGCGTGCCCGGCATGCCGGATGGACTCGCCGAGGACATGGACCAGGACGGCGAACAGGTTCGTGTTGGGACCGGGCTCCGGCCACCACGGCACGTGGCCGGGGGCGTCGAGGGGAAGCCCGTCGATCGTCGCGTCCGAGTGTTCCCACGTGCGCCGGTAGAACCCGACGATCTGATCGCGGGTCTCGTCCTCGGTCGCCCACAGGTCGCTGCCGTCGTGGTCCTGCCACCTGGGCAGCGGTTCCGGGGACGGGCGGTCGAAGACCTCGCCGAAGTACCTGGCCTCGACGGTGGCCACGTGTTTGACCAGGCCGAGGAGGTTGGTCCCGGTCGCCGTCAGAGGTCGGCGGGCGTCGTACTCGGACAAGCCGTCGAGTTTCCAGAGCAGCGCCTCGCGGTCCCGCCGCAGTCTCCCGTGCAGGCTGCCTTTCGCGAATTCATCGATCACACGGGCTGAGCCTGCCATGGGCTGCTCGTGGTCTCAAGATCCCGTACGTGCTCCGCAACGACGCGCGGAGCCGAGGGTCCAGTACAGGCTGCCGGTCATATGGTGCGCCCGCCACGAGATGGTCAGGGGAGGGGCGTGCCGCCGGTGGCGTTGACGCGGATGCCGCGCTCGGCGACCGTCTGGGCCAGGCCGCGGGTGAAGGCGGTGATCGCCGACTTCGTCATCGCACAGGTCCGCGCCTGCCTGTGACCCGGCGGTGTGAAGCCCAGCTCATCGGCATCGTGACAACGCGGCCCCCGAGCCGGAGCCTCCCGCACGTCACGGGTCCTGGTCTGCGCGGCTCGTTTCGTCCGAAACACGGGTGGGGACCCGGCAGGGGCGGCAGTGCCCGCTTGTCCGTCGTCCGGTGGCCTACGGCTTCGCCGAGATGGGGCCGTACCAGGGCGGTCAGGCCGAGTACCTGCGTGTTCCCTACGGCGACTTCAACGCCCTGCGCCTGGGCGAGGACGCGATGGAGCGGCAGAAGGACTACGTGATGCTCGCCGATGTCTTCCCGACGGGCCACCACGCCACCGAGGTGGCCGGTGTCGGTCCGGGAGACCAGACCACCATCGTCTGCGGCGCCGGGCCGACCCTCGGGCTCGGTGCCGACAACGGCTGCGAGTGCGTCGGCTACCAGATCCATGATTCCGCAGGCCACGAAGGCGCCGCTCTCACGCTGAACGGGCTCATCGGCAGTGTCCGCTTCACCGGATCCCTGGGCGTGGCCGGGGTGTTCCTGCCCGAAGACCCGGGCACCGGCCAGGCGCCCATGAAGCGGTACAACCGCGCCCTGCGCGACCTGATCGCCGGTGGCCGGGCCGAACCCGGCTTCATCGTCTCCCACGAACTTCCGCTGGACGAGGCGGCGTCGGCGTACGAGCACTTCGACAACCGGGACGACGGCTGGACCAAGGTGATCCTGCACCCCGACGGCCGGCGCCGAACCAGTTCAGCGGGTGGCGTGAGCGAGGTGAGCGCGTACCCGGTCCGCCGCGTCCAGGTGCGCCTCGCGGACGACGTACCGGGTGATTCCCCAGCGGCGCCGGTGCTCGGCCGTCGAGGCTGCGATCTCCTGCACCGTGCCGACCCAGACGTAGGGCGAGGCGAGGACGTCGGCCGCGGCGCACCCGAAGCGAGCGGCGATCCGGTGCGCCGCGGCCTCGGCGTCGTCGGTGATCTCCGCCACCTGGATCAACGCCTCGCGGGCCGGTGCGGCGGCTCGGGCGGCGGCGCCCTGTTCGATCAGAGAGACCTGCTGGTCGATGTCCTCGCCGTTCCAGCGCGCCTCGTGGGTGTGGCCGTCGGACAGGGTGCGCCCGAGCCCGCTCAGCCCCACCACGTCCGCGTGCGCCCCGGCCCAGCGCAGCAGGGCGGTGTTACCGCCTCCGAAGGTGAACGGCACCCGGTGCTGGACCGGACGCGGGCCGGTGAGCCGGGCCTCGCGGGCTCGTGCCTCGGGGCCGTCGAGGGTGACCGTCGCACCCGAGAGGAGCGCGCGGCACGCCTCGGCCACCGCCCGGAAACGCCGCACGCGCCCCGCCACGTCGGGCCGTGTCCCGCCCAGCATGTCCCACTCGGCCGGGGTGTGGCCGGCGCCCAGGGCCAGCCGCGCCCGACCGCCGGAGACCAGATCCAGGGTGGCGACGTCCGACGCGAGCAGCAGTGGCTCACGGACGCCCGCGTGGGAGACATAGGAACCCACGCCGAGGCGTTCGGTGACCGCCGCCGCAGCGGCCAGTGCGACGAACGGGGAGGCGGCGGTGCCCGGGTGGTCGGCCACGAGCAGCGCGTCGTACCCCGCTGCCTCCAGGCGCCGGGCCAGAGCGGTCCAGGAGGCGGCGTCCCGCGGCTGGGCCTGTACGGACACGATCGGTATCTGCATGTCGGCAGGCTAGGACGCGGATGAGCCGGGCGGAGCCCGTTGCGCGTGCGGCGAAACCGACCGCGACGGGCAGTTGCCGGCCCCCCCCCGCGAACAGGGCCGGTAAGCGGTACAGGTGACTCTGCGGGCACGCCGCGCCGCGGTGACGACGAGTCCGGCGGACGATCACAAAAGGCGGGGACTCGGCAGGAGAGCTGCGAAGGGCTGACGGTGCAACACGACGTACTCGGTATCTATCTGAACGACCATCTGGCCGGAGCCACGGTCGGTGCCGACCTCTCACGGCGCCTGGCCCACCGTCACCGGCGTGGTGTCCGTGCCGCGGTCCTGGAACGCGTCGCCGACGAGATCGCCCAGGACCGGCAGAGCCTCTTGACGATCATGGACGGGCTCGGCGTGCCCGCCCACCGCTACAAAGTACTCGCGGGCTGGGCCGCGGAGAGGCTCCGCCGACTGAAACCCAACGGCGTCCTGCGCCGGCACGCCGGCCTCGACACGGTCCTGGAACTGGAGACTCTGCGTCTGGGGGTCGAAGGAAAGTCCCTGCTCTGGCTCACCCTGATCGCGCTGGCACCGCAACGGACCGCTCTGGACGCGGCACAGCTGCACGCGCTGCTCGCTCGCGCGCGCACCCAGCTCGACATGGTGGAAGATCTGCGCCGCACGGCGGCAGCCGCCGTCTTCTAGACGCGCCGACAGCCGCTGGAGGGGTGTGTGGCGGTCAGGGGCGCGCTCCCGGGGGAGTCGGATCCTGGAGGTCGCGGTTCGTTCTCCGCGCCGCGACCGCGGGTGGCCCCGCCGCGCACCCTGCCCGGCTCGCGCGGAGTCGTCCGGCGGGGCTGACCTCCCGCCGAGCGGTCAACGGCCGGTAAGACGGGCCGTCAGGCGGGACAGCAGGGCGACGGACTCGCGAAGCCGCCGCTTTTCGTCGGGGTCGAAGGTCTCGCGAATGGCGGCGCCGAGGGCGCCCGCGCGCAGGGTGCGTTCCCGCTGGAGGCGGGAGCGGCCGGCGTCGGTGAGGTGCAGCAGGAGCTTCCGGCCGTCGTCGGGGTGCGGCTCACCGCGGACCAGGCCGTCGGCGGAGAGGTCCTTGACCGACTTGGCGGCCGACTGGTGCGTGACGCCACGCAGCCGGGCGAGGTCCGCCGTGGTCAAGGGGCCACCGCGGTCGAGGAATCCGAGAATCGCCGCCTCGCCGGACGGCATGGTGTCCACGGTCCGCACCGCCCGGACCAGCTCGCCGAGCGACCGTCGCAGCTCCTCGGCCAGCGCGTCTTCGTTCATGGGGCCATCCTAGCTGTCCATCTCACACCTAGTTGTACAGTTCAGTTGTACAACTAGGTTCAATGATGAGGGAAGGGTGTGCCGGTCATGGAGCTCACCAAGTTCGGTCATGCGTGTGTGCGGCTGGAGAAGGACGGGCGCCGCCTGGTCATCGACCCGGGCGGTCTGACCGACCCGAGGGCGCTGGAAGGCGCCGACGCCGTGCTCGTGACGCATGAGCACTTCGACCACTTCTCGGAGCAGGTGCTGCGCCGGGCCGCCGAGGCGCACCCCGGTCTGCGCATCTGGACCAACCCCTCCGTCGCCGGGCGCCTCGACGGCCTGGGCACGCGGGTCACCGCCACCGGGGACGGGGACGCCTTCAGTGTGGGGGGCTTCGACATCACGGTTCACGGGGCCTGGCACGCGGTCATCCACCCGGATGTCCCGCGCGTCCCCAATGTGGGCTTCCTGGTGGACGGGACCCTCTTCCACCCCGGCGACGCCCTGACCGTCCCCGGGGCTCCGGTCGGCACGCTGCTGCTGCCGGTACACGCCCCCTGGTCCACGGTCGGCGATCTGATCGACTACCTGCGCGAGGTCGCTCCTTGTGACGCCTACGCCGTGCATGACGGCGCCCTCAACGACATCGGCACCGCCATGGTCGACGGCTTCCTCGGTGAGCGGGGCCCCGGGGTCCCGGCCCGCTACCACCGGCTGGCCCCGGAAACGAGCGTCCGCATCGGCTGAGGGCCGCCGCCACCGACGACGACGGCGCCTCACTCGCTGCCCCGCCCCGGCCTCATCGCCCCTGCCCCCCTCGCCGCGGCCCTGTCCCCACCGCCCTTAACCGGTTCACCCGGCCGATGTTCAGGCGCGGGGGCGGTGGCGGAGCTCGCGGAAGAACGCGGTGATGTCGTCGGCGAGCAGGCCGGGTTCCTCGTGGGCGGCGAAGTGCCCGCCCGGGCGCCGGCACCCCAGAGCGCTCAGCCGCCCCAGATGGACCAGGAGGTGGCTCCGTGGACGGATGCCAGGACGGCGAACACGACCAGGTCGGCGATGCCGAGCCCCAGTCCGAGCAGTGCTCGCAAGCGGCGGGGCGTGTCCCGGCGCAGGGCGATGACGGCGAGCACGATGGCGATCGGACCGAGGACCAGGTTGAGGACGAGCAGTCCGAGCAGCCCCAGGACGAAGGAGGCCACCGCCATGCCCTCGGTGTCCCGTCGGCCCGTGCGCGCGGAGGGTGGTGCGGTCAGCCGCATGGTCAGGCCCTCCTCGTCCGGCTGCGCCGACGCCGCTCGCGTCCGGCGAACACGACGAGCCAGCCGACGATCACGGCACCGACCACCAGCGTGACGGGCCAGGGAAGGTAGGCGGCGGAGCCCAGGATGACGCCCAGCAGGAGCAGGGCGACGACCAGGAAGAGCATGTCTACCTCCTCGGTCGGGCAGCGCCGGTGATGGACGACGGTTCGCCGCTTTGTCCGTACGGCGACCTCTGCGGCCGTTTCCTCAACACGTTCATGACATCGCCGTTACCCCCGGGTACGCGTCTCACGCGCGGCGAGATCGGCCCCCGGCACCTGAGGCGGCCGACGGCGCCCCGCGCATCCGGCGGTCCGGAACCCGATGGTGCCGTACGGCTGTAGGGTCCGGGTCCGCTTCTTCAGCGCAGTTGCTCGGCCAGCCCGACGATGATGCCCTCCGGACCGCGTACGTAGCAGAGCAGATAGCTGTCCTCGAACCGGGCGATCTCACCCAGGAGTTCGGCGCCGTGCGGGCGCAGGCGGGCAACGGTGTCCTCGATGTCGTCGACGGCGAACATGACGCGGTGCGTGCCCGGAATGTTGTGCGGCCGGTCGCGCGGCCCCGCGCTGATCGCCTCGGGGCTGCGGTACTTCGCCAGTTCGAGCCGGCTGTTGCCGTCGGGGGTCCGGACCATCGCGATGTCACAGCGGACGCCGTCGAGCCCAGTGCACCGGTCGGCGAAGCGGCCCTCGATCTCCGCCCTGCCCTCCAGTTCCATACCGAGTTCCACGAAGAACGCGATGGCGGCATCCATGTCCTCGACGACGATGCCGACGTTGTCCATCCGCAGGATCGCCATGATGGTTTCTCCTTCTTTCTCGCCGGGTCGACCTGTCTCTGCGAGCAGCCTCGGCCGACGGCGAGGCCCGGGCCGTCACCTCCGCGGCTGCGGCCGCGGTCTGCCGCGACGAGAACGACCTGGCCGTGGTGCCCCAGGGCTTCACCGGCTTCGTGAACCTCACCGCCCACCACTGGCGCGGCATCGCCTCGACCATAGACCTGCTGGGGCCCCCGGCCGAGAACCACGGCCGGAGTCTGGCTGGCCGACCCCACACCTGGGCCCGCGTGAGATCGATCAAGGAGCCGGGCGGTGCGAATAGAGCGCCACCACATTGACGAGGCCGCCGTGTCGGCAGCACGCGAGGACTTCACGGGCCGCATCGGGGGCCGGGTGCGGTCCATGTCGAGGGGCGGTCAGATGGTCAGCGCCGCGGTCGTGGCGAGTCCGGCGTCGAGCGTGATCGGGCGGGCTTCGCCCATCAGGTGGACGGCGATCGCGCCGGTCTGCAGGAGTACGAAACCGATGGCCGCGGCGACCGACGGCGCGGGCGCGATGCCGGTCAGCGGCGGCAGGATCAGACCGGTCGCGCCGAGCATTTCGACGGCCCCCAGCGTCCTGACTGCGGGCCAGGGTATGTGGTCGACCCCAGGCCGTCATCGGCCGTGGCTGATCGCGGCTGCGGATCGCCTTCAGCGTGCCCGCGTAGGCGTGGAGGACGGCGAGCAGCCCGAGTCCCGTGCCGTCGGCGTCAGGCGGGATCGATGGCGGGCTCGGTCGCATAGCGGCTCATCGCGTCGATGGTGGCCTGGGGCGTCAGCGGGCGGCCGGCGGCGAGTGCTTCCTGGAGGTCCCGGAAGTACTGCACGTACAGATCGGGGGTGAACGTGCTGAGTACGACGGCGGGTTGGTCCGTCTAGGCACATGAGTGCGGGCGATCGGAATCCCGCGGTCCCGCCCGCGCCAACCACCCTCCTCCGGCGGCCAGTTCAAATATTCGCAAAGGGTACGTGGCGTACCCCGGTCCGCCGCCCCGGTGTCCCTGAGCCCTCGCCCTGTGCCGCTGTACATCGGCCTCCCGCCCCGCATACAACGGGTCCTTTCAGTGCGGCCAACCATCTCTTATGGAATCAGGGCGACATGTGACCACCGTCTCCGCTCCGCCGGGAACCGGAGCAGGCGCGAATTCGTCGCCTCCGTGCCAAGCCCCTTGCCTGAAAGACGCGTTGATGCAAGCCCGTTCCGAATGGTGAGATACGCTGGGTGACAACGGTTGACGAAACGGTTCTCCGGCCCGACCTCCGGGGTGGACCGAATCCTCCGTACCCCCGTCGTGCCCATAAGCCGCCGACGGGTACTCCTCTTCGAGCAGGAATTGATGCCCGTTCAATCATTGGCGGAGCTGGTACGCTTCGCGCGCCTCAACTCACCGTTCTACCAACAGCTTTACTCGCACCTCCCCGACCAGGTCACACAGCTCACGGACCTACCGGTCGTGCCCCAGACGGAATTCTGGCGGGCCAACTCGCCCCGTGAGAACAGGCTGCTGACGGCCCCGCTGCAGGAAGCGGTCGTCTTTCGCAGCGGCGGGACCACGGGGTCCCCGAAGTTCTCCTTCTATACATGCACGGAATGGCGGGAATTCACCTCCGCTTTCGGTGCCGGACTTGCCAACGCCGGTCTGCGGCCGGGCCATCGAGTGGCCGATCTGTTCTACGCCGGGGACCTGTACGCGAGTTTCACCTTCATACTGGATTCACTGCACCGTTCCCCGGTGGCCAACGTGCGGCTTCCGCTGGGCGGCGCGACGCCCTGGGAATCCACCGCGGCCACCCTGGAGGAGTTCCGCGTCGAGGTGGTCGCCGGCACCCCGACCACCCTGTGCGCGCTCGCCGAACGCCTCACCGCGGCCGGCCGCACCCTGCCCGACGTCGAACTCCTCTTCTTCGGCGGGGAGTGCCTCTTCGGCGACCAACTCCCGCTGCTCGGCAAGGCGTTCCCGAATGCCGAGGCCCGCTCACTGGGCTATGCGAGCGTGGACGCGGGCCTCCTCGGCGAGGCCGTACCGGGCGGCGACCCGCGGGTGCACCGCGCGTTCGTCCCGCACACGGCCGTGGAGATCCTCGACGACGAGGACACGCCCGTCGAGGACACCGGCGTCCCCGGACGCCTGGTCGTCACGGATCTGCGCCGCCGGCTGATGCCGGTGCTGCGCTATCCGGCCGGCGACCGCGCGGAGTGGGTGGACCGGGACGCGGGCGTCTTCCGCATCCTCGGCCGCGCCGAGGAAGGCGTACGGGTCGGCCCCGTCTCCCTCTACACCGAGGACGTGCACGACATCGTGCGCGGCGCCGACACGGCGGACGAGATCACCGGGCTCCAGCTCGTGATACGCCGCCAGGACGGCCGCGACGGCCTCGTACTGCGCCTCGCCACCGCCGAACCCGCCGACCGGCACGGCGCGTTGGGAGCCGCCGTGGCCGCGGCCGTCCTCGCCCAGCGGCCGGCCTACACCGGCGCGGCGGACGCCGGACACGTCAACCCGCTCACCGTCGAATGGGCACGGCACCAGGACCTCGCCGTCAACTCCCGTTCCGGGAAGCTGGTACGGGTCGTCGACGAACGGCCGCATTCATGAGCGCGGACGCCCCGCGCGGCCGGCGCCTGCCGCTGGTGCTGCGCAACCCCTCCTTCGGCCGGGTGTGGACCGCTCAGCTCCTCACCCAGGCCGCAGGCCGGATGTTCCAGGTGGGCGCGGTCTGGTGGCTCGTCGGCTTCGCCGGGGGCGAGCGGCGCGGTCTGGAGTCGGGCCTCTTCCTGATGGTGAGCACCCTCCCCGCGGTCGCGCTCGCCCCCGCTGTCGCCCGCGTCGTCGCGCGCCACGCGCACCGCACGGTGCTGGCCGTCGCCGCGGCCGTGGCGGGCGCGGTCGCCGTACCCGCGGCGCTCTGGGCGTACGCCGGTGATCTGCCCATGGCCGCGGTGTACACGGTGGGTCTGGCCCTGGCCGCCTGCCAGGCGGTGTTCGACCCGTGTCTGACGACGTCGGTGCCCGAACTGGTCGAGGACGCCGACATCGAGGCCGCCACCGGCTTCGAACTGTCCACCCAGTCGCTGGCCGGACTCGGCGGCGGCCTGCTCGGGCCGCTCCTGGTCGACGCGGGCGGCCTCCCGGCGGTCGTGGCCGTCTGCGGCACCGCCTATCTGCTCGCCGCCCCGCTGGTCGCCTCGGCCCGCTTCCGCCACGCGACCGTCGCGTCCGACGCGCCGCAGGACCCGCAGGACGCGTCCACAGCCGGAGAACCGGGGCGCGGCACACCGCCCGCGCGCCGGACGCTGCGCCAGATCCTGGCCGGGCTCCCGTTCATCCGCCGTGTGCTGCTCTGCTTCGCCGCCGCGAACCTGTTCACCACCGCCGTCTACGTCGTCATGCCGCTGTACACCCGCGGGGTGCTGCACTCCACCGGGACGACCGTCGCCACCCTGGAGGCCGCGCTCGGCGCGGGCACCCTCGTCGGCTCCTTCACCGGGGCGCGCGTACCCGGGCGGCCGGTCGCCGTCGGCAGCGCCTGCCTGGCCGTGCTGGCCGTGGCGCTCGCACTGCCGGGCCTGTGGGCCGGGCACGCGACGGCGATGGGCGCGCTGGCGATCGCCGGGTGGTGCGTCGGCGTGATCGGCGTCCGCTTCGTGGCCCTGTTCCAGCGCCTGGTGCCCACGGCCGACAAACCCGGCTTCTTCGCGGTCATGCAGGCACTCCTCGGAGCCACCTTCCCGCTGTCCTCCCTCGTCTTCGGCGCGCTCGGCGACCACCTGGGCGCGCGTGCGCTCTGCCTCGTCCAGGGCGCCGGACTGGTCCCGGTGGCGCTCGCGCTGTGGTGGCTCGGCGACCGCGCGCGGCCCGACGCACCGCGCACCTCTCCGGACGACGCGGCGACGGCGGCGCACCTCACCCCGGCGGGAGAGACGTCATGACCGTCGTCCTCGCCCCGGCGGCGGTCCAGGACATCGCCGAACTGCGGCAGTTGTACTTCGACGTGTACGGCCACGGTTACCCGGTGCCGCTCGGCAGCGACCCGGCCGTGATGCGCCGGATGATCACCGACGGCTCCGCCCACTGGCTCACCGCCCGTACGGACCGCGGGGACCTCGTCGGCTCCGCCGTCGTGCAGACGGACGCGGGCAGCCGCGTCGGCAAGCTCCTCGGGCTCGCCGTGCATCCCGGGCACCGCGGCGGCGGACTGGCCTCCCGGCTGACCGGCGCCGTGTGCGAGGCGGCCCTCGCCACCGGTGTGCCCGACTCGCTCTACGCCACCGTGCGCGTCGTCACCGAGGGCCCCCAGCACGTCGTCGTACGCAACGGCTTCCGGCCCCTCGGCCTGCTGCCCAACGCGGTCGAGGTCGACGGCTGCGAGAGCCTCGCGCTCTTCGCCCGCTACGCCGACGGCGTGCTGGAACGGCGGGCCCCCGTGGACCGCGTGCCCGAGCGCCTCACCGGGCTGCTGGCCGCCGCGTCCGCGGGCATCGGCATCGACTGCGCCGGCACGGCACGGGCCGTCGCCCTCGAAAGCGCGCCGCGCCGGGCCCTCGGAGCCGAGCCGATCGAGCTGATCGCCGCCCCGGCCTTTGTACGCCGCCGCTTCCTCGAACGGTTCCCCCGCGCCGCCGACCGCTTCTTCCCCCTGCACACCCCCAACGCGCTGCTGGTCGCGGCCGACGGCGGCTTCGAGGCGTACGCCGACCTCGACCCGGTGGCGGGCAGCTGCGCGCTGGTGGCCGTCCACCCGCGCCCCGCGGCGCTCACCGGCGCCCTGGAGGCGCTGATGACCACGGTCACCCGGGCCGGCGCCGACTACGCCGAGACCCTGCTGCCGCTCGCCGACACCGAGGCCCTGGAGATCTTCCTGGCCTCCGGATTCGTACCGAGCGCGGTCTACCCGGCGATGCGGCGCGTCGGCGACCGGCTGCACGACTACGTGGTGCTCTCCCGCACCAGCCGGCAGATCGACTTCCGTACGACGGCCGTGAGCCCACTGCTCCAGCCCTATCTCGGCGCCTATCTGAGCGCCTGGGCCTCCACCTATCTGCCCCTTCACGAGGTGTCCCGATGAACCCCCATCTCGCTCCCGTCGAGGTCCCCGACCCGGCGGCGCTCGGCCAGGTGCAGCGCCTGTGCGACCTGGCGGACCCGTACGCGACCGGCGCCGAGACCGACAAGCTGTTCGCCGCCGCCATGGCCGAGACCAACGCCTGGCACGCCGCACGGTCCCCGTTCTTCGCCGCCCTGCTCCAGGAGCGGCCCGAAATCCCGGCGCCCACCGTCGGCGACGGCGTGCGCACCCCGCTGGTGCCGGCCGCGTTCTTCAAGCGCCACGAGGTGCTCTCCGTCCCCCGCGACGAGGTGTTCCTGCACCTGACCTCCTCGGGCACCACCGGCCAGAAGTCCCAGATGTTCTTCGACCGGTGGACGATCCGCTCGGCCCAGCGCATGGTCGCCCGGATCTTCGACCACTACGGCTGGATCACCCCCGACCGGCCGGTCAACTACCTGCTCTACAGCTACGAGCCCGCGCCGTCGCTGAAACTGGGCACGTCGTTCACCGACAACTACCTGTGCGACTTCGCCCCCGCCCGGCACACCACGCATGCGCTGCGGCACACCGGCTCCGGCCATGAGTTCGATGTGCACGGCTGCATCGCCGCGCTCCAGCGCTACGCCGACGAGGACGCGCCGGTCCGCATCCTCGGCTTCCCGGCGTTCCTGTACTTCACCCTGGAGCGGATGAAGGCCATGGGCATGGCCCCGCTGCGGCTGCCCGAAGGGTCGCTGGTGGTGCTCGGCGGCGGCTGGAAGGGCCACACCGACCGGCAGATCGGCAAGGACGAGTTCCGCGCCGCGGTCACCGAACGCCTCGGCATCCCGGCCGAGTCCGTCCGCGACACCTTCGGCTCCGTCGAACACTGCGTGCCGTACGTCGAGTGCGCGCACCACCGGCTGCACGTCCCCGTGTGGTCGCGCGCCGCGGTCCGCGACCCGGGGACGCTGCGCCCGCTGCCGTACGGCGAACCCGGCTTCCTGCACCTGGTCAGCCCGTACATCACCTCCGTACCGGCGCAGAGCGTCGTCATGGGCGACCTCGCCTCGCTGCACCCGGGCGAGGAGTGCCCCTGCCCGCTGTCCAGCGACTGGTTCACCGTGCTGGGCCGTGCCGGGGTGAGCCGCAACCGCAGCTGCGCGGTCGCCGCCGCCGAAATGATGAAGGGAATGTCGTGACCGCTTCCGTACCCGTACTCCACCTCTGGCAGGGCGAGTTCGTCGACGACGCCGAGGCAGGACGGCGGCTGGCCGGTCTGCCGGAGACGGCCGCCCGCGTCCTGGAGCGCCCGCTGCCCACCGACGTCGTGCTCGGCGCCTGCGCGGCGGTCGGCGCGGACCTGGCCGACCCCGGCTCCGCCCTTTACACCCGGCTGGCGGCCCACCTGCCCGCCGCGGAAGCCGGCTCCACCCTGGCCGAACTGGCGGGCGCGCTCACCCGGCAGGCACTGGAGCGCAAGCTGCGCCGGGAACTGGGCGGCCTGCGCCCGGAACGGCTGACCCGGCCGGACGGCCGCGAAACGGTGTTCGAGTCCTGGGCGCCGGTGGGGCTCCTGGTGCACATCGCGCCCGGCAACGCGGCCGCGGTCGCCCCGCTGAGCGTCGTGGAGGGCCTGCTCGCCGGGAACGTCAACGTCCTGAAGACCAGCGGCTCGGACACGGCACTCGCCCTCGACCTGCTCGCCGCGCTCGCCGCGGCCGACCCGAGCGGACTGATCGCCGAGCGGGTGATCGCCCTGCGCTTTCCCTCCGCGCGCCGCGACTGGCTGGAAACCCTGTGCGGGCAGGCCGACGCCATCGCGGTCTGGGGCGGTGAGGAGGCGGAGGGCGCGGTGCGTGAACTGGCGCCGCCCGGCTGCCGCGTCGTCGCCTGGGGCCACCGGATCTCCTTCGCCTACCTGACCCGGGCTGCGGCGGCCGAGGACGGCCTGCTGGACGCGCTGGCCGAGGACGTCTGCCGGTTCGAGCAGCAGGCCTGCTCCAGCCCGCAGGTGGTCTATCTCGACACCGACGACACCGAGGAGGTCTTCGCGTTCGCCGGCCGGTTCGCCGAGCGGCTCGCGAAGGTCTCCGGCGCCCGCCCCGCGCCCCGGCCGGGCCCGGCCGAACTGGCGGAGATCACCACCGTGCAGCAACTCGCCCGGCTCGAACAGCACTTGGGCCTCACCCGGGTGCTCACCGCTGACGACGGCTCCTGGCGGGTGCTGGCGGACACCCGCTCCGCGCTCGCGGCCTCTCCGCTGCACCGCAGCGTCTGGGTCAAGCCGCTGCCCCGGCACCGGATCACCGAAACGCTGCGGCCCATGCGCCGCTACCTCCAGACCGCGGCGGTCGGCGGCGGCCGCGCGGACGTGGCCGCGCTGTCGCGCGCCCTGTTCGCCGCGGGCGTCACCCGGATCACCCCCGTCGGTTCCATGCTGGAGAGCTACGAGGGCGAGCCGCACGACGGCGTCTACGCGCTCCAGCGCTACAGCCGCCGGGTGAGCGTCCGGGCGGCGGACGCGGAGTTCGGGCCGGTGGCCTGCCTGGACGACCTGGTGTCCGCCCCCGTCCTGCCCCCGATACCGGACGCGCCGCTGCTCGGCAAGGAGGGCGTGCAGCGCGCGCTGGCCTCGCTGGACGCCCGCCACGCCCATCTGTACTTCCGCAGCGGCGGTTCCACGGGCGCGCCCGCGCTGTCGGTGTTCACCGTCGACGACTACGACAACCAGATGCGGGCCGCGGCCGACGGGCTGCTCGCCGCCGGCTTCGACCCGGCGCGGCACCGCGCGGCCAACCTGTTCTACTGCGGCGGGATGTACGGGAGTTTCATCAGCTTCTTCTCCATCCTGGAGCGGCTGAACGCCACCCAGCTGCCGATGGCCGCCGGACCCGACCACGCCACGGTCGCCGAGGCGCTGGTCACCCACCGGGCGGACACCGTGTTCGGCATGCCGTCCTACCTGTGGCAGCTGTTCCACGCCGAGGCCGACCGGCTGCGCGCGTACGGCGGCATCCGCACGGTGTTCTACGGCGGGGAGCACTTCACGGGCGAGCAACGCCGCGTCCTCATGGAGGAGTTCGGCGTCGAGGTGATCCGGTCCGCCGCGTACGGCAGCACCGACCTCGGACCGCTGGGCTACCAGTGCGCCTCCTCCGACGGCTCGGTCCACCATGTGCTGACCGACCTGCACACCCTGGAGATCCTCGACCCGGGGACCGACCGGCCGGTGGCACCCGGCGAGCCCGGACGGCTGGTGTTCACCACCCGGGCACGCGCGGGCCAGCGGCTGGAGCGCTACGAGATCGGCGACCTGGGGCGCGCCGTCGAGGGCCCGTGCGCCTGCGGCAGCCATGTACCCCGGCTGGAACTGCTCGGCCGCTACGGCGACGTCGTGCGCGTCGGCACGTACTTCGTCAACTACCGGCGCGTCGTCGCCGCGGCGCAGGAACGCCTCGCCTACCACGGCGAGGTGCAGCTCGTGGTCCGCTCCGGCGCCGGCCGGGAGGAGCTGACGATCCGCCTGGACGAGCAGTACGCGGGCGACCCCGGGGCCGCGCACCGCGCCCTGGCGGCCGAGGTGTCGGAGCTGGCCTCCGCCGAGGCGGAGGGCCTGCTGGCCCTCACCGTGGAGACGGTGCCGAGGGAGGCGTTCGAGCGCACCGCGACCAGCGGGAAGCTGCGCACGGTCATCGACCTGCGCGCGGCCTAGCCGAGGGCGCGGGCGGCGCGTCCGTACGACACTGGCGCGCCGCCCGCGCGGTGGCGCGTCCGTGTCAGCGGCGCGTCAGGGGTTCCTGGCAGTCTTCTTCCTGTGAACGGCACCGGGAACCACCGGGGCCGGGAACAGGGAGAGGTGCCCGGAGTGGTTGATCGGGGACCGCCGAGTCCGTCTCGAGGTCGGGCCCTTCGGGGCCCACGCAGGTTCGAATCCTGCCCTCTCCGCCTTGAGGCCCGCGTGCGGGCGGTAGCGCGGGCATGCGGGAAGCGGGACGCGAGGCGGCCGGGAGCCGCGGTCGAGTCGGGTGGCTCGCCGAAGCGGCGCCCGACCGGTCGGCCGCGAGATGAGTACGGACACTCAGGCGTACCTCCGTTCCATCGGCGACGATGTGGCTCATCCCGAGCGAACCGGAGAACCCTGTGCTCAGCCGCCTCGCCGATCAGCTGGTCCCCGCCGTCGGACGGCTGACGATCACCGCCGACGAAGACGCCTGCCTCCCCCCGGCCGGGATCATCGCGGCCAACCACACCTCACTCGCGGACCCGGCGATCGTCCTGGCCGCACTGCACCGCCTGGGCGCCCGGCCCGTCGTCATGGCGACCGCCGGCCTGTGGCGGGTGCCGCTGCTCGGCCGTGTCCTCGCCCGCGAAGGCCATATCCCCGTCCACCGCGGCGACCCCCGCGCGCCCCAGGCGATCGACCTCGCCCAGGAGGCGCTGGAGCAGGGCCGGCACATCCTCATCTACGCCGAGGGCGGACTGCCCGACCGCAAGGACGCGACCGAAGCCGCGCCGGGCACCTTCCGCCGCGGACTCGCCCGGCTCGCGCACCGCACCGGCGCGCCCGTGATCCCGGTCGGCCAGGCCGGGGCGCGCCGCGTCGCCTCCGGTTCGGCCGTGAAGCAGCTCGCGGGCCTGGCGACCGCTCCACTGCGACGCCCCCGCCTCCACCTCCACGTCGGCCCGCCTCTGCGGCTCGACGGAGACGGACCGGCGGCCACCGCGCAGGCCCAACTCGCCGTCACCGCCGCCTGGAAGACCGCGGCCGGTCTACTGGGCGAACGGGTGAAGGCATGTCCGTCATGACAGGCCGGCGTCGCTTTCCGTAGGACGGAACGCACAGTTGGCGAGGCTTGTCCGGTCCGTTCCCCACCTCGCAGAATCTCCCTCGTACGCCATCCGGAGACGGGGGAGGGGGACTTGGTGACGATCGATCACGACGAGGTGCTGCGGGCCCGTGTGCTGTTGCTGGGGTCCGGTCGGCCGAGCCGGGCCCAACTGCTGGGCGCGTACCGGGTGCTGGCCGAGGTGAGTCCGAAGGCGTACCTGCCGAGGCTGGTCGACGCCCTGCTCGCGCTGCGCCGTGAGAGCCGGGACCCGCAGATGGAGGTCGCGCTGGCCGCCGAGGCTTCCCGGGCCGCTCGCCGGACGGAGGCCGGGGCGCCGGACAGGGCGGAGCGGTTGTGCCGGGCCCTGGACGCCTACCAGGCTTCCCTGTTCGCCCTCGGGCGCCGGGCTGCATGACGCCGCGTCGACCGTGTTCCGCGAACTCCTTGAGGAGACCCGGCGCAAGGCCGCCGGACAGCGCACCGCTCTGGCCGTACTCACCTGGGAGCTGGTCCACTTCTCCCGGATGCGGGAGAGCGCCGGGGACGGGGCGGGCGCCGCCGCCGCCCGGCGAGAGGCCCTGGGCGTCCTGGAGGAGCTCGCCACCACCGGCGAGCCGAAGAACTGGAGTTGCCTCCTCGGGTGGTGGAGAACGCTCTTCGTCCTGTCGGGGCGGGCGGCCGAACCCGCCGCGAGCCCAAAGTCCCCGATGCCGCCGTTCGGCGCGGCGCTCGGATGCTCGCGCGACGTACGGGACGGTTTTCTCGGCATGCTGCCGGACCTCGAAGCGGAGGCGACGCGCCTGCGTGCGGCCGGCCGGCTGCCCCAACTGGCCGACGTCCGACGCAGGATCGGCATCCGCGTGGCCCTCCGCGAAGGCGACCGCCCCCATCTGTTCGAGGAGCGGTTCACGCCGTACTTCGACGAGGGCGTGACGCTCGCCCGCCGCCTGCCCGACGACCCCGCGCGCCTCGCCCGCGCCCTCACCGACCGCTCGATGTTCCTCGTCGCGGCGCGATCCTTCGAACCCGCGCACGCCGACTTCGCCGAAGCGGTCGCCCTCCTTGACGATCGCTGATCGGTACCGGGCCCCCGGCCGAAGCAGCCGCCGTCCCGGGCCGCCCCGCACACCGTTGCGCCGCGCCGCGCGGCCGGTTCGGCGAGAGGCCCCACAGCCCACCGGGCCGTGCGCTCACGGCGCCGGGCGCGTCGGAGCACTGGTGGACCACTGCGGCGGCCGGCCTCCAGCGGCCGGAGCGGGGCCGGTCCGCAGGGCGGAGAGCCGGGCGGCGGCGTCCGCGGCCGAGGGCGAGCCGAGCCGGCGATAGAGAGCCAGCGCATCCTCCAGGCCGGCCAGGGCGGCGGCGCTGTCACCGAGAGCGAGGGCGCAACGGGCGGCGCCCTCCAGAGCGCGCGCCTCGCTCAGCGGGCTGCGGGTGTCGTGGGCGAGCGCCAGCGCCTGCTGATGGAGGAGCAGCGCCGCGCGCGGGTCCGCCGTCCGCTCGGTCAGCGCCCCCAGAGCGAGCAGGGCCTTGGTCTCGCCGACCCGGCTGCCGATCTCCTGGTAGAGCGCCAGCGCCCGCCGGTAGAGCGCGACGGCGTCAGCGTCGTCCCCCAGCGCGTCGCGGGCCCGGCCCAGGCCGAGCAGCGAGTCGGCCTCGCCATGGCGGCTGCCCGCCTTCCGGCAGGTGTCCAGCGAGCGCTGGTGCAGCTCGGCCGCGGCACGGTGGTCACCGACGGCGTGCCGGACCCGGCCGAGTCCGCGCAGGGCGTTGGCCACGCCCTGCACGCTGTTGAGGTCCTCGTAGATCGACAGCGCCTCCTGATAGAAGTCCCCGGCGCCGTCCCGGTCACCCATGTCGTCCAGGACGTAGGCCAGATCGTGCAGGGCGGCGGCCTCGCCGCGGCGGTCTCCCATGGTCCGGTACAGGGTGAGCACCTGCAAGGTCAGCTCGACCGCGGCGGGGGAGTCGCCCGAGGAGTGCCGGGCCCGGCCCAGATCGCACAGCGCGCGGGCCTCGCCCAGCCGGTCGCCGAGAGCCCGGAAGGCGGCCACGGCCCGCTCGTGCAGCCAGGCCGCCTCCTGGATCTCCCCGGTCAGCAGCCGGATGCGGCCGAGCTCGTGCAGGTCGTTGGCCTCGCCGTGCCCGTCGCCCAGCTTCTGGTGGATCGCCAGGGCCTCCTCGTACAGCTCCGCCGCGGCCCGGTAGTCGCCGGTCGCGTGCCGGGCCCGGCCCAGATCGCACAGGGCGTCCGCCTCGCCGCGGCGGTCACCGGCCGCCGCGGCCGCGGCCATCGCGGACCGGTGCAGCGCGGCGGCCTGGCCCCAGTGCCCCTCCAGCAGGAGGAAGGCCGCCAGGTCGGCGGAGATCGACACGGTGAACGAGGGGAGGAGTGCGAGGGCGGGGTGGCCGAGGAGCGCGAGCAGGTTGCGGTGCTCGCTGCGCATCCAGGCCAGGGCCTTCGGCCGGTCGGTCAGCGCGGGGAGGGCAGCCGGTGCCGCCGGCTCCGGGCGCCGGCCGGGGCGGGTACGGCGTGCCAGGTGCTCATTGGCCCGCGCGGCGGTGTCCTGGTAGTACCTGGCGAGCCTGTGCAACGGGGCGTCGCGGTCCGTCTCCCCGGTCTCTTCTTCGGCTTTCGACCGGGCGTAGAGACCGATGAGGTCGTGGAAGAGGTAGCGCCCGGGGGTGCGCTGGAGCAGCAGGTTGTGGTGCAGCAGGGATTCCAGCAGCCGCTCCGCGCCGCGCTGGTCGATGCCGGCCAGGGCGGCGACGGCACAGGTGTCGATGTCGTAGCCGGGGAATCGGCCCAGCAGCCGCAGCAGGTTCTGTTCGTCGGGGGCTATGGAGGCGAAGGAGGTCGCGAAGACGGCGGTCAGGCTGCGGTCCTCGTCGGTCAGATGAGCCAGGCGCTGGTGCTCGTCGCGGAGCCTGTCCACCAGGTCGTCGAGGTCCAGGCCGCGGTGGTGGCGCAGCCGCCCGGCGGCGATGCGGATCGCCAGCGGCAGCCGGCCGCAGAGCCGGACGAGCTCGTCGGTCGCCGGATGACCGGCGGGGATACGGCCGGGGCCCGCGCCTTCGTGCAGCAGCGCGATCGCGTCCGCGTCCGGGAGCACGTCGACGGCGAGACCGTGTGCGTCGTCGAGGCCGGTCAGTCGCTTGCGGCTGGTGATCAGGACCAGGCAGCCGGGCGTGCCGGGCAGGAGCGGGCGCACCTGCGCGCTGCTGGCGGCGTTGTCGAGGACGATCAGGGTGCGGGTGTCGGCGAGCCGTTCCCGGTACAGGGCGGAGCGGGTGCTCAGGTCCTCGGGTATCTGCTGCGGCGGCACGCCCAGCGAACGCAGCAGCCAGTCCAGGGCGTCGGCGGGCGTGACCGGCGAGATCCCGGCCGTGTGGCCGTGCAGGTCCACGAAGAGCTGCCCGTCGGGGAACTGGCCGCGCACCCGGTGCCCGGCGCGGACGGCCAGCGCGGACTTGCCCACGCCGCCCATGCCGTCGATCGCCGAGATCACCACCATGCCGGAGGAACTGCCCGCAGGCGCCGACCTGGCCAGTGCCAGCAGTTGGTCGAGCTCCCGTGCCCGGCCGGTGAACAGCCGGGTGTCGTAAGGGAGTTGGCAGGGTGCGCCGGGGCGCGGCCGCGCTGGTCCGCGGGCGACGGCGGGGCGGGGCGGGGCGGATACGGTGCGCGCCGCCGCGAGCAACTGCTCACGGCGGCGCGGATCGAGCGCGAGGGCGTCGGCGAGCCGGCTCACCGAGGAGAGCCGCGGCTGTCGCCGCCCCGCCTCCAGCACGCTGATCGAGTGGGACGACACCCCTGACCGGTCGGCTAATTCGTCCTGTGTCCAGCCGGCCGAGAGCCTGCAGTCGCGCAGAAGCTCTCCAAAGGCACTACTGCCCATTTCCCCCCCTGGAAACGGTTGGCCGTCGAAACGGCACAAGTCAGTCGAACCATTCTCGGTCAACAGCCTGTACGGGTTCAACTGCCGCTTGTTCTGGGGGAGGGCAAGTCTGCACCGGGCTCGCGGCCGCTCAGGCGGAGGGGAAGCGTGGCGCGTGGGTCCCCTGTTCAGCGTGCGGGCCCGGTTCAGCCGGGGTGGCCACCGGCGGTCAGGGCGGCGGTGGCGTTGCGCACGGTCCGGGCGATGGCGGCCGGGACGGGAGCGAGCTCGGCGGCATGGCGGGCGGCCGCCTCGGTCTGCAGGGTCCGTTCGACGGAGTACCACACCGACAGGAGCCCGACCTGGCGTTTGCAGGCCACGTCAGCGCGGGCCACGGCCACCTCGCGCGGGCCCGCCGCCGGGACCGGTCCGGTCCCGCTGGGCGCCGTACCGACGAGCGCCTTGTCACGGGCGGGCGCGGTCGGGTCCGGATAGTGATACCCGGCCTGCCGCATGCAGGCCGACCAGGCGTGGAAGACCGTCTGAACCTGGGCGGTGCGCTGGGAGAGCGCGTAGCTGTCATCGGCGATGGCGCGGATCACGTCGGGGAGGTCGACGCGGCCTCCCCCGCTGTCCAAGGCGCCGCGGGCCGAGCCGAGGCAGCCGCCCGTGGGGACGGGACGCCCGTTGCGTCCGTGCCGGGACTTGCCGAGCAGCGCGCCGTACTCCTCGCCGGTCGGGTCCGGGGCGCCGGCACCGGTGGGGTCGGCCTTGCGCAGCATCCAGCGGTAACCCTGAGCCGCCTGGGCGTCCGTCACCGGTCCGTAGCGGAAGGCGTTGTGGTCGGGGCCCGGGTGCAGCCGTGTGGGCAGGTCGGTGGAGTAACCCAGGCCGCGCATACAGGAGTTGGCCAGCGCGTAGACGGCGCCCTGGATCTCGGCGGACTGGGCCGGTGTGTACTGGTAGGCGTCCATGGGCAGTTGCCAGGCGGTCGGGGACGCACCGACCGATGTCACCGGGACCCTGGCGGGCAGGGGCATGTCGGCGGCACTGACCGTGGCGTGCCCGGCGTCGGAGTGCGGCCGAGCCGTCGGCGGGCCGTCGCAGGCGGTCGCGGCGCCCGTCAGCACGCACGCGAGCAGGAGCGGTCCGGTGGCGCGGCCAAGGTGGTTGGGCTTGGGGATCACGGGCGGGACCTCGGCTCCATCGTGATGCGGATACGGCGGGGATGTGGCGGGGGTCTGGCAGGCCGGCGCGGCGACCACTGCCGTGGCACGCCGCGCCGACGGTCTGCGACACCGGACGCCGACCGGCCGGCGGTTGCGGATGCCGGCCGGTCGGCGATTGCGGTTCAGGACGCCGGTGTCAGTTCCAGTCGGGCGTCCAGCTCAGCGAGTTGAGGAGCCCGAGGCCCTTGAGGTTGTTGCTGGAGGTCGCGGCGTACTGGATGTGCAGGTTCCCCTGGCCCCAGGCGCCGGAGTACATGTTGGCGTTGCGCCAGCTGTCGTTCTCCGCACTCCAGACCTGGCCGCCGGTGACCGTGACACCGTTGCTGAAGGTGATGCCGGAGGTGTCGTGCCAGGTCGCCCAGAACTCCTCGCAGGGCCCGGAGTAGCCGGTGAGGTAATAGGCCCTCAGCGCACCGTAGGAGTTGGAGCACTTCGGGGACACGTTCGCGGAGGGCGACCCGGTGGCGGCCTGCGCCTCGCCGGCGAACGCGAGCCCGGAGGCCAGCAGGCCGGCCGTCGCCACCACGGCGAGCTTTGTGCGGAACTGCATCGGAGCTGTCCCTTCTGCCGACAGGAGGCGACGGGTGCCGGGCCGGCCCCTGTTCTCGCCCCTGCCGTTGCACCACATCCTCGGCGCCCCCGGTCGGCGTCTCCATGACGGCAGCTTGACGTTCGCCTGGCGTTCGGCCCCGGCCCGGTGGGGCTCCCGACGCAGGGACACCGCCGAGGCGACGACGAGGGTCCGGACCGTCCACCGCTCCGCTGCCGGATCCGACTCAGGGCCGGGGCCGGGCCTGTTGATCGCGACTCAACCGGTGCGGGAGGTCGCGGGACTCGTTGACAGCGAATCAGCCGGTACGGGAGGTCGCGCCCGACGGCGATCGACGGCGAGGCGCGCGTCCGGGGCGACGACCGGCGCGTCCGGGGAACCGGCTCGACGGCGACGTCGCCCCGACCCGGCCCGACGACATCGGCCGGGGACGGCACCCAGGAAGCCAAGCCCCGGTGCCCAAGCCCCGGTGCCCAGGCCACCGAAGGGCCGTCCTCGGCACCGGTACGGCCGACACCACCGGGCGGAGCCGCGGGCTCAGGCGTCCGACGGCTCGCCCGCGCTCCAGACGACCGCCGGGAGCGGCACCCGCCCGCACAGCGGACCGCCCCGGGCGTCGGTGAGAGCGAGCCGGGCCACCAGCACGCCGCTCAGCCGTGCCTCGTCGAGCACCTGCGGCGCGACCTCGTCGAGCATCAGCTTGGCGCGCCGGAACATCCGTGAGACCTCCTCGCCGGGCCGCCTGCCGAGCCAGGAGAGGTAGACGAAGCGCCCGCCGAGCCGGTTCTGCACGTACGGACCGTGCAGCTCGCCGTCGCCGGTGAACGCGCAGGGGAGCGTCCAGGTCGCCGTCGGCGCGTCGCCGGGCTGCGGATCGAGCAGCTCGCCGGGCCGGTCCTTGCGCTGGACCGCGACCTCGATCCCGCTGATCCCCGGGAAGCCGGGGCCGGGGCCGCAGTTTGGGCCGGGCAGGGTGTGAGCTTCGATGTGCAGATGCATGCCACCAGTGTGGGCGAGGAGAGGGAGAGGGCGGCGCCTTCCCGGGCTCCGACGCAGGAGGACGCGCGCGGACCGACGCGGGCGTCAGGCCGCGAGCCGTTCGGTCACCCCACCGGAGACGGGCCGCCGCCTTCGGCTCGACGGCGCCCGACAGCACGCCCGGCAGCCCGGTGCCGCCCGCCCCACGGCCTCGTACCGCGCACCCACCTGTGAGCTGTGAGCTGTGAGCTGTGGGCCGTGCGACGAGCGGCCATCTGGCAGATCGCCGCCCGCTCGCCCGGCACGCCGGTGACGTCATCGCCCCCTGGTCCGGTCCGCCGCTCCGGTCGGCGGCGGGCCGGATCGGAAGTGGGTGCCGGGGATCAGCTGTTGTTCAGGCGCTCCGCCTGGTACGGGCTGCACGCGGAGGACTGGATGCCGTTGGCGGAGACCCAGTATCCGGGCGGGGTGGGGGAGTCGGCGCAGGCGATGATGCCGTTGTAGGCCACGTTCAGACGGCCGCCCAGGTACTGGCCGCAGCTGCTGATCTGGAAGTTCGCGGTGATCACGTAGTTGGCCGGGATCGGCGAGTTGCCGCAGAACGTCATACCGTCGGAGGCGGTGTTGAGCCGGGCGCCGAGGTAGATGCCGCAGGCTGCGTTCTGGTAGCTGGACGTGATCACGTAGTTGGCGGGAATCGGCGAATTGCCGCAGACGGCGATGCCGTTGCTCGCGAGGTTGACCGTCTCGCCGTACCACTGCGAGCACGTGCTGTCCGGTCCCTCACCGGTGATCACGTAGCCGTTCGGCAGCGAGTCATTGGAGTTCCCGCAGATCCGCATGCCGTTGCTGACCGTGTTGATCCGGCCGGTCTGGTAGGGGCCGCAGTTGTTGGTGGTGTAGATCGAGGTGACCGCGTAACCGGTCGGGACCGGGCCGTTGAGGCAGACGGCGAGTCCGTTGGACGGCGGCTGGATGGTCTCGGTCAGGTAGCCGCCGGTACAACTCGCGGTGAGCGACTCCGAGGTGATCACATAGCCCGGCGGTACCGAGACGTTGCCGCATATGGTGGCGGCCTCGGCGGTACCGGAGAAGAAGACGACTCCGCCCGCGACCAGGGTGAGCGCGGATAACAGGCGCACCAGCCATGCGGTGGCGGTGTTGAGGGGTCTCGCAGAGGTCATGTGCGTCTCGCTTCCGATCGGTTGGAAAGGCTGTCGAGAGACTAGTGGCAGCGGCCGTCGGCATCAGCCCCCGGACCTCTGCCGGCCGACGGCTATACACTCCTCGCCGGGATCGACTTGTGTGGGGGAGACGGCCGTCATGGGCACCGAGATCTATTTCAGCAACAACCACCGCGACCTGTGCGTCCAGCAAGGCACCGGCGCGGGTTTCCAGTTCGAGTTCTCGTGCTCGCGCTGCTGGGACACCTGGCGTTCGCCGTTCGAGCCGTTCCGGGCCGGACAGATGGCCGGCTGGCTGTCCCGGGGTGTGAACGCCGCCTGGTCGGTCATCGGCGGCAGCACCGGCCAGAGCGTGACCAACGCCGCGGACGGGCTGGCGGGAGCGAACTTCGGCAGCCAGCGGGACGCCGCCTTCACCCGCGCCATCGAACGTGCCCAGGGGCATTTCAACCGCTGCCCGCGCTGCACCTCCTACGTCTGCGCCCGCTGCTGGAACCAGGGGCAGGGACTGTGTCTGACCTGTTCGCCGGACACCGCGGCCGAGGCGCAGGCGGCCCAGCAGCGTGGCCTGAACGACATGGTCGCCCAGCGCGCGTACGACGTCGGCCAACAGCAGGGGACGGGGTACGACGTCACCACCCCCCGCCAGCTGGTCTGCCCCAACTGCCGTACCGAGACCCGGGGCGGCGCCTTCTGCCATGGCTGCGGCCACCATCTGGCCCAGCCCCTGAGCTGCTCCGCCTGCCATCAGAGCCTCCCGCACGACGCCGCCTTCTGCCCCTCCTGCGGAGCCAGGCGCTGACCCCGGTGTCCCCGGGCGCGATCGGCCGGGGACACCACATGCACCGGACCGGCCGAGCGCCCGGCGTCGAACACCGGCCACGATTCCTGGACCCTTCCGGCTACGGCTACGGCTGGGACCGGGGCCGGGGTTGTGCGAAGTCGTACACCGCCCAGTCGGTCACCCGGACGTACCCGAGGCGCTGGTACAGGGCGTTGCTCGTCGCATTGGCCGCGTTCGTGAACAGGACGACGCTCTCGGCGCCCGCGGCCAGCGCCACCCGGCTGACCGCCACCGTCACCGCGCCCGCGTACCCGCGCCCCCGGAAGCGGGCCGGGGTGTAGACGGGATCCACCTGGGCCACCCCGGCGAGCACCGGATTCACCCCTGCCATGGAGACCGGCACGCCGTCGGGCGACTCCCAGAACGTGTACCGCTTGCGGGCGAAGCGGGTGCCCGCCCAGGTGCCGGCGTCGATGGTCACGTCCTCCTCGACATCGGCCGCGAACTCCCGGCACCAGTCCATCAGCCGGTCCCGGTCGCCGCCGTGCTCGCCGACGGGCCGTCCTCGCCCCGCCGGGACCGGCCGCGGTGGTGTCAGTTCCCCGAGCCGGTACAGACACAGCCGCACCCGCACGGCCGCCCCCACCCCGGTATGTCGCTGCCACGCCTTCACGAACGCGGCCGCGGTGTCGCGGTCCGCGCTGACATGGGGCAACGAATACCCGAGGCCGGCCAGCCGGGCGGCGAGAGCGTCGGCCTGCGCGGGGGACAGGGGGGTGAGCCCGATGCCGCCCGAGGGCGGATGATAGAAGGTCCCGGCGACCTCACCGGCCCGCTCCACCCACCCGAGGACGGGGACTCGCGTTTCCGTCGTGGGGCTCTGGGCGCCGCTCGCGCCCGCCTCCTGCTCCCGTAGTCTCCGGAACGCGGACAGGGTGACGAGGTGTCGTACCGGTCGCGCGTGCAGGAACGTGCCGGTCCGGTCGAGAAAGCCGTCGACGTCCTGGGTGAGACGCCAGTCATCCGCTCGTATGCTTCACCCTCCCCGACCAGCGGGCCGGGCGGGAAGACCCGATCCGGCCCGGGGGCGCGCTCCGCCGTCCCCCGCACGTCTGCGCCGGTCCGGCCCCGGGTTATTCTCGCAGTCATGTCGCCTCGGGAATGCTCTATAACGGACACCTTGAGTCTGGTGGGGGAGCGGTGGGCTCTGCTCATCGTGCGTGAGCTCAGCCATGGTGTACGGCGCTTCGGGGGGATCGCGGCGAACACGGGTGCGCCGCGGGACATTCTGACCACCCGGCTGCGCAAGCTGGAGGCCACCGGCATCGTGCGCCGTGAGCTGTACAGTGCGCATCCCCCGCGCTACGAGTACCACCTGACCGAGGCGGGTGCGGAACTCAACGACGTGCTGCTGACGTTGATGGCGTGGGGTGACCGGCATCTGAACGCCGAGGACCCGCCGATGCGCTTCCAGCACGCGTGCGGGCACCGTTTCCAGGCGGCGGTGGTGTGCGCGCATTGCGGTGGCCCGGCCCGCGAGCAGCTCCACTCGCCGTCCGGCCGCGGTGTCATCACGCAACCGGCCGGCTAGGGTCTTTCGTTTGGATCAGGCCGGATCAGGGCACGGTGCCAGGGCCCGCGAGCCCGGCATGATCCAAACGAGAGGCCCTGGACCGGGCGCTCACGCCGCGTCGGCCGGGCGCCCCTGGAGATGGTCGCGGGTGACCTTGGTGATCTCGTGCCAGAACGGAACCGCCGTCAGATAGAGACCCAACGCACTGAGGATGCCCAGGGAGACGTCCACGCTGATGCGTCCCTGTCTGGCCCAGTACACGTCCTTGAGGTCGAGAAGCAGGGCGAACTCGTCGGCGATCAGCGCCGAACCGGCACCGTACAGGGCACCGATCCCGGGATGGCCGACGTAGGCCTCGTCGCCACGGACCGCCACCAGTCCGACGCCCGCGAGCGTGGCGATGCCGAAGTTGTAGTGGTGCAGATGCGTCCGGCCGGCGGAGATGTTTCCCCAGGGCAGCCAGCCGCCCCGGATGCCATGAGTGATCAGCCGTGCCGCGCCGAAGGTGCAGCCGAAGCCGAGCCAGGCAGCCATGAGCGAGCGCTGGGCGGGCACGGTGTGATCGTTCAGCACCCGGCGCCAGCGTTCCCGCAGCGCAGGGCGCCGGAGACCGTCTGAGGGCCGGGACACCGGGCTTGGGGGCATCGTCACTCCTGATCGTGGCCTTGAGTGACCGGGAGGTCGCGCTCGCGCCCGGACACCGGTCAGACCTACCACCAAGAGGGCGGGCTGATGCCGATGTGTCGCCCGGATGGCACGCGGCCGGACCGTTCGGCGGCCCAGCCGCCCATGGCCGTCGGGGCGCGGGGCGCCGGCCGGCCCTGATGCCCGTCACATATCGGGGTACCCGGCTCGGTATGGCACCGAAGACCGAACGTATCGAATTCCTGCGGGCCGTGCGGCAGTTGCACCGCGTCCGTTCCTTCTACGCCGCGGGTGTCCTGCTGTGGGCGGGGTCCACGGTGTGGTCCGTCCGGCAGGCGCCCGGTAGCCGGGAGATGTGGGTGTCCGTCCTCCTCCTGGCCGTCTTCACCGCTCTCCTCGTCACCGCGAGCCTGTCCCTGCGGCGTCTCGCCGTTCCCGCGACGGGCCGGCCCGCACATCACGCCGCCCCGCACCGGACGACAGGCTCCCGCCGCGCCCGCGCCCGCGCCTGAGACCGCGCCGACGGGGCATACGGGTTTCACTTCCTACCGAGAGGGGCCCGTCATGCTCGGCATCGTCGCGGCAGTGCTGTTCTTCGTGTCGTTCCTCGTCAACGCGGCCGAGATCAGCACCAACCACACGTTCTCGTCCGTCAACATCATGCTCCTGGGACTGACCGCGCTGGCCCTGCACGTCGCGGGAATCGGCAGCGGCTGGTCCCGCAGAAGGTGACGGGGGGTCTCAACTCCCACAGTGGGGGAGTGCCCGGTCACCGCGGGTCCGGGGGCCGACGGCGTGGCACTCGCCGGCGGGTCGGCTCAGGCGAGTCTGACGCACAGCGCCGTCTCGCCGAAGGAGTGGGTCCGCCAGCGGGACGTGTCGCCGAGATGGGAGGCGACCGCCGGGTCCGGGCCCAGGATGAGGTTGCCGACGATCAGCGTCCCGCCGATCCGCAGCAGTCGGTGGAGTTCACGGACGACTTCGCCGGTGGGGGTGAAGCCGTCGAAGAACGCCACGTCGTAGGAGCCGCCGTCCAGTGTCCTCAGAACCGCCTCGGCGGTGCCCGGCAGGACGTCGATGCGATCGTCCATCCGGTGCGCGCTGATCTGTTCCCGGGCCAGACGGACGTGGTCGGGATCCATCTCGACGGTCTCCACCCGCGCGCCCGGCGCCGCGTGGGCCATCGCCAGAGCCGTGTAGCCCAGGGCCGTACCGACTTCCACGATCCGCCTGGCACCGACCGCCGCCACGATCGCGGCGGGCAGCGAACCCTCCCCGTAGGCGAACGCTCCGCAGCGGTGGGCGCGCCGGTGCCGCCGGGTCGCGGCCTGGACGTCGGCGAACGGATCCGCCACCTGCAGTGGCCGGCGGACGGCGGCGATCGCCGCGACGGCCACCGGCCGGAACCTGTTCACCAGCGTGCTCGGCATCGTCTGCTCCTGCGTCGTGAGTGGGCCGGTTCATCGCCGAGGCCCTTCGATACGGTGCCATGTGAGGCGAGATGCGCGTCAAGGGGACGGTTCGTGGACGGACGGCTCCTCGCCATCGCCGAGGCGGCCTCCCGCACGGGGTCGGGTCCCTCGCCCCTTCCCCGTACGGGCTGTTGAGTCTCTTGCGTCCCGGCGGTCCCACGGGCAGTGCCGCACGGACGGCGCCGCACGAACCGGGCCGAAAGCCGCCGTCCGTATCGTCCCCGTTCGGTCAGGCCCCCAGGGCCCGGCCGGCCGCGGCCAGGGTGATGCGGCGCGGGGCGAGCCGGGCCGCCGTGGCCGACACACGGTTGCCGAGCCCGGCGATGACGCTGGACGGGGTGCGGCGGCCCTCCAGAGCGCTACGGGCCGCCGCCACCACCTCGGCGGCCGTGGCCATCCGGCCGACGATCGCCTTCCTGCTGCCGACGACATCGAAGAACTCGGTGGCGACCGGCCCCGGGGACACCGCCAGCACCCGCAGCGCGCGGTCGCGGCTCTCGTGCGCGAGTGCCTCGGTCAGGCTGAGGACGAATGCCTTGGTGGCGCCGTACACGGCCATGGCCGGGGTGGGTTGGTAGGCGGCCGTACTGGCGACGTTGACGAGGGCGCCGCGGCCGTCGGCGGCCAGCTGCGGCAGGAAGGCCCGGGTCAGCTCGGTGACCGCCCCGACGTTGAGCCGGATCATGCGCGCGATCTGCTCCGGGTCCTGCTCCGCGAAGGCGCCGTGGCTGCCGAATCCGGCGTTGTTGACCAAGGTCTGGACGGACCTGCCGCGCGCGGCGAGTTCCTCCCGCAGTGCGACGCCGGCGCCCGGCTCGGCGAGGTCCATGGCGACCGGCGTGGCGGAGACGGAGTGCCGCCCCTCCAACTCGGCGGCGAGGGTCTCCAGCCGGTCGAGGCGGCGGGCCACGAGCACGACGTCGGCGCCGCGTTCGGCCCACTGCCGGGCGAACTCCTCGCCCAGGCCGGAGCTGGCGCCGGTGATCACGGCGGTGGTCCCCTGATAGGACATGGTGGGCATGGGAGGCGGCTCCGCTTCGGTCGGTCGTTCGGGGTGGGCCGGCCATGCCAATGTAGGCGCGTGACATCATTGTAGTCAACTGACAACATCGGGAGAGAAGCATGGCCGAGGGCTCCTACCACCACGGCAACCTGCGGGCCGCTCTGCTGGAGCGGGCGGAGGAAGTGTTGGCCGAGAGCGGCGCCGTCGGGCTGTCCCTGCGCGGGCTGGCCAGGGACCTCGGCGTGAGCCATGCCGCCCCGACCCGGCATTTCCGCGACCGGCAGGCTGTGCTGGACGCGCTCGTGACCGACGGTTTCACCGACCTGAACCGGCGCATGGAGGCGGCGGCGGAAGGCCCCGGCCCCGTCGAAGGCCGGCTGGCCGCACTGGGGCGCGCCTACATCGGGTTCGCGACCGAGCGGCCCGCGCTGCTGGAGCTGATGTTCACCGCCAAGCACGAGGTGGATCCGGACGCCGAGATCCGGGTGCTCGGGCACCGCAGCCTGGAGATCGCGGCCGAGGTGATCGCCGAGGCCCAGCGGACCGGCGCCGTCCGTTCCGGCGACGCGGTGCGCCTCGCCCAGGTCGCCTTCTCCACCGTCCACGGCCTGGCCGTGCTCGCCGTCGGTGCCCTGCTGGACGACACACCGGTCGGGGAGGCGACCGACCTGGCCCTGGAGATCCTGCTGACCGGCCTGCGCGGCACTGCGTGAGCGGCCTGCGCGGCGCCCTGTGAGCGGCCTGCGCGGCATCCGTGAGCGGGCTGCCGGAATACTGGGCGGGGTGCGGCGCGCCCGACGGTTCTGCCGCGCTTCGCGACCGAAACCCCTTGCCGCCGAGCCGCGCGGGGGCAACCGGCAGGAGTCCTCCGATGGGATGCCGCCGGGCGAGGACGAACCGGCCGCGGTCGTGGCCGGGGCGTGGCTGATCCGCGACGCCGACGTATGAACACGGGTGGCACCCGGACCACAGGCCCGGGTGCCACCGTCGGTCGAGCGGGGAGACGGCTCAGTGCACGTCGACCCCGGTCCAGGCCGCCTCGACCGCCTTGTACTCGGCGCTGTCGGCGCCGTACAGGTCGGTCGCCGCGGACAGCGTGCCCTTGCGGGCGTCGGCGTAGTCGGTGGTCGACGTGAAGTACGTCGTCAGCGCCTTGTACCAGATCTGGAGCGCCTTGTCCCGGCCGATACCGGTGACCGTCGAGCCGTCCTTGGTCGGCGAGTCGTAGTCGACCCCGTTGACGGTCTTCGCGCCGCTGCCCTCGGACAGCAGGTAGAAGAAGTGGTTGGCGACGCCGGACGAGTAGTGGACGTCCTCGTCGCCGACGGACGAGCTCCAGTAGTCGGCGGAACCGCCGTCCTTGCTGGGCTTGTCCATGTAGCGCAGCGGGGTGCCGTCACCGTTGATATTGATCTTCTCGCCGATGAGGTAGTCACCGGGGTCCGAGCTGTTGTTCGCGTAGAACTCCACGCCCGTGCCGAAGATGTCCGAGGTGGCCTCGTTCAGGCCGCCCGACTCGCCCGAGTACTCGAGGCCCGCGGTGTTGGAGGTGACACCGTGGCTCATCTCGTGACCGGCCACGTCCAGCGCGGTCAGCGGGTCGTTGTTGCCCTCGCCGTCGCCGTACGTCATGCAGAAGCAGCTGTCGTCCCAGAACGCGTTCACGTACGAGTCGCCGTAGTGGACCCGCGAGTAGGCGCCCACACCGTCGTTCTTGATGCCGCTGCGCCCGAACGTGTTCTTGTAGAAGTCCCACGTCTCCTGCGCGCCATAGGCGGCGTCGGCCGCGGCGGTCGCGGCGTTCGACGTGGTTCCGTCGCCCCAGGTGTCGTTGTCCTGGGAGAACAACGCGCCGGTGCCGTCCTGCTGGTGGTCCAGGTTGTACGTCTTGTGGCCGCCGCGGGTGTCGTCGGTCAGGTTGTACGACGAGCCCGACTGCGCCGTCGCCAGGTCGACCTTGCCGCTGTACTGGGTGTTGCCGACGCCGGTCTCGATGCCCTGGTACTGGAAGAGCTTCTTGCCGGTGGCGGCGTCGGTGATGACGTGCAGCTGGTTCGGCGTGCCGTCGTCCTGGAAGCCGCCGACCACGGTCTCGTAGGCGAGGACGGGCTTGCCGCTCGCCGCCCAGACGACCTTGCGCGGAGCCCGGTCGACGGCGGGCTTCGCCGAACGGTCCTTCTTCGCCAGGCTCAGGGCCTGCTGCCGCGCGGTGGCCGCGGCGATCCGCGGGGTGAGCGAGGCGAGCTTCAGCGTGGTCTTCGACGCTCTGGTCACGCCCTCCGTCCTGCCGGACTTGGAGGTGTGCACGATCAGGTCGCCGCCGAGCACCGGGAGGCCGGCGTAGGTGCGCTCGTAGCGGGTGTGGACGGTGCCGTTGCCGTCCTTGACGACATCCTTGACGACCAGCTTCTCCTGGCTGCCCAGGCCGAGGGCCTTGGCGGTCCCGGCGAGCCCGGCCTGCGCGTTGCGGATGAGACCGGTGCGGGCGGCGGCCGACAGGGTGACGGGCGCACCGGCCGGGCGAGCGGCGTCGGCGGTGGGCCGGGCGGCGGCCGAGGCGGTGAGCGAGGTGCTCAGCAGGGCGGCCGCGGCGGCGACCGCGGTGGCCGCCGCGAGGGCTGTGCGCTGGTGACGTATGTTGCCGTGGGTCATGCAGGCTTCTCTTTTCGTGGGGGGATTTCCCGGTCGGTGTGGGGCCGGCCGGTGTGAGCCACATGAAGGACACACCCCGGAATGGCAGGGGCATGCCAATGCAGAGCAAGGGGTCTGCGGTCTTTCAATTCCCTTCATTGCGTGGGGGGTTGGCAGTGACATGCAGAGAAAACCCCAGCAACGACCGCTCGCGCTATACACGTGGGTCACAAGCGACAACAACCCCACGCCTCCTTCACAGGCGACACACAGCCTGTTCCGCATGTGTACGGCGCGCGAACAGTCAGGCCCTCGGGGCTGCTCCCTCGTCGACGGGCAGCGCGACGGGTTCTTCGGCCGGGAGCGGCCCGGCCTGCGCGGATCCCGCATCCGCGCCGGGTGCCGTACCGCCCCCGCGCGTCCGCGCCGCCCGGTTCGTGTGGCGCAGCGCCAGATGGAGGGCCGGGATCAGCACACAGGTGACGGCGGCCGACTGCCACAGCAGGGCGTCGAGCCGGCCCGCCGCCAGAAAGGCGCCCGCGGCCACCGCGGCCAGGGCGCACACACCGCGGTCCACGATGCTCTCCACCGACAGCAGGGTGGCGCGCGGAGCGTCCTTCGGGATCGCGTCGTTGATGAGTTTGCGCTGCACCGGATAGCAGAAGCCGGTGATCGCGGCGAACACACAGAGCAGAGCGGCCACCGTCCACGGGCCGCCGGCGGTGGTGCCCGCCAGCGTGGCCGCGAGCGCGACACTCAGCAATGACACCCAGGCCGTGGGCGACAGCCGGGAGCCCAGCCACTGGGGCCGCGCGGAGGCGACCGCCTCGGCGACCGTCATCGCCGCGAGCACACCGCCGGTGCTGCCCTCGCCGATGCCGTGGTGCAGCAGCACCGGCTGGAAGAGGTTGACCTGGCAGATCCGCGACAGCGTGAAGACGGCCACGCCCTGCACCATGAGCAGGGCGAGCCACGGCGACGCCCGAAGGGCCCGCAGCGCGGCACCGGTGTCACGCAGCAGCGCCGCCTCGCGCCGGCCGGAGGCGCGTGTCGCCCCGCGCGCCTCGCGCGGGGCGAGCCGTGGCAGAGCGAGGGCGCAGCCGAGCGAGCCTGCCGCGCTCGCCGCGCTCAGGACGTACGGAGCCTGCGGCGCCAGCACCATCAGCGGTCCGACGAGCGGCCAGCAGACCACCTTGGCCGCAAGTCCCAGGGCCCGCGCCGTACCCTCCGCGCGGAGGTAGTGCGCGTCCGCCCCTTGCGCACGCAGCCCGTCGTAGAGGCAGGCGCTGGCCGCGCCCGAGGTCAGGGAGCGCCCCGCGGCGATGGCCAGGAAGTGGAGGAGGAAGCCGGTGTAGGAGGGGGAGAACACCGGCATCAGGTTCGCCGCCGTCATGACCACCGCGCCCGCCCACAGGCAGTTGCGCGCGCCGATGCGGTCGGCGACGAGTCCGGTCGGGATCTCGAAGAGGCAGAAGGCGATGTAGTAGATGCTCTGGATACCGAAGATCTGGCCGTCGGACAGGCCCGCGTCACGCTGGTAGGCGTAGAAGACGGGCATCCACCACAGCAGGTTGAACAGCAGCTGGAACCCGTTGTTGAGGCGGATCACCCGGCGGGCCGCCGGGGTCAGGTCCTCCTGCGGAGCGCGGCGCCACCGCGCGGGCCCACGGCGCCTCATCGGGCGTACGGGCGGACCTGGACCAGCTGGAACGCCCCCTCGCCGGTCATCAGCCACTCGATGTCCAGGGCGTCGTCCGGGTCGTCCGTGCTGAAGTGGGACTGCAACAGGCGCCCCGCCAGGGCCAGTTCGGCCAGCGTCGCCCTCGTGTCCCCCGGCAGGTCGGTGCCCGAGGATCCGACGGCGACCGTACGGCCGCCGCCCTCGACCGTGTTGTACAGGTACTGGTGGGGCAGGACCGTGCCGTCCACCACGCGCTCGGGCGAACCGGCCGTGCAGTTGAGGTACACGTTCCGGAAGTCCTCCCGGCGCGTCGGGTTGCAGGTGACCAGCACGCCCCCGAGGTCGGCCGGCGTGTACTCCTGGACGATCACCCCCATGTAGGTGTCGTCCAGCGGGATGCCGACCTGGTGCCGCATCCGCACGCTCCGCGGCGACAGCAGCGACGCCCACACATGGATGACGGCGTCCAGCAGCTGATCCGTGCCGCGTACCGTCGTCACCGAGTCGTAGATGCCCGCTGCCGAGAACCCCGGCAGGTCCTCGGCGTTGGAGGAGGAACGCACCACCAGACGGCGGTCGTCGGCCACCAGCCGCGGCACGGCTCCGGTGATGGCTCGCGCCACCTCCTCGGGCATCGGCGTGCTGCGCATCAGGTGCTGGAGATCCAGCGAGAGCGGGTCGATCATGTCGAGCGCGTCGAGTTCGAGTGCCATCTTCAGCTTGCCGATGCCCTGTTGGAGCGCAGGCGACGAGGTCAGATGGAGATGGTGCAGATGGAACGGCAGCGCCACGCCCCGCGGCGCCCGGACCGTTCGGGCCACGCGTTCGGCGGCCGTGAACCGGAGCCGCTCCAGGGGTGCTTCGGGCTCGCCGAGCCGGGTGCCGAGATGGGCGAGCAGATCCGGCCGCGGCGGGCGCGGGCGGGCGTAGAAGGCCGTCAGGTCCGCGGTGCGGCTGTCCAGCACATGGTGCAGTTCGCCGAGGTGGGCGGCCTTGGTGCCGTAGCTGTCGCGGTCGGTGAGCCGCAGCCGGTGCAGTTCCATGATCGGCGCGTCCTCGATCAGCGGTGCGTCGATATGGATGCGCTGGGTGTCCCAGACCGGCCGCTCCAACGCCGGGGCGCAGGACAGCGGTTCGAGGCTGACGGCATCCTCCCGCACCCGGTAGCGGACCCAGGCGCCGTCCAGGCCGTGCCGCTCCACCAGGGCGTCCAGGTCGCGGACGATCGCGTTCGGGATGCCCCAGCCCGAGGCCAGCACATTGGTGTGCGAAAGCGGTGTCGTGGGGCGGGTGTTGATGAATCCGGCCACCCGGGGCACGTCGTCGGGCAGGCCCGCCATGGCGACGATGTCCGCCCAGCCGAGGTCCGCGGCGCCTGCGCGGTACTCCTGCGGAGTGCGGAAGTACCGCAGACGCCCCTCCGCCACACCCGGGTTGAGGCAGGTCCGGGTGCGGCTGCCGAACAGCTCCTGGCTCAGGATGCGGGCGTCGCCGGCCAGGGCCAGCTCATGCTCCTGGCCGTGGTTGGCCGGCTTCAGCAGCAACGGGAGGCGCCCGTCCACGCGGTGGCGGACGTAGTCGTAGAACTCCTGGAGCAGCGCACCGTGCATGGTGTCCGCCTCCGTCGTCTCCAGGACGAGGAAGGGCCGTTCGGCGCCGTCGGCGTCCTCGTCGCTGTGCAGCGAGAGGATTCCCAGCAGGAAGCGACGGTCCGGCGCCATGTACACCGAGGCGTTGAACGCGTCCAGCTCCGCGTCGAGTTGCCGCGGTGTCATGCCGAGTACGCGCGTGGCGATGTAGTCGACGTGGAAGGGGTGCACCCGGGTGTCGAGCAGATGCCAGGTGTCCTCGGTCCGGTCCACCACGACCTTCAGATACGGGTGTCCGGCGAGCACGCCGGACAGCGTGCGGAACAGCGGCAGCGACAGGTTGACGCCGACCACGGTACGGTCGACCGCCGCCTCGGCGCCGCGGACCTCGTCCGGCGCGGGCATCATGCGCGTGCCCCCTCGGCGGCGTCCACCTGGAGGATGTCCGGCAGCGCGGTCACCAGGGCGGTGAGGTCGCGTATGACGGACTGCGGCCGGTCGGCCGACAGCAGACACAGCCCCGCCATGGTGTTGGCGCCGCCCGCGGGGTCGTAGACGGGGACCGGCGAGCCGTCGGGGAGGGAACTCTCCCGGACCACGGACAGCGTGCTGCCGGCACCGATCGGCGCCTTGCGGACCACCGCCGAGGAGTCCCACAGATGCCGCCGCGGCCACGGCGCGCCGTCACCGTCGACCGCCAGCACCACCAGGGAGCCCGTCGCGCCCTCGGCGTCCGCGGGCGTCAGCGTCCGCGCGGGCCAGCCGGGCGAGCGGCCGAGCAGCTGATCGGTGAACATACCGACCAGGTCGAGGCCGAAGACGTCCTCGATCTGCGGCACGGTCATCGCGCCCCCGAACCGGGCGGCCGTCTCGATGACCCACATGCGGCCGTCCGCGCCCAGCTTGATCTCCGTGTGGGTGCCGAAGTTCTCCAGCCCCAGCGCGTTGACGGCCCGCCGGGCCAGCTCCACGATCCTGCGCTGGGCCCCGCTGTCGACGGCGGCCGGAGTGATACCGGCGCGCTCGGTGAACGGCCACACCGTCGGCATGCGCCCGCTCAGGCAGACCGGCCGGAAATCGCCGTCGACGACGACGCCCTCGACGCTCACGTAGTCACCCCAGCCGGGGCCGTCGAACCACTCCTCGGCCCGTCCGGTGACGATCTCCTCGACGATGAAGTCCTCCGACGCGCCGCGCACATGCATTTCGGCGAAGCCGAGTTGCGCCGACTCCGCCATGACCTGACGCGAGCGGCGCCAGGCGTGCCGCGCCTGCCCGGGCTCGTCGATGATCTGGTGCGCGGTCGAACCCGCGCTCCACGCTGCCTTGAGTAATAATGGGCATGACAATCGGGTGGTCGCCCGCTCCAGCCCGGCGAGCCCCGCGACGGGTCGGAAACGGGGCTGCGGAACACCGTGGCGGTCCCACGTGGCACGCATCAGCCGCTTGTCGCGGGCGAGATGGGCGGCCGCCCCGGCACCCCTCAGCCCGAGTCGCCCGCACGCCTCGGCCACCGCGACCACCGCGTACTCCGAGAAGGTGAGGACGGCGTCCGCCCCCACCTCGCGGGCGCGCATGACGATCAGCTCGACGAGGTCCCGGTGCTCCGCGCGGGGAGGCGTCACCACCGAGGCGCACAGCCGCGCCGCGTCGTCCGCCACCCCCGCGGGCAGCCCGCTCAGCGCCAGCAGGTGCACCGTGGCCCGCCCGGCCACCCGCGTCAGAGCGTGACCCACCGGCGGCCCGCCCTTGGCATGCACGTACAGCACCTGGCTCACGTAGACCCATCTCCTTCGATGTAGCGGCACTTGATGCCGGGAGCACTCACGCCCCGCCCGCCGGTTCTCCTCCTTCAAGCGAACCAGTCCGAACTCGCCTCCCAGCGGCCGCATTACGCGAACCATTCAGGCAAATGCCTTATCCGGCTGGGCTATTGGCGTCATGTGAAGGTGTCGTGATGCGCTAGCGCGCAGAGGGTGCAGAGCCTGAGAGCGCCCGGTTCTCCCGTGTTCCCGGAGTGCTACGGCTTACGCACGAGACGTCACCCAACGTCATATCGTGCAGTATTGAAGGAGTGGGCCGTGGACGAGACGGAACGCACAACACCCCTGGACGAAGCGATCGGCCCGCCCGGCCACAACCCCTTCGGAGCCCTCGCCGAACTCACCCCGGCCGCCGCGTTCATGCGCGACGGCACCGGCCGCCATGTGTGGGCCAACCACGCCTACGCCCACCTGTACGGGACGACACGCGACGCGGTGATCGGCCGCCACCTGTCCGACCTCGACGAACCCGCAAACGCCGGCCGCTTCCTCGCCATGGACCAACAGGTCCTGACCGAGGGCAGGTCCATACGGCACGCCCTCACCTACCGCCGCCCCGACGGAACTTCCGCACACGCGGCGGGCTACCGGTTTCCCGTCCGCTGGGGTGACGAACGCTGCGTCGCGGGCATCTACGTCGATGTCACCGACTACGTCCGGGCGATGGACCAACGGCACCGGGCCGAGGCGGACTTACGCGCACTGCGCGACCACAGCGGACTGGCCTGCGTCCGCCTCGCCCCGGACGGAAGAGTGAGCGAGGCCGGCACCGCCGCGGCCGAGATCCTGCGCCTCCGCCTCTCCGAGCTGACCGGATCGCGCGCCGCCTCGCTCCTCGCCGACACACCCGAACGCGGCGCCCTGCTACGGCTCTGGGACGACCTGATCGCCGGACGGCGCAGGAGCGCCCGCGCCTCGGCGGTGCTCGTCGACGGGGAGGGCTGGCAGCGCCGGGCCCGCATCCGGCTGACCGCCGTCGGCGCGGCGGCGCCGGGCGTGACCGGCGTGTGGGCCGTCGCCACCCATCTGGGCCGACGCCAGCAGACCCAGCCCACCCTGACCGCCGCCCAGATACGCATCGTCGCCCTGCTCGCGGCGGGCCGCAGCAACGCGGACATCGCCGAGGAACTGCGGCTGTCCCGGCAGACCCTGGACTACCACCTGAGCCGGCTCCGCGTCCTCCTCGAAGCGCCGACGCGCCCAGCACTGGTCGCCCGGGCCTACGTCCTCGGCAACCTCTCGCCCCGGACATGGCCACCCCGCTCACCCACGGCGGCCCACCCCGCCAGCCCGGTGTGACCGCCCTCGCCCTGTGCGCGGCCTGAAGGACGGCGAGCAGTGCTCCGTCGTCCGGCGAGTGGCTGGTGTTCTGCTCGCCGTGAATTTCCCTCGTGCGAACGGCGCACCTTGCGAGTTCCCGACCACAGCCGGGTGCCCCAGCCTCCGGAGCAGACAGAACTGGCGCATGTCGTCGGCGAAGTCGGAGAAAGTCCGCGCGGGCGCGGGCGTCGAGACACCGCTCATACGACAGTTTCGTACGTGTGCACAGTGCGTTCGGCGAGAGCGGGAAGGGCCCTGCCGACGACGTGGGTCCGAAAGGCGTCGGTCGCCTTGTGATCGTCGTAGCCGCCGGCGTCGGTGTACTTCTCCACCAGGACGAACACACCGGGCGCGGCATGGTCCTCGAAGGCGTCGAAGGAGATCATCTTCTCCTCGGCGCGATTGAGCGGCGCGACGGTCGCGAGAACCTCTCGGACGAGACCCTCCTGACCGGGTGCGGCCTTCCAGGTGGCGATGACGACATGTGCCATGGTGCTGAGGTGTTCCTTTCGGGTGTGCCGGGCCCGCGGCGGCCCGGCAAGCGGTCAGAAGCGGTTGAAGCCGATGGCCCGTAGCTGATCGCGGCCGTCCGGCGTGATGTCCTCCGGGCGCCAGGCCGGTCGCCACACCCACTCGATCCGGTGGCCGGCGACACCATGACGCGCCCGGTCCGCGAGGACGGAGCGGATCTGGTCCTCCATGACACCGGTCAGTGGACAGGCGGCGGAGGTGAGGGTCATCGTGATCGTCGCGCGGTCCTCCTCGACGGTGATGTGACGGACGAAGCCCAGATCGACGATGTTCACCCCCAGGTCCGGGTCGAGCACGTCGTACAGCAGGTCCCGGACCTGCCGGGCGCGCGCGTCCGGCAGCTCCGCACGGGGCCCCGCGCACGGTGACGGGCCGGCCGCGACGGCGGCGGGGCGGTCACCGGCCGCCGGTCGATCCTCGTCCAGGATCGGGCCGGTGGCCGCGCACGGTCCGGTCGGCTCCAGCCGGACCAGCACATCGGCCGTCGCACTGCTGATCCAGTCCGCCTTCCCGTGCGCCTTGCGCCGTATCCGCACGATGTCCTCGCCACGGTGCGCCTCGCCTCCGGACACCACGAGCAGGTCGGCCCGCAGCCCCGATCGCCCGGCCTTCGCCAGGGCGCGGTCGAGGACCCGGGCCACTTGTTCACAGGTGCGGCCGGGCCCGTGCCGGAGCCGGGCGACCGCCTCCTTGACGGGCAGCCCCGCGACGGCCCGCAGGGCCCGCTGCGCGTCCGGCTCCGGGACCCGGACGCGCTCCTGGTGCCAGACGAACTCCGCTGTCGCTGTCACGGTCGCACACCTTTCACGCTCGGTCCCGCGCCGGGCGAGCGGCGGCGGCACGGGGCAGGAGGCGCCGCAGCGCCACGGACTCGTCCCGCAGCTGTTCCGGCGAGATCTCGTGCTCGGCGAAGACAAGCCGGCGGACGTCCAGGACATCACGCGGACGGTTCAGGGCGACGACCCCGGTCACCTTGCCGTCCCGCCAGGCGAAGGCGGAGAATCTGCCCTCTTCCACGCGCCCGCGCAGCACCGGTTCGAACGGGTCGGGCAACCGCCCGGCGCTCTGCACACTGTGTCCGTACTGGTCGGACCAGAACCAGAACGGCTCGGCGAACTCCTCACCCGCGCCCAGCATGTTCCGGGCCGCCTGCGCACCCTGCCGTACGGCGGTGTCGTGGTGCTCGACCCGCAGGTGCTCGCCATAACGCGGGTGGTACTGGCGTGCCACGTCACCGGCCGCCCAGATCCCGGCGTGCGAGGTCCGGCCGAGAGCGTCCGTGACGATGCCGTGGTGCACCTCGATGCCCGCGGCCCGCGCGATCTCGGAGTTCGGCACCGCGCCCACTCCCACCACCACGAGGTCGCTCTCCACCGGGGCGCCCCGGACCGGCACGACCAGGACGCCGCCGGGGGTCTCGCGGACCTCCCGGACGCCGGTGCCGAGGCGGACGTCCACGCCCTGCCGGCGGTGGATGCCGATCAGGGCCGATCCGACCTGCGGGCCGAGGCTGCGCCGGAAGGGCACGGTGTCCGGCTCGAACAAGGTGACCGACTTGCCGAGGCCCACCGCCGTCGCGGCCACCTCGCACCCGATGAAACCGGCTCCGACCACCGCTATCCGATCCGTGGTGCGCAGGTGCGCGCGGAGCGCCAGCGCGTCGTCGAGGGTGCGCGGGTAATGGACCCGCTCACCCTCGAAGCCGGGCAGCCGCCGTGCTCGTACGCCCGTCGCGAGCAACAGCGCGTCGTACGTCATGCTGTCCACGTCGTCCGCCGAGGTGAGGGTCAGTCTGCGCCGCACGGTGTCGAGGGCGGTGACGCGGGTGCCAAGGAGCAGCTCCACGCCCTGCTCCCGGTACCACTTCCCCGGCTGCGCCCACAGTCCCTCCTCGTCCGTGTCGCCGGCCAGGAACTCCTTGGACAGCGGCGGACGCTGGTAGGGCCGGTGCCGTTCGTCGCCGACGAGGACCAGCTCGCCGTCGAAGCCGCTCTCGCGCAGGGTGCGGACGGCGGACGCTCCCGCGACGCCGCCGCCCGCGATCACGTATCTCTCCCGTGTCATCCGACGTCCACCATGATCGCGCCGTCCTCGCCGACCCGGCACGGATAGGACGTCAGCCGGCAGCTGCTGGGATTGACGCCCTGGCCCGTCTTCGCGTCGAACTCCCACATATGGCGGGTGCAGACGAGGGTCTCGCCGTCGAAGTCGCCCTCGTCCAGGGCCCATGCCTGATGCGGGCAGCGGTTCTGGTAGGCGCGGATCTCGCCGCCGACGTTGACGAGCAGCAGTTTGGTGTGCTCCACCTCCGCCGCCGCCATGTCGCCCTCCCACAGGTCGTCGATGTCCATGGCCTTGTGCCAGGTGCCGGTGGTGGCTCCCATCACGCTCCCTTTCGCTCCGCCGGAACCTCACCGGTTTCGCCGGTACCCGCGAAGACGCGGGCGTGGCAGACCCTGCGGGCCGCGCTCGCCTCGGACACGACGCGCTCCGTGGTCCAGCTCCGCGGCCCGTACCGGGCCAGGAGCGAGCCCAGTCCGGCGGCGGCGTCGTCCGCCGCCGGGGTCCACCGGTCGATCCAGCGGCGCAACACCTCCTCGTTGCCGCCGCGCCGGCGCACCGCGAACGCGGCGAGTGCCGTGCTCCAGCGCAAGCGGCGGTCGGCGTCCTCCTGGAGATACTTCGAGAGCAGCCAGGACTCCTCGTCCCCGGACTGTGCCGACGCCTCGCCGAACTGCCGCAGCAGGACATCGTCCAGGGTCGGGCCGAGCACCAGGCCGAGGGCGGTGAACGCCTCCCCCCAGTCGTAGCTGACCAGGGCTCTCTCCACGGCGCGCCGGGCCGGCTGCCAGGACTCGTCCCGCTCCCACTTCTCGCGCTCGCCGGTACCGAACCCCGCCTCGGGGTGGGCCAGTTGGAGTTCCCGGGTGCGGTACGCGATCAAGGTGAGCCGGCGCAGCAGGTCCGCGGTGGCGAAGCCTGCCGCGTTGGTGACGTAGGAGGTGGGTGCCATGTACCCGACGTACGCCTGGATCTGCTGGAATCCGTGGACCAGATAGCGGGACGGCGTGTGCAGCGACGCCAGCAGGCCGGTCTGCCCGGGCGCCAACCGCTTGTCCGCGCCGGCCTTGGCGTACTCCGCCAGCACACCGCCGGACTTGGCCTCGGCGTCCGACTGGAGGTTGACGTAGGCGCGGTAGGTGAGAGCGTCCGGGTCGCGGAACTCTTCCCAGTCGTCCACCGCCAGCGGGGACTTGTCACGGTAGGTCAGGAACCAGAGGTTCGGCGGGGACGAGGGGTTCTGCTCGAAGGCACCGCTGCGGTTCCGCCGCATCGTCCAGTTCTGGCCATGGGTGACGATCTCGTACTCCGTCGGCATCTTGCGGACGTCACCGAAGGCGCTGAACGTGCGCCTGGGCCGGGGCTTTCGCGGGGTGCCGGTCACGCCGATGCTCCTTTCGCCGCCCGCGTCCTGCGGGCGGTGATGTCTTCCCAGGTGATGGAGTCGCTGGTGGTGATGACGCGTCCGACGAACGAGGACATCAGTGTCTCCATCGACCTGATCTCGAAGTCCGCGCCGAGGTACCGGCGCAGCGTCGGGAGGGTCAGGGTGACCCTTTCGGGGCCGCGCACCCGCACATAGGCACCCCGGTCCACCACGTCGATCTCCCGGTCGGGGTTGTCGTCCTCGATGGCCGCGATGATCTGATCGACCTCGTGTCCCATGCGCAGGACCGGTCCCACCCACTGGCTCATCGCGTCCCCTCCGGGATGTCGTACTCGACCCGTACGTGGTCGAACGGTTCGAAGCCCGCCTGTGCCACGGTGGTCGCCGGGTCCAGCCGCCGCCCGTTGTGGAACACCACCCTGGGGTGGGGCAGCGCGCGCACCCGCTTGCCCTCGACATGGTGCGCGACGGCCGCCGCCACCTGCTCCGCGGTGTCCTCGGTGGTGACGGCCACGAAGATCTGCACGAAGTCGTCGGCGAAGACCGCGTTCAGCGGGATCACGGCCGGACCGCAGGGGTCGGTGGGCTCGGTGGGTTCCGTCGTCTGCCGGCTCATGAGGTCCTGGCCTCCGTGCCCGCCAGGGCGAGGCCCGTGGCCGGGCGGCCCACGTAGTCCTTCGTCCAGGCGTCGTAGTCGGGATCGTCACCCATGACGTCCGGCGTCATGCCCATGTACGCGAGGATGCCGCCGACGTCCATCGGCTGGATCTGGCCGGCGACGAACCGCTCGATCAGCGTCTGGTGATTGACGTTGTCCCGGTCCTTCCACCAGATCTGCCGGCAGGCGTTGGTGCAGAAGTGATAGGTCCGCCCGTTGTACTTCAGCGGCCAGCTCGGCACCCGCCAGCGGCCCGACCTGCTCTGTACGGCATTGCAGCACGGCAGATTGCACATGCTGCACAGCCACGGGAGCGTCTCGGGCAGCGTGGCTTCCACGTTGTCCGCGTTCACGTTGTCGATCAGCGTGTCCCACTTGCCGCCGTAGACGGCCTCCCAGTTGGGGTACTTCTCGTTCAGCCACTCCCGTTCGTCCTTGGAGACGCCGGCCTTCGGGCGCCACCACAACGTGGGACGCCAGTACCACAACCCCATGTGCAGCCCGTGGTGCCAGGTGTCGAGCCCCCGCAGGAACTCGTCCCAGTACCAGGGCTTCTTCAGACCGTAGTCCTCGATGGTGTGGATGTACTGGTCGATGATCCACTCCTCCATGAACTCCCGGTAGGACTGCTTGCGGTGCTCAAGGGGGGTGTAGTAGTCCATGGCCGGACCGGTGAGCGCGGCGAACGCGCGGGCCGAACCCCAGAAGTTGCGGTCGATGACCCACTGAGCCCGTACGGGATCGTGCTCGACGAGGATCTCCAGCGTCGGGCCGCCCTGCTGGGAGTGCCGGGCCTCGTCCGTCTGGATGGAGGAGATCATGTTGGCGAAGTTGATGTCGCCCGCCTCCAACGCGTCCGCCGCCAGCGCCACGAACTGGAGATTGGTGAAGCCCGTCTCGAAGGTGAACGGAAGCCCGATGGCGAGGTCCACCACGTTCGGCGCGATCATCATGTTGTCGAAGAGATTGCGCAGCGCCACCGGCACCCAGTTGTTCTGGTGGAACGTCTTCTGCGTCCAGTCGTACTGCGGGTCCTTCTTGATGAACTCATGGCCGAAGAAGGTCGTGATCTGCGCGTGCCGCATCTCGTCCAGTGCGCCGAGCGTCGCCATGTTGCGCCAGGAGCCGTTCATGCCGAACCGTGCCATCTTCAGTTCCCCGAGCACCGCGGCGTACTCCACCAGGGCGACGCCGCCGAAATGCATCTTGGTCGAGGAGCGCCAGCCCTCGTCCAGCCCGTCGAAGTTGGCCGACCGCTGCAGGGCGGCCTTCACCGCGTAGGCGGCCGACTCCTTCTCGCGCTGGGTGGCGACGTACTCGGGGTAGGTGATCTTGTAGTCCTCCTCCCAGCTCGCCCACGCTTCCCTCGGGACCTTCCCGGTGCCGCTGTGCCACTCCGGGAAGACGGACTCGTCCTTGACGTAGCCGTAGGTCCAGTCCACCTCCCGGACGAACCGCTGCCATTCCTCGCGCTTGAGCAGAGTCATCTCTCTCCTGATCTCCGTTCCGGTTTCCCGTGTCCTAGTCGACTTCGAGATGGCCGAGCCGGCGGTTGATCCCCGCGCCGTCCCAGTACGCCCGCACCGATCCGATCCGTCCGTCCTCGTCCACCCGGAGGATGAACAGATGCGGTTCGCGGAACGCCCCGCCGCACGGCTCGGCGAATCCCCAGGCGAGCTGCTGGGTGCCGCCGATGTCACAGCGGACCAGTACGTCGCCGGCATCGTTCGCGTCGATGTCGTGGACCTCGTTGAACAGATCCGGGAATGAGTTGATCAACCCGGTCCAGATGGTCTTGCCGACGGTCCCGACCATGCCGTCCCCGCGCAGCACGCGCTGCTTGCCCCACACCTCGTAGGGCACGTAGGAGAACTCCGCGGTGTCCGTGCACATCTCGGCCATCGCCTCGATGTCGTGCCGGCGGTACGCGGCGAAGAACCTCGCGGCCGCATCGGCGGCGACCGCGGCGCGGGACCGGCTGTCCCCGGCCCGCTGCGCGGTCACCGGACCGTCCCGGTGGGCGATGGTCATACGGCCCCTCCTGTCACGATCGCGACCTGGTCCAGGCGTTTGACACCCAGCCGGCGGTAGAGCTGGTTCTGGCACCAGTAGCCGTCCACGGTGGTGATCCGGCCGTCCGTCACCGTGAAACGCCAGGCCTGGTCGAGGTCGATGTGCTTCTCCTGGTTCACGGCACCGAGGTAGTCCGCCGCCTGGGTGCCCTCCAGCTTCAGCTCGGCGCCCACCACCCGGCCGCACTCCACCAGGTGCGTCAGCGTCAGGCGCAGATCGGGGAAGGCTGTTCCGGTGGACACCACCCAGTCGCGCAGCGCGGCGGGTGCCGCGCCCACCGTCCCCAGCGGGTACAGGCTGACCACCGCGCTGGGATCGACGAGCGCCATCGCCTCGGCGACGGACCCTCGCCGTACCGCGTCCAGGAACGCCGTGACGGTGCCGGCCGGCGTGTCACTCATGTGTCGTCACTCCTCGGGTTCGACGTGCGGGGCCGGGCCGGCCGAGACCGCCGCCGGGTCGGGACGCGGTGTATGTCCGCCTCATACGGCGAGCGCCTTGAGCAGGGCGTCCGCGGTGGCCTCGGTGGAGGCCGGGTTCTGACCGGTGATCAGCTCGCGGTCCACGACGACGTGGGACACCCAGGCGCTCGGTCCGTCGTCGAAGACGGCACCCGCGTTCTTGAGAGCGGTGTCCACGTACCACGGCAGTCCGAGCCGGCCCGGCACCGTCTGGTCCTCCTCCTCGTCGGTGAAGCAGGTCATGCGGTAGCCGTCGAAGAGCCACTGTCCGTCCTCGCGTTCGGGAGCGGAGAGCAGCAGCGCGGGGCCGTGGCACAGGGCGGCGATCGGGGCCCGGCGCGTGTGCAGGACGGCGATCAGCCGGGCCACGTCGCGGTTGTCCGCCAGGTCGACCATGGGCCCGTGGCCGCCGGGCGCGAACACGGCGTCGAAGGCGGCCAGTTGTCCGTCGCCCAGGGACGACAGCGCCACGGGGGCGCGGAACCGCGGGAAGCTCGCCAGCCTGTCGCGACGGGCCGCCGCCAGTGCGCGGGCGTCGTCCTCCAGCGCTTCGGTCTCCGCCAGGAGGTCCCGCCGGCTCAGTCCGCCGTGCAGATCCTCCGCGACCATGACGTCCGCCAGCGGACGGTCCCGCCGCCAGGCGAGGCGAGCCGCACGGCTCACCAGTTGGTGTGCCTCGCCCGGATCGGTGCCCCGTTCGGTCAGCCGCCGTACGATCCGGCGGCCCGCCATCAGACCGAGTTCCGTGGTGTGGTGCAGGGTGATCCGGATGTCATCAGGGTCGTGGTGGAAGGTGCGGGTGACCGAGGCGAAGAAGTCCTGGTCCTCCTCCGGGTAGTGGAAGAAGTGCTCCAGGCCGTAGGGATCGGCGGTGGGCGCCGCCCCGTCCGGTGTGATCACGGTGACCTCGTGCCCTGCCGCCAGGAACCGCTCATAGGGTTTGAGGGCCTCTTCCGCGAAGTAGCCGGTCGGGTGCAGGGTGCCGTCGCTCAACTCGATCTGTTTCGCGCTCGACACCAGGTACGCGATATGAGCCATGTCAACTCCAGGTGAACAGTGTGTTGCCGCGACGCTTCGAAGGTAGGCCGGGTGCCGGGGCGGGGCATCGCAGATTCCTGGCGGAGAACTGCGGATTCCGGCAACGGGCGGCTCGCGTATCGGCTTTCGTGCGAGAAGTAGCGGATTCCAACGGAAACGAGGAGAACCCTTGGGTGTCCGCGCCTAACGTGAGGGACGCGCCGCCCTGCCGGGAAGAAGCGGCAGGGACCCACGACAGAAGGGTTTTCGATGACTCGCGTGCTGTTCGCGGTATCGGGGTCCGACCATTGGACGCTCAATGACGGCACCAAGCACCCTTGCGGGTACTGGCCGGAGGAACTGGTGGTCCCGCACAAGATCTTCCGCGACGCGGGGTTCGACATCACGGTGGCGACACCGGGCGCGGTGCCCCCGACCGCCGACGAGGCGGGGTTCGCCGCCGCGGCCAACGGCGGCTCCGAGGAACCCGGCCGTCGTTTCCGCGCCTACCTGGAGACGATCTCGGCGTCCCTCGGCGCGCCGCTCGACCTCGACGCGGCCGACGCCGCCGAGTACGACCTGGTGTTCGTCCCCGGCGGTCACGGCCCTATGGAGGACCTCGCCACGTCGGCGAGGTTCGGCGCGCTGATCGGCGCGTTCACGGCGGCGGGCAAGCCGGTGTCCGCGGTGTGCCACGGCCCGGCGGCCTTCCTGCCGGCCCGGGACGCCGCCGGCGGCTGGCTGTTCGCCGGTCGGGCGGTCACCGGCTTCAGCAACGAGGAGGAGGCGGCGATGGGCTTCGCCGCCCGGGCGCCGTGGCTGCTGGAGGATCGCCTGGGCACGAGCGGCGGCCGCTATGAACGGGCCGGTGCCTTCGAGGCACACGTGGTCTCCGACGGAAACCTCCACACCGGCCAGAACCCCGCGTCCTCCGCCCCGTTGGCCGAACGGCTGGTGAGGCTGAGCGTCCAGGGCCTCTCGTTCAGCCCTGCTGCTGCGAGCCGAGTTCCTCGGAGATGAGCCGTAGATTGCAATAGGCTCGGGGAGTGGCACCGAATCTGTCGCGGAACTCGTTGATGAAATGTGACGTACTGGAATATCCCACGGTCCGCGAGACCTTGGTGACACTCATCTGCTGCTCGATGAGGAGATCCCTTGCCCGGTTGAGTCGCATTTCCTTCACGAACTGGTACGGGGATTTTCCGGTGACCTCCCGGAACAGATGCGAGAAGGCGGAGGGGCTCATGGAGACTCGCTCCGCCATATCGCTCACCGTGAGCGGATCCGACATGTTGTGCTGGACGTACGCGATGACGTCACTGACGGGGTTTCCCACCACCTCGGACGCGGCGATCGCGATCAGCCTCTCGTACTGTTCCGCCTGAAGCACCCGGTACACCATTTCGCGCAGATACAAGGGCGCGAGCACCCGGCGGTCGGCACCGACGTGCGTGGCTTGCAAGAACCGGATCGTGGCCGACATCAACGCGCTGTCCAGCGGGGAGACGAAGGCGGGCTCCGGCTTCCCGCCCAGCTTCGGTCCGAAGGGCACCGCCCGCCTGTCGAGGATGTCGGAGGACACGCGCCGCACCAGGGTCGGGTCGATCTGGAGGACCAGGGAGAGGAAGGGCTTCTCCGCGGTGGCCTCGATGATCTCGGCCGTGAAGTGCTGGCTGCTGCTCAGCACCAGGTAGTTGAGGGGGTCGTAGTAGTGCGGCTGCCCGGAGGACACCACGCACTTGCGTCCCTGGGCGATCACGCAGAGGGAAAGCGACTTGACCTCTTCCCATTGTGGTGCCGTCGGCTGTGTGTAGCGGTAGAACGTGAGTCCCGGCCACCCTCCGGAGTTACCGCCGTTGTCCGGCGTGCGGGAACGTATCTCGGCGAGGAGATCTCCCGAGGTCAGCGTCTCCTGGAGTGGGTGGGGTACGAGGGTCATCCGGCGGCTCCCTTGCTCAGGTCCTCGGCGGTTCGTCCGTGAGGGGGCCTGGGACCGCGCCGGTCTCCGATGGCTGCGGACAACCCCTGGGCCCCGAAGGGCGGTAGACGGCATGCGGGGCGGATCCTCACGGACACGAGCCGATGCTACGAGTCCTTCCACTCCGGGCAATCCCGTATTCCTCCTGGGAAGTTGCGTACTCCACGGCCGACCGGGGCCCTCGCCCGCACCTCACATGCCCCGGACACCGCTGCTGTGCCCTCCAGGACCGCTTTGCCCTATTGACATGTGCGTAACAATTCAATCGTCAATGTTCACCGAGGCGGGCATCGCCCCGCCCGACAGGAGGTCGACATGCCCCCGTTCAGGAAAGGAATGGCGGCGACCGGGCTGTCGCTCGTCGTCGCCCTGCTCGCAGCGACTCCCGCGGCCGCCACCGCAGGTCCCCGTACGGGCGCCGACGCCCGCACGGCCGCGACGGCGGCGATCTGCGACACGTACTGTGACGCGCGCGACCCCTCCGCCGCCACCTCGGACCGGATCCCGGCCATCAGTTCCCTGTACGGCCGGACCGTCCGGCTGCACCTCTCCGACAACGATGTCATGGGCTGGGCGTCCATAGACGACGGAAACCCCGGCGACGAGGTGTGGCTGGACCGCAGTTTCGACGGCGGCAGGTCCTGGTCCTCCGGAAGCAAACTCGGCGACACCAAGACCCCGCAGGAATACCGCGGCTGGCGGACCCAGATGTACAACGTCGACGACTGGAACACGGCCGGAGTCGGGGCCCTGCGCGCGTGCGGCAAGGCCGGTGACCGGGCGGAGATCACCTGCACCTCCTGGGCCCGGGTCGACCGGAACGCCTGGAGCCGGGGGACCGCGGCGGCCACGGCACTGATGATGTCCTACGACCGCGGCACCGGGCTGTTCGGCGGCAACGGCTGGTGGACCGCCGCGAACGCGCTGACGGCCGTCATCGACAACGCCCGGGTCAGCGGCATGCCCAGCTACAAGTATGCCATCTCCACCACCTACGACAAGAACCTCGGGGCGCAGGGCGGCAACTTCACCAACGACTACCTCGACGACACCGGTTGGTGGGGGCTGGCCTGGGTCGCCGCGTACGACGCGACCGGCGACAGCCGGTACCTCAGCACCGCGCGCACCGACGCGGACCACATGAACGCCTACTGGACGGGCACTTGCGGGGGCGGGGTGCTGTGGAACGAGACCAAGACCTACAAGAACGCGATCACCAACGAGCTGTTCCTCCAGCTCAACGCGGCGCTCCACAACCGGATTCCGGGCGACACCGCCTACCTGGACCGCGCCCGGCAGGAATGGTCCTGGTTCCGGCAGAGCGGCATGATCAACCAGGATCACATGATCAACGACGGTCTCACCGACGCGTGCGCCAACAACGGCCAGACCACGTGGACGTACAACCAGGGTGTCGTGCTCGGTGGCCTCACCGAGCTGTACCGGGCGACCGGCGACAACGGCCTCCTGGACACCGCCCGCCAACTGGCCGACGCCTCCACCGCACGGCTCCAGACCGACGGGGTGCTCCGTGAGCCCGGGGAGTCCGACGGCTGCACCGGCGACGGTCCCTCCTTCAAGGGCGCCTACGTACGCGGGCTCGGCAGACTGAACGCGCAGTTGTCCGGCCATCCCTACGCCGCGACGTTGACCCGGTGGGCGGACACGGCCTACGCCAAGGACCGCAACACTCTCGACCAGTACGGCCCGCACTGGAACGGCGGTTCGGGCACCACCGACTACGGGTGCCAGCAGAGCGTTCTCGATCTCCTCAACGCCGCAGGGCAGTAGCCCGGCCGGGGCCAGGGAGCCGCCGAGGTTGCCGTTTCGAGCGGCGGGGACCACCGGCCTAGGCCGGACGGGGCCGGAGTTCCGGTCGCGGTGCGCTCAGCCGCCAGGCGCCGGCGCTGTCCTGCTGCTGCCAGAAGTCCGCGAACCGGCCGCCGGCGGCGAGCAGTTCGTCGACCGGGCCGTCCTCGACGACACGGCCCTCTTCGAGGAAGACCACGCGGTCCGCGGTGCGGATGCTGGCGAGCCGGTGGGCGACGATCACCTTGGTGCGGGGGAGGGGGTCGGTGGTGAGGGCGGCCGTGACGGCGGCTTCGTTCTCGGAGTCCAGCGCGCTGGTCGCTTCATCGATCAGAAGGACGGGAGCAGGCTTGAGGAGCGCGCGGGCGATGGAGACGCGCTGGCGTTCGCCGCCGGAGAGCGTGGTGCCGCCCTCGCCGACCCGGCTCGCCCACCCGTCGGGCAGCCGGCGGACGACGTTGTCCGCGCGGGCGAGGCACGCGGCGCGCTCCACGGCGTCGTCGTCCGCTTCCGGGGCACCGGCCAGGATGTTGTCCCGTACGGTCCCGTCGAACAGGTAGGGGTCCTGGAAGACGGCGCTGACGAGCGCGCGGCGGGACCGGGCGTCCAGGGTGGCGCAGTCGGCGCCGTCGATGAGGACACTGCCGGAGGCGGGCCGGTACAGGCCCGCGAGCAGAGCGAGAACGGTGCTCTTGCCGGATCCCGAGGGGCCGACGATCGCGGTGGTCGTGCCGGGTTCGAGGACGAGGTCGAGGCCATCGAGCACCGGCGGTGTGCCCGTGCCGTCGTAACCGAAGGTGACTTTGCGCAGTTCGATCCTGGGAGGTGCGGCCGGGGTGGCGTACCGAGTGCCCCGGGTGCCTGTGCTGTCGGCGGGGGCGTCGAGGACACTCCGGATCCGGTGGAGCGTACCGATGCAGCTCGCGACGCCGGGAGACAGCTCCGCGACCGTGGTGAACGGTTCGAGGTAGCGGACGACGACCACGATCAGGGCGACGGCCTCGGGCGGGGTGAGCGTACCGCGCACGGTGAGGGTGACCGTGGTGCCCGCGAGCAGAAGCAGCGCGAGCTGACCGGCCAGGCCGAAGACGAGTTGTCCGGGGACCTGGAGGAGCAGCAGGCGCACCGAGGCGCCGTGCTGGGAGGACAGCGCGGCCCCGGCGTGGCTGCGGGCGGGTTCGGCACGGCGGGCCGCTCGCAGTGCCTGCTGGGTCCGGGCGAACTCCATGATGCGTTCCGTCAGCGCGCTGTTGGTCGTGGCGGCCGCCCGGTCGGCGTCGCGTCCGAGACGGCCGGAGGCCCAGAACGCGGCCAGGAGCACGGGCACTCCGGCCAGCGCGGCGAGCCCGAGCTGCCAGGAGACCGGTATGAGGGCCACGGAGATCGCGACGGGAAGCAGGATCCCGTTCAGCAGCGGGGTGACAAGGTAGATGACCAGCCCCACGAGATCGGGTCCGGTGGCGGCGATGGCCTGGCGGCTGGTGGCGACGTTCTCGGCGGTGAACCAGGTCAGACGGATGTCGGCGATGCGGTCCGCGACGGTGCGCTGGCCGGTGTCGAGAAGACCGAAGCCGAGGGCGAACCCGCGGCGGGCCGCCGCGGCGTCGACGGCCCAGCCCGTCGTCGTGACGAGTGCGAGCGCCCCCAGCCACGGCCAGGCCCTGCCCGGTTCGTCGCCGAACAGCCCGGCGACCAGGGGGATGAGGAGCACCACGCCGACGGCGCGCAGGACGACGCCCAGGGTGGTCAGGGCCAGGTGGGCGGTGATCGTCCGCCGGCTGTCGGCGGGCAGCAGGGACAGCAGGGTGCGGATCATCGGGGTGCTCCCGTCTTGTCGATGTCCGCCGTCGCGGCATCCCAGAGTTGCCGGTACCTGCCGTCGTCGGCGAGCAGCTGGGCGTGCGTGCCGCTCTGCGCGATCCGCCCGTGGTCGAGCACCACGATCCGGTCCACGCCGGTGATGGTGTGCAGGCGGTGCGCGATGACCAGGACCGTCCGTCCGGCTGTCAGTTCGTTGAGCGCCTGCTGGACCAGGAACTCGGACTCGGGGTCGGCGAAGGCGGTGGCCTCGTCGAGCACGAGCACCGAGGTGTCCGCGAGGATCGCCCGGGCTATCGAGAGTCGCTGCCGCTCGCCGCCGGAGAGGGCGGCGTCGGGACCGAGAACCGTGTCGTAGCCGTCGGGCAGCCGGATGATCCGGTCGTGGATCCGGGCGGCGCGGGCCGCGGCCTCGATCTGTTCCTGACGGGCGTCGGGAACGGCCAGGGCTATGTTCTCCCGGACCGTGCCGTGCACGAGCTGCGTCCGCTGGAACACGAAGCCGACCCGGGAGTACAGCTCGTCCGCGGTCAGTTCGCGGATGTCCCGGCCGCCGGTCCGGATCGCGCCGTCGGTGACATCGTGGAAACGGGCCAGCAGCGCGGCGAGGGTGGACTTCCCCGAACCGGAGGGGCCGACCAGGGCCGTCACGGTGCCCGGTTCGAGGGTGAGCGAGATGTCCTTGAGGACGGGGACGCCAGGACGGTAGGAGAACCCGACCTGATCGAACTCGACCCTGCCGGCGGGAACTCCTGGCGCCCTCTCCCGGCCTGCGGCCGTCTCCAACTCCCGCTCGTCGAGCGTCACTTGGATACGGCGTGCCGCGAGCAGCCCTTGGCGCAGTCCGGAGAGACCGTAGCCGATGCCCAGCAGGCGCGCGCCGAAGGTCGTTCCCAGCAGCAGGAAGGGCAGCAACGCGACCGGGTCCATATGTCCGGTGGTCACGAGCAAGGTGCCTGAAGCGCAGATGAGCAGCAGAAATGTCGCGGGCCGGGTGGCCAGATCGATGAAGGCCTTCTGTCCGCAGAGCGGTCGCTGCCAGGAGTCGAGGAACGCGATGTACTCGCCGAGGCGCGCACGGAAGCCGGAGGCGGCCGCACCCCCGAACACCCGGATGACCGGCTGCCCCTCCAAGTAGGCGCCTGCCTCGACGTTCATACGATCCGCCCAGCGCATGGCCTCTTTGGTGCGGGGACCGGACTGCACCACCATGATGGCCATCGCCACGATGTACACCACCACGGGAACCAGCAGCAGGAGCGCGATGCGCCAGTCGACCACGAAGAGGTAGACGAGCACCGCGACCGGGGCGACCACCGCGGCCACCGCGTCGGGGACCGCGTGGGTGACCAGGTAGTGCAGCGCGAGGGTGTCGTCCTGCACGATCTGTTTGACCTGACCGAAACCCCTGCTGTCGAACCAGCCCAGCGGCAGCCGGGCGAGTTTGGCCAGCAGCCGCCGGCGCAGGTTCCGGGCGAACCGGGCGTCGACCCAGTGCAGCCAGAGCAGCAGACCGGACGCCAGCAGCAGACCGGCACCCATCAGGACGGCGGCCCAGATCCCCAGAGCCCACAGGCGGTCCGTGTCCGCTCCCGAGATGAGCCGTCGCGACAGCTCCACCATCAGTACGAACGGGGCGAGTTGGACGAAGGTGACGAGGGCCTGGGCGACCCCGGCGGCGATCAAGACGGGGCGCAGCGGAGCGATGAGCCGGCTCCCGGCCTGTGCCCGCCAGGCGCCCCGGCGCGGCCCGGTCCCTGCCTGAAGGGTGTCCGTGACGGCATCGGCCGGTTCCCGGACGGACACGGGTTCCGCGGCGGCCGTACGCCGGTTGGAACCGAAGGCCCGCCCGTGGTACCAGTACGCCTGGGCGTGCGTCTCGGTGCGGGGGAAGCCGAACTCGTCGCGCAGCCGTGTGCGCAGGTGCTTGAGCGAACCGGACTCCGGCGTGACCCAGGCGTACCAGTCGGACCAGTCCCGGGCCGGGATCGCGGCGGCGAGCGACTCCGGCCCCCGGCGCGGCACCCAGTGGACGTTCATCCGGGGGTGCTCCCCGAGGGGAATGAGACGGTCCGTCTCCTGATGCTCCTCCAGGTAGAGCTCCACGGGCACTTCCGTGGGCAGCGCGTCGAGGATGCCGTTGACCGCCGGTACGGAAGCGGCGTCACCGACCAGCAGGTATCCCGCGGGCAGATCGGACGGCAGGTCGAAGCGGCTGGAACCCAGCGAGGTCACCCCCACCGTCGTTCCGGGTGCTGCCCGCCGCGCCCAGGCGGACGCCGGGCCGGCCGGTTCGTGGAGTACGAAGTCCACCGCGAACGCACCGGTGGCGGGGTCGGCCTCGGACAACGTGTATCCGCGCTGATGCTCGGTCTCGGGGTCGTCCGGATCCGGCATCCAGAACCGCACATACGCCGCCGGGCCCACCACCACGTCCTCCAGCAGCGTGGGGGAGGTCATCCGGACGCGCAGGAAGTGCGGGGCGAGCAGCTCCGTTCCGGTGACCGTGGCCTCGTGGTCGCGCGCACCGTAGGCGCGCATGATCACCCCGCTGACGCCGCGTCTGGCCATCACTGTCCCTCTCCGGCGGCGAGCAGCGCCGCCCTGATCTCGTGCAAGGGGCGGCCGGGGGGCGCTGCTTCCACGAAGCCGCGGATCGCGGCTCCCAGCCACATCCGGACGTATTCGTCGGGGGTGATCGTCGGCAGGGCGCGGTGTGCCGCACCGAGGCGGGCGTCGGCCAGGAGTGCCTGTTCGACGCCCCTGCGCTGCGCGTCGAGTTCCTCGGTCCGCTCCCGCTGGGTCTCCTCGGTCGCCGTGTAGCCGATGACCACGGACGCGACGGCGGCCGACAGGACGATGCCCGCCTCGGTGGAGTACCCGCGCCGCGTCAGCGACTCCGCCGCCGTGGCGAGCAGCCGCCTGCCTCCTTCACCCCGCGGGAACAGGGTCTGCACATACCCGGTCAGGCCGGGATGCCGCAGCATGAACGCCCGCAACTGGAGTGCGGTGGAGAGCAGATGGGGCACCGGACCGTCGGACGGGTCGTCGCGGAGGTCGAGTTCCGCCAGCAGGCTCTCGCCCACCAGCCGTTCCAACCCCCACCGCCCGTCCACATGGCGGTACAGCGCGGCGGACGACACCCCCAGGCGCGCCGCCACGGCGTTCAAGCTCAGGTTCCGCAGTCCGAGTTCCCGTCCGACCCGGATGATGTCCGCCGGCTCGATCTGCCGTGGTCGGCCGCCGGTTCGTGCCATCCGGATGCTCCCGCCCCTTAAAGTTACCCCCACTAACTAAGGTTAGCCTAACCTTTCACGGGGTGATAGGTAACCCCTGGCGCCGTCGCAGGTGCAGGTGCCGGTGCAGCGACGGAACGTCACAAGTGGGGGCGGAGGCACGGCGGACGGCTTCTCGGCAACGCGTGAGAAGGCGGCGCCGGGGACGGCCACGGCCTGGTCCGCTGCAGCCTTCTCCGTCGAAGATCCGCCGTCGGCTCAGAGGAAGTTGTTCGGCCAGATCATGGTGCGCCACATGTGGGCCACAGGAGAGCTGTCGAAGCCCAGGCCCTCGGCGGGCTGGCGGAAGTGGCGCCCGACCACGTCCTCGAACTCCTCGAACTCGACATGGACATCGGGGTCGAAGGTGTACAGGTCGTTGATGGTGACCATGCGCGCCGACATGTACCAGCGGTGCCGGCGGGCCTCGAGATAGGCGGCCCGAGTGTGGGCGGGTGGCTGGTACTCGGCACCGAAGAAGTCGCTGTACGCCTCCGGGTAGCCGTAGCCCACGCTCTCGTCGGGGAAGTAGCGCAGGATCTCGTGCTGGCGGATCGCCCAGGCCACTTCCTCGTCGACGTACGGACCCACCAGTTGGGCGCCCCAGTGGCCGTGCTGGCTGCGCAGCAGGCCGGCGACCGAGATGTCGTGCAGCAGGCAGGCCAGCACCACTTTGTCGTCCGCCCCCTGCTCCCGTGCCTTGCGCGCGCTCTGCATCATGTGCCGCGTGGTGAAGGGATCGAGAGCGAGCCGACGGCGGAAGAAGTCGGCGAGGGTGGGCTGTTCGGGCATGGCGGGAAGCGTGGGGTTGTCTCCCATCATGAACACCTGTCCCGACTCTCTTGAGGACAGCCACCTGTCGCCGGAGCGGTGACCATCGGTCCCCAGGGTCGCAGCGGCCGGCGGACAGATGACGCGGGCGTGCTGGTGCTGGCCGTGAGACACGTACTGCCTTTCTGACGGGTGCCACCCGATCGGGCACCGAGACCTTGATCTCATCAGGAAGATCAACAGCCGAAGTTCCTAGTTCACCCGAATGGCGGAGCTTGTGACGGGAAACCCCCCGCTACGGTGAGCCCGGCGCACAACAGCTCGAAGTGTCGCGCCCCCGGCTGCGCGTGCACGTGGCAGCGGGCCGGCCGGGTCCCGCCGAGGCGGCGGGCGGCGACGGTGAATGAGGGGAGTTCATCCATTTGACCGACGATCCGGCTGGTTGAATGCTGGACGTCGTGACGCGCCGAAAGCGAGGAACCGCATCAGCCGGGACGACCACTCCGGGGGAGCCCCGCGCCGAGGCCCAGGGAGACATCCCGGAAGGGGCGGCGGGCTCCGGTCTGCCGACTCGTCTCCTCGTGCTCATGTCCGTCGGAGCGGGTATGTCGGCGGCCAACACGTACTACGTGCAGCCGCTGCTCGACACGCTCGGCCATGACTTCGGGGTCGGCAGTGGGATCGCCGGGCTGGTCACGACCTTCGCCCAGGTCGGCTACGTCCTGGGCCTGGCCCTGATCGTGCCGCTGGGGGACCTGGTGGAGCGCCGCCGCCTGGTGACGATCACGACGGCGGTCACCGGGCTGGGGCTGCTGGGGATGGCCGCGGCACCGAACATCGCGGTACTGATGGCGCTGGCGGCGGTCGTGGGCTTCTGCACGGTGACGGCCCAGATCTTCGTCCCCTTCGCGGCCCATCTGGCGACCCCGATGAATCGCGGGCGCTCCGTGGGGATCGTCATGAGCGGGCTGCTGATCGGTATTCTGCTCGCCCGGACCGTGTCCGGCGTCATCGCCGGTGCCACGAGCTGGCGGGTCGTCTACCTGGTCGCCGCCGCGCTGACGTTCGCGCTGTCCGTGGCCTGCCGCATGGAGCTGCCGTCCTCGGCGCCGACCACCCGCACCGCTTATCACCGGTTGCTCGGATCGGTGGCCCGGATCTATCTTGACGAACCCGCTCTCCGCCGCCGCGGACTCTACGGGGCCCTCGTTTTCGCGTCGTTCAGCACCTTCTGGACCGCGATCGCCTTCCAGATGGCCGACCAGTACCACTTCAGCCAGACCGTGATCGGGCTGTTCGGTCTGCTCGGCGTCGCCGGCGCCGGCTGTGCGCAGGTGGCCGGGCGCATCGCCGACGCGGGCTGGGGACGTGTGGCCACGGCGGGATTCATCCTGCTCACCGCGGTCAGCTGGATCGCCGGGTGGGCCGGTGGCTCCCGCATCGGCTGGCTGGTCGCCGGGATCGTGGTGCTCGACCTGGGGGTGCAGGGCACCCATATCTCCAACCAGAGCGAGGTCTACCGGTTGCGCCCGGAAGCGCGCAGCCGGCTCACCACCGGTTATATGTGCACCTACTTCGTCGGCGGGGTCACCGGCTCCGCGCTGGCCGGTGCCGTCTACGGCGCCTACGGCTGGAAGGGAGTCTGCCTGCTCGGCGCCGTTTTCCCCACCCTGGCACTCCTCGTCTGGCTGACCGAAGCCCGCTGGCCACTGCGGACCATGGCCCGAGGATGACGTCGGATCCGCGCGGGCGGGCCACGGCGCACCGGCATTCGGGCATCGCCGCGGACAGCGACCCGGAGCCTGCTGCTCGGCGGCTCCGGATCGGATCAATTCCGGGCGTGGTCCGTCCTGTTCGTCCGCCGGCCGTCGCGCGGGCCCCTGCGGTCAGATCTGGGCCAGACCGCCGTCGACGAAGAACTCCCCGCCCGTGCTGAAGGAACTCTCGTCGCCGGCCAGGAAGAGGGCGAGGGCGGCGACCTCGTCCGGACGCCCCATCCGTCCGAGCGGGACCTGAGCGGTGAAACCGTCCGTCAGCCGTCGGCGGGCCGCAGGGTTGTCACCCGCGAGACCGAGGATGCCGGGGGTCTCGATCGGGCCGGGGCTCACGGCGTTGACGCGGATACCGCGCTCGGCCAGTTCCGCGGCCCAGGAGCGGGCCAGGCTGCGGATGGCCGCCTTGGTCGCGCTGTAGACGCTCATGGCGGGCACGCCCTTGGAGGCGTTGGTGGAGGACAGCAGGATGACCGACCCTCCCCGGTCCAGCAGGGGCAGCGCCTTCTGGGCGGTGAAGACGATGCCCTTGACGTTGATCGCGAAGGTACGGTCGTAGTCCTCCTCGGTGATGTTTCCCAGCCGTGCCAGGTCACCGCCGCCCGCGTTGGCGACGAGGACGTCCAGACGGCCCGAGCGGTCACGGATCTCGGCGAAGAGACGGTCGATGTCGTCGAGGTCGGACACATCACCGCGGACCGGGACGGCCCTGTCGCCGAGCCGCTCGGCCGCGGCCTTGAGTTCGCTCTCGCGGCGGCCGGTGATGTAGACGGTCGCGCCCTCCTTCACGAAGCGCTCGGCTATGCCGAGTCCGATACCGGTCGAGGCGCCGGTGACGAGGGCGATCTTGTTGTCGAGCTGTCCCATGGTTTCGCTCCTTGTAACTGTGACGGTGTAACTGTGACGGTTACGTCTATGGGCGAGGTCGGACGTCCCGTGAGCCGGATGGTCCCGGCCCGCGGTCAGCGAGCGGCGAGAACGCCACGCAGGACATCGGCCAGGGTCGACGCGGCGAGCTCCTGCCGCACAGCGGCCTCTGCCCGGTCGTAGATCTTTCCGATCGCGGGCTGGATTCCCCGGCCGACCGGACACTCCTGATTGGGCGGGGTGCGGTGCATGGCGAACAGGGGTCCGGACTCGACGGCGTCGTACACCTCCAGGAGGCCGATCCGAGCCGGGTCACGAGCCAGGACCCAGCCCGCGCCCGCGCCGCGCCGGGAGGAGACGAGACCGGCCCTGCGCAGGTCACCGAGCAGGCGGCGGACCACGACCGGGTTGGTGTTCACGCTCTCGGAGATCTGCTCGGACGTGGCCACCGTGCCGCCCCGGCGCCGGTGCAGCTCCATCCACACGAGCACATGGGTCGCGACCGTCAGCCGGCTGTTGGCGCTCACCCGTACCACCTCCCAGATGTAACCGTAACAGTTACATCGCCGTCGCGTGCCGTCCGAGCCGTTTCCCTCCGCACGAGACCGCCGACGGATGCAGCAGGATCCGGCACCGCAGTGGGCGGACAGCCGGGCTCTCCTGGCGATGTCACGCTGCGCCCCCGTCCTCGCCTGCCAGGAACGGACGCAGCAGCATGAGCAAGGCGTGCGGCCGGTGCAGCGGAATAATGTGGCCGCAGTCCTCGATGACGTGCCCGACGAGGTCGTCCGCGACCGGGCGGAGCTGGCGTTCCAGCGCGGAGCCGACGGGCCGGGCACCCAGCGCCATGGTCGGCACGGTCAGGCGGGCGTCGGTGGTCGCCTGCTCGATCTGCAGCGCGCTCTCGGGCAGGGCCCGGTAGTACGAGAACGCACGGCTCAGCGCGTCCCTGCCCGTGTACGCGCGGACGAAAGCATCCCGGACGGTGGGGGACACTCCGTCGCCGAGCGTACCGGCGTGCAGGAACCAGTCGATATAGGCGGCCTCCTGGCCTTGCAGCACGGTCTCGGCGAGTCCGGGCTCGGCGGAGTGGAAGCCGAACCACCACGGCGGGCCGTCGGCGAGGAAGTCCTCGGCGCCGGGCAGCCGTCCCAGCAGGGACTCCATGACGACCAGGCGCCGCACGAGACCGGGATGGCGCAGGGCGAGGAGGAAGGCCGGCGGGGCGCCCGCGTCGATCCCGACGACCGCGGCCGGGGACACGCCGAGCGCGGTGAGCAGCGCGGCGGCGTCGTCGGCCAGGGTGCCCGCGTCATGTCCGGATGCGGTCCCGCCGCTCGCGCCGAATCCGCGCAGGTCCGGCGCGATGACGCGGTAGCGGTCGGACAGGTCGGCCATGATGTCCGTCCACAGCTCCCAGGTGTGCGGAAAGCCGTGCAGCAGCAGGACGGCCGGGCCTGATCCGGCGAGGGCGACGTTCAGTTCGACGCCGTTGACGGGGATGCGCCGCAGCTCGGGCACGAGCGGACTCCAGGAGTGGTGAGGAATGGTGACAGGGTCACGCTAGGGAACTACCCTGGGCCGTCCAAGACGGCACTTTCCTCTCAGGTGGTGAGCCCCGGGTGACCACATCGAGGTCCGACGGACCTGGTCGGCGGCCCGGTGCGCGCGGTGATCTGCTGGATCCGCGCTGCCCGACGCGCCGGTTGCTCGACCGCATCGGCACCAAGTGGACGTCGATGGTGGTCAAGGTGCTGGCCGAGGAGGAACCCGGCGAGGTCCGCTTCGCGGAACTGAGGCGCCGTATTCCGGGCATCTCACAGAAGATGCTGTCGGTCACGCTGCAGAGCCTGGCCCGTGACGGTCTGGTCGCGCGCCGGGTCGAACCCACCGTGCCGCCCGCCGTCCACTATCGGCTCACCGAGCTGGGCCTGTCCCTCGAAGGGCCGCTCTCCGCACTGCGGGTGTGGGCCGAGACGCACATGCCGGAGATCGACCGGAGCAACCAGCTCGCCGAAGCCCGGCAGACATGCCGGGAGGAGTGGGAGCCGCCGACCGAGGGGCGATGACGGTTCGGAGTACGGCCGCCTCGTGGCGGGCGGCCGTACCGGCCGACTGCCGTGACGGCGCGGCGCCTGTCGCGGCAGTCGATCCCGCACCCCGCGCCGCGTCCTCATGCGGCGTCGCCGGTGGTCGTGAGCCCCTGGGACGGTACGACCCGGGTACGTGGGGTCAGCGTCTGGAGGCGCAGGAGGGCAGCAGGCGGCATCGTGCGGCAGGGCGTGGGAGAGCCGTCCTCACGTCGAATGCGGTGACCGTGCGTCCTGCCGAGGTCGGTGGGAGGCCCGGGTAGGGAGCCCGAGGTGGCGCAGCAGCCGGGCCGTGGCCTGTTCGCCGGAGCGGAGGGCGCCGTAGGTGCTGGAAGGGCCGAAGTAGTCACCCGCGAGCTGGATACGGGGGTCCCGCGAGCGGCGTCGGCCGTTGAAGGCGCGCAGTTCGGCGTAGCCGCCGGGGGGCCGGACGACGAGGGCGGGGTCCTGGCGGCTGACGTGGCTGGTCAGGACGGTGCTCCGGATGCCGGGGAAGACACGTTCGGCGGCGGCGACGGCCTGCTCGGTGACGGTGTCGTCGGTCGCGTCCCACCAGCGGTCCGTGAAGTCCTGGCGGGGATGGAGGGTCATGAGCCCGCGCCCGTCGTCGACCCGCCCGGTGATCTTGTTGTGGTGGAGTTCGACACCGACAAGCGAGGGGTGCTCCCGCTGGGAGAGGAACAGCGCGAACGCCCTTTCCGCGGGCGGGCGTTCCGTCGCCAGCGAGATGATCAGGGCTCGGGAGTAGGGGACGGAGGCGAGGTAGGCGCCGTCCGCGCGGGGAAGGCCGGGCAGCAGAGCCGGAACCTGGGGAGCGGGTACCGCCACGACGGCGGCTTCCGCCTGTTCCGTGTGCTCGCGGCCGTCGGCGTCCCGCCATGTGACGGAGACGCCCTCGGCCTCCGGGCGGACACAGCGGACGCGGGCGTCGAGCCGCACGGGAACACGGCGGGCCAGCGTGCGGGTGAGGAGCCCGACCCCCTGGGGACTGTTGATGTGCGGGACGAGGAGTTTCGCGGTGTAGAACAGCATGTCGGCGGCGGCCAGCCGGTCCGGTGAGGCGAGGACGATGCCTCCGCCGAAGAGCGGCTCGATCAGATAGTCGATCGCTTCCCGAGTGAGATGGCGGTGCGCGTACTCGGTGGCGCTGAGGTCGTCCAGGTAGGTGTTGCGGTCCATGCTGTCCCAGTCGAGACACCGGCGGTGGGCGAGAAAGGTCGGCAGTGCGCGGAACACCGCCGCCTTGGTCCGCGCGCCGATCAGACGGGTGCGCAGCAGGTCGGCCCGCGCGTGGGTGCGCAGCCGGTGGACGGCGTTGCCGCGCTGGAACGCGCAGAGGGTGTTGGCGGGCCCGAACTGGCGGGTGAGACCGAGCTCTTCGATGAGGCGGAGCATGCCGGTGTAGTTGCGGCCGAGGATGCTGGCACCGGTCTCGATCCGGAACCCGTGGTGGTCGATGGTGCGCATACGGCCGCCGGGCGCGCCGTCGCGTTCGAGGACGCGTACGGACACCCCGGCCTGTTGCAGGCGCCAGGCCGCGGTCAGCCCGGCGATGCCGGCCCCCACGACGATGACGGTGGGCGAAGTGGGCACAGCGGTCAGCCTGTTCTGTCGCTCGGGTGGTTGGCGAGAAGGTGGTGCCAGTACGGCTCGACGGCCGTCGCGCTGCCCCGTACCCAGCCCGTGACGGCCTGGACGAAGCGGCGCTGGGCCTCGGTGAGTGTCACGTCGTCCACCAGACGGGCCCGTTCGGCCTCGAAACGGTGCTGGTGTGCCGCGTGGAGCACGACGGTGGCCCGGTACGCCTCGGGCAGGGGCAGCGCGTAGGAGTGGGCGAGGACGGAGACCGCGTTCACGGGGTCTCCGCGTTCGTGCTCGGCGGCGTGACCGAGAAGGTCGTTGGCGAGCGCGCCGATCAGGAAGGCGAGTTCGGCGAGGCCGGTGAGGGCGGCGGGCAATGGCTTTGCGGCCGATGGCATACCGGGGGCCAGCAGGTGCAGGTACATCGGATGGCCGCCCGAGGTGTGAACCCGCTCGGCCAGATAGGTCCCCAGATCCGGGGGCGTACCCGTGGCACGCCACGGGGCCTCCCGCGCACAGCTCTCCATGTACCGGCGCAGTCCTTCCGCGAGCCGCGGGAGCAGCGCGGTGCCGCCCGCGGCCGTGATGCCCGCGCGCAAGGACTTCAGCGCGGTCAGGTGCGCACACGACCGTGCCCCGGCCGGCAGCCGCCCGGTCAGCAGTACCCCGGGCGGGTCCCAGCGGCGGTGCGCCGCCAGCCGTCGCGTGTCCTCGGCGACCGTGTCGTCGAATTGGAACACCCAGGCCAGCTGGCGTGCTGTCAACCGGGCCACCGCGAAGGGCACGTCCGGCATGCAGCGGCCGACGAGACGGCCGATCCTCCGGCGCTCCAGTCCCGCCCGCCTGCCGTCGGCCGTCAGACCCGCGCGTTCGGCCCAGGTCCGTACGTCCGTCTCCAGCTCCCGGGCCATGGGGTGGTCCCCGGCCGGCGGAGACAGCCTGAGCAGATGGTGCCGGGCGAACGCGGCCAGCGCCCGCGCCTCGTTCCCCGCCGGACCGGTCATGCCCCGAACCTGCGCTGTCGGCGGGCGAACGAGGCGAGCATGGCGTCGAAGGACCCGCGGTCGAAGTCCGGCCACAGCTCCGGGCTGAAGTACAGTTCCGCGGGCGCGCACTGCCACAGCAGGAAGCCCGAGAGGCGCTGTTCGCCCGAGGCACGCAGGATCAGGTCGCAGTCGGGCAGCCCCCACCGGGCGAGGCGGTCACCGATCGCCGCGCTGTCGAGGCGCCCGGGCCCGGACTCGGCCAGTACGGCGCGTGCGGCGGCCACGACCTCCTCCCGGCCGTCGTACGCCACGGCCAGGTTGACCGTGAACCGCCGTGCGGCGTCCGCCGGTTCAGGGCTCCGGGCGAAGAAGCCGGGGAGCGAGGGCAGCCCGAGGGCGGCCAGCCGCTCCGGTGACCCGACGATCCGGACGTCCCATGGGCCCGCGGCCCGGACCCGCTCCATGAGCGTGCCGATCGCGTCCAGCATGACGGGCAGTTCCGGACGCTTCGCCATGTTCTCCAGCGACAGGGCCCAGACGCTGACCGTTTCCACCCCCGCCTCCTCGCACCACCGCAGCACCTGGACGGTCCGCTCCGCTCCGCGCGCGTACCCCACCCGGACCGGAACGCCGCGCGCACGCGCCCAGCGCCGGTTGCCGTCCGGCACGATGGCCAGGTGCCGGGGAACCGGCCCGCTCAACGGGTCACCGCCAGCGACCGGCCGGGCCCGAGCCGCGCCGGGGCCGTCCGGCCCGCAAGATGCCCCAGTGCCAGGACGGTGAAGATGTCGGCCAGGACGGGCACGGCGAAGACGAACGGCCGGGGTCCGACCGAATCGGAGAGCGCTCCCCGGACCCGGCCGTCGTGTTCGGCCGCCATCAGGAAGGAGACGGCGCCGCGCGCGGGCCCTGGATCGTCCTGCCCGCACACGGCGATCAGACCGTAGGCCGTGGACAGGACATCGCTCTCGTCGCCCTGCCGCATCCCCCAGCCCCCGTCGGGATTCTGGCGCGACAGGACGGCGCCCAGGGCGCGTCGCGCCATCCGCTCGATCCCGGGTGTCCTTCGGCCGGGAGCGCGGGAGGCGGCCAGCAGGACCCGGAAGACCGTGTGCAGGGTGCTGCTGCTCCAGTCGGGCGGGAAGAACCCGTCGGCACACTGGAGTCGCGTCAGGTAGTCGAGCCCCTCGCGGATCCGGACCTCGTGTCCGGCGGGCCGGAGGGCCAGCGCGTCGACGACGGCTGCGGTCATGCAGGCCTCCGACGGCGCCCCACGGCGGTACGTGGGGAAGCCGCCGTCCGGTCCCGCGACCGAGTTCATCGACCGGATCCCCCGCGTGATCGACTCTTCGTACCGAGAGGCGTCCAGGATGTGGAGGAACTGCACCGCGACGGAGGTGTCGTCCACGTCCGCCTGGCAGGACGCGTCGGTGTACGACCACCCCCCTGCGGGAAGCTGACGGTTCACCAGGTGGGCGGCCAACCGGTGCAGCACGTCAAGCGGAGCACCCGCGCTCGCCAGGGCGATCCCCGCCGTCGCGGTCGCCCAGGTGTCGGTGTCGGTCACGAACGGAAGCCCGCCGTCGGCACGTTGGTGTTCCAGCGCCGCACGGACGCCATCGGCCACCACCCGGTTCGTACCGGGAAGACGGGACAGGGCGTGCAGCACGGAGAGGTGCAGCAGCACATTGCCCTCCCACACACCGGTGCCACGCCGGGTGTCGAGCAGGATCCGTACGTCCTCGTCGTCGACCGCGTGCGTGTTCCCGGTCGCGTGCGCCAGGATCACCTTGCTCGCGGTCATCTGGACGACGGCCCAGGCGTGCAGGCCCGAACGGTCGAACGCCGCGCCGTCCCATCTGGGCAAAAACCTTTCGTCCACGGCTGCTGCGAGCGCGTGCACGAGCGCCCGTTTGCGTCCGGCCGTGAAGTGCGGGGCGGCCGCCGCCACTTCCTCGACCAGCGTGTCCGACACGGCGACCGTCCCGCCCTCCAGCACGGTCCGAGCCAGCGCCCGCTCTACCGCGGTGAGCGTGCCGGCTCGTGGTCCCCTCGACAGGAAGCCCCGCATCGCCGCCGACTCGGCCCGGTGGCCGCCGACGCGGTCCAACAAGGCCCCGGCCAAGGCCGTTTCGAGCACACGGCTCTCACACGGGTCCCGCAAGGATCCGTCCGGCCCCACCCGCGCGGCCAGGGCTGCGACCATACGGCCACGCGCCGACGCGCTTCCCGGCGGCATCTTCGAGGCAGGCCAGGTACTCGCTCCCGACCGGTCCCTCATCCGCATCGACTGGTCCTTCCGTTGATCATTCCGACGGCGGTTCTCCAGTAGAGATCAAGAACAAGAACCACGAACCGAAGTCGATCCGGTTCACCCGAAAGTGGTACCCGCAGGGGGAGAACGCGAGCCGGAGGGTGCACGGTGGGGACGCCGTGCCGGGCCGCAGAGCAGGGGAGGGGTTAGGTTAGGCTTACCTTATGAAAAACTGGACCGGCCGGATCTTGCCCGTGGTGGTGGCGACCCTCTGCCTGGCAGCGGCAGGCTGCTCGAACGGCACTGCGGATTCCCCGAACGCGTCGTCCGGCGGAAAGAGCGCCGCAGGTGACTCCGCGGCCTTCCCCGTCACCATCGACTCCGCCGTCGGAAAGGCCACCATCACCGCCCGACCCGAACGAGTGGTCACGATCGGCTGGGGCAGCCAGGACGTCGCGCTGGCTCTGGGCGTCGTCCCCGTCGGCATGCAGGACATGAGCGGCGACACCGGGGACAAGACCGGGATCCTGCCGTGGGACACGCCGAAACTGCACGGCGCCAAGCCTCAGTTGCTGAAGTACACGACCGCGAACGTGCCGTACGAGCAGATCGCGGCGCTGCGCCCGGACGTGATCCTCGCCGTCGATTCCGGCCTCACCGGTGCGCAGTACCAGCAGCTCAGTCATATCGCCCCGACGGTGGGCTACCCGGGCAAGCCATGGCTCACCTCATGGCAGGACCAACTGCGCCTCGTCGGCAAGGCGTTGGGAATGTCCGCGAAGGCCGCCACGCTGGAGAGGTCGACGGATGCCCTGATCGCCGACGCGAAGGCCAGGCACCCGGAGTTCAGCGGCAGGACCGTCGCCTTCGGCTCCGGCACGACCGGCGGCTCCTACAACCTCTACCTGTCCTCCGACTCCCGGGTGCAGCTGCTGCGCCAGCTGGGCTTCACCGTGTCCCCGAGCCTGCCGTCACGGGCGAAGTCGTTCGCGGCCCAACTGAGCCTGGAGAAACTCGACTCCGTCGACTCCGACGTCCTGGTTTCCTGGTACCTCAGCAAGTCCGTACAGCGGCAACTGGAGGACAGCACCCTGTTCCGGCGCATGCCGGCCGTCCGGCGCGGCGGGTACGTGCCCCTCACCGACCCCGCGATGGTGTACGCGACCAGCGCCGTGTCGGTGCTGAGCCTGCCGTGGATGCTCGACCGGTACCTGCCGCTGCTGAGCACCGCCGCCAAGGGAAAGGCGTCGTGACCGGACCGCACCGGCAGGCACGGCGGAAGACCGCGGCCGCGCGGGAGGGCGGGCCACCGCCACTCGACGGGGGATGCGCGGTTCTGCTGGACCAACTGGCCGCGGACGCTCGCGTGATCGGCTGGTCGGAGGGCGTCCATCTGCGCAGCGAGTACCTGATCGCCCGCAACGCGGCCGTCCGGCACCTGGTCGAACGGCACGGCGTCCGGGCGATCGCCGCCGAGACCAACTTCGAGCTGTCCCGGCCGAGCGACGCCTACATCCGCGGCCTGGGACCCGCCGAGCCCACCCCGGCCGCCGTCCGGGGCATGTGGTCCTGGAGCCGGGAGCCACTGGCGGACAATCGCGCGCTGCTGCGCTGGCTGCGCCATCACAACACCGCTCGCGCTCCCGCGGAACAGGTGCGGTTCTACGGCCTGGAGATGTACGGCACGCCCACCGGGGAGCCGCCTGCAACTCCTGCCCCCACCACGCTCCACGACCCCGCCGTGCGCGGCGACTTGGCCGACCTCCGGCATGCCGGCCGTCTGCGCCGTCTGCTGAGGGAACACCGCGCCGCCGGCGGTGACCACCGAGACACGGTGGTCCGGGACTCCGCGCAGTACCTGACAATGCGGGAGATCGCGCGTCGCCATCCGGACAGCCCGATCTTCCTCTTCGAACAGGTGGAACACCTCGACCGGCGGGTCCCCGGGTCACTGGGCGAACACCTCGCACGGGGCGGCCTCGGCCGCTTCCGCGTGGTCGGGGCGGTATGGCGCGACGGTGACCCGACCGTACGGTACCCGCTGGGCCGCTACCGGGAGTTGAGCCGCCGACTGCACGACCTGACGGAGGCTGGTCCGACGGGCGGCACCACCCCCCTGCTCGTCGGACCGACCGGACCGACGGTGTTCGATCTGCGGCCATGGCGGTCGGCCGGCCTGGGGACGCCCCCGGTCCGACGGCTCGACACGCCACTCACCGACGCCGCCACCGCTTTCGACGCCGTCCTGTACACCCCGGCCCTGCACGCCGCGACGGTCCTGGCATAGCGGAGGGCTATCCGCTCACGGTCGGGGTGCGGGTATGTACGCCAGGCCGTGCGCGCCCGATCCACCCACGTGTTCGACCTCCAGGGTGGTGACCACCTTGATCTCCGCCAGGTCGACCACCGTCACGGTGCTGTCGAGGACGGCGGCGACGTAGCCGAGCCGGCCGTCCGGCGAGGAGGTGATGGTGAGGGGGAAGGCCCCGACGGGGAGTCGCCCGAGCGGCTCCCCCTCGGCGTCGTGGATGTGGAGCACGCCGCCCTGCTGCGCGCCGAGGGAGGCTCCCTCTGTTCCGGCGGTGAATCGGAGCTCGCCCGCCAGCAGCAGGCCCTGGGACGTCGTGTGCACGGGGAAGACCACGTTGTCGGTGGCGAGCGTCCGTACGGTCCGGCCGGTTGCCGTGTCGATGGTCCTGACCCCCGCCCCGGGTACCGTCCCCGGGTGGTAGTCGCCCTTGGGCGTGGCGACGTACACGTAACGGCCGTCGGGTGAGATGTCGATGCCCTCGCTGCCCGGAACCGCGATCGGCTCCAGCGACTCGCCGGTCTCCAGGTCCGCGACGGAGAGGAAGGGCGCTTCCTTGTTGGCGGAGTAGGCTCGGCGGCCGTCCGGGGTGATGGCGAACCAGTGGGGCCCCGGGGCGTGCACCGGGACCCGCCGTACCCGCTCGCGCGTGGCGGCGTCCAGGGCGACCAGGCCGCCCGTCTCCTCGGCGGTCGCCTCGACGCTGACCCAGATCAGGTCGCGCACCGGGTCCAGCCGGATGTCGTGCGGGGCGTGGTCGGGGGCGAGGTCCACCGTGTCCACGATCCGGTGGGCGTCCGGGTCGATGACCACCAGTTCCCGGGCCCGGCCGGCGTTCGCGTGGTAGTAGCCGGAACGGTAGGTGATGCTGGCGTAGAGCAGCCGCCTGGCGGGGTCGTAGCACAGCTCGTGCGGCTGGCTGGGAAGGGGAAGCCCGCCGAGCCGGCCGTGGCCGACGGCGTCGAAGAAGGTGACGGTGGAGCTGCCCTGGCTCACCACAGCGAGCATGTCACCCGTCCTCGGCGACCGGGTCTCAGCGGCTGTGGCGGCGGCCGCGGCGGCCGAAGAGCGGCCTGTGTCAGGTGTGTTGGTCATGACCCAAGCCTGGCGACGGGCGTCGATCGACTCCAGTGCGAGGTACGCAAGGATGACTTGCGCCAGACGCAAACGAGCTGGCGGGGCCGGCGCCGACCCGCCGTTCAGTGAGGACAGTCACACCGTGACATCGGTCGTCCACTCGTCCACTCGTCCGCCGACGTGCCGCATCCGGGTTCGCTCGATCTGAACCTCCTGGTCACGCTGGACGCGCTGCTGGAGGAGGGAAGCGTCACCGGCGCCGCCGAGCGACTGCGACTGCCGGCGCTCGCCGTGAGCCGCACGCCCGGCAGGGTCCGGGCGGTCCTGGGTGATCCCGCCCCCGTGCGGGCCGGCCGTAACCTGGTCCCCACGCCATACGCTCTCGAACCGTGCCCGTGTGTAAGGGTGTTGGTGGAGCGGGCCCGGGCGGTCCCGGCATCGCAGCCGGCCACCGACCCCGCCGAACTCACTCGGCGCTGCACTGCCCAGGCCGACACGCCGGAGATGAGGGGGAGGGTCATTTCGCGGTGGATCGGGTGAAGGCCGCCGGTCCAGGCGCAGCGGTGCGTCGTCAGGGCGCATCCGACGGATCCGGTGCCACAGCGAGGACGGCATCGCCCGCTCCAGGCGGCCAGGGTGTACCGCGGTCAAGCTGTCACTGGGGCCGAGAGCGCAGCTCTTTCAACATCTGTTGCTGATGGCCGTATCCGATCGTCTCGTATCCGGTCACGGTGACGAAGGGAGCGAGCATGACCACGAGCAGACACACGGCGACAGAGCCACCCGCGACCGACAGCAGCACCGCTGCGGCCAGCACGACAAGGGTGAGAACGATGAGCAGCAGGTGGAACCGATCTGTCGCCGACAAGAGCAAGGTGTGGAGCACATAGACCATGAGCAGATAGAGCCCGGCCGGGAGAGCCAGGGACAGCACGACGGCAGTTCCGCCGATACGCGCATGGTGTTCCATGTACAGACCGGCCACGTGCAGTCCCGCTCCGACACCCGCGATGCCGATGAAGACGGGGATGTGCCCGTAGCCGAAGAGGTATCCGCGCCTGCGGCGGTGGACGAGTACGTCGCCGAAGGGGGTGGCGAAGTAGACCCACCACATCCCGAAGGTCAGTCCGACGCCGGCGACCACCACGGCGAGGGCGTCGCCGGTCCACCGCGTCCCGTCCGCGCCTCCGAGGAGATCGCCCGAGGAAGCCGCGGTGCCGACCACGCTCTCGCCCAGCACGATGATCGCGAACAGGCTGTAACGCTCGGCGACATGGTGCGGATGCCAGGGCGTGCTGCCGGCCCCGCCTTGGGCGAACATCGGCAGCAGCAGCTCCAGGGCTCCGATCACGATGACGGAGACGATCACCGCCAGGAGCGGCAGATGCCCGAATCCCACCACGGTCCAGCCGACTTGGGCGACCAAGGTCCAGAGGATGTTCGCCCAGGCCACTTCGCGGAATGATGGGGACTCCCGGGACACGCGCCACCATTGGAGCACCATCGCCACGCGCATCACGATGTAACCGATGACCATCACCCGCAATTCCAGGTGGTCGCCCTCTTCGACGGAGTGGAACATCGCAGGGATGCCGAGCGCGAAGACGACGACTCCGATCATCTGCACCATCGTCAGTGCCCGGTAGAGCCAGTCGTCTGTGCCGAACGCGGAGGCGAACCAGCTGAAGCTGATCCAGGCGACGCTGATCGCGAACATAGCGAGGGAAAACGCGCCGACAGCCTGCGCGGGATGCCCGCCGGCGAGCAGTTCAGCGTACTGGGAGGCCGCAGTGCCGACCGCGACGACGAACGTCAGGTCGAACAACAGCTCCAGCGGTGTGGCGACCCGGTGAGCCTCCTCCGGGTCGCGTCCGGTCATCGGCACCAGCCGACGCGCGAGCGTGCCTCTGCCGCTGCCTGTGGTGCCGGTACTTCGAGAGTCGCTCATGCGCATGATGTTCTCCTGAGGAGACGGCGAACGTCCCGGCTCGCGATCCGTCGGGTGGCGCAGAGCGGCTGCCGTGAGCGCCAGTGATGGTAGACGGCGGCGTGCGGGGAGCCGTCGGCGATGGGCAGCGCTTCGTCGGCCGTCTCATAGGCGATGACGGGCATGACGGGGCTGAAGATCTCCGCTCGGGCCGTGGTCATGCCGTTGGTGACGAGCCGGGCTCCCGCGTCGATGCTCTGACGGATACAGCCTTTGACGGTGTCCCATCGAGTTCAGCGGTGACCGCCCGGTCGGGTCCTTGTCCGAAGGCGAGGGGCGCTGGGTGAAGGGGCCGGCGCCCGGCACCCCGGTCCGCGGGCTGGGGCGGACGTCCGCCGGTCAGCCGGCGTGCGGGGTGAACACGCCGCGGAAGCGCATCCGGCCCGAGGCCAGCCGGTCGTAGGCGTCCGTGGCCCTGTCGAGCGAGAAGGTCTCGGTGATCGGTTTGACCTTGCCCTGCGCGGCGAGGTCGAGGACCTCGGCCAGGTAGTGCTGGCCGCCGTGGGTGGATCCGATGACCTTCTGGCGCATCATGTGGAACGGCACGCCCTCGGAGGAGATGGAGAACGGCCGGCTGAAGTCCAGACCGCTCAGGACGACACGGCCGTCGGGCCGCAGACCGGCCATCGCCTCTTCCGCCGCGCCGAAGGCGTTGGTGGTGACCAGCAGAACATCCGCCCCGCCCAGTTCACGCAGCTCCTTGCCGTTGGCGACGACGTGGTCCGCGCCCAGCTGGGTGGCCAGTTCGTGCTTGTCGGGTGAATGCGTGACCGCGATGGTCTCCAAGCCGGACGCCCTGGCCAGTTGCAGGGCCACGTGCCCCAGCCCACCGATGCCCACGACCGCGACCTTCTCGTGCGGCTGCGGGGCGGCATCCCGCAGACCGCTCCAGGTGGTGTAGCCCGCGCACATCATCGGCGCCGCGTCCTCGTAGGCCAGACCGTCGGGGAGCAGCACCGTGCCCTCAGCCGAAATCGCGATGTACTCCGCGTGGCCGCCCTGCGCCGCGAAGCCGGTGGTCCGCGGCGCGGCGCAGTTCATCGCGGTCTGGCCGGTCAGCGGACGGTTCTCGCGGCAGTAGTCGCAGCGGCCACACGCCGACTGCACCCACGTGGTGCCGACCCGGTCACCGACCTGACGGGTGTGCACGCCCGCGCCCACGTCGATGATCTCTCCGACGACCTCGTGGCCGGGTGTCTGCGGGTAGATGTCCCCGCCGAAGCCCTGCGTGGCCCACACGTCGGTGAAACACATGCCCGACGCATGGACCTTCACCAATACCTGACCCGGCTCGGCCACCGGCGTGGGGACGTCCTGGACCTCCCACGGCTGGTTCGCACCGGTCATCACAACAGCCTTCATGATCTCGCTCCTTGCGTACGTGGGAACGGCGCGGAAGCGGTCCTGTCGTAGAACCCGCGCTCGGATCGGTGGGACTCGAGACCCCGACCGCCAGAGGTAACCATCTGGATAGATACACCGTAGCGCGGAATGTCCCGGCTATCAATAACCAGATAGTTACCACGGGCCGCGAAGAGGAACCGCTCCCGGTGTGCCGCAGGGTGAAACCGGACGACGTGCCTTCACCTGGGCGGGTCACCACACCGTCTACGCATGGCGAATCTCACTATCCGTATAGTTACCGAACGGACTACTCTCTACTCATGCCGCCGGACGCCACCGCCACCAAAAAGCGCCTCCTCGGAGCCGCGTACAACGAGTTCGCCCAGTTCGGGCTGGCGGGTGCCCGCGTAGACCGCATCGCCGAGGCCGCTCAGGCGAACAAGCGCCTGATCTACGTCCACTTCGGCAACAAGAACGACCTGTTCGACCTCGTGGTCGCCAACAGCCTGGAAGACCTCGCCACGGCCGTCCCCTTCACCGCCGAAGACCTCCCCGGCTACGCAGGCAACCTCTTCGACTATCTGCTGGAGCATCCGCAGGTCCTGCGCCTGACCGGGTGGGCCCAACTGGAGCGTCCCGATGCTTCACCGGCGCAAGTAGACGCCTACCGACCCAAGATCGATGCCATCGCCGGCGCCCAACGCCAGAACATCGTGACCGAGACGGTCGCTCCTGCCGACGTCCTGACCCTCCTGCTCGGGTTGACCACCGCATGGGCCAACGCCTCGCCTGCTCTACGAGAACTGGCGGATCAACCGCCATGGGATCGGGAACGCCTGCGGATCCACCGCGCCGCGATGATCGCCGCAGTGCGAGCACTCACCGAGCTGCCTCCGTCCACGAGCGAGAACGAGAGCACGGGGCAACCGCGCACGCCTCTCACGCGCTGAGACGCCGGCCACCGTGGACAGGTCGGCTGCCGAGAGCGGGGAGCCTCCCGGCGCCGGGTGCGCTCAACCCCTGGGCGAGTCTCGCGCTCCCAGGACGCCGGCGCGGCGGGCGGGGTCACGGTGATGCCAGGCCGGCTCACCGCCACCGCCAGGGTCACGGTGATGGTCATCGGCGTACCGCCACCCCGGCCCCGATAGAGGGGCTGGGCGTGCACGGCGTCACCGAGGAAGGCGACCCGGCCGCGCGACCAACGGAACAGCCGGACGTACTCGAAGGCGTCCCAGCGGGTCATGGGCACCCCGCCGTCGGCGTGCAGCACCTCTGCCGGCCCGGGGAAGTACTCCAGCATGCCGGACGGAGTCCTCGGGCGGCAGCAGCCCGGCCGTGGAAGGCCGCCGCCTCGTCGGCGGTGGTGCCGAGCGGGACCTGGAGCCCGGGCGCGTGCCGGACGACATCGGGGCGCCGCCGAGTGGAGTCCGGCAGAGGTCGTGTCCCCGACCGGCAGGCGGGGGCGCGGAGCCGAGCCCGACCGGCCCTGGCGAGGATGCGGGCGGCTTGGGCCCGGGCCCGGATGGCGTCGTACAGGTTCCACTCGCCGCTGCCGCTGCCGCTGCCGCTGAGGCAGGCCCAGCTGTGCAGCCACATCAGCACCGGCGCCGGATCGGTGCCGGTGTCCGGGACTGTCACGGTGACAGTCAGGCAATCGTCCGAGGCACCCGTCTCTACTTCTCGCCATCGCCATCGCCGGCTTTGGATGCCGACTGTGGTCTCCAGGAGGAGCGGGCCGGAGCCCGCTCCTCGCCGGGGTCAGACCTTGACCGTCGGCCGGTGGATGTCGAACCACGCTCCCAGATCGAGGGCCCGTTCCAGCAGCATCCGTTGCTGCTGGTTCAGGTCGGCGGCGGGGCGGCGGGTGGCCTCGATGAGACGTTCGCGGTTGACCAGGTCCGTGGCCGTGTGCCCGGTTCGCAGCAGGTCGGCTCCCTGGGACTGGATGGCCTTGACGTAGGCGGGATCGAACGTGCCCGGGTATCCGCTCTTCTTGCGGTTGGCGACCGACGCGGGCAGGACGTCCCGGGTGGCGGCGCGCAGCAGGCTCTTCTCGCGGCCGTCGAAGGTCTTCAGGGACCAGGGGGTGTTGAAGACGTACTGAACGAGACGGTGGTCGCAGAAGGGGACACGGACCTCCAGGCCGACAGCCATGCTCATCCGGTCCTTGCGGTCCAGGAGGGTCTGCACCATGCGGGTCAGATGGAGGTAACTGACGACCCGCATACGCTGGTCCAGGCCGGTCTCACCGTCCAGAGCGGGGGCCTCCGCGACGGCCGTGCGGTAACTCTCGGCGAGGTAGTCACCGAGGCCCAGCACGGGTTTGAGGTCTTCGCTGATCTGGCCGCTCGATTCGACCAGCGAGTGCGGGCCCGCCAGCCAGGGGAAGGTCTCGGCGTACCGCCGTTCGTCGTGGAACCACGGATAACCGCCGAACACCTCGTCCGCCGACTCGCCGGACAGCGCCACGGTGGAATGCCGACGGATCGCGGCGAAGAGCAGGTAGAGGGAGTTGTCGCGGTCGCCGATGCCGCTCGGCAGGTCGCGTGCGCCGACAGCCGCGCGACGGACCTCCGGGGCGGCCAAGGCCGCCCCGTCCAGGACGATGTCCTGGTGGTCGCAGCCCACGTGTTCGGCGACGGCGTGGACGTAGGGGGTGTCCTGGGTGGGCGAGACGTCGATGGCTTGGAAATGCTTGTCCTGGTCAGGGAAGTCGACGGCGAAGCTGCGCACCGTCTCACCCTGGGGGGCGAGGTGGATCTGCGACAGGGAGGTGAGCGCCGAGGAGTCGAGGCCACCGGAAAGCAGCGTGCAGCGAGGCACGTCGGCGACGAGCTGGCGCCCGACGATGTCGTCGAGCAACTCACGTACGTGCGCGACCGTCTCGTCCTTGCTGTCGGTGTGCGGTTCGGAACGCAGTCGCCAGTAGATGTGGTGGCGCATACCCCCGCGGTCGAGAACGATGATCTCCCCGGGACGGACCTCGCGCATGCCCTCCCACACCGCGGCGCCGGGAGTCTTGGCGCCGGCGAAGAGCTCACGCAGTCCGTCGGGGCCGACGACGGGGGCGACGGTGGGGTTGGCCAGGACGGCCTTGGGTTCCGAGCCGAAGACGACGCCGTCCTCGGTCTCGTAGTAATAGAACGGCTTGATGCCCATACGGTCGCGGATCATCACCAGGCGCTCGGTGCGGGCGTCCCAGATGGCGAAGGCGTACATGCCATTGAGGTGTTCCACGAGCTTCTCGCCCCACACGAGGTAGCCGCGCAGTACCACCTCGGTGTCCGAGTCGGTGTCAAACTGCTGTCCGGCCCGGCGTAGTTCCGAGCGTAGCTCGGTGAAGTTGTACGCCTCGCCGGAGTAGACCATGATGACTGATCCCCCGGGAGTCTCCACGGTCATCGGCTGAGCACCGCCCGGCAGGTCGATCACGGCGAGCCGCCGGTGTCCCAGGGCGACGTGAGGTGCCACCCACACGCCTGCGGCGTCAGGGCCACGGCACGACATGGTCTGTGTCATGGCGTCGATGTCGCTGCGGTGCTGCGTCAGGTCACGCCGGTAGGAGACCCAGCCGGTGATTCCACACATGCGAACCTCGATCCAGTAGAAGAAGGTTGCCCAGGGTGATTACTGCCCTGTACATGCAGTTGACCCACGCAGAATCGAGGCTCGCCGGTGTGGTGTTTCTGACAGGTAAATTAGTGTTAACGACGGGTTTCGTGCGGAGCGAAACCTTTGAGCCAATAGCCAGGTGTCAGTGGGTGGTTGGTTTGTTGTGGTGTGGGGTGTGTGGGTGTTTCAGAGTTGTTCCATGGTGAAGTCTTCTTTGGTGGCGCCGCAGGTGGGGCATTGCCAGGTGGTGGGGATGTTTTCCCAGGGGGTGCCGGGTGGGATGCCTTCGTCGGGGAGGCCGAGGGTTTCGTAGTAGACCCAGCCGCATAGGAGGCACATCCAGGTTCGTGTTCCGGGGGTGTTGTTCATGGGGTTCCTTCGTGGTGCGGGTGCGGGCCGCTGGGGGTGGCCAGGTGTGGGGTGGTGGGGGTGGCCAGGTGTGGGGTGGTGAGGTGTTGGGTGGTGTGGTGGGTGAGGTGGGTGGTGGTGGTGGGGTGTATGAGGATGCCTGTGTGTCCGCCGTGGGTGTCGGTGAGGTGGGCGTTGTTCAGGCCGGCCGTGACGGTGCGGGCGTCGGTGTAGGGGACGAGGGGGTCGTGGGGGTCGTGGAGGACCAGTGTCGGGATGTCGAGTGCGGCTGCGCGGGTGGTGAGGTCCCAGTGGCTGACGGGTACTCCGTTGCGGCGGTGCAGTTCCCCGTAGATGCCTTCCAGGAGTGGTGGGGTGAGGTGGAGTCCGGCTCCGTCCCAGCGTTCGAGTACGTTGCTGAGGCTGGCGGGTGGTGCGATGAGGACGGCGCATTCGGGTGTGCGGCCGGTGTGTTCCGCGATGGCGGTGATGGCGGCGATGGATCCGAGTGAGTGGGCTACGACGACTTTTACGTCGCCCAGGGTGTCCAGGACTGCGCCGATGGCCTGCGTGTACTGGGTCATGGTGGCCTGGTTGCCTGTGCGGGCGCCGTGTGCGGGTGCGTCGAAGGCGGCGACGCGTAGGCCTTGGTTGCGTAGTGGGGGGACGAGGGAGTGCATGCTGCTGCTGTTGGCGGCCCAGCCGTGGACGAGGAGGGCGCTGCCGTGGCCGTTTTCGTTCCAGAGGAAGCCGTCGGTGACGTCTTTGTTGCCGTGGACGGTGAACGGGGTCGCGCCGAGGGGGAGGGTGTTGTCGGGGTGCAGGCCGTAGGTGCGGGTGCTGCTGAAGATGCTGGTGGCCCAGCGTGCGGCCGCCCCGGGCGCGAGGGCGCTCAGGGCGGTGTGCGCGTGTCGGCGCAGTCGTGGGCTGGTCACTGGGCGCCCTCGACGGGGGCGGTGGGGGTGGGGGTGGGTTGGATTTTGTTGTGGGCGAGGTCGGCGTAGAAGCCGGTTTCGGTGTCGTAGAAGTGGAGGTGGCGGACGATGTCCCACATCTGGTGGAAGGAGAAGCGCCGTTCGCGGACCATGCCGGGGTAGCGGGCTTTGAGTGTGGCCTGGGCTTTGGGCAGGTTGTAGTAGGGGATGACGGGGGCGACGTGGTGGGCGGTGTGGATGGAGATGTTGTGGGTGAGGAAGAGGAGCCAGCGGGGGTAGACGTAGTCGGTGGTGACGAGGAGGCGGCTGGCGTTGCGGGTCCAGTGTTCGGCGGTGAGGTAGGGGATGTCGCTGGCGCTGTGGTGCATGAGGGTGGTGGCGCTGAACCAGGCGTGGGTGGCGATCCAGGGGGCGACGAGGTAGATCAGCAGTCCGGTGAACCCGGTGAAGTACACCAGCACGGCCGCGTAGGGCAGGGCCACCGCGGCGACGAACAGCATCGAGCGCCGCACCTCGCGCCGCTGGCCCGCCTTCGGGAAGAACCCCGGACGCAGCGCCGACTCGGCCCAGTAGTTGATGGTGCCGCCCCAGAACGCCCACGTACGCGTGGAGACGTAGACGGTTTTGTCCCACAGGGACATGCGCTGGAACATGCCGGCGGGTACGGGGCGCCAGTCGGTGTCGAACTCCAGATGGTTGGTGCTGGAGTGGTGCATGTTGTGGACGTGCCGCCAGGCGTGGAAGGGGTAGAGCAGCGGCAGCAGGGAGATGTGCCCGATCGCGTGGTTGAACCTGCGTGAACGCGAGAACGAGCCGTGTCCGCAGTCGTGGGCGATGCAGTGCAGCCCCCAGCCGCCGAGTCCGGCCACGATCCACAGCGGGATCCACAGCAGCGGGCTCGGCGCGTACGCCACGCCCACGATCGCGCCCGCGTACAGCAGCCAGCTGACGGCGAATCCGGTCAGTCCGCGGCCGACGCGGGGTTCGAAGTATTCCTTGGGTATGGCGCCGGCCAGGCGTTCGCCTTCGAGTTGTTCGGCCTGGCGCATAAAGGCCCGGAAGTTCTCCTCCGGTGCCGAAGGGAAGTCGAATGCCCCCATGGTGGTCGGTGTCCTTTCGGCGTCAGAGCTTGAGTTCGGCGGTGAGGTGGGCGGTGAGTGCGTCGATGGACTGGTATTCGTACAGGAGGCCGGGGGAGAGGCGGCGTTCGATGACTTTCTCCAGGGCGCCGGAGACCTGGACGGCCACGCGGGAGTCGAGGCCGTAGGCCTCGAAGGTCTTGGCGGTGTCGATGTCCTCGCGGGGTATCTCGACGTGGACGACCAGGTAGTCCACCAGCCACTGGCGCAGGGCCTGCTCGGTGAGGGGCCCCTGGGGACGCTGGACCTTCTTGCGGTTGAACATGGTGTGCCTTTCCTCGTCGTACTGCCTCGTACTGGCCTTGTGCCGGGTGGGGCCTTGTATCGCCTGTGCCGGGTGGTGCGTTGTGCTTGCGGTGTCGTGTGCAGGTGGTGCGGGTGGTGGGGGTGTGTGGCCCGGTGGGGTGTCAGGTGGTGGTTTTGGCTTCTTGCCTGCGCTGGGTGATGGTGGTTTTGTCGGGTTCGCGGAGGTTCCATACGATGCGGAGGCGGCCGAGGGCCATGAGGAGCCAGCCGCTGAGGTCGGGTTCCCACCAGGTGACGCCGTGGCGGTAGGAGCCGGGGAAGGCGTGGTGGTTGTTCTGGAGTCCTTCGCCGAAGGTGAACAGGGCGACGGGCCAGTTGTTGGCGCTGTGGTCGTCGTTGTTGAAGGGCCGCCCACCGAAGGCGTGGCAGACCGAGCCGACGCACCAGGCCGCCTGGTTGGCGACGAAGATCCGCGCCAGACCGCCGAAGACGAGACCGCCGAGCAGCGCCATCGGGGTCCGTACGACCGCGAAGTCGATCACGGCCGGCAGCACCAGGCCCAGCAGCACCCATTGGGGGTAGGTGCGGTTGAAGTACATCAGGCGCCGGCTGCGCAGGACGTCGGGTCCGAACACGGTGACTTTGCTGGCTTCGGGGCTGAGCATCCAGGGCATGTGGGCGTACCACAGGCCGCGTATGCGGGCTTTGAGGGCCCAGCCGTGGAGGTTGGGGGAGTGGGGGTCGCCTTCCTGGTCGCTGAAGCGGTGGTGGCGGCGGTGGGTGATGACCCAGAACATGAGGGGGCCCTGGGCGCCCATGGATCCGGTGATCATCATGACGGCTTCGAAGACGGGTGAGGTCTTGAAGGCTTTGTGGGCGAGGTAGCGGTGGAATCCCACGGTGATGCCGAACATGTGGACGAAGTACATGGCGGCGAAGAGCCACAGGTCGGTCGCGGTGTAGTGGCCGCTCCACAGCAGGTATGCGGCGGCCGCGGTTCCGATCAGCGGCAGGGTCATGGTGGTCAGGGCGGAGAACCGTTTGATCCGCAGGCTGACGGGATCGAGCCTGACGACGGCGTTCGCGGCCGCGGTCGCGGACATCGTCAACTCCCTTCCTCTCGGTGCGAGATGTGCTCCGGGGCGCGCACCGTGTGATCCGGTGCGGGCACGGACTGCTCCGGTGTGCGCGTGGTGGGGTCCGGTGCGGGTGCGTGCGGGTCGGGTGGGTTGTCTGGTGGGTGTGGGGTTCGGTGTCTGGTGGTGGTGTGGTGGCGCATGCGTTCGGGGTAGCGGGCGTCGTGGACGAGTCCGATGGCGTCGAGGGCTCGGATGACGGCTCCGGTGGGGTCGATCTGGAGGAGGTTGTGGCGGTTGTGGGCGAGGGAGGGGCGGGCGTGGTGGTTGTTGTGCCAGGAGCCGCCGACCGAGATCGCCGCGAGGGGTGCGACGTTGCGGCTGGTGTCACGGGTGGGGTAGGGGCGGTGGCCGATGGTGTGGCCGATGGAGTTGACGGCCCAGGTGACGTGGTCGAGGAGGAAGATGCGGGCCAGTCCGCCCCACAGCAGTCCGCCCACCGCGCCGCGTGCTGTCCCTCCGGACAGCAGCCACCCGGCGAGTGCGGGCAGGGCGAGGCCGGCCAGTACCCAGGCGAAGTAGTACTGGTTGAGGCGCATGACGAGGCGGTCGCGGACCATGTCGGGGGCGCGGCGGGCCCAGTCCTGGCGTTGGACGGTGAAGAGCCAGCCGACGTGTCCGTGCCAGAATCCGCGCAGTCGTCCCGCTGTGCCGGGCCCGAGCGGGCGGGGGGAGTGGGGGTCGCCGTCGCGGTCGGTGAAGGCGTGGTGCTGGCGGTGGATGGCGACCCAGAACACGACGGGGCCTTGTGCGGCCATGCTTCCGGCGATGCCCCACAGGGTGGTGACGACGGGGCCGGCGGTGAAGGAGCGGTGGGAGAAGAAGCGGTGGAAGCCGCCCTCCACGCCCAGTGAGGTGATCGCGTACATCACGGCCAGCAGCAGGGCGTCGGTCCAGGTGAAGCCGTAGTGTGCGGCGAAGACGATCGCGGCGGCGGTGCCGAGGGTGGGGACGCCGACGGTGACCCAGGCGAGTCTGCGGGCTTGCCGGTCGATCTGGGCGGGGGCCGCGGTGGTGCGGGGCGGTGCCTGGCCGGCCCCGGTGCGGGCGCTGCTCATGACACCCCCGCCGGGGCTGCGGCCGTCGCGGTGTCTGCGGGTGCGGGGAAGGTTTTGAGGGTGCCGTCGAGGTAGGCCTTGCGGGTGTCGCGGCGGCGGACTTTGCCGCTGGTGGTCATCAGGACGCATCCGGGGGGTCCGATGTGGATGCGGCCGGGGCGTACGCCGTGGTCCTCGGTGACCGCGGCGGTGACCCGTTCCAGAATCTCTTTCTCCTGGGCGGCGAATTCTTTGGCGGTGCCGCGGAATTCGGCGACGAGGACGACTTCTTCCTCGTCGCGTATGGCGTTGGGCAGGGCGAACGCGGCGATGCGGCGCAGGTCGTGGTGGGCGCGCAGGACGGAGTGTTCGATGTCCTGGGGGTGGAGGTTGCGGCCGCTGATGACGATGAGGTCCTTGAGGCGTCCGGTGACGAAGAGTTCCCCGTCGAGGAGGAAGCCGAGGTCTCCGGTGCGCAGGTAGGTGCGGCTGTCGTCGGCGGCATGGGCGGGGCGGGCGCCGAAGGTGCGGGCGGTCAGTTCGGGGCGTCCGAGGTAGCCGGCGGCGACGCTGGTGCCGTGGACCCAGATCTCGCCGGTCTCGCCGTCGGTGAGGGGGGTGAGGGTGTGGGGGTCGACGATGAGGACCTCGTGGCCGTCGGCGACGATTCCGCAGCTGACGACCTTCACCGTGCCGGCGTCCACCGCACCCTCGCCGCCACCGTCGCTGTTGTCGGTGCGACGGGCGTGGCCTTGTTCGAGGGCGTTCTTGTCGAGTTGTTCGGTGCGGATGGTGTCGGCGGCTTCGGGTTTGCCGGAGACGAAGAGGGTGGCTTCGGCGAGTCCGTAGCAGGGGATGAGGCTGCCCGCGTCGAAGCCGACGGGGGCGAAGCGTTCCTCGAAGCGTTCCATGGTGTTGCCGGAGACGGGTTCGCTGCCGCAGAACACCTGGCGCAGGCGGCTGAGGTCGAGGGTGGTGAGTTCTTCGTCGGTGATGTTCTGGGCGCACAGGTCGAACGCGAAGTTCGGGCCGACGGAGATGGTGACCTTGTGGTCGGTGATGGCTTTGAGCCAGCGGTAGGGGTCCTGCACGAAGTGGATGGGGGAGAGCATGACCAGGGGCCAGCCGCCGTGCAGGGCGAGCATGATGGTGCCCATCAGGCCCATGTCGTGGTAGGGGGGCAGCCAGGAGCAGCCGACGCGGTCCTCCTCGTAGCCCATGTGGGTGTCCAGGACCCGGCAGTTGCTGAGCAGGTTCTCGTGGGTCAGGACGATGCCCTTGGGGTCGCCGGTCGATCCCGAGCTGTACTGGATCAGCGCCGGCTCCACCACCCGCAGCGGTATCTCGCCGTTGCCCGAGGGCTGGTAGAAGTCCGGTTCGGGGAAGATCCACTGGGGGTGTCCGGTCGTGGGGGTGAGCTGCTGGTGGAACTGCTCGACCTGTCCGGCGAAGCGGGGGTCGGTCAGGACGGCGCGTGGGTTGCAGTCGTCGAGGACGGACAGGAAGCGGGCGGTGGCGCGTCGTCCGAACGGCGGGAAGCAGGGTACGGCGGTGCAGCCGGCCTGCATGATGCCGAAGAGTCCGGCGACGTAGTCGAGTCCGGGGTCCAGGGCGAGGACGACGTGGCCCTGGGTGAGGCCGCGTTCGCTGAGGTGGGCGGCGACCGCGCCGGCGCGGTCGGCGAGTTCGCGGTAGGTCCAGTCGATCGGGTGGTCGCCGGTCCCGTCGGGCAGGAAGCGGAACGCGAGCCGGTCGGGTGTCCGGGTCGCGCGGTGTTCGAGGACGTGGACCAGCGAGGTGTGGTCGGACGGTGGCAGCGGACTCACAGGAATACGGCCTTCCGGGTCGGTCTGCGTGTGGGACACGTGCGTGATCTGCGGGCGAAACCCCAACCCCAACCCCCAACCCCCAAGCCCCCCCAGCCCCTGAGTCTCCAGGCCCTGAGCCCGAGGCCCCGAGCCTTCGAGACCGTGAGCCCCGAGACCGTGAGGCCCGGGGCCGCGGGGCCCGAGACCGCGGGGCCCGAGGTCCCGAGGCCGTGAGGCCCGAGGTTGTGAGGCCGTGAGGCCGGGGGAACGCGAGGGCTCCCGGGTGCACGGCCCGTGGCGCGCGGGTCCGCGGTAGGGGGCTCTGACGCCGGGGGCCGTGACGTGTGGGCCCGTGACGGGGCTCGTGACGCCGGTGCCCGTGGCGTGTGGCGTGTGGGTGTGGGGGCCCGTGGTGCCTGGGTGCGGGTGGGGGTGGGGGTGGGGGGTGTCAGATGGTGCGGGCGACCCGGAGTTGCTGGGCGCTGCCCAGGTGGGTGCCGTCGGTTGTCCAGGCGTCGATCTGTTCGTCGATCCAGCCGTCGGGTCCGGCGGTGCGGGTGGTGGCCCGCAGCAGGATCCAGGGGGAGGCGGCGGTGGCCAGTCCCGGGGCGGGGCGTACGGTCAGTTCGACGGTGGGTACGACGGCGAGGGTGGACAGGATCGCTGCGTAGGAGGGGGCGAGGGCGTCCATCAGCAGGACGAGGCGCAGCAGGTCGGGGGCTTCGTCGTCCTCGGTCAGCCGTACCCAGGCGAGGAGTTCGGGGTGCGGGCCGCCGGCGTAGGGGCGGGCGGTGCCGACGGGGCGGATCTCCATGCTGGTGGCGATGGGTACGAACTCCGCGGGGATGGCGAACACTTCGCACTCGGCGGGGCCCGGTGCGGTGGGGGCCTGGGGGGTGAGGGGCTGCCAGGTGTCCTCGCCGCGGCGGGCGAACACCGCGCTCGCCTCGATCGCGGTGCCCTTCTCGTTCTGTGCCCGGGCGCGGACCACGCTCAGGGTGCGTCCGGCCCGTACCAGGGCGCTGTCCACGGTGAAGCCGGGGTCGACGGGCCGGTCGAACCGGCCGGTGACGCTCTGCAGTTCGAGTCCGGGGGCGTGTTCGCGCATCGCGGAGGTGAGCAGGGCGAGGGCGAGGCCGCCGTGGAATCCGCCGAAGCCGCGCAGGTGTGCGTCCGCCTGCAGCCACCCGTTCACCGGTTTTCTCAGGAGGGCTCCCGGTGTCGCCCCGTCAGTGTTCAGCATGCGAAGACAGCGTCCCGTCCGAGTGTGTGGAAAAAGAGGGGGGGGGGTGCCGCACGGCCGCCCGCCGTCTGCCGAAGGGGGCGGGGGTGGTGCGGGGGCCGGGGCCGGGCGGGCTGTACAGGAGCCTGCCCGGGCCGGGGTGGGGGTCAGCCGAAGAAGGCGGTCAGTTCGGCCGCGACGGTCTCGGGCTGTTCCTCGACCATGTAGTTGCGGGTGTTCTTGACCTCGACGACGCGTACGTCGCTGCCGCAGGCGGGCAGGACGCGGTTCATGTAGTCGTAGAACCCGCCGTAGGCGAGGCCGAGGACGGGCACGGACAGGGTGCCGTAGCCGTGGAAGTCGTCGATGTCCTGCTGGTAGGCCTGGAACCAGCCCTGGCTGGCGCGGATCGCCTCCGGTGTGTCGTAGCGCTGTGCGTAGACCTCCCGGTCGGCGGGCAGGACGGCGTCGGGGTTGACCAGGCTCAGGCCGAGCATGTAGTCGACCATGAGGCGGTAGCGGCCGGCGAGTGCCTGCTCGGGGAAGCCGGGCACGATGTTGAAGGCGAGCCACCAGCGGTGCGGGGGCGTGTCCTCGGGCTTCGGCATCAGCCGGAAGTTCTGGTAGCTGTCGTCGATGTGCGTGGTGTTGATGATCGCGAGGCGGCGGGTGGCCGCTTCGTGGTTGGCGGCGTAGGCGAAGGCGACCATGGCGCCGATGCCGTGTCCGGCGATGTTGATCCGCTCGTGCCCGAGGTGCTCGGCCAGGGCGCGGATGTCGGCGGCCATGCTCTTCTTCTCGTAGCCGGTGCCGGGGCGGCTGGAGCCGCCCATGCCGCGGATGTCGACCGCGACGACCCGGAAGCGCTCGGCGAGGACGGGCATCACCTTGCGGTACTCCCACCAGGTCTCCGGCCAGCCCGGCAGCAGGAACAGCGGTTCGCCCTGCCCGCCGCTCACGTAGTGCAGCCGCACCCCGTTGACGTCGGCGTACTCGCTGGTGAAGCCGCCCTCGAGGGACGCGGCGAGTTCCTCGTCGGACGGTACGTTCGTGCCCATCAGTGTGCTCTCCCTCGTTGCTGTGGTGCGGGTGGCGCGGACGGTGCGGGCGGCGCGGGCCCCCCGGGGGCCCGCCCCCGAGAGGGGGTGCCCCCGGGGGAACCGCCGGAGGCCCGGGGAACCGCCGGAGGCCCGGGGAACCGCCGGAGGCCCGGGGAACTGCCGGGGGCCCGGGGAACCGCCTCGGGGACCCCTCAGGGGACGCTCCCTCGGGGACCGCCCCCGAGAACCGCCGGGGCTTCTGTGGCTTTTGGGGGCTTGTGGGGGTGGGGTGGTGGTCAGCCGGCGGTGACCGGGAGGCGGCCGTGGCCGCGCTGGACGATCTGGTCGCGGAACGTGGCCTCGCCGGTGAGCCGCAGTCCGGGCAGCCGGCGCAGCAGCAGCGGTACGGACGTCTCCGCGGACATCCGGGCCAGGGCCGCGCCCAGGCAGAAGTGGGCGCCGCCGCTGAAGGTGAGCGGGCTGTTGTCGCGGCGGGCGGGGTCGAAGACGTCCGGGTTCGTGAAGCGGCGCGGGTCGCGGTTGCCGGCGGCGATGAGCAGGGTCAGCGGCACGCCCCGGGCGACTTTGACGCCGAAGAAGTCCAGGTCGCGTGAGGCGACGCGGTTCAGGATCTGGGCGGCGGGCTCGAAGCGCAGGGTCTCGTCGGTGAAGCCGGCCGCGGACCCGGGTTCGGTGCGCAGCCGTTCGGCCTGGGCGGGGTGGGTGAGGGCGAGGCGGACCATGTTGCTGAGCAGGTCCTGGGGTGCCTCGGTCGCGGCGACCAGGAGCAGCATGAGGTTGGCGACCAGTTCGGTCTCGCTCAGTTCGCCGCCCGCGTCGCGGGCCGCGGTGAAGGAGCTGGTCAGGTCGGCGGCGGGGTGGGCGCGGCGGCGGGCGACCAGGTCGTGGAAGTAGACGGCGAGGCGTTCCATCGCCGCGTCCCCGGCGGTGAGCTGGCCCATGTCGCGGATCGGTTCCAGGGTCAGCGTGATGTCGCCGACGTCCGCGCGGAAGCCGTCGTGGTCCTCGTCGGGGATGCCGAGCAGTTCCCCGATGACGCCGGCGGCCATGGGGAAGGAGAACTCCGCGACCAGGTCGACGGCTTCCCCGCCGGCGGCGAGGCGGGCGACGCGTTCGACGGCATGCGCGGCCCGGCGCTCGACCAGGGGCCGCCAGGCCTTAACGCTGCGCGCGGAGAAGGCGCTGGAGAAGAACCGCCGGTAGCGCTCGTGGGCCGGGTCGTTGGCGAACAGCATGTTCTTCGTCAGCCAGGACCAGGAGGCGTGTTCGCGCCAGCCGGGCAGCCGCGCGTCCTGCACGGCGGCGTCGGTCGACAGCAGGTCCGCGTCGCGCAGTGCCCGCGCGCATTCGGCGTGGCCGGTGACGAAGAGGTGGGCTCCGCCCACGTCGACGACCGGTCCGTGGGCCCGCATCTGCTCGTACAGCGGGTAGGGGTCCTGTTTGCCCTCGAAGGACAGCAGACGGCCCATCACGTCGATCGGGTCCGCCAGGGTTTCGGTGGGACTCACTCTCACTCCGGGTATTCGACGGCAGCCGGGCATGCGGTGCGTGCGGTACGGGGGTGGTGTCCTTGCGGGCGGTACAGGGCGAGTTCGGTAATTACCGGTGGTGCGCGGTGCATCAGCGTGTCCGAGGCAGATGATCCGGCCGGACGCGTGGTTCGCGGTGCAATGGTGCAGAGCCCGAACTCAAGGGGCTCTCTGTACTCGTCGTACGCGGTCGAGTTGGAATGTCCAACTCGATTGTTCGAGCGACAATAACAATCTTCGTCGCCCCCGGGCAATCCCCGCGATCAGCGGATACGCAAGAGTTACGCGCCGGTAAGGTCGCGTCCGCCGGGAATGTGTATCGAGGGCATGAAACCGCTGTGCGGGGCCGTGAACACGCGGACGGAATACGGCGGTCCGCCTCCGCGGAAGCAAAGACACCGTTGTCAGTGATCCGTTCCGGCATTACCGGTGTGGCGTACGTCATGCCTCCGTGATGTCTCCATGTGTCGAACGGATGTGACGGCCGTGAATCCCCGTCCTCTCCATGCGCCGAACGCGCCGCGCAAAACCGGAATTCGGTGCCGCGGTTCCCGGAAATAACTGACGGCCGGTCAGATCTTCTGATCTGACCGGCCGTCGGAGCCGGGCCCCGCCCGGGTCCGGGTCCGGGGGCGGCGGGGTCCGGGCCCGGGGTGGGGTGGGGTCCGGGCCCGGGGTGGGGGTGGGGAGTCTGGGTCCCGGGCGGGGGAGTCCGGGTCCGGGATGGCGGGCCGCCGTCCCCCCCCCGCCGCCCCCCGCCGTCACCATCCCCTCGCTGTCACCACTCCCCAGCCGTCACCATCCCCCCTGTCCCCCCTGTTCTTGCGGGCGGCCGGGGGATGGTGGCGGCGTGCCGCTCACGCCCCGCCGGCGCCCTCGGGGGTCTGGGCGGCCTTCGCGGGCCGGGCGGGTCCGGCGGTGCGGGGGGTCTTGCCGACGCTGCCGACGAAGAGGCAGGCGACCGCGGCGGCCGCGGTGGCCGCCAGTGTCATCTCCCAGCCCCGGTCGAAGGAGTCCACCCGGTGGACGGCGCCGGAGCCCATGGTGGCCACCAGCAGCGAGATGCCGAGGACGGTGCCGGCCTGGCGGGCCATGGTGATGACACCGGAACCGGTGGAGAGGCTCTGCGGCGGCAGGCCGGAGACACCGGCGCTGATCAGCGTGGGCAGGGTCAGGCCGACGCCGATGCCGGTGAGCAGCATGCCGGGCAGCATCCCGCCCGCGTAGCCGGCGTCCGGCCCCAGCAGGACCAGCCACCAGGCGATGCCCGCGCCGAAGACGACGCACCCGGTGAAGGCGACCACGCTGGAGCCGAAGCGGTGGATGACCGGCCCGATGCTCATGGCCAGCGCGGGCGGCAGCAGGGTCCCGGGGAAGATCGCGAGCCCGGTCCGCACCGCCGACCAGTGCCACACGTCCTGGCACCACAGCACGGTCGACAGCAGCATCGCCGCGAAGGCCACGGCGAACAGCACGTTGGAGAACGAGGACGGGCTGAAACCGCGGAACCTGAACAGCGGCAGCGGCAGCACCGGCGAGGCATGGCGGGCTGAGCGCACCGTGAACCAGATGAGCCCCAGCACCCCGAGCACGAGGACGCCGAGGAACTTCTCCGATGCCCAGCCCCAGTCGTCGCCCCTGACCAGGCCGAGCGCGACCAGGGCGATGGACGCGGTCAGCACCGCGGCACCCAGCACGTCCGCCCGCGGCAGGTCCCGCGAGGCGACACGCGGCAGCACCCGCAGACCGCCCAGCAGCGCGGCCACCCCGATCGGCACGTTCACCAAAAACACCCAGTGCCAGCTCAGATCGGTCAGCAGCCCGCCCAGCACCGGACCCAGCGCACTGGCCACACCGCTGATCGCCGTCCACCCGCGCACCGACGCGAGCCGCTTCTCGGGCGGCGCGGTCGCCAGCAGCAGACCGAGCGAGGAGGGGATCAGCATCGCCGCGCCGACCGCCTGCAGCACCCGCGCCCCGACCAGGAACCAGATCCCCGGCGCCAGCGCGCACAGCACCGAGGAGAGCGTGAACAGCGCGATGCCCGACAGATAGGCGATCCGCGGATTGACCCGGTCCGCGAAATTGCCCGCCGGCACCAGCAGCGCCGCGAACACCACCGCGTACGCGTTCAGCACCCACGACAGGGACGCCAGCGACGTCCCCGAGAACTGGTGCCCGATATCCGGCAGCGCCACATTGACGATGAACACGTCCAGGTTGGCCATCGCCACCCCGGCGGCGATCACCGTGAAGACCACCCCGAGCCGCGGTCGTTCCTCTGCGGGACCGGGGGTATCGGCGGTCCGGCCGTCAGGGAGGCTCATGTTCGTCCCCTCTCAGTTTGGAATTCCAACTCACTTGCGCAGTGAAGCTAGCAACGAACGAACACACACGGCAACGCCCGCCGGCGTGCTGTGACGTGTGCCTCTTCCGGCACGTCAGACAGCCCCCGTAAGGACAATGACGTTCCGTCAGACAACAAAGGACACCATTTCGAACACACCGACACCCCCGGCTCCAGGAAGCGGCTCCCCGGAACGGGCACGGCCCCCGTCCGGCCACACCCCCCGCCCTCGACGGGCCACGGCCCCCTCGTCCGGCCACGGCACCCCGCCTCCCTCCGGCCACGGCACCTCCCCGTTCGGCCACGGCACCCCCGGCGGCCTCCCCGGCGGCTCGCGGCGCCCGCCGCCCTGCCGCGCCCGCCACCACGACCGCCCGGGGGGCGGGAAGCGGCGGCCCGGCAGGGCGGGGAGCGGCTGGCCCCAGAGGGCGCGGCAGTTGGGGGAGCGCGGTGGCGAGGGCGGACGCCAGGGGCCCGAGGGTGCTGGGGGTGACGGCTCGGGGGACGGCGGAGCGGCCGGCTTGGAGGAGTGGTGGAGCGGCCAGGCCCGAGGGAGCGCGTGGCGCTTCGGGGACGGGGAGCCGGAGAGTACGGGCGCGGGGGCCCCGGGGCGCGAGGGCGCGGGAACCCCGGGAGCGGGAGACCAGGGGGCCATGAGGGGAGAGGGGCGGCCGGTCCCGGGGACGCGGGGGCCGGGGAACGCGGCGGCCGGAAGGCCGAGGGCCCGAGGCCGGGGCCGGGGAGAGGCGTGGCTCGCCTGCCTCGGTGGCCGTCGACGCGTGACCCCGCCCCCGTCACCCCGCCCCCGTCACCCCGCCCCCGTCACCCCGCCCCCGGGCCCCTGCCTCCGTGACCGCCCCCGGGCCCCCGCTCATGCCCGGCCCGGCGGCGCCTCACGGCGCGGCCCGGCGGCGGTTTACGGTGCGGGCAGGGACAGCGCGAACAGCCGGGCGAGTACGTGCACCTGGTAGTGCGCGGGACCCATCGGTATCAGCAGCCCGGCATCGACCAGGTCCTCCAGCGCGTCCTCCGCCCGCTGCGGTCCGCAGCCGAGAAGTCCCGCCGCCGCGGACACGGACAGAAACGGGTCTGCCGAGACGCTCAACACCCGCAACGCCCGCGCCTGTTCGCCGTCCAGAGCGGTGTAGCAGTGCTCGAGGACGGGCCGTACGGCCAGATCGCCCGCCTCCAGCTCGGCCAGCCTGCCCGACTCGTCCGCGAGCCGCCCGGCCAGCATCGCGACGGTCCAGGCCGGCCGCGCGGCCAGTCGGCAGGCCGCCGCCCGCACCGCCAGCGGCAGGAAACCGCACGCCGCCACCACATACCGGGCCGCCGCACGCTCGGCCGCCACCCGCCGCTCACCCACGATGCGCGTGAACAGCGCGAGCGCCTCCCGGGGCGACATCGCGTCGAGTTCCACCAGCCGCGCACCGGCCAGGTCGAGCATCCGGCGCCGCGACGTCACCAGCACCCCGCACCCCGCGGAAGCGGGCAGCAGCCACCGCACCTGCGCGGCGTCACGCGCATGGTCCGCCACCACCAGCACCCGGCGCCCGTCCAGCACCGACCGGTACAGCGCCGACCGCTCCGCGAGCCCGTCCGGGACGTCACGCCCGGCGACCCCCAGCGCCCGCAGCGCCGTCCCGAGCGCGCCGGCCGGCTCCTTCTGCCGCAGATCGACGTAGAGCTGCCCGTCGGGGAAGAACCGCCGCACTGCCTGCCCGACCCGCACCGCCAGAGCCGACTTGCCCACCCCGCCGGTACCCCAGAGCGCCGCCACCGGCACATCCGTACGCCCCGCCGCGGACAGCAGGCCCACCAGCCGTGCCGTGACCTCCGTACGGCCGGTGAAGTCCGCCACGCACACCGGCAGTTGCGCCGGCCGCACCCGGACCTCGACGTGCTCCGCGGGTCGGGGCGCGGCGGGCTCGTGCAGCGCCGGATCCGCGCGCAGGATGCGCTGCTGGAGCTCGCGCAGCCCGGAGCGCGGGTCGACGCCCAGCTCCTCGGCGAGCAGCCGGCGGGTGTCGGCGTACACGGCCAGCGC